>JANOZK010000085.1:0-19564 GCA_031429335.1 Chitinophagaceae bacterium | reverse complement strand
ATTACTGCACAGGTCATTAAAGCTGCTGTCATAGCTAAACCAGGGCCCAAAATAAACAACCATTTACTAGCATGGGTAGGTATAATTTCTTCTTTAGTAAACATTTTAACGCCATCGGCTAAAGGTTGTAATAAACCAAATGGACCAGCACGGTTGGGGCCTGGCCTATCTTGTAAAATAGCTGCTACTTTACGTTCGGCAAAAGTGGTGTATAAGGCAATGCCCAAGGTTGCAAAAGTAATAATTACAATTAATGCAAGCTTTTCAATTAACAAAAAAACATCTAGAGATAGTAAGGTCATTTATAAAAAATTAGTTTATTTAAAAATCACTTGAATGTGCAGGTCTTTATAACTTACTCAACTCAATATTTGTTTTATTTACTTCGCTAACGCTATGTATGTCCATTAATAATTTTGGTTGTCGGCCTTTTAGAACTGCTGGTAAAGTTTCTAAAGGTTTTACTCCGCCAATATAATGCCCTTGCGAAATAACTGAGTGCCTATTGATGTTGCTTGGCCCCTCAATTATCCAGTCTGTTGCTTCTTTTTTATCAAACCTACAAGTATTACAAATCCAACCAGTTTTGCCGTTGCTTGCTTCTTTAACTTCGCCCCATTCGTCTTTTCTGGCTGTAACTCTAAATACTTCATTGCCCCTCATCCATAGTTGAACTTCGCCACAACAATTTGGTGTTTCACAGCTTCTGTGTGCATCAACTGGTTTGGTAAACCAAACCCTATTTTTAAAACGGAAAGTTTTGTCTGTTAAAGCACCAACTGGGCAAACATCGATTACGTTTCCTATAAAATCGTTTTGTAAATTCTTTTCAATAAAAGTGGCTATTTGAGCATGATCGCCTCTATCTAAAATGCCATGTTCTCTTTTTTCGGTTAATTGATCGGCAGTAAAAACACAACGAAAACACATGATACAACGAGTCATGTGTAATTGAATTTTGTCGCCTAAATCAACTTTATGAAAAGTTCTTCTTTGAAACTCATAACGTGTGCCTTCTTTGCCATGTTCGTAGCTTAAATCTTGTAAATGACATTCACCAGCCTGATCGCAAACTGGGCAATCTAGCGGATGATTGATTAACAAGAACTCTACCACACCAGCTCTTGCATCTAATACTTTTGGCGAAGTAATATTTTTTACTTCCATACCATCCATAATAGGTGTTCGGCAACTTGCAATAAGTTTGGGCATAGGTCTAGGATCTTTTTCAGAGCCTTTACTTACTTCTACCAAACAGGTACGGCATTTACCACCACTACCTTCTAGTTTGCTGTAATAACACATCGCTGGCGGAGCAACTTCTCCACCAATTTTACGAGCAGCATTTAAAATTGTTGTTCCTGCTGGAACTTCAATAGTAATGTTGTCGATTGTTACTTTAAAAAATGTTTGTTCAGACATAAAGTCAAAAGTTAAAAGTCAAAAACAAAAAATTATTCCTTGATTAGACCTTTTAATTTAATAATTGAAGCCGCAAGAATTTTTGAGATCTCGTTTGCTTCATTTAATATTTTCGTTAACTCCTCATGATTAACTTCAAAACCATCTTGTAAGATACAAAGCCAATACTTTGTTTCATTACAAGATTTTAAAGCAATCTGATAGTACCGCTTAAACTCAGTTCTTGAAGAACTATTCTTTGCCTCAACCACATTTGCACCAACAGATGTTGCAGAACGCATAACCTGTTTGATAACAACCATACTTAAAGCATCCTATTTACACAACCTTAAAAACCTTATTACTTCTAACGAAAAATGGTAGCATCTATGTTTAATATCTTGCTGTTCCATTTGTTAGCTTTTAGGTTTTTACTTTTGCCTTTTTACTTCAATTATACAGGAACATGTATTTCATCTGCATAATGTGCCAATCCAAAATTCTTTACTTGAGCTTCTTGTGGATTATTAACATGCCACTCAAACTCGTCCCTAAAATGCCTAATAGCTGCTGCAACTGGCCAAGCTGCTGCATCACCCAATGGACAAATGGTATTGCCTTCAATTCTGCGTTGAATATCCCACAACAAATCTATATCACTTGTTTTGCCCTCTCCTTTTTCTAAACGCCATAATATTTTCTCCATCCAACCTGTACCTTCTCGGCAAGGGCTGCATTGACCACAACTTTCGTGGCGATAAAATCTTGCTAATGTAAAAGTGTTTTTTACAATACATTGGTCTTCATCTAAAACAATAAAACCACCACTACCCAACATACTACCAGTTGCAAAACCACCATCGCTTAAACTTTCATAGTTCATATAACGGGTTTCGCCTTTTGCTGTTTTTAATAATAAGTTGGCTGGTAAAATTGGTACAGATGATCCGCCAGGAATGCAAGCTTTTAATCTTTTACCATTTGCCATACCACCACAATATTCAGCACTGTAAATAAACTCCTCTACACTAAGGTTCATTTCAATTTCATATACACCAGGCTTATTTATGTTACCACAAGCACTAATTAATTTTGTACCTGTACTTTTTCCTACACCAATTTTTGCATACTCATCGCCACCCATGTTTATAATAGGCACTACTGCTGCTAAGGTTTCTACATTATTTACCACTGTTGGCCTCATCCATAAACCTTGAACAGCCGGAAAAGGAGGTTTAATTCTTGGATTGCCACGTTTGCCTTCTAAACTTTCTATTAAGGCGGTTTCTTCGCCACAAATGTAGGCACCAGCACCACGTTGTACATGAATTTCACAATCGAAACCTGTGCCTAAAATATTTTTACCCAACCATCCATTGGCCTTGGCTTCATCAATAGCATGTTCCAAAATATCTACAATCCATGCATATTCACCACGTATATAAATGTAAGTATCGTTACTACCCAAAGCATAAGATGAAACAATCAATCCTTCTATTAATAAATGAGGAAGAAACTCCATCAAGTACCTGTCTTTAAAAGTGCCTGGTTCACTTTCATCAGCATTACAAACCAAGTGACGTGGAACGCCTTCTGGTTTTGCAATAAAACTCCATTTTAAACCTGCTGGAAAACCTGCACCACCACGCCCACGAAGACCACTCTTTTTTACTTCTTCAACAATAGATGCAGGATCCATTGTTTTCAAAGCTTTTTCTACACTACTGTAGCCGCCTTCTCTGCGATAAACATCATAAAACTTGATGCCTTCTACGTGATCTTTTTCTAATAATAATTTTACTGCCATAAACCTATCCCCTAAAGGGGGATTATTGTGTTTTGTTATAAAATATTTATGTTACCAACGCTCTAACATTCTTCAACACCTGTTGCGTCGCACACTTCAACTTTTAGTACTTTACTTATCTTTTTTATACCTTTTTTCTTCATATAGTAATTCCAATATTCCAATAATACTCCATGGGATAATCACCCATTTTTTATTTTCAAAAAAAATTAACATAAGTATTGAAATGATTAATAATCCCCAAACTACAATTGCTTCTATTTTGTGAAATGGCTTCATCAATATTACAGTTACAAATGTTCATTTACACTATTTTCAAATGCCTCCAAAGTCATTTCCAAATCTTCTCTAATAATTTTTCTCATCAACCCTTTGGGCAAATCCTTGTTTTTATGAACAGGAATGGTTGTAACTCTTCCATCATCATTTTTCATTCGATGATGAGAACCATTAATCCTCACAATTTCAAACCCAAGTTTCTCTAAAAGTTTAATCATATCTTTTCCTGAAAGAACTATTTGTTTACTACTCATATGATTTAATTATTGAGCAAACATATTAAAGGTTACAATAAACAGGAATTAAAATATGATTAAAAAACTACAAAACTTCCATTTCAACTTCCCTAAAACCAATAAATGAGTTTATGTTTTCAATGCCTTCTTCTTGCATACACATTTCAATAACCTCATTTAAATTTTGCATAGCTTCATCAATCGTTGAACCATAAGAATGACAACCTCTAAATTGAGGACAAGAAACGATATATACCTTGTCCTCATCTTGTTCAACAATAATTGGTAAATGTATCTTCTTGCTCATATTAATTTATTTAATACTTAACTATTAATTCAGTTTCACACTTTGCCTAGCAATTAAAACCCACTGCTTTTTTATCTTTTTCCAAACTTGCAAAACCTGTAAGCTCAAACTAAAAGTTGTGCTATTTACAACACCTTCAACTTTTGTAATACTTCTTACGGCTACAGCTTGTTTTGCAATGGTGAAACTTTCTTCTCCAGCTTCAATTTTCTTATACTCAATTTTACCGCTCACAAAATCTGCCATTACATCTTGCTTAGTTTGTATCCAACCATTGCTATGACCATAACTTAAATTATCATGCATCAAAAGTTGTAAAGCAGCGGCATCTTTTTTTAGTAATGCTTCATTCAAAGCTACTGTTGCTTTTTTTAACCCTACAGTATCTTGCCCAATAACTAAAGAACTTACTAATACTAAAATCCAAACAAGGAAAAACTTCATACTAACTTATTTTAACTGCTTGCCTTGCCAATAATTTCCACACTTTTTTTTCTTTGATCCAAACTTGTAAAATATTCAACTTTAAATTTGTTGATGTCCCATCCATCTTAGTTTCAATACCTGTTAATAAATATCTGCTTACAGCAGTTTTACCTTGAATATTCACTGATAGTATTTTTGCATCAAGATTTGTATAAACAGATCTATTTTTAGCAACATTATTAATCATTTCTGTTCTGTCTTCAACTTTACCACCTGAATGACCGTAAGATAATTCAGTTGCAATAATAGCTTCTAAAGTAAGACTATCTTTATTTACAAATATGGCTTTATGTACAGCCAAAACTGCATCACTTATTTGTTTTTCAGCTGCTGTTTGGGCAAACGACATGAGTCCCACTAACAATAAACCATATAACAAAAAATTCTTTTTCATGCTTAATTATTTATTGCTGCACTGCTAGTACATTCCTCAACTATGGCATCTATTTTTTCTTTGGTTAAATGCTCTCTATAAGTTTTACCTAATTGCATCATTGGTGCATAGCCGCAAGCACCCAAACACTCAACTGTTTTCAAAGTAAATAAACCATCTGGCGTTGTTTCGCCTACACCAATACCTAATTTACTTTTTATGTAATCAATTATATCATCACAACCACTAACCATGCACGGCCCAGTATGGCAAACTTCGAACAAATGTTTACCAACAGGTTTTAAGTTATACATGCTATAAAATGTGGCAACCTCATAAACTTCGATAGGTTGAATTTGTAATAATTCGGCCACATAATCCATTGTTCCGGCACTTAACCAACCACCAAATGTATCTTGTGCCAAATGCAAAACTGGCAATAACGCACTTTTTTGTTTGTCGCTAGGATAACGGGCTACTAACCTGTTAAATTCTTGCATTTGTGTATCGTTAAACTTTGTCATAATGCCCAAACCCAAAAGGGTATTTTATTTTATAATTCGTTCTTCAATAAGTAAACTAGTTACTTAAAATATTGTAATAATTATCCATCTAACTCGCCGGCAATTAAATTTAAGCTACTCATGGTCATAATAGCATCGCTTAGCATGGCTCCTTTTGTAAGCTCACTGTACGCTTGATAATAAATAAAACTTGGTCTTCGAAAGTGCAATCTATACGGTGTTCTTCCTCCATCGCTAATTAAGTAAAAACCCAATTCTCCATTTCCGCCTTCAACACTTTGATAAACTTCGCCTTTTGGCATATCAATTTCGCCCATTATTATTTTAAAATGCCAAATTAATGCTTCCATTTTAGTATACACATCTTTCTTTTCGGGCAAATAATATTCTGGTACATCTGCATGGTAAACATCTGCTTCGGCACCTTTAAATTCTTGCACTTTTCTATAGGCTTGCTCTATAATACTTAAACTTTGCCACACCTCTTCTCCACGAACTAAAAATCTATCGTAATTATCGCCAGTGCTACCTACTGGAACAATAAAATCGAAATCTTGGTAACTGCTATAAGGGGCGTGTACACGTACATCATAATCTACACCAGTTGCACGTAAATTAGGACCTGTAAAACCATAGTTTAAAGCCCTTTCGGCACTAATGGCTCCTGTACCAATTAAGCGATCCATGAAGATTCTGTTTCTAGTAAATAAGTTTTCGAATTCTTTCCAAACTTTTGGAAACTCGTGTAAAAATTTTTCTAACTTTTGAAAAGCAGCATCAGTAAAATTTCTTTCAAAACCACCAATACGACCCATATTGGTTGTTAAACGACTACCACAAACCTCTTCATAAATTTCATAAGCCAACTCACGGTATTGCATCACATATAAAAAACCAGTGTAAGCACCACTATCTACCCCAACAATTGAATTACAAATTAAGTGATCGGTAATTCTGGCTAATTCCATAATAATTACCCTTAAATAATCAACACGCTTGGGTGTTTGTATTTGCAATAATTTTTCGCAGGTAATATGCCAACCCATGTTGTTTATTGGCGATGAGCAATAATTTAATCGATCTGTAATTGTTGTAATTTGATATAGCGGTCTTCTTTCGGCTAATTTTTCAAATGCCCTATGAATATAACCTACAGTTTGTTCTGCACTAATAATTCGTTCACCATCCAACTCAATAATGTTTTGAAAAACTCCATGTGTTGCAGGATGTGTTGGCCCTAGATTTAAGGTAGTTGTTTCCTTTTCTATGGAGCCCTCAGGGAGGTTAATATGATGATGTAATATGTCTGACATTTTATATAATTAGGTTTCCAACTTTTGTATTTACAAATGCTTTCTCTATTTTGTTTTTTGTATTTGTGTTGGCATAGCCAATCAATTTAACTTACGTTGCGTCGCACACTTCAACGTTTTGCTCATTGTTCAACTTCTTATTTTTATAATAATTAAACCAAAAAGTATTCCAAAGAAATGGTAGTCCACATATCAATGCTCCATCTCTACAAATTTTCTTTGGGTCTCTTTCGATAAAAAAGATTGTCCAAGTAACGTATAAACTATAAAATGCAAGTGCTTTTAATATAGATTTTCGTTCAGCTTTAATATCGTATTTACCTATTCGCATTTAAACCTATATGCCCCTCCCATCTCTTCCAAACATGGCATCGTCTTTATCAATTCGTGTTTGATCTTCTAAAGGATACTCTTTTCTTAAAGGAAAATAATCCATTTCATCAACATTCATAATTCGTTTTAAATTAGGATGCCCAATAAAATTAACGCCATAAAAATCATAGGTTTCTCTTTCCATCCAATTGGCAGCTTCGTATAATGCCGATGTAGTAAACACTTCCGTTTTTTCTGCATCGGTATAAACTTTTAAACGTACCCTAATATTTTTTGCCAAATTGTGTACCGTATAAACCATGGCTATTTCTTCTCCTTTTTTATCTGGGTAATGCACTGCACACAAATCGGTTAAAAATTGAAATTGCAAGGTTTCATCATCATACAAAAATTGCAGTACCTTAAGATTTATTTCTTTTGGAGCCGTAAAAGTTAACATACCAAAGGGTTCTTCCCAATGGGTAAGTTGATCTCCAAATTTTTCTACTAATTTTTGTTGTACTATTTCGTTGGTTAACGCCATAAAATGATAATTCGATAATTCGATAATCCGATAATTGTATTAGCACATTGGCAAATTATCAAATTATCAAATTGGTTTTATTCAATCCCGTAACTATTTAATAATGCTTTGTAATGCTCCGTATTTCTTCTTCTCATACTTTCGTTTTGCACCAAATCTTGTATTCTCATTACACCTTCAATAATTGCTTCAGGGCGTGGAGGGCAACCTGGCACATACACATCTACTGGTATTACCTGATCTATACCTTGTAATACACTATAAGTATCAAAAATACCACCACTACTTGCACAAGCACCCACTGCAATTACCCAACGTGGTTCGGCCATTTGTAAATAAACTTGGCGTAAAACAGGACCCATTTTTTTAGCAATGGTTCCCATAACCATTAACAAATCGCATTGTCGTGGAGAAAAACCTACTCTTTCGCTACCAAACCTAGCCAAATCGTAGTGGCTACCCATAGTTGCCATAAATTCTATACCACAGCAACTGGTTGCAAAAGGCAAAGGCCAAATAGAGTTTTTTCTTGCTAAGCCAATTACATCGCTCAATTTGCTTGCAAAAAAGCCATCGCCTTGATGCCCATCGGGCAACTCTGCTACTTGCAAACTAGTTGAAATTAATGCCTCTTTTGGCGTATTGTTAAATCGTACTGGACGCATAGTTCATTAAGAATTGATAATTAATAATTAATAAATACAAATGCAACTTGTTTTTGTTATTAATTTTTAATTTTTAATTATAAATTGATTTATTCTTCCCACTTTAGTGCACCTTTCTTTATAATGTAAGTGAACCCTATTAAAAAGAATGATACAAACATTAAAACTGCTAAAAACCCATTCCATCCTAATTCTTTAAAATTTACGGCATAAGGATAAAAGAAAATTACCTCTACATCGAACAAAACAAACAATATTGCTACTAAAAAGTACTTGATAGCCATTGGTTGCCTAGCATCGCCATGGGTTTCTATCCCACTTGCAAAAGTGGCTAATTTATCTTTTGTTTTTCTTTTTGGACCAGCCATTGCAGATAGTGCCAACATGGTTGCAACAAAACCTGCTGCAAAAATTAGTTGTATGGCAATGGGTAAATAATTTGCAGCTGTACTGGTAGTAGTAGCATTTAAGAAAGTAAACAATTGCATAGCATTTTAAAATGAATGGCAAAAATAAGTGTGTACAAACAAAAAAAAGAAAAACTCTCCGTTAAGGAAGAGTTTTTCTTTTTTTTGTTATAGCCTATGTGTTTATTTTTTTTTGGGGGTACCAGATGCTGGTGGTGGTTTTGTGCCTGTTGCAGCTGGTGCAGTAGCAGGTTTTGTGCCTGTTGCAGCAGGAGGAGTGGCTGGTTTTGTTCCAGTAGCAGGCTTTGTTGCTGGCCTATTCATTCTTCCTTCTACTACTTTTCTAGCATCAGTCATATCGGCATCTCCAGGAATGATGGCTAAAATTTTATCGCAATACTCTAAAGCCTTCGGGTAATCTTTTAAAATATTTGCATAATAATTAAATATGTAAAATAAATTACTTACAAGGGTATTTTTATTTTTTACTGAATCTTTAGCTAAAAATGTGTTGTATTGTAATAATGCTTCGATTGCAATACCTGGGTTAGAAGTTGTATCTAAAGCTTTAGCTGATTTTACATTAAACACATACCCTTGTGGCTTTTCTGGAACTGCTTCAATATATTTTTGTGCATAAGCCATAGTGCCAACATAATCTTTACTTAAGTAAGATGCATTGGTAATGGTATAATGATCAAACTCTACCATAGATCCTTTTAAACCATTATACAGGGTGAGCCATTTTATCTGCTCCCCGTACATTTTTGCTTTACCAAACATATCGGCAGCTTGTTTCATATAAGTAAGCTTATTGGCTTTAGCTGTATCGTTATCTATCGCTTTTTGTAAATAGCTAGCAGTTGTAAGTTCACTTCCAGGAAACTTACTAAATACTTTTACTGCTAATTCGTAATGTACAGGTTCAATTTTGTCAACCGGTGCAGTAGTAAAAAATTTTTCTAAATTTTGTTTTGCAAGAATACTGTCGCCCAACCTGTCATAGTTAAAAGCATATAAAATTGGTAGCATAACAAATGTTTTACAGTCGCCAGCCTCCATAGATTTTGTTTTGTCTAACGATTCTTGGTATTTACCTGCTCTAAACAAATAGTTGGTATAGAAGTAATCTGTTTTACAGTCTTTATCGGCTAATTGAATATACTTTTCGATATAATCTTTTGCTGTATTGATGTTTCTATTTTGGTAATATTTAAACCAATCTAAATAAACTGGAGGATAATTGATGTCGGCACCAATGGCTTTACCATAATATTCTTCCATTAAATCTTTGTTATTTTGGCTAGCATAAATTTGACCAATTTGGTGAAAAGCATTGGCACTTTTAGGATCACGAATGGTAGCTTCGTTAAAAGCTTTTACAGCTTCTCCGCCCATTTCGCCCCCTAATTTTCTGTAACATATACCCATGTTAACAAAAATTTCAGCATTTAATTTATCTAGATCACCTGCTTGCTTCAACTTATCAATGGCATAATTAGGATCGCCAAATTTGCTTCCACCATCTGCATTGGCACGGCCAATTGCATTTAATATTGCTGGGTTGGCTTTGCCTTTATTTTTTCCTTTTGTTTCTGTTGTTGCGGTAATAGCTTGTTCAAATTTTTGTTTGGCAGCATTCATGTCGCCACCTTCCAATATTTCAACATGGCCCATACCAATCCAAATCCAAGCATCATTCACTTGATCTTGTAATGCTTTTTGGTAAACGGCTTTTGCAGCAGCAAATTCTTCGTTGCTCAACAATGCTTGCCCATACCAATAAATGGTTTGAGGATCTTTGTTGTTGCTGTTGTAGGCTTTCGACAAAACATCTACAGCCGATTTACTTTTCTGGTAAGAAATCATTTTTATACCATCTGCTAAATTTTGTGCATTGGTAATTGTTATAGAAAGTAATACAGCCATAACAAGTGAAACAGTCTTCTTCATTTAATTTTGTTTTTTGTTAAATACCTATTTTATTATGCTTACTCTTTAATTAAGCCCCCTCTTTTTTTAAAGTCCATCTTAGCCGGTGCTAAAGATGCTCTTCTAAAAACAAGTTGACCTCGTTCTAAAATTAAAAAATTTTTAAAGGCATTACCTACGCCTAAATAGTTTTCTTTAATTATGAAATACAAGGGTCGTGCCAAAGGGTACTGAGAAAATGTTATAGTGCTTTGGCTTGGCTTAGCAAATACTTCTTTTTCATCACATTTAACACATTCTACTAGACCCAATCGTATTTTTTTTAACTGTTCCCTTTGTTTTGGTTCATTGTTATTGCCTACCCAACTTAAACCAACAAAACCAATTGAGCCTTCATTTTTAATTACGGCATCTACGACATCTTGGCTTCCTTTGGCAGCAACAACATTTTCACCAAATGGCAATCCACGTAAAACAGAATCTTTTAAATAACGCACTGTACTTGTTGCATTATTACCATCCATTACTACTGTGGTATTTATTTTGCCACTTAAAATATCTTTTAATTTTTGTATGGTAAACAAACTGTCTTTGGCATTAATATTTACAATTACTGCAACCGCATCGTAAGCAATCACATCATCTTCTGGTTTGTATGATAATTTTGCACTATAAAATTCTTCTTCATTCTTATTCAATCCACGAGCTACAAAAATCATGGTTGTGCTATCAGCTTGCAAATCTTTAAAACATTCTACCTCGGGTTTGTAGGAGGCAATTATTTTAGTCTCAGGATAAGAGGATTGATACACACCAATCTGCTGCTCCATAGCTGGTTTAAAACTTTCATCAACACTAATTACCAAAGTACCTGTTCTAGGTGTATCGGTTTTTGGCTTTTGGTTATTGGAATTATTGCAAGAAACAAAACCCATTACAATCAAATAATAAAAAAGTTTCTTGTTCATCATTAATAATCTCTTTTAAAGCCTCTGTACAACCTAAATCCACCATACAATAAGCAGATTGCCCCAAACATATATCTAAAAGTTGAATCAAAAGTTATGATTTTATCAATTTTTAGTTTTTCTGCAAAGAACATAACCACGGCCATACCTATAAAAAGTAAGGCCATGGTAATATCGTAAATCATTCTCATGATCACATAACTTTTTCTTTGCCTATCTCTGAACTCATTTTCCATTTAATAAAACTATTTATTACTGAGGAGCGGCAATTTATGGAATTAATTTATTCGTTTGACACAAATGTTACGGGAACTTTATAATATACTGACACTGAACGCCCATTTTGCATGCCTGCTTTCCAGCGTGGCATCTTTTTTATCACCCTAACTACTTCCTTATCTAAATCTTCTCTACCATTTTGTACAATGCTAATGCCGTTAATGTTACCATCTTCGCCTACTACAAAGCTAGCTACAACCGTAATTTTTTGTCCTTCTTCAAAATCGCCAGGTTGGCGTAAATTGTTTTGTAAAAAACGAATTAAAGCATCTCTACCCCCAGGAAATTCGGGCATAAACTCTGCAATTACCAATGGATTATTATCCTCTTCTTGTTCCTTAACTATTGGTTGAACAATTGTTCCATCGCCAACAGATGGCTTGTCTTTGGTAATACCAACTTCGGTTGTTACTGCTTTGCCGTCTGTTTCTGTTCCACCTAGCAAGGAAGTATCCATTTTTTCTACATCAGACATATTGTTGTTGGCAAATCTATCCTTAACAATAATAGGGGGTGCATCTGCAGCCGTTGCAACGTCTTTTTTTTGTACAGTTTTTGGCTGCTCTTGTTCAATTTTCTTTACTGGCTCTTTGGGTGCTTTATACGCAGATAAATCAACATCGTTTAATTTACCCAAAATAATTGTCCCCTTTTTAACAGGTACTTTAAAGCTTTGAGATAAGGCAAATACAATAACAATTAGTATGGTTACAGCTAAAGACTTGTTCATTCTTTTGCCATAATTTTTGCGTAATTGATAGGCACCATACTCTTTGTTTCTGTTTTCAAAAACAATATCAATTACATCGCTGTTTAAAATGTTTTCAGGTTTCATAAATCATTTTTTTTGGTGATGAATACTTTACTAAACTGGCCAGTTTTATACTTAGATGCTATTACTAAAAATTTTCCATAAACCTTTTAAATTTTGAACTAAAAAATGACACAAGAGAGACAAACCAACTACAAAAACTATATTTGCTACCAATGAAAATTTTAATGGTTTGTTTAGGCAATATTTGCAGAAGCCCATTGGCAGAGGGAATTTTGCAGCATAAAGCCAATAAGCTCAATTTAAATTGGCAGGTGCAAAGTGCTGGTACTGCTGGGTACCATGTTGGCAATGCACCACATCATTTATCGCAAAAAGTGGCCAAACAAAATGGTGTTGATATTAGCCACCAACAATGTAGGCAATTTGTGAAAGAAGATATGTTGAATTTTGATAGAATTTATGTAATGGATAGTAGCAATTATGCAGATGTTAAAAAAATAAGCGGTAAATTATTTAATGAAAGTACAACCCATTTATTGTTAAATGAGTTATACCCCAACCAAAATAAAAATGTTCCAGATCCTTGGTATGGTGAAGAAGATGGATATCATAAAGTATTTGAAATGATTGATAAGGCTTGTGAAGCAATTGTGAATCGTGAGAGACAATCGTGAAACCTGAGTGCTGATACATTCGTATATTTATTCAACTAAAAAATACAACATGTTTCTTCAACTCAGTCATACAAAACTTGATGTTTTTAGCAGCAGTAAATCATTTGTTATAGCATGCTATAAATTATCTAAACTATTGCCACAGGAAGAACGTTTTAATATGATGCAGCAACTAAGACGTGCAGCATTATCAGTTCACTTAAATCTTGCCGAAGGCTGTTCAAGAAAGTCAATTCTAGAAAGAAAACGTTTTTTTGAAATATCAAGAGGCTCATTGATTGAAGTAGATACCATATTTGATATGGCAAGTGAATTAGAATATTTTCGCAAAGAAGAAATAACCGAAATAGGAACCTTAATTATAAAAACATTTCAAATGCTGAGTAAAATGATTGTGGCATAAACTCACCAATCACCACTCACGAATCACGATTATGAAACCAAGTTTACCACAAGGAACAAGAGATTTTAGTGCAGCAGTAGTTCGTAAACGAAACTATATTTTTACGACCATTAGAAATGTGTTTGAGTTGTATGGCTTTCAACCGTTGGAAACGCCAGCCATGGAAAACTTAGATACCTTAACGGGAAAGTATGGAGATGAAGGTGATAAACTGATTTTTAAAATATTAAACAATGGTTTAGACCGACCAGAAAAACACGAGAAAGCAAGAACTGAATTTGAAAAAGTATTGGCTGGAAAAAATAATCAGGAAATCACCGAACGTGCCCTACGATACGATTTAACCATTCCATTTGCACGTTATGTTGCTATGAATTTAGGGCAACTCACCTTACCCTTTAAACGTTATCAAATTCAACCAGTTTGGAGAGCCGATAGGCCACAACGTGGGCGTTACAGAGAATTTTATCAATGCGATGCAGATGTTGTTGGAAGTAAATCTTTACTCAACGAAGTGGAACTGGTAAATATTTATGCAACTGTTTTTGAGAAGCTGGGTATTGACGTTGAGATAAGAATTAACAGCCGTAAAATATTGGCTGCTTTGGCCGAAATATGTGGCGGTGCCGATAAAATGATTGACATTACCATTGCCATTGACAAACTAGATAAAATTGGTTTAGAAAAAGTGAAAGAAGAGTTGGGTCAGCGTGGATTAAATGAAACACAAATTGCTACAATAGAAACTTATTTATCTATTGAAGGAAGCAATGAAGAAAAACTTTCAAAACTGGAAGAGCTAATTGGTAAAATGGATTTAGGCAAACAAGGTATCGAAGAAGTTGAGTACATCTTAAACTACCCACTCACTACTCACCATTCACCACTCATTACTGACTTTACTTTAGCAAGAGGCTTAAACTACTACACAGGCATCATCTTCGAAATTAAAGCCAAAAATGTACAAATGGGCAGCATTGGTGGCGGTGGGCGATATGACGATTTAACAGGTACTTTTGGTGTACCCAATGTTCCTGGGGTAGGTATTAGCTTTGGGGTTGATAGAATTTATGATGTATTGGAAGAACTGAAACTATTTCCAGAAACTATAGAAATTGGCACACAACTTTTGTTTTTTAATTTAGGCGAAGCAGAAAGTAAAACAGCTTTCAACTTAATGCAACAATTAAGAAACAGTGGCATACGCTGCGAAATTTTTTATGAGCAAACCAAGTTTGATAAGCAGTTCAAATACGCCGAAAAAAAGAATATTGCTTATGCAGTAATTATTGGCACCAAAGAAATGGAAGAAGGAACCTGTATTTTAAAAGATTTAAGAAACGGTGAACAAAAAACATTGAAGCAGGAGGAGTTGTTGGAGCAAATATTTTAAAAGAGTAATAAAATATAAATGTATCAATTGCATTATTCTATAGTACTTTTAAAATGTAAAATTGTTTCCTCGTCATTTTAATACACTAGTAGAAACTTAATTGCATGAATTTTAAAATTTACATTTTAGTTTCATTATTACTCATCAACTGCATAGTTGCTGCACAGCAAACCCAAAATAAACTACCTACATCTCAAAAAGGTAATTCACTCAATTTCGATGGAAAAGATGACCAAATCAGAGCCCCTTATTCTCCATTGCTAAATATCAATAATGGCACTTTAGAAGCTACTATTAAAATTGTTGACAGTACTAACTTTGAATGGCACCCCATTATAAGCAAACAATTAGCCTATCAAATTACACTATTTGGCTATCGATTAGGAACATACGATTGGAAGGAACGAAAATTATATTGCTATGGCCCAAGTTTGAATGATAACAAATGGCACCATGTTGCATTTGTATTTCAAGAAGGAGTTATCAACGGTTCTCAACTCTATCTCGATGGCCAACCTGTTGGTTTACCTTTTACCTATCATATTTTTAACCAAACAGCACAAATAGATATTGGTGGCAATAATTTTTGGGATCAATTCTTTAATGGTTTTATTGACGAAGTAAGGATTTGGAGCAGGCCTTTGTTGAAAGCTGAAATACAACAAAATGCTACTACCGAAGTATCAAAGTATAGCAAAAACTTAATACTGTACTATAAATTTAATGATGGAATTGCAGGTGGAAATAATTCATCCATGTTAAAAGTAAATGATGAAACAGCAAATAAAATGGATGGTTATTTATTCAACTTTACGCTTATAGGTTCTGTTTCAAATTATACTAGTGAAACAGTAATAAAGCCCTACAACGACAATAGATTAGTGAGCTTTATTATTGACCAGCGATGGATACTTTTTTGGAGTCTCATTGCTTTTATTGGTGCATTTATTTTCTATAGGTTACGAACTAAGTATTTGGTAAATCAAAATAAAAAGCTAGAAAAAGTAATTGCAAAAAGAACCAAACAATTGGATGAATTGCTGATTGAAAAAGATGTTTTAATTCAAGAAATTCACCATCGGGTAAAAAATAATTTGCAGTTTATGTTATCTATTATTGATATGCAAATGATGCTGAATAAAAATAAGGATGACAATGCTTTACAGGATGTTTCGAGAAGATTAACAGCCATGGCATTAGTAAATGAATTATTATATAGGCAGGATGATGTAGAAAAAATTTCTACTAAGGTTTACTTTAATGTATTTGTTGAAAACATAAAAAAAATGGTTGAAAACAAAGCATCACATATAAATTGTAATATTGAAGATATTATTTTTACGGTAAGCCAATGCACTAGTATCGGAATGATTATGTCTGAATTGATATCTAACTCTTTAAAATATGCTTTTGTAAATCAAGAAAACCAAATCATAGACATACAATTAAAACGAATAAATGGCGAGAACGAAATAGAACTGGTGTATGCTGATAATGGAATTGGTTTTGATGAAAACAATCCTTCACAAGGATTAGGGTCTACTTTAATTAATGTTTTTTGCAAGCAAATAAAAGGTGTTTATCAATATAAAAATGGCAATGGTGTTTTGTTTATGTTAAAATTTAAAATTTAAATGTTACGAAATAAAAAACTCTTAGTTGTAGAAGATGAAGTGCTAATAGCCGAACATTTGAAAACGATATTGGCTTCATTTGGGTGTAAAAGCATACAAATGGCTCACACTAAACATGATGCACTTGCAGAAATAGACAGTTTTATGCCAGATATTATTTTGTTAGATATTAATTTATCTGATAACCATGAAGGCATGGAAATAGCCGATTACATTAACCATACTTGTAAGCTACCCTTTATTTTTATAACAGCATATTCCGACTCACCTACACTTTTACTAGCTTTAGCCAAACACCCTGCTGCCTACATAACAAAACCCTTTAAACAAGCCGATGTTTTAGCTGCCATTCAATTGGCATTTTTAAACAACCCACAACTGAGTAATAGTTATTTGAGTTTTAAAACTGGTGCCGACTTGGTTCGGCTTAACACCAATAAAATTACCCATATCGAAGGGTCTGGAAATTATATTGTTATTTATACAACCGAAAAAAAATATACACTTCGCAACTCATTGGCTTGGGCTTTAGAAAATCTGCCTAATGATATTTTTGTTAAAGTGCATCGTGCATTTGTTGTTAACATAAACCATGTGAACGAGCTTACAATTCAACAAATAAAAGTGAACAATACTACCATACCTGTATCCAGATTGTATAAAGATGAGTTGCTTGAAAAGTTTAAGATATCAAGAACCAAATAGCACTATTTCCGAAAATATGTAGTCCATTTTCTCTCCATTTAGCATCTCCCTTGTTGCTCACATACAAAAAACTGCATTTCACACCATTTTTTTAAATACTGTGTTAAACTTTCGTTGCTTTGAAGGAAATTAATTTAAACAGTTTTTCTCAAGAATAATCACCTTAAAAATTAGCTTTATGCAAAAAACAATTACCCATTTTTTAACCCTGCTATTATTCGTATTTATAAGCAATAGTGCCGTAAACGCCCAAGGTACAACAGGTACTGCTGATGGCAATTACAAATTAATGACAACCGATTCTGCTTTTAATAGCCATAGTACTGGCTTTCAAAAAGTGTACGATAAGTTGGCAGTAAATAATGGTGCCAGAAATGTTTTTTTTACAACAGCACAAGGCTATTCTAGCTTTGCAGCTTATCAACAGTGTATGTACGATTCCTTAAATACTGTAACTGGTTCTACTGGCGGGCTAACATTAAAAGCAGAAGGAGGAAGTATTTGCAAATCGTTTACATTTAAAAATATCAACTTTTACTTATATGGTTTGAACGCAACTTTTAATAGAAAGCTTACCAGTTTCACCATTACGGTTAAAAATAATCTTGGTGCAACCTTAGCTACACACACCTTAGCAAGTGAGTATACGGCCAACTCACAAACATTAAATAATCTATCTAATTTAAATCTTTCACCAGCTTTTCCAGTTGGTGGTTATAGCAGTGTGGGTGAAGTAAGTTTTACGTTTATTGTAGCTAATTCAAGTGGCACTACTATTGGTAATGCTAATTTTTTATTTAAAAGTATTGACTTAGCCGATGTGGTACCCTTAACAGGTGCTGTAGAAAATTTTGAAGATGAAACACTAGGCACATCACTTTTTACCAATAGCAACATAGGTGCATTTAATGCTACAATAACTCCTAGTTCTACCTTCAAGGTATATGGGGGTAGTAATTTCGGTCATAATAATAGCAACCAATACATAGAGGTTACACCTGGAACAACTGGGTCAATTGTTTCAACTACTCAAAAATTTAAAGTAAATGGTCTATACTTATATCCTTCTACAAATGGAGGTAGCTCGAATCAAACAGCAGGAGTGAATGTTACGTTTACTGGGAAATTGGGTGGTGTAACCAAATTTACCTACAGCCCACCAGCAAGTGATTTTACAACAGCAAGTTGGAGCAATGCAAATAACAGAGGCTTTACGTTAGTAAATTTTGCTACGCCCGGCCATCAAAATTTATTAATAGATGAATTAGTAATTACCGTTGCTGGAGGTGCAAATCATTTTGCTATCGATAATTTTTCTTTTGTTCCCTTTCAAAGCAATGCAGATTTAAGTGCATTAACTTTAAGCAGTGGCACTTTAACCCCAGCTTTTGCAGCAGCAACAATTGCATATACTGCAAGTGTAACAAATGCTACAACAAGTATAACTGTTACCCCAACTAGGGCAGAAGCCAATGCTACAATTGAAGTAAGGATAAATGGAGGAACTTATAGCAGTGTAACCAGTGGCAGCCCATCAGGTGCATTAAGTTTAAATGTGGGTACAAATACCATAGATGTAAAAGTTACCGCACAAGATGGTACAACCATTAAAACATATACAACAACAGTAACAAGGGCTGCAGCTTTAAGTACCAATGCAGATTTAAGTGCAATGACTTTAAGCAGTGGTACATTAGCCCCAAGTTTTGCAGCAGCAACAACTGCTTATACAGCAAGTGTATCAAATGCTACAACAAGTATAACAGTTACCCCAACTAGGGCAGAGGCCAATGCTACAATTGAAGTAAGGGTAAATGGAGGAACGTATAGCAGTGTAACCAGTGGCAGCCCATCGGGTACATTAAGTTTAAATGTTGGTACCAATACCATAGATGTAAAAGTTACAGCACAAGATAGTACAACCATTAAAACATATACTACAACAGTAACAAGAGCAGCAGCCCCACCCACCATTACTTCTTTTACACCCCTTAGTGCAAAACCAGGTGATGCAATAACCCTAACAGGTACTAATTTTAATACAACTACAACAAATAATATTGTTTTCTTTGGAGCAACAAGGGCAATTGTAACTGCAGCAACAGCTACCAGTGCAACTGTAACAGTACCAATTGGGGCAACCTATG
>JANOZK010000084.1:0-9188 GCA_031429335.1 Chitinophagaceae bacterium | reverse complement strand
TCTTGTACCTGCACCAATTTCGCTAGGTACCTCAATTAACTTAATATTTTTCATTTACGTTTTTGTTTAAAGACAACCATTAATGGTGTCATCAATTTTATAAGGATTCGTATTAATTAATAATGGAAAATGAACCATCCTGAATGTTTGTATGAACATTCATAAGGAACTCTAATTAATTAGATGAAGTGTTTTACCGAAGAAACATCAGTAATCAGGCCAACCACCATCACCTCCTGCAATTAAATTGAGGAAATATGCCAACAGCAAGGTGCATTTAATATGTTTTTGGAAAACCATTAATGCAATATAGCGAAATTATTGTAATGGATTTTTTCCATTTAACGTTCCATAACTATCTAAAACTATAAATCGAGTAAACATTTCTTCACTGTACCAATTTTCTTTTTTTGTTTTCTGTATCACTTCCTTGTGTTCGTGCATGTTGTAGGCAAAATCTTTCATGCTTTGTTTGCTTTGCCAAACACTAAATGTGGCTTGTTTAACAAAAGGTACTTCGCCAATGCCAAAAGAAGCAATGAAACCCTTAGCAGTACTCATTTGGTTGGCTACCCCCGATACATTGCTCCAAAAAGCATTTAATTTATTTAATCGAATGGTTGCTCTTGTTAAGACTGCAATTTGGCCAGCATAATCTGTTTGTTTAGGCAATATTCCAAAACACAATTTTCCATCCCATTTACCATGGCTTTCAATTGGCTGTAATACTATTGTCAATTTTTCAACTTTAAAAAATTTCCAGTATGCATTAATAAATTTAGGTGTACTAATATTAGCAGTAAACTTGAGCATTTTTTCGGGCAAATCATCCGATTTAAATACCTCTAACAATGCCCATTGTTGCCAATCTGGTGTTTTATCGAAAGTGCCGTTTTTGCCACTTCCCATTAATTTGTAGAAATTATTTTTTTTGGAAATCCAAAGGGGTAATCTAAAAATTGCCATTGACAATATCGCTGCCCAAATAAATATTTTTGGATATCGAACAATGGTTAAGGTACAGTACATGATACAAGAAAAATAAAATAGGATGACTAATTTTTTGGACCTAGAACCATTTCTTTTTTAAAAAATACCATCCAATAATCACAGAAATTACCAATGATAATATTACTGGAATATAGAAGGCATGGTTGCTGTGTTGGTAAGGAATATCAACATTCATACCATATATACTCGTAACTAAGATAGGCAGGGTAAGAATAATGGTAATGGAAGTTAATCGTTTCATTACACTATTTAGGTTATTGCTAATGATGCTTGCATAAGCATCCATGGTGCTGTTTAATATGTTGGCATAAATGTTGGCCATCTCTAATGCCTGGCTCATATCTACAATTAAATCTTGTAAAAATTCTCTCTCTTCTTCATTTAATGCTAAAAAATTGGTGCGTTCTAGTTTCATCATTAACATTTCGTTACTACGTAAGGCAGTAACAAAATAGGTTAAGCTTTTTTGAATTCTCATTAAATTCAATAAATCTTCGTTGCTGTTACTATCGTACAAACTTTGTTCGTATTGGTTTCTTCGATTATTTATTTGCTTCAAATAATCTAAAAAGTCTTGAACAATTTTTTCAAAAATTTTCAACACCATCATATTTCTTTTGTCGGGATGTCGTTTTTGAAAGGAGCTTAAAAATTTTTTAATGGCACCATTATCAAAAGAGTTAACAGTAACTATATGATTATGTGTAAGGATTATGCATATTGGAATGGTTATGTAAAAGGCATCGCTATTGATGAAAGAGTTATTTTCTGTAGGGGTTTTAATTACAATAAACTTTACATTGTCTTCTAATTCGTAACGTGGTCTTTCATCTATATCTAACGAGTCTCTTAAAAACTCTATTGGAATTTCAAGACCATCACTTAGTTCTACAAACTCTTCTTCTTTGAATGGCGGCACCAAATTAACCCAAATACCATCTTCTGGTTTTGTAATTTCAATGGTATGGCTATCTATGTTTTTAAAGTATTGAATCATGTTTACAGCTAGCTTTAAAATTAAAAGGATATAGGGTAGCCACGAAATTAATCAATAGCACTTAAAGAAAATATTTTGTTAGGATTAAGTTTTTATAACCCTTTTTTTGAGGTGCGTTAGATTTTATACATTTAAACTTCGATAGTTCCCTTGTACACAAAAGATGCTGGACCACAAAGCCAAATATTGTTAAAACTAACCTCACTTAATTTATTAAATTCTACTGCTAAAAAACCTCCCAATGTTTTTACTTCGATTCTATTAAACCCATTTTCGTTGTGTGCAAACACTAGTGCACTAGCAGTAACACCAGTGCCACAGCTTAAAGTTTCATCTTCTACACCGCGTTCATAAGTTCTTACAACTATGGTATCATCTTCTATTTGTTGTACAAAATTTACATTTATGCCCTGCTCGGCAAATTCCTTAGAATAACGTATTGCCTTACCATCGGCAACAACGGGTGTGCTTAAAACATCATCAACCGATTGAATATAGTGCGGAGAACCTGTATTTAACACAAAAGCACCATGGCGTTTAGATTCAACCTCATGTACATCTTTCATTTTTAATTCTACCCAGTTTTTATCTCCAAATGCTGCTTCATGCACCCCATCTACAGCAATAAATCGGTACTTATCTCTTATTATGCCATTATCATTTGCATATTGTACTAAACAGCGTCCACCATTGCCACACATGCTACCTTCATTACCATCGGAGTTATAGTATTTCATTTCGAAATCGAAACCAAGTGATGTTTGCAAAAGCATCAACCCATCTGCTCCAATACCAAACTTTCGGTTGCATAAAAATTTAACTTGCTCAGTGGTTAGTTGAAGGTTGTTACTGAGGTTATTAATGATTACAAAATCGTTGCCTGTACCTTGATATTTTGAGAAGTGGATTGTCATACATTTAGGTGATTACGAATTAGATATTTCAAATTATTGATTATTAATCATTAATTATTGATTAATAACAACCTCTTTTCGACGATTGACTAAATCCCTTCAATAATTGCTAAACAAGTTTTTATTAAATGTTCAACTGCTGCTGCCCCGTCTTTACTAAACTCTTTTTTTACTCTATTGGCTACAATAACATTTACACTTAAACAATGATGCCCCAATAATTTGCCTAACCCATAAATGGCACTTGTTTCCATTTCAAAATTACTAATACGATGGTTGCCAAAACGAAAGCTGGTTAAATTATCTACCAAAAAAGGATTGGCGATACCCAAACGTAAAATTCTACCTTGTGGGCCGTAAAACCCAGGGCAAGTAACTGTTATACCCTGATGAAATCCATTAACAAAATGTTTAATAATATGGCTACTGCAAGAAGCTAAATAAGGCTGAATATTGCCAGCCAATTGTGTGTGGGCAACAAACTGTTGCAGTAGTTGTTGCTCTTCTTCATTGCTTTGAAAACGATAAAAATTCAATAAATTATCTAACCCTAGGCCATGTGTTCCTGCTACCAAACTATCTACAGCAATATCGGCTTGTAAAGAACCAGAGGTACCTAAACGAATGATGGTGAGTTGCGTTAAATCTTTTTTTATAGTTCGAGTTTCAAAATCTATATTTTTTAGTGCATCTAATTCGTTCACCACAATATCAATATTATCTGGGCCAATGCCTGTAGAAATAACTGTGATACGTTTTTTACCAATATATCCGGTATGAGCAATAAATTCTCTATGTTGTCTTTTAACTTCAATTGTATCGAAAAATTTACTCACTACAGCAACTCTATCGGGGTCGCCAACTGTAATAATAGTATCTGCCAATTCTTCTGGGCGTAAATCAACATGATAAATGGCTCCACGACTATTAATAATTAACTCGGATGCAGCAATTTTATTCATACTAGCAATTTTAAGATTGCTAAAGTACGTAAACTATCTTGCTAAAAAATAATGGATTGAATTGGGTTATAAAACGTTTTGCCTTATGTTTGCAATCGTACAAAAGTAATGGTCCTGTGGCCGAGTGGCTAGGCAGAGCTCTGCAAAAGCTCCCACAGCGGTTCGAATCCGCTCGGGACCTCTAAGCAAAATTAAACTCCTTGTAAATGAATAATTTATGAGGAGTTTTTGTTAGTAGGTGTCAATAGAGGTGTCAATTGTAAAGGTATAAGGAAATAATTTTTCAATTACTAACTATTATTTCTACTCACCTGAATGGTACAATTTTCGAGGGTCTTCTTTCTTCTTGTACGACTTTATTTCATCATTTTTTTGTGGTGGATGTATCCCATTTTTTTGTTTATATTTTTTTACTTCCTCCGATTCATCGGGTAACATAAAACAATCAATCTTGTTAATCTTGGTATTGGAAATTTTTTGGAAGGCTTTTTTCTGCACTACATGAAAAACTTCGTTTACGTTGTAAATGTCGTAAAAACGTACTCCTTGTAATGGCTTGGAATAGTTACCTAACCAAATACGAATTAAATAGAAAGGCATAAATTACTAAATTAATTAGCAATTATACCGAATAACCTAACACCGGCAAATCTTCATATTGAAATTCTTCTAAAGGATTTTCTGCAGTTCTAAAATCTTTGGCTATTGTGTAAGCATTCGTTTTTTCTGATGGGAACTGATAGCTTGAAATTTCTTTAATTATTGTGCAACAAATCAAAAGTTTGTTGAGAGTAATCCTCCCATTTATCTTGGGTAATTAGTTTTTTACTTGTTTTTGCACTATCAATAAAATCAAGTGCATTTTGATAGTCTCTATTATAACTTTTATCCTGTGGCGGTGCTACTAAAAAATCAAAGGAAGTTTTATTAGTTTTTGCGTAATCTATCAAATCAACTAAATGACTATAAGTTATTGCAGCTTTTGATTGTATAGCTATATCATCAGTCAAATCGAAACTAAGCGGTTTAATAAACTTATTTGTTTTTGCCTGATATGATAATTCAAATTTTATATTAAAGTGCTTTGTTTTTATAAACTGATTTCTCTGTAGCCTTTTTTCAATCTCTTTTGTTTTGTCTTTATCTTGAATATATCCTTGAAAGGTTTTAATAATAAAACTTTCATTATGCTTTACAGTGGTTGGCTTTTCTGTAATAATACCCGGTAGCAATAATTTAGAATATTCTTTGATTGCTTTATCGGTTGTACTGAAAACATTTTTTACCGTTACTGCATTTGAAAAAATTAAACCTGCTGCATCCTCTGCTAAAATATATTGATTGATATATTTTATAAAATCGTCTTTAGGATATTCATTATTAAACAGGTCCACATGTTGCTTTACTTTCTGAGTAATATTTCGGAGATAAGCATTAAACAATGAAGAATCAAAATTTGGATAAATTGATTTTGCTCTATATCCGTCTCCCTTTACAAACTCAAAATGTTTTTCATTTGGGAAATGGAATAATATACCCACATTCAATACTTCACCTAAAATAAGGTTATGCTTGTATTGTAAAACGCTGTATGTAAAATAAGTACTCATTGTAGTGAACCCTTTAAAGAATTAACAAAAGTAGTTGAATTTTGTTTTACTTGTTGCACCCAATCTTTGATTTGCTGTTTATTGGTTTGATAACCAAGCTGTTCTAATTGGTTAAAATATGGGTCTAACGAATTGACAGACAATATTCTTAAATATTCTGAAAACTCATCAAAATAATTCTTTTTTGTAACACGCTTTGCACTCTTTAAATAATGAAAAAACAAATGGTGTTTAGTAAACCGATGATTAATTTCTTCGTTTGCGATTATATTTATACCAATATCGGTTGATGATAAAGCCATTTCATGGTCTATTAACCATGCTTTTTTTCCAACCAATAAATTGGTTTTAACTATACCTCTATCTGCATTTTTTATAAAATTATCAAAAGCATATAAAGTGTCTAAAGATATTCTGTTAGCAAAGTATTTTTTTGGCAATGTTGCTATTGCTTGATTAACATGCTCAATTTCTTCAGTTGCAAACTTTGGTCTTGCATCAGCAGTATCAAACTGCATTTGCCATTCGGGTGGTTTATTGAATAAAAGTTGTTCAGGTATTTCTATAAATGCAGCTTTTGGAGAATTGAAAGAAAAATCGTTAGCAAGCTTATTACAAACGACCTCGGCAGTAACACTATTTCTGTGTTCTATTTGAGCTGTAGTATAAAGCTTTACAACAAATGATTGTAAGCCCTGTGGTGTATTTGCTATAATGACCCAAGGCTGTGTGTGACCAACATTTTTTGCAATCACTTTTACTATATCTAATGCTTCATATACAGGTAGCATTTATTGTTTTTTCGTGTATTCTTCTACAATTTATACTTTTTTTAATCCCAGCCAATATTCCTTATTTCTTGTATGCTTGGTAATTCACCTTCCCTTACAAAAAACACAATGTCAATGTTTTTAGTTTTTGCATCATTTATAATCCTGTTTAACTTTTTCCAATAATTCAATTTATAGTAGGGACTTATTACAACAACAAACTCTTTTGCTTCTGCAAAAAGTGTCATTATTTTCCTGCTATTTCTAACGGTTTTATAAATTCCATTTTGTTTTTTACTTTTAAACCTAAACTTCTTCATTTAAAAACTCGAACAATAAATATGCTCCACCTTCATCATCTGTAACCCATTCTATGGGATTGCTGTTGTACATGTAATGATAAAATCCATCATTATCTACTAAAGCGTAAGCTTCACCTTTTACAAATATTTTTTTATCGCCAAAGTATTTTTTATAGTAATCCTGTGCTTCTGTGTTTGGTATTGAGGGAATATGAATAATTCTATCGTAACAATTAAATAAATCATCCATTAAATTTTCTTGCTTACGCTTCTTATTTTTTGAATAGGTAGTGTATTCAGGCTTAACCAATTGTTTTAAATAGCCAGCATGTGCTTTTAAATCTTTTGATTCTTCTTGCAAGAAATAAACAGCAATTTCAACATTTTACCAAGGCTTTACTTCTTTGTTTAAATGTGTTATGGTTGCCAATAATGGCAAAGCTTCTGCATCTAATAACCTGGCTATAGTTTCATTATAATTTGCAGGTATAAAACCAATTTTTTCTTGCTGCCAATACAAAGCAATGGCAAATTCATCGTATTCATTTTCAGGTTCTCGCCTCAATTCTATAAAATCGTTTACCTCCATTTCACTCAACACTTCCATGCCTTTGTAATGCCTGAACCCTGCTACAAAACATTGGAGCAGGTAAATTTTTCTTTTGGTTTCCAAAACATTTAAAGGCATTTTCCCAAATATGGCAACACCTACTAAACGCTTTAAAAAATCGGTTCGTTTCATTTCTTTTTACTTTTCTTTTTCTCTTTTACAAACATTCCAGCGGTGTATTTATCGTACAACTCAAATAAAAATTCTATTCGTTTTGCTTCGCTGGTAAATGGTTGACTACGATAACACAAATCAACGGCTTTATCTAATTGTTGGTGTGCTTTTACTAAAGCTGGTGGCATTGTGTTAGGGTCGTACAAATCTGCAAGGCTACTATTAGGAAAACTGGCTCTTGCATCTAATACCGCTTGTGCAGCTTTTTCAACTGCTTCTTTTTGTTTTTCTGTTGGATTTTCTGCCCAAGGAAAATTATTATAAACAATGTCTTTTGAATACCTAAAATCACTTTTAATTCTGCCACAAGTGTATTTAACCCATGCCATATGCATATCTGAGGTCATCACTCCAAAATGGTATAAAGTCGCATTTGGCAGCCCATACGCTGAATCAGCTAAAATAGTTTGATTGCTAATAAATCCAATTGGAATATATCTTCTCCTTTCAGAGGAATGCCTAGGTATTAATAAATAGTTTTCTCCAGTAGGTTGTCTTAAATCTCCAAAAAGACTAGGTGTTGATGCTTTACTTTTAACTGATTGTCCTTTGCTATTTTCCCTAAAAATTCTTACTTTCTCCACACGATTAAATAAAAAAGTATTCTTTTTTATTATTGTTGGATTTGCATTTAATAGCCAAATACAATAACGCCATTCATTATTTATTAATTCATATGCTCCTCCATATTTCTTTACATAAATTCCAATTTCAGGATTTTCTTGTATTAATTGGTCCGCTTCCTCTTTATTCATTAATAGGTTTCCGTCATCATAAGGAATACTTCCTCTTATTAGATTTGGCATATTATTTAAAGGCGTAGTATTTTTCTTAATAAATACATTTTTCCCATCAACCAAATAAGCATTTATATTCTTTGCAGATGTAGCATGTGGCTCTCCTGCAATATCATCATAATCATAAAGAATTTTAGAATGAGTTTCGAAACAAGTAAACCCAACTATAACACAATAAACAGCTGCATTTCCCCTTGCCTCATTATTCCATTTAAAAGTTTTATGTGCAAATTGAATTACAATCTTTTTGCTATTAAATAATTTCCCCCATAAAACCTCTACTTGCTCACCTTGACAAATTGAATTAGTTGAAACAAATCCAACCTTGGTTTTTAAATTTTGAATATAATCTGCCGCAATTGAATACCATGCAGCTACATAATCTAAAATCCCATTATTGTCTACATCAAAAAAAATCCTTTTTATATCATCTCTTTGGAGTTCACTCATTAGCCTAGAACCTATAAATGGTGGGTTTCCTAAAATATAATCATACCTAATATTTTCTTTTTCCCAAGGATAAGGCACAATTAAACTTTGCCAATCTATACGCAATGCATTGCCACAAACTATGGTTGCAGATTTTTTTAAAGGAATACGTTTATAATATTCGCCAAATTCTAAACTAGCTGCTTCATTCATTTGGTGGTCCATTAACCACATGGCAACCTGTGCAATTTGGCTGGGAAATTCTTCATATTCAATTCCATAAAACTGATCAACATCTACCAAAAAATAATCATTAATACTGGTTACCTGTTGCCCTTTTAATAAAACCTTTACAATGTCTAACTCTAAGGTTCTTAACTCTCTATAAGCTATGATTAAGAAATTACCACAACCACATGCAGGGTCTAAAAAACGTAGCTTACTAATTTTATCATGCAGCTTTTGCAGCTTTTTTTTATCGGTTTTGGCTGTATCTAATTCGGTTTGTAAATCATCTAAAAAAAGTGGTTTAATCAGCTTTAAAATATTTTTTTCGCTGGTATAATGTGCTCCTAAATTTCTTCTTGCTTTTTCATCCATCACACTTTGAAA
>JANOZK010000083.1:0-3964 GCA_031429335.1 Chitinophagaceae bacterium | reverse complement strand
GCATCTGCAGTTGCACAAACATTTATCCAAGCAGTTTCAAAACTCTCTACAAAAGGTAAAGAAGCATAAGTAGCAGGAGTAACAGCTGTTATATTAATTGCATTTGAATTAGCAAACAAATTTCCATTGGTACAAGTATCTGCCCTTCTCACCCAAATAGGTGCAGCATAGGTTATGGAGAAAGAAGTAGGTGTTACACTAGTAGTATTTGTCCAAGTGATGTTATCAGGAGAAGTTTGCCATCTATAAGTCATACCATTTCCAGCACTAAAAGTACTACTCGAAAAAGTGATAACGCTTCCTATACAAGCAGTTGTTGCACTGCTAGTAATAACACCAGTTGTAGGCGTGCCACTACAAGGTAAAGATGTTGCCCAAGCAAAATAATCATCACCAGTTGGTACAATTGGTCCAACACCTGAAGTTGCAGTTGTTCTGCTGCCTGTTGCACTTAATAAACCAGTGCCAGAAGTAAGACTTCTAACAGTCCACGCCCCAGTAAGTGCAGCTGATTGCGTAATTAATAAATCAGCATTGTTTACAGTTGATAATGCATCTGTTGCATTATAATTCATTGTAACAGTTGAATTAGTTCCATAAGTACTGCCAGCACTAGCTTCCACTCTGTATGCTCTAGACCCAGTAATACTAGCAACTCCACCTGACACACTTCCACTTGGTGCAGCAGTTCTGGTAGCTGCTAAAGTGGTAACAGTAGCACCAGTTGCCAATGATCCAGTACCAGTAGCCACAGCTAAAGGAACATTATAAGGGAAAGTTCTAGTAACAGAACCACCAAGTGTAGTTAATAATATTCTACCTGAAACACTAGAAGTTGCAGAACCAGATGCACCAGCATAACTGTAATTGGTACAAGAAACGGTATTAGCACCAAAATCTAGCACACCTGCTGTTAAGGTAAATGGAGTACTTGAAAACAATTCTAAATTGCTTGCTATTGCAGCACCTGCAGCACTGTTAATGGTTATTGAATTGGCCCTACCATTAGATGGAACCCAAACTGCTGATGTATTTTGTACATTAGTTGTTGCAGGTGCAAAATAACCATAAAGGATATTGTACAACCCAACTCTAGCAGTTGGTGCAGTAGCAGCAGTAATAAATGTGCCACCCTCTGATGTACCACTAGTTGCACCAAAACCAACTGTTGGTGCAGCAACATAACCATAACCAGCATTGGTAACGGTAAAGTTGGTTATTTGTCCATTACTACCAATTGTTGCAGTTGCTATTGGCCAGCAACCTGCAGGGAATGCTAATGTTGCATTACCAGCAGAGAAAGCCAATGTTGGAGGTACACTGTAAGTGGCAGTAGTACCAGTATTTAAATAAACAGAAACTACTCTACCACCTGCAACGGTTATGGTAAAATTGCTTGTAGTAAGTGCTGTTCCAGAAATTAATGTACCGCCTGTAACAGTTATAGTAGGTGCTGCTGCATAACCACTACCTGCATTACTGACTAAGTTAATTGCAGTAGGACCAGCAAAACCAACAGTTGGTGCTACAGTATAGCCAACACCACCACCAGTTGTAAATACACTACCTACTCCAGAAAATGAAGTAGCTCCTTGTGTGCTATTGATGGTTAACCCACCAGATAATATTGCTACTCCACTAGGTTGGCTTTGGGAAGCTGTTGGACCTCCTATAGATTGAAATATAGTTGCTGTTGCAGAAGCTCCAGAACCAGTTCCTCCATTAAGGCTAAAATTAATTGCAGGGGTACTCGAATAACCACTTCCAGCATTGGTTAAATTTAGGCTTCGTACATTTTGTGCGGTTGCATCATAATTTACTGAAACCGTTGCAGGTGTACCTACATATAAAAAAGTAGCAGGACCACTTACTGCAACACCTGTTATGTGAACTGGAGGAGCAGCAGCTGAAGGAATACCAGCTACAGTACATACATATAAATTATTACCATAAAATATTTGAGATCCAACACTAACTGAAGAATTTGCCTGAAAAGCTGTTCCAATTGTACCCAAAGTTCCTAACCATAATAATGAAACAGTGCCATTGGTAACAGAACCAGCAGTATGTGTAGGAGCTGTACTTCCATCAAATGTGCCAGCAGTAGTGGCTATATAAACATTATTGCCTGAGAAATATCTTGTATTTATTGTGGCTGCTCCACTAGCAGTCCAAAGTGTTACGGCACCACCAAAAACAACAGGTGCACTGGTATAAGCCGAGCCCATAGCAGTTACAGCTACATTAGCTACTTGCGTATTAAATGCTTGACCATACACATTGGCAGTATTATCAATGGTCAATTTACCATTGGTGTTTAAACTGCCAGCACCATGTGCCATATTACTAGTAATTAAGTTTTGTGTGGTAGAAATAGTTGAACTTCCTGTTGTTGCAAAGAATAAAGACCTAATAATACCACCAGATGTGTTGCCTCTGAAATTTCCAGTTCCACCTAATGTTTGGCTTAAACTACTATTTTGTTGGCTACCATTAAATTGCAATAAAGTACTTGAAACAGCCAAATTGGCAAGGCCATTGTTAATAAAATTACCTCCCACATTTATCGTTTGACCAGTACCTCCAGTTGTGTATGCAAGAAAGCTAGCACCACTTGCAATGGTAATGTTACCAGAAACTGTAAGAGCATTTGAACTTGCATTCCAATTTAATACACCTGAAGTTCCCTGACCCACTGTTAATCCATTAACCGTATATGCACCATCTATTGTAACTGTTGCTCCATTTGCAATTGTTACAATATCTGTTGCTGTTGGTACAACACCTCCTACCCAAGTAGCAGTTGAAGACCACAATCCACCAAAAGCGGTAGATGTAACTGATCCTGCTGCTAAAGTTGTCGAATTTCCGGTTAAAGGTGATATTAATAAATAAGATGAAGTTCCTGAACAAATTCCTGTATAAGAAAATACCCAATAATAATATTGTGTGGAAGGAACCAAACCCGTAGAAGTAAATGTTGTATTACTTGAAACTGATTCAATAAAACCAATACTACTAATTCCAATAGGGTAAGTAGCCCCATTTACAGGAATAGGTGCCACGTTTGTTTGAGTTCTTACTACTAAATATCCAACTGCAGCAGGTGATGCTGCTGTAAAAGAACCAGCAATAGAGTTAATTGCAGGAGTTAAGTTTAATGCAGTTGGCTGTGCTGTAGGCGTAGAACCACAAGGTGGTGGTGGTGCAAAAGTAAATGTTAAGCCTGAAGCCGGTATTATAGTTGACGAAATTGTACAAGAAGCGTTGTTTGATGTACCCACTGTTGTACTAGACCAGTTTGTGGTTGTGTTTCTATTATTAAAATCGCTACTAGAACTACCACCAAGTCCTACATGGCAAGTAGTGGCAGTTGTATTAGTAAAAGAACCATAAACAATGTCAACTGAATTAGTAGTTTGATTTAAGCGGATCTGAAAATTAAGATTTTCTCCAGAGACCAAGTAATTTCGATAATTTTTCCATTGAATCACACAAACCTGATTAGGAGCAGATCCTATCGTTTGTGCTCTTAGTTCACTACCTGTTTGAGCTTGCAAATCTACCCCTAAAGCAGCAATTCTGCTTCTCAGGAGAGCTGGTGTATTAGTAGCAGTAGAACTTAACGCTGTATAAGAAGAGGTTGAATTTATATCGACGGAGGGGGTAAGAGAGGACTGCCCTAAACTAATCCAACCATTATTATTTATAGCCAACCTATCATAAGCAACGCCATTAAATGTAAATGTAAATCCAATCGGAATCCCCACACCAGTTAAAGGAGAACTTCCACCTAATGGTGAAGCTGGATCTACGAATCTTTGATCATCGCTTGTAGTATTACCAAAAATAGTACCTCCTGTAATTTCAGTATAAGTAGAAGATGATTGTGTAAAAGAGTATAGAGAAACTTGAGCCTCTAACTTTTGAAATATTAATACAAAAAACAGAACGGATAGTAAAT
>JANOZK010000082.1:0-64249 GCA_031429335.1 Chitinophagaceae bacterium | reverse complement strand
TCTCATAAGCAGTTAGTTTTGGTTGCGGTCTCGATTTCTATCGAGACCAATTTTTTTATACCAAGTTCCAACTGAAATAACAATGCTCACTAGCAACAAGTTCAACTAATCTTTTATCCATTTTTTGATACCCAACCATAAAGCAGTTACACAACCAGTAACATCTGCTATAATATCTCCAATATCAAAAGATCTATTGGCAATATAATTTTTTTGTACAAATTCTATACCTATGCCATAAATGCAAAAAAGAAGCGTAATTGTACAAAAACTAAACCATAATACCTTTTTGCTCGTATTAATTGTTTTAAATGGAATCATAAATAATACACACAATACAAAAAACAAAAAGGCGTGTACTAATTTATCGCCTTGTAGTTTATGAAACAAATCGAACTTTGGTATTGCTGAGCCTGGCAAGGTAAATAGTACAACCGTAATAAAAAACCAAACTATGCCGGGCAAAAATTTATACAATATTCTCATAATAGTTACAAAAATAAGGGAGGCACTCTTGCCTCCCTTAACCATCTGAAAAACACATTAGCTATAATTGAACAACTAACGGAATTATTTACGAAAATGAAAGTAATAAAGATTTTACGCTTACCTAATAACTGAGAAATAAAGCAAATTGTACCTCCGTTTTTTCAGAAATAGTTACTGTAATATTTCAGAAAAGGTGGATTAATTATTTTTTTGAGGGGCTATTAATTCGAAAGCTGGAATTTTTACAAAAAACTTTTGTAAGTTATTTTGGTTAATTAGCTCATAATGACCTTGCATTTTACCCATTTCTGTTTTTAAATTACAACCACTAACATAAGTAAATTGCTGCCCAGGCTGTAAAATGGGTTGTAAGCCAACTACACCTTCTCCTTCAACCTCACGATTTTCGCCATTGCTATCAAAAATAAACCAATGCCTTTTTAGTATCTGTAAAGTAAAGTTGTTGAGGTTTTCTAAAGTAATTCTATAAGCAAACATAAACTCGTGGTTCAAAGGATTGCTGTACTCTTTTTGATAAAAAGTTTCTACAGTCACTTCTACACCTTCAGAAATTTTTGATGCCATAAATTTTACTTGCTTTTTGTGAAGTTAAGTATTTTTAATTATTTGTATTCCATTATTGGATGCCTTTCAAAACTATGTTTAGTTTCGTTAAAAATAAGTCGGTAAGTTACCATTCTTCTGTTTTGGTTTCCACCTAAGCTTTTATAAATATTCACCATTCTGGGGTTCCAATCTCCTGCCCAACCCATTTCATAATTGTTATACCAACCTTTGTTTTGAATAAAATTACCACAAGACTGTATTAAAAAACTATCAACACCCAATGTTTGATATTTTGGTACCACTCCAAATGCAAGCCCAGTAAGCTTTTTACATTGCCCAGTTTTTTTCATATACAATAACCTAAGCTTGTTAAAAAAGGTTAAGTTGCCATTAAAGTATTTAAAATATTGGTTTACATCTGGCACATTAACAAACATGGCAATAGGATCTTGTTTGTAATAGGCAAACCAAATTGTTCGTTCGTCCATTATTGGTTTCATGGTTTTAAAAAGCTTAATTACCGATTCAACAGTAATTTCTTTTGCTTCTCCATGTTGTGCCCAAGCCGAATTATAAACTATTGCAAAATCGTTGGCATATTTATTTAAATCTTTTAGCTCTATATGTTTTGCTGAATAATCGGGCTTGGTACTAAATTTTGCAAATCGTTCTTGAAAACGTGGAGGAAATTGTTTATCAACCATCATTTTATACCAATATTGATTGTAATAATTTTTAAAGCCATAGCCTTCAAATAATACTTCATAATAATCGGGATTAAAAGGCATTCCATAAACAGGTTCTTCGTCAAATCCTTCAACTAACAAACCCCACCACTTGTCTCTATCTCCAAAGTTTATTGGCCCATCCATGGCTTCGCAACCATTTTCTTGTAACCATAACTTAGCTGTATCAAACAATAAATTTGCAGCTTCTTGGTTATTTATGCAATCAAAAAAGCCAACACCACCAGTTGAGAATTCGGTACCCTTATTTATGTATTTATTGTTGGTAAATGCTGCAATTCGGCCAATTAGGTTCCCTTCATTAGATGTTAAAACCCATCTTTTAGCTAAGCCAAATTCAAAATTTTTATTTTTTGATGCATCAAATACGTCATTAATTTCATTATCAATTGGTCTTATATAAGCTTTGTTGTGTTGGTTCAGCAACACATTTATAGTAATAAAATTTTTAATAGATTGTTGATTATTAACTTCTGTTATTTGCATAAAATTCTTATAAAAATTGCGAATGTAATAATTGAGTAAAATTATTGTTTAAATAATTTTGTTGCCAGTTTTTCATCGTGTTTGTAAATATCTTTTCTAAAATTAAGCTGATTGTTTTCGTTTACCCATGCGGTAAAGTAAACCAATGATACCGGAATTGGATTTTTTAACGTTACCCATTTTTCTTTTGTTAAGTGCATAACACTATCAATTTTATTCGATTTCCAAATGGTGGCAGTATCATTACGTAATAAATATTGTGCAAACTTCTTGGGTTCTTGTAATCTTATGCAACCATGGCTAAAACTACGGGAGGTCTCCTGAAATAAATTTTTATTAGGCGTATCATGAAAATAAATACTATGACTATTTGGAAAAAGAAATTTAACCAACCCTAACGAATTGGTTAATCCAGGCTTTTGGCGTATTAAAGGCAATCCATTGTTATAGCCAGTTATTTCCATATTTTTATTGTTAAGGTAGTTGCTGTTTCTTTTAATGGCTGGTAAAATTTCTTTTTCTACAATACTTGATGGAATATTCCAGTAGGGGCTAAAAACAATGGTTTGTAGGTTTCCACTAAAAATAACTGTATTGTTTGAAGCAGAACCGACAATAATATTCATATCAAACTTTGGTTGGTTATTTTCATAAACGTGTAATTTGTATTCAGGAATATTTACAATTATATAATTATCGGTTTTTTGACTTGGCAGCCAACGAACCCTCTCTAAATTAAGTAACAATTGTTGTAATCTTTTTGCTGGGGTTATATTTAATTCTTCCATAAATTTTTTTCCAATTACACCGTCTTCAGTTAAACCCATTCTTTGTTGAAATTTTTTTATACTTGGCAATAAACTGCTGTCAAAAAATTTCGTAGTATCAATATTGCTTGCATCGCCCAAAAGAAATAACCGTTGTTTAATTGCAATAAGTAACAATAACGAGTCGCCAATTTTTATAAATTTATTTTGAAGTACTAGAGAGTCCCATTTGTTGTTTTTAGCAAGATTGTGATAAAATGCAATTGCCGATTGTAATTTTTTGTATTCTTTATTTTGTAGATTTAATTGGTTGTTATTTACAGAATCTAATTGAAGCGTAGATGCTAATAACTCTTTTAAATCAATTTTTTTTCTTGGAATAAGCCATCCCAAATCTGCAATATCAATATTGCTACCTAAGTACATTTTTTTTGCATAAATAAAAAATTGCCCTGTTAAAACCAACTCTTCATTTAGTCTTTGGATTGGTGTTAATTTTCTTTTTTTTACTAGCAAACTATCCTTAATAAGTAAATACGATTTACTGAAATAATTACTATCCGCTAAATCGTTTGCAGTGGTTTCAAAAAGGTTAACTAAACTGCTTGCATGTGGAGTCAATTCAACTGAATCAAACCAGGCATATTCATAATTACGTGCTACATAGAAGTTGATAAATAAATCTTCAAAAGGTTTGTATTCCTCGTTATTATTAATAAAAGTAGTTAAATAAATGCTATCTAAAAACAGGTTATTGTAAGCATTAAGATTGGTAATAGTAGTATCTTTCGTTACAATTTTCTTGGCTTTTTTCAAATTACAAGCTGCAACAAAAGCAATAGTGCTAAAAATGCAAATGATAATATTTTTTTTCATATCCCTTTAAATATATTCTTTATCTAAGCATTAATATAGAAGCTGCAACAACACCAGCAGTTTCTGTTCTTAGCCTTGTTTTACCTAAACTAACAGCAATAAAATTGTTACTATTGGCAATGCTAATTTCCTCGGTAGTAAAGTCTCCTTCTGGCCCAATTAACAAAAGTGTATTTGAATCAACTTTAATCGTATTTAATTCGATTTTTGTAATTTCTTCACAATGGCCAATAAGTTTTATTGGTTGTTGTGCATTTTGCAAAATTGCCTTTAATGGTTTTGGTTCGTGTAATATGGGCAACCATTTTTGTTGACTTTGTAACATGGCAGATATTAAAATTGCTTGCAACCTATCTAGTCTAAAGTGTTGCTTTTCGGTTCTTGTACACTGCAATAAAATAATTTCGTTAATGCCAATTTCGGTTGCCTTTTCTAAAAACCATTCTAGCCTGGTTGTGTTTTTTAATAACGAAATGCCAATAGTAATTTGTAGAGGTGCAGGCTCAAAAAATTGTACAGATTGTATTAGAATAATTGTTTGCTTTTTATTAACCTCTTTAATAACTGCCCTGCACATTAGGCCTTTGCCATTAGTTAAATGCAAGGCATCGGCTACTCTCATTCTTAATACTTGTACAGCATGTTTATGAGATTCGGCACTTAAAATGAAAATTGAAACATCTTCAATTAATGAAGGCTCGTAAAAAAAAGGCAATTGCATGGCACAAATGTACTAATCTGGCAACTTTAAAAAATAGTTGCTTTTACTTACAATTGTATAACCTATTGATTTACAATAACTGATTTTCATTTTTTTAAATAGTATTCATTATATGCACGGTACATGATTAAAGTTTACGCTTTTGTTGCAACCTTTAAACCAACAAAAGCATCTTAGTAATTCATCCAACAACTCTATTCTAAAGACAGCAATACCAAAATATCTATGCTAAAATCAATTGTGTATTTATAACAACAATTGTAAAATGCTTAAATCTATTATAAGTTTTCCTTCTGAAAGTGGGTTACTGTTAAGTAAACCCCGAAATCAGCAATCAGAAAGATTAGTTACGTATTACGAGCTGTACAAATTGATTAAACACTTGAATGGAAGCATTTTAAAGTGTGGAATTAGTAATGATGAAGCCTTTGGTTATTTTTCATTTTTTAAACAAATGAACCAATATAGGCATCAACAGTTAATTGCATTCGAAAAATCTAGTTCAATTTTCGAAACTTCTGCTGAAAATCTAGAACTTACAGTTAGAGTTAAAAATGCTACATCATTAGAAACAGCTTTCAATCAAAAGAATTTACTAAAAAAGGGGATAGAGGAAGAGATTGAGTTTGTGCCGGGGCAATTAAGTATTTCTATACCTAATTTCTTGATTAAGAATCCCGAATTAAAGATTGCTTTATTAACTATTGATTTGGACGATTATGAAAGTTGCATAACATCTATGCAATATTTTTACCCCAGATTGGTAACTGGCGGAATACTAATAATAAATAATTACTATAAAAAACAGGCCGAAAGTTTAGCGATTCAGGATTATTTTGTAAACCAAGATATTATTATCCGACATTTTTCTTTAGAAAAAGGCCCACATTACATTGTAAAAGACTAAAATTAGCAATATTTTAAAGAAATTTAGAAAAAATTAGAAAAAGGCTTTTCTATTCAATAACAACTCCATACCTTCGCCGTCCGTAAAAAAATAATAATTATGAACTCAGCAGTTCAATTTGTACACGAGCAGTTAAGTGCTACCAAAGAATTTCCTAAATTTAAATCTGGAGATAATATTACTGTTAACTATAAAATTATAGAAGGTGGTAAAGAGCGTATCCAGAGTTTTCGTGGAGATGTAATAAAACTACAAGGTAATGGTGCTACAGCATCTTTTACTGTACGTAAAATATCTGATGGTGTTGGTGTAGAACGTTTATTCCCTATTTTATCTCCTAATATCGATTCAATTTTATTGAATAAAACTGGTAAAGTTCGTAGAGCTAAATTGTACTATTTACGTGAAAGAAGCGGAAAAAGTGCAAGGATTAAAGAAAAGCGTTTTAAATAACTTTCTTATACTTAAAAAGCGGAATTTACTTCCGCTTTTTTAATGCTATTTTTTAAACAAGCTATTTTTTCAACAATGGCATGGTAATTACCTTAGCTTTGTAAAGTTCAAAAAAATATTTTATGGGTAATCTAGGTTTTCAAGAAATTTTATTAATAGCCGTAGTAATACTTGTATTATTTGGTGGTAGAAAAATTCCAGAATTTATGCGTGGCATAGGCAAAGGAATTAGAGAATTTAACGATGCAAAAAATAACGTTAAAAAAGAAATTGAAGAAGGCATCAACGAAAAAGATAAACCTTCTTCTACCAATTAATTAATTATTTCTCCACTATTAAACATTCGGCAGCCTTTGTTTAGTTTTAGTACAATCAAAGACTATCATACCAATTTATTGCACAGCAACACCACATGTTTGGGGGCTGTGCAATATTATTTAGAGGCTATTAAAGCAAAGCAACACCTCAATGCTTTTTTAGAAGTATTTGAGGAAGAAGCTATTGAAACAGCTAAAGCCTTAGATGCCAAACGATTGGCTGGTAAGCCTATTGGTAAACTACACGGTGTTGTTGTTGCCATAAAAGATGTTATTTGTTACAAAGGGCACAAAGTATCTGCTGCCTCAAAAATTTTAGAAAATTTTACCTCCATTTATAGTGCTACTGTTGTTGAAAAATTATTGGCTGAAGATGCCATTATTATTGGTAGAAACAATTGCGATGAATTTGCCATGGGCAGCAGTAGCGAAAACTCGGCATTTGGTAAAGTAAAAAATGCAGCTGATGATAGCCGAGTTCCTGGAGGATCTTCTGGAGGTTCTGCAGTTGCTGTACAAGCTGGCTTGTGTATGGCAAGCCTGGGAAGCGATACTGGTGGAAGTGTAAGACAACCAGCCGATTTTTGTGGCATTGTTGGGCTAAAACCTACTTATGGTCGTATTTCTAGATATGGACTAATTGCATACGCCTCCTCGTTTGACCAAATTGGTATTTTTTCGAACACAGTAGATGATGCTGCTTTAACGCTAGAAGTAATTGCGGGAGAAGACGATTTTGACAGCACAGTTTCATCATTACCAGTACCCAAATATTCCAATGAATTAACTGGTGAAAATAAAAAATATAAGCTTGCTTATTTTAAAGAAGCATTAGAAAATCCAGGTTTAGACCCCGAAATTAAGCAGCAAGTTGAATCGTTTATCAAAATTTTAACAGAACAAGGCCATATTGTACAAGCTATTGATTTTAAGCTACTTGAGTATGTGGTACCCACTTACTATATTTTAACCACTGCCGAAGCTAGTAGCAACCTTTCGAGGTTCGATGGGGTTCGTTTTGGACATCAATCTATACCCCAAAACGCTGATTTGGTAGAGCTGTATAAAGCCAGCCGAAGCACAGGTTTTGGTAAAGAAGTACAACGTAGAATAATGCTTGGAACCTTTGTGCTAAGCTCGGGTTATTTTGATGCTTATTTTACTAAGGCACAACAAGTTAGACAAAAACTCAGCCTTACCACAACCGATATATTTGCTAACTTCGATGCCATCATTTCTCCCACAGTACCCACTACTGCTTGGAAGTTTGGAGAAAAGAGCACCAACCCTACCGAAATGTACCTAGCTGATATTTATACAGTTTTTGCAAACTTGGTAGGCATTCCAGCAATTGCCATACCCCTTTTTAAACACAGCAATGGCATGCCCTTTGGCCTCCAAATTATGGTTTCTCACTTTAATGAAGTACTTTTGCACTTCATTGTTAAAAACTTGATGCAATTTAAACAGCATTAATTATTGCCTAAACCAATTAATTTTTTTTAATTTTTTGGTTTATTAAAAGGAGGTTCGTATGCAATTTTTATTACAAATTATTGGTTATTCAAACAGCAAACTAAAAGTAACTTTGGTTGCTTGCTTTGTTGTTATATTGGGTTTTGGCACTGCTTCGTTTGCTAATATTAATGGATCTAAAATAAAATTTACCGGTAAAGACAGCACATCTTTAATAAATAGCTTAGTACCAAAAACATCATTCTCGAATTATCTTAAGCCAATTAGTGTTGCATTAAATCCTCAGGTAGTGGGTTTTGTTCAACAATATGCTGCAAAAAATACAGCTGGTTACGAGAAAATGAAAGTTTGGGGTAAGCCATATTTGGATATGTACGATTTAATTTTACCTCAATACGGCATACCCAAAGAACTAAAATATTTAAGCATTATTGAAAGTTATTTACATCCTGGCACCATTTCTTGGGCTGGTGCAGTTGGGCCTTGGCAATTAATGCCAGACGAAGCCGTTCGGTTTAATTTAAGAAGAACCAGCAATAGCGATGAAAGAATGGATTTTTTTAAAAGCACCCATGCTGCTTGTAAGTTAATGAAAGAGTTACACGAAACATTTGGAGATTGGTTATTGGTAGTTGCTGCTTATAATGGAGGTGTTGGTAGGGTTAAACAATGTATTAAAAAAGCTGGAGGTAGTAAAAGCTTTTGGGACATACAATATTACTTACCAGAAGAAACCAGAACCCACGTTAAAAAATACATTGCTACGCATTATATTTTTGAAGGAAGTGGTGGGTGGACAACTATGACAACTGCAGAAACTGAGAAATATCTAGCAACAGTTGCTTTAGAAAACAAACAACCTAGTTTAACTGAAGAAGAACTGCAAAACACTGCTGTAATTGAAGTAGGTGGTAGGTACTTATCTGTTATTGTAACCAATTATTTATTAATGGATATTACGCAGTTTAATAAGTGGAACCCTAATTTTGATAAGGCCTTAGCCGAGGGTAAAAAATACCCCATGCGTTTATCTAAAAATGCTGCTACCGTTTTCGAGGCCAAAAAAAGTACCATACTCATAGAAAGTGTAAGGGCATTACTTAATGGAGAAACTGTTTCAAATTAATTGGTTTTATTGAACTTCTACCCAATCGCTTACATTATTGTTCCAATCTACAGTACTAATAAATAAGCGTTTATTTTTATCCAAATACTTCAAAGCATCTAACTCGTTTTCTTTGCCTTTTACAATTAATTGTACCATTTTGGCATTATTATAAATGGCCTCTTGGTTTTGATTAATGGTAAATAAAACGTACCCTTTAATTTTTTTACTACCGTTGTAGTATAATTTAGCTATACCGTCGTTTACTTTTTCTAGTACGGGTTTATCGGGTGCAATGCTATCAATCCAAGGCATCGATGGGGGTAAAGCTGGGTATGCATAATAGTTGTTTCTTAAACTATCGTTCCAGCCATTTGGGTTTTTATCGAAAGTTTTACTACTAAAATATATACTGCCCTGTGTGGTTGGGTATTCTCTTAATTTTTTAATTTGATTGGGTAATTCGTCCTTATTTTTCCAAGCAGTATTTGTGCCAGCTCTATAAATACCATGCCCAATGTAAATATGCTTTCCAAAGCCATATTGGTTCCACCAATCTAACAATAAATCATAATCGCATACTTTATGGCCACGCTCCCAATACAGTTGTGGGGTAACATAATCTATCCATCCTTTTTCTAGCCACAACAAAATATCGGCATATAAATCATCGTAATTGGTTTGTCCAGCTTTTGTATCGCTACCTCTGGGGTCCTTACTTTTATTACGCCAAACCCCAAATGGGCTAATACCAAACTTTACCCTTGGGTTAGCAGTTTTAATGGTTTTGGCTAATAGGGTAATAATGCTATCGCAATTGCTTCTTCGCCAATCATCTTTATTTAAACCATTGCCATATTGTTTGTAGGCTAATTCATCTGGAAATTCTTTGCCACTAATTCTGTAGGGATAAAAGTAATCATCCATGTGTATAGCATCTATATTGTAATTGGAAACAATATCTTTTACTATTCTGGCAGTATGTTGCTGTACCTCTGGCAATCCGGGGTTAAAATATTTGGTGGTGCCATAATTAACAAACCACTCAGGGTGTAAACGTGTAATATGCGTTGGCGAAATGGAACTTTTACCCAACCTAAATACGGCTCTATAAGGGTTTAACCAAGCATGAAATTCCATACCACGTTTGTGGGTTTCGGCAATCATAAACTCTAATGGATCGTAATAGGGTGTTGGTGGTAAACCTTGTTTACCTGTTAAATATTCGCTCAAAGGTTCGTATTGGCTAGGGTAAAAAGCATCGGCAGCAGGGCGTACTTGCACAATTACAGTGTTCATACCATTGCGTTGATGCATGTTTAACACATTAATAAATTCTGCTTTTTGCTCATCGGTACTTAGCCCTTTTTTGCTTGGCCAATCTATATTTTCAACAGATGCCACCCAAACACCTCTAAATTCAAATACAGGTTGGGCATTTGTTTTAATTACAGAAATGGTATAGAAAACTACACAGAATAATTTGAAAATGTATTTCATGTAACGAAGATAATTTTTGCCACATACAATTGTTGTTAATGTGGATGAAATGTTTTTGTGAACGATGTAATGCACAAAAAAAGCCATCCTTGTTGGGGATGGCTTTTTGGGAGAAAGATTGTTTAATAAATTATTGTTTTACAATTTTTTTAGTTTCAATAGTTGCACCTTTTTCATCAACCAACTTCAATAAATAAGTACCAGTTGCAAAACTGCCAATATTTTCAAAAATTGAAATTTCACCATTGATTAGTGAGATATTTTTTTGACGTACAATTTTACCAGATAAATCAGTAATTACCAAACTTGCTTTTTCGGCAGTTGGAGAACCAATGGTAATTGTAAGCTTATCTTTTACAGGGTTAGGATAAATTGCTGTAATAGTTGTACCTACTAATTTGTTGCCTTTTAAAGTTACAACACTGCTATGAGTATACTTACCATCTTTGTCGGTTTGTTTCAACCTATAATAATTTGTACCAGTAGAAGGTGTAAAATCATTAAACTCATAGTTTAAAGAGGAAGTAGCATTGCCGTTATTTGCTTTAGAAGATATAAATCCAATCGATTTGAAATCAATTCCATCGAAGCTACGTTCTATATAAAAGCCCTTATTGTTGGTTTCAGAGGTTGTTGTCCAAGTTAATAAATTAGAGTTTTGCGATTTGTTACCATTGAATGTGGTTAAAGTTATTGGTAAAGTTGTCCCAATAACTCCTTCTATCATATATCTATTCAATGTAGTATAATTGGTAAGTGTAGCACCTGTTAGAGTAGCTCCCCAATAACTATTAGGTCTTCCAGGACTTTCAATTTGTGTATTCAATGGAAAATAACCAACTGCATTTGCAGTTTGGGCAACCCCAATATGAAAATCGGTATTTGCAGCAATAACTATTGGAGTAGTAAATGTAAATGTTACATTAGTACCAATGTCTCCAGGCAAAATAGTATAGTTTGGACTTGCTGCCAAAATAGCACCTGCTGCATCGCAAATAACACCATACATTATATTGCCTGCAGCTCCTGTAGCTATATTTGCCTTTACTGCAGAAAGCGAAACAGGATTAGAAACAAATTTTTGTCTTATCATAAAGATTCCAGATCCTGTATTATAACCAACATTGCCCGTAGGAGAGGCTGCTGAATTATCTGAAAATGAAAATCCATTGTTAACAACTTCTTGTTGTAAAGATCTTGTATTATTGGTTGATAGATCGTCTGCAGGTACACTAACAGTTAAAGTATTTGTTCCGAAATTAGTGGATGTGTAGGGTAAAAAAGTAACAGTGGCAGAGGCACCAGCTGCTAAAGAAACAATGTTTTGAGTGTTACTAAAAGTATTAGAACCAGATACTGTTAAAGTAACAGGCAAATTTGTTAATACTGCAGAACCATTATTTACAATAACTGATGATACTGTATGAGCATTGTTAAATGGAATTGCAATTTTTCCATCACCATATAGTGCAGCTACATTTGCATCATTTGGAAAAGTACTTAAAAATTTATATGTTCTTCCAGCATCTGGTGCTGGCCTTGTTCCATTGCCATAGTTAAATGCATTGCCTGTATAGTTTCCTGTTAATGCCGAAGCCAAACTCCATGCTTGAGTTGAACCCTTTGTAAGATTTATAGAAGTTGCTATGCCAGTTCCTTTAATGCCTGTAGCTGCTGTATTAAAAGCACTGGCATTTCCATTTGCAGTCCATGTTCCAAAAACAAAGTCTATTGTACCACTCGTTTCGTATAAAATAATTTGAAAATTTTGGTTGGCATACTGTGTAGTGCCAATTTTATCTGCCATGTTTTTATATTGAATTGTACAAGTTCTGTTTGGTACTGTACCAGAAGTAAGTACTCTAAATTCTGGAGATGTACCCCCTTGTAAGTCATGGTTAAAAGGATAAATAACATCATTATCAGTTGCGTTAACAATGCCGCCTACAGTGCCATTAAAAGTAGAATAAAAAACATTAATAGCAGATGGTGCTGCTGCACCTAATTTAATAAAACCATTTGTATTTAGAACAAACTGGGTATAAGCTGTGCCATTAAAATTAAAAGTAAATCCAATGTTTTGTACCGATGAGTTATCATCGTCAAAAGTCATGGCACCAGCAGTAAAATTTGTTGTAATGACAGTGCCTGTTGCACCTAAATCTGTATAAGTACCAGCTAATGAACTGTAATTTGTAGCTGAGTAATTTAACTGTGCTTTGCTTAAAAAGAAAATAAAGCAAAAAGAGGATAGTAATAGTAATTTTTGTTTCATAGCAGTAGTTTTTTTGAGCTATAAAAGTAAGAAATATTTTAAGAAAACAAACAACTAATCTTCCCAAACCTTCAGCCCTTCGCTACAATTGGCACAAATGTCAATGTTTTTACGGCTGGTCATTAACTCTCGGCGAAACTGTTTGTAGTTGTCGTTATTCCAGGTTTCTTTAAAACTTTGGGTTTTTAGGTTTCCCAATTGGTGGGTGGCATCTTTATCAAAACAACAAGGTACAACCAAACCATCCCAAGTAATTACATTGGCATGCCATAGCTTCCAACAATGGTTAACCAGCCCACTTTTTACTTTAAAGTTGCCTTGTTTGTCTTTTTTATAGCGGCTATATTTTTGGTTATTGGGTATTAATTGGTTGGGGTCGTTTTCAAAATCGTACACTTGGGCTGTTTTAAAACGTACTTGATCTACCCCAATTTCTTTTCCTAATTTTTTTACTTCTTCTATTTGGTGCTCATTAGGCTTTACCACTAAAAATTGAAAAAAAATGAAAGGTGTTTTGCTATTTAATTCTTTTTTCCATTTTACAATATTTTTAGTGCCTTCTAAAACTTTATCTAGTTTACCACCAACTCTGTACGATTGATATACATCTTGTGTGGTGCCATCAATACTTATAATTAATCTATCTAAACCACTTTCTACAGTGGCTTTTGCTTTTTCTTCGGTTAAATAATGTGCATTGGTGCTTGTGGCTGTGTATATGCCTTTATCGTGGGCATATTTTACCATTTTTAAAAAATCGGGATTTAAATATGGTTCGCCTTGAAAATAAAAAATAAGGTACAATAAATGTTGATGAATATCATCGATGGTTTGTTCAAAAAAACTTTTTTGCAACATGCCTGTTGGGCGTGTAAACTCTCTTAAGCCACTTGGGCATTCGGGGCAGCGTAAATTACAACTGGTGGTAGGTTCAAACGAAATTGAAATGGGATAGCCCCATTGAACTGGTTTGCCAGAAAATTTACTTATTTGATAACTTAACCAAACTTTATATGCATTAATGGTACGCCTAAGGGTAAACTTAGAAATTAAATTAATACTATCGTTTAAATTAAAATAAGGCATGGTTAATGGTGTAAAAATAAGTATTGGTCTTTTAAGTTAAGTAATTAGTGCCTTTATGTTTCGTTAATCGAAAAAGTTACCCTGCAAATTATTTTTTTTTGTTCGAAAGCCTAACTTTATAATATGAAATGGATATGGCTGATACTATTAATTAGCATAGAAAGTGTTGCTCAAGAACAACTTAATAAACAAACATTAACCATTGCGAAACAAGAGCAAAAAGTTTTTGAAATAAGGCAGAATAATCGTGTTGTTAGTGCAGCTTCCAACAATTTTACAGTACATTATGCAAGGTGTTTTTTTACAATAGATCCAGCTATTAGATATATTACAGGAAAAGTAACACATTATTTTACCCTATTAAACAACACCAATACCATTAGTTTTGATTTAACCACTCAACTACGAGTTGATAGTGTTGTTTTTAGAAACCAAAAAATTAGCTATGCACAATTAAGTAACCAAACGCTTGCTTTACAATTTGGGACAGTACTTACTGCTTTACAAAAAGATTCGGTAACTATTTTTTATAAAGGTGTGCCAGATAATACTGGTTTTGGATCTTTTATACAATCTAGCCATAATAATGTGCCAGTAATTTGGACCCTTAGCGAACCCTATGGCAGCAAAGATTGGTGGCCTTGCAGAAATGGGTTAGATGATAAAATAGACAGTATTGATTTATTTATTACGCATCCATCGCAATATAAAGCAACAGCAAACGGTTTATTACAATTTGAACAAACTACAACCAATACCACCACTACTTTTTACAAACATCGATACCCAATTGCAGCTTATTTAGTAGCTTTTTCGGTAACTAATTTTTCTGTTTTTAATCATTCAGTTTTACTAGATGGTATAACATTACCCATGATTTCTTTTATTTACCCCGAAAATGTTACAGACTTTCAAGGCAATACTTTTAAGGTTTTAGATGCTATGAAATTGTTTCATAATAGTTTTGGCACTTACCCATTTATAAAAGAAAAGTATGGACATACACAATTTGGTTGGGGTGGTGGAATGGAACACCAAACCAACACTTTTTTAAGTAGCAGCGATGCCAATTTAATGGCACACGAATTGGGTCATCAATGGTTTGGTAATAAAATTACTTGTGGTAGTTGGCAAGATATTTGGCTAAACGAAAGCTTTGCTACTTTTGCTGCAAATTATTATTTAGAAAAATTTGATACTGCTACTTTTAGGATTTTACTAACCAATCATTTAAACCATATTACCTCTGTACCAGAAGGTGCAATTTTTGTTACAGACACTACCGACCCTAATAGAATTTTTAGTGGACGATTAAGTTATGATAAAGGTGCATTTGTGCTTAGAACTTTGCGTTTTACTTTAGGCGACAGTGTTTTTTTTAAAGGCTTGAAACAGTATTTAGCCGACCCATTATTGCAGTATGGATTTGCAAAAACCAACGACTTTAAAAGAAATATAGAACAAGCGGCTGGTAAAGATTTAACCTATTTTTTTAATCAATGGATTTATGGTGAGGGTTACCCAAGTTTTAATGTGCAATGGACTCAAAATAACAACCATTGGGCAAAAATTAAAGTAGGTCAAATAACTTCTCACAACAGCGTAGCATTTTTTAAAACTCCTTTATTATTAACTTTTAAAAATGCCCAACAGCAAAAAACAATAATTGTACAATGTAATAGCAACAACAACGAAACTTGGGTAAATATTGGTTTTGCTGCCGACACAGTTTTGGTTGATGAAGGCAAACAACTAATTAGTAAAAATAATAGTACTCAAAAATTAAATGCTACAAATACAACCATAAACGATTTAAAAATTTATCCCAACCCTGTTAAAGATAATTTATTCATTAGCCTTAAAAACCCTTCTTCAAAAACTTTAACAATACAATTGTACAACTCAGTTGGTCAATTACTGCAACAACAAAATTTTGAAACACCGGGGCAAGATGAACTCTTGAATATACCTTTTACAAATTATAATAAAGGCAATTATTTAATAAGATTAATTAGTGGCAATAGTTTTTTGATTACAAAAAAAATAATTAAGTAATTAAACTTAAGTGAATTACAAAAAAATGGGTGAATAGTATTTTCAACTATTCACCCATTAATAAAAAAAGTATTTGTAGTATTAAAAATCTAATCCTAAAGCAAAATAAAACATGGGTTTTCCTTTAAATATACCCTTCATTTCCCAAGCTAAATCTGCTTTCATAAAATAGCCAAGTAAAGTACTTCTAGCTCCAAAACCATAACCACCTACAAATGGCCCAATACCACCAGCTTTAACTCTTACTGTTACTGGGCCAGGGTTGTTTGGATCGCCTTGATAAACAGTTGATGGTCTTTCAATACCATTGAACTTACCGTTCCAAGCTGTACCTAAATCTATAAATTGAGTTAACTGAAAATTACGGAGAAATGCATTGTTTAAAGGACGGTTTAAAAATGTAGCAAAAACGGGTAATCTAAACTCACTATTAAAAACGATAGCATTGTTACCATTAGCAACATTTTGGTTAAACCCACGCATGTTTACGGCTAAACTTTGAAAAGCATAAGTTTGATCAGCTGCAGGCGGGTTACTATTATTAAACTTTGGATTTATTCCGCCATCTACTCCACCTAAATAGTAAATTATTTTTTGCTCGCCCCAGCTAAAGTCAGCTGCTAGCCTGCCTGCCCAAATAAAATTTCTATAAATTTCTACATATTTTCTTCCATCGAATCCAAAATTAAAATTAAATTTTTTGCTAACTCCATCGGTCATTGGCAAATTAAAATCCATGTAGAATTTGTAGCGTAGGCCTTTCCAAATATTTTGAGCCGGGTTTAAAGAATTGTCATACACATATTCTAAACGAGATAATGCATATTTGGTATGTTCCTCTAAAGGCAATAGCGATAATGGATCGCTAGCTTTAACAAATAACTTGTCCGATCTATAGCCTAATATTGCTCTTAAACTTTTTGTTTCATCAAAAGGGTAGGTAACATTAAATTGATATAGGTTGGTATTTGTTCTTCCAATATAGGGCAATGAAGATCCAGTTATACCAATATCTCCAGTAACTACGCTTCTGTAGTAGGTTACACCCCAATCTACCTTTTTACGTAAATTATGAAAACTAATAAACGCATCTTTGTCTGATAAGCTGGTACCCAATCTGTAGCCACCTACAAACTTTATATCTTCCATTAAATCGCTAACGCCAACCCTAAACGCCCAATTAATATCGTTACCGTTATTTAATTGTATTGGGCCAGCACCACCAGTGTAGGGTTGGTATCGAGTTATTAAAATGTTATTGTTAATACCACTTACAATGTAATCGGCACTAAACTTTAAACGATAATTAAATAATTTCATTTTTGATAATGCAGTTGGCTCTGGTGCAGTTGTTTCGTTGGCATCTGCAACTGTTGTAGTTGTGTCTTTATCATCTTCGAACTCACTTTGAAAAACCTTCTTTTTTGTAGTAGAAGTATCAGCAACAGCCACATTACCCTTGCCTTTTTGCACTGTAGTAGCTTTGCCATCTAATTGTTTTAACTCCAACCTTTTGTTACGCATATAATGCGTTAATGCAGGGTTTATATTTCGTTTACGCAAAATATCTTCATCTACTTTAAGCTTATATAAAAATTTATAATCGCCTTCTTGCCTAACCTCACTCACTAAGCCATTATTGCCAGCAATTCTAGTTTCTTGTAAAGAGCTTTGGTAATTGGTAATTGGAAAGGTGTAGGTAGAATCTTTGTACACTTGAAAATAACTAATACTATCAGGCTCTTGTTTACGCCATGCAACTAGGCTACTATCTAACTCTTTTGGTGATGGATTTCTTAATAAATCTTCTCCTACATAATACAAAGTATCTAAACCTGTACGTTGTGTACTAAAGAAACCAGCATGCCTATTACCTATACCATTTTCGTCGGACACAAAAGTAAAATGGTTTACATTGTATTGCATAGGGTAGGTTGCATTACCATATTTTAAATTACTTAATTGTGTAATTTGTTTTATGGCACTCTTATTCAAAATATCTACCATAAAAATATTGAAAGGATATTTGCTGGGTAAAATAGTATCGTTACTTGGTGCAGTTGCACTTGGGCGATTAGATGAAAATATGATACCCGATCTGTTTGGAAAAGATACAAAAGTAGGATTCAATTCATCGTACACATCGTTGGTAATTTGTTCTAATTTATTTTCTTCTATTTTGTAAATAAATACATCTGTATGTCCATTTTTTACAGCACTAAAAATTACTGTATTTGCATCTAACATAAACGAAGCATCTAGTATTTGATCTACCCCCTCAATAATTTGTTTACTTCTTTTGTATCGGGCAACATAATCCCAAACAAACATTTTAATTTTAGCATCTTCTGCGTAAACAACTAGTAATCTTGTTCCTTTACCATCCCATGCCATTACAGGATAATTGGGGCTTTGATCGCCCTGTAAAACCCTAGTACCTTTATGCAATAGTGTTCTAACGTCATAAAAATTATCATTTAGTTTTACGCTATACATACCTTTTTTAAACTCTACAAAGGCATAGGTATTATTTTTTGGGTTTGGGTTTACTTGAAAATTGTAAATATCTGCCTTGCTTACATCTTCAGAAATAGTTAGTTTGCCTTTAGGTACATTTTTACGTTTTCTTATATCTTCATAATACCTGTCTTGTTTGTATTGCATAAACTCATCTAATACTTCTTTAAATTTTTTCTTGCAAATTTTTAAAGAGGCGTAGTTTAAGCTTTTGTAAATTCTGGCTAAATATAAAAAGTAGGTAACATTATCTTTTTTATATTTTTCGGCTACATAATTCCAAAATGCTTGGCCAGCTAGCGTGGGTTGTTTGTAAGCAAAATGATAAAAATTTTTGTACTCACCCACCAGCATAGCACCTTTTAATTCATCGTCTTTTTTGGTGTTCCAGTTTTCTGCTGCATACGCTACATAGCCATCTGTTAACCATTTTGGTAAATCTAGTAAAGCTTGGTTACTAGCAAACTCCCCAATATCATCTCCAAACAATAAATTATCGGATAAAATTTTGGCAATTCCTTCTCTAATTTGTAAACGTAAGTGTGTGTGGTTTCCATCGAAAAAAACCACCATTTTATTATTAACTAGTTTGGTTAAACCACCAGCTTGTTGCCAATCTATTCCTAAACCAAGGTTGCTTTGTTTGTAATCTTCGAAATTGGTATAAATAATAATGTTAGCACGGCGTTGTAATCCATATTCTATAAATGTTTCTAGTTGGGGCAATTCTTCCTCGGCAACTTGAGCAACAAATTTGCCTAATTCGGTGCCGCCCTGAGCCATATAGCTATTGAAATTTTCTGACTGATAAAATTTCCACTTAAATTTTTTGTGTTGAATTCTGTTTTTGCCAAACTCAACTGTATTAACTTGGGCAGTTAAAAAAAGGGGCAATAAAAAAAATAACGAAACTAAAACACGATTATATTTTTGCATATTGGGTTGCATATAGAAGCTTTATTAAAAACTTTGTTTTACACTTGCTAAAATTAGGCATTTACAAATTATTTACTTCAAAAAAATGATATGATACATATTAAGGCTTTTACATTTAGCCCAGTACAAGAAAATACCTATGTTTTATACAATGAAAATAGCAATGCCATTATTATAGACCCTGGATGTTACGGTAATGCTGAACAAGAAACGTTAAAACTTTTTATTGATGAGCATAAACTAACTGTTATTCAATTATTAAATACCCATTGCCATTTAGACCATGTTTTTGGCAATAAGTGGGTACATGAAACTTTTGGAGTAGAGCTTTACATGCATAGTAAAGAAGAAATTGTTTTGCAATATGCACCAACAAGTGGACAAAAATGGGGACTGCCTTTCGACAATTATGATGGGCCACTACATTTTTTAGAAGAAGGAGATACCATAAAATTAGATAATGACGAATTAACAATTTTATTAACTCCAGGGCATAGTCCAGGCAGTATTTGTTTTTATTGTAAAGCTCAACATTTCGTAATTGGTGGCGATGTTTTGTTTTTTGAAAGTATTGGCCGTACCGATTTACCTGGAGGCAACCATCAGCTTTTATTAAAAAGCATTAAAGAAAACTTATTTATATTACCTAATGAAACTGTTGTGTATAATGGGCATGGGCAAAGCACCACTATTGGGCACGAAAAATTACACAATCCGTTTTTAGTATAGGGGTATAAAAATCTAGTGTTTAGTAAAAAATCCAGCAATTGCTGGATTTTTTACTAATTCAATTCTTCTGCCAATATTTTTTTTGATGTTTCAACATGATACATACTCATGTCGTTGAGTTTGGTTTTACCTCTATTAGATCGGGCCATTCTAGAAAAAATAGAAATTTCTTTATCAAATAAAAACCTAAACAACAACATTACATAAGAAGTATGATGCCCCAATGTATTGTAATACGAGCTGCCAGCTTCTTTAATTTTAGGTAATTTGTTCCAAGGCACCGATGGAAAATCGTGGTGCTCGTTGTGATAACCAACATTAAGGTTAATGGCATTCATAGGGCCATAGTAACTTTTGGTTTCTTGTTCGCCATGGGTTAAAAAATGCTCTTGCACCCATCTTGCACCTAATGGATGTAACCCAACCGAGAAGAAGAAACTAGCCAGTAAAAAAACAAATGCTTTTATGCCTAAAAAATAAAACAGCACACTTATAAAAGTTAGCTCCACTATTATGTTTATTATAGTCCATGTATCTATTAAAGAAATTTCTTTTAACCTAGCAGGACGAAACATTTGAAAAATTGGATAAAATAGCAACCAAATGGCTTTTCCTAAAGCAGAATTGTTAATTAATTTAGCTTCCCAATGGTAAGGCATATCACCATCTAACTCTTCAACTCCTTGAAAAGAGTGGTGTTTAATATGATATTTTTGAAACGATACAGAGCTAGGTAAAACCATGGGTAAATTTGCAATAATACCAGCAATTGTATTTAGGTAACGTTTTTTAAAAACTAAGTTATGAGCACATTCGTGTATGCACACAAACAAAGTGTGGCTTGCAAAGGCACCAATTAAATAGGCAAATCCAAAAACCAGCCACCAACTTTTATCTTGTAAAAAATAGGCCAATCCTATTTGCAACGATACACAAAAAAGTATAATTAAAAAAGTGTATGGGTTACGACCAATTAAGCTCCTAATTTCTGGATGCTGGGTAATAATTTCTTTCGTACGAAGTTTATGAGGTTCGCAGGAGTTACTCCAAGAAAATTCAGTTTTTTTCATTACAACTTTTATGGTTATTTGTGCTACTTCTTATAGAGAATATAAAAAAGGTGCTTTTTAAATTAGGTGATTCATTTGTGTAATGAATGGTTACTTAACTAAGGTTAATTCATCTACAATATGTTTTGCACCACCGAGCTTATCTATACACCACAAAACATAACGAACATCTACACAAATGGTTCGGTTTAAATCTTTGTCGAAAATTAATTTATGGCTCAATGCTTCATAGTTGCCATCAAAAGCCAAACCAATTAAGTTGCCTTTAGCATCTAGCACTGGGCTACCAGAGTTTCCACCAGTAATATCGTTGGTTGTAATAAAGCAAACTACCACATCTTTTAAAACTTTATCGGCATAATCGCCATAGTCTTTTGCTTTTTGTAGTTCTAAAAATTTAGCAGGTAAATCAAACTCATAATCTCCTTTAACATATTTAGAAGCAACACCATTTAAGGTACAAACAAAATCGTATTTAACTGCATCTTTTGGTGCGTAGCTTTTTACATTGCCATAACTAACCCTCATGGTAAAATTTGCATCGGGGTAAGTGCTGTTCATTTTAGTGGGGTTCATTTCGAATAAACCTTTTAAATACAATCGTCCCAAATCGTTGTTTTTGGTTACAAAAGCTGTGTATTTAGGTGCATAATTGCCATTATAGTTTACAAAAAATGCTTTAGCGGTTTTAAATGCTGGATCTTTTGCTAAATCTGTTGCCAATGGTTTTTCTGTAAATGCTTTCCATTTTGCATCGTCGAAGGCCATGGTATTTGCAAACATATCGGCAGCAAACATTTTGTATGGGTTTTGATCAATATCGTTATTTTGCTGAAATAAATCTTCATAAAAGCCTTTAGGGTGCTGGCTTTTATCTACATTGCTGTAAAACATGGCTACTACATTTGCAACAATACCTTGATCGCTTTTTTTATTTTCATCTGCTAAAAAATTTTTTCTTGCTGTGGTAGCTGCATCTAAGGCTTTTTTTACATCTTCGGGTTTTGCATCTTTTTTGTTTAACAATACTTCTAGTTGTAACCAACTAACAGCATAAGCTAATAAAGGGCTTCCAGCAATGCCTTCGTTTATAAATTGACGGTGTTTGGCAAATGGAGTCCATGCTTCATAATTTTTTTCATAATCAGCAAAAATATTTTCATAATCAGGTTTTCCTTTAGCCCAATTAATAAATAGTTCTTCATCTTTTTGCTTGGTGCCCAACACATCGAACTTTAGTAATTGTTTTGTTTCTCCGTCAAAAAATTTCCAATAGTTGGCAATGCCTGCATAGTTACTAGCCAATTGTAATTTAACTGCTGGGTCTTTTTTCATTTGTTCGAACATTAGTTTTAAGCGTACATCACGTAGCTTAACTAAGGTTGGGTTATTAATATCGGTTGCTAATTTTATACCATACGATGTTTCGTATCTGTTGGTACCACCAGGGTAGCCATAAATCATGCTATAATCGCCATCTTTAAAGCCCTTTAAACTTACTGGTAAATGATATTTTGGTTTTAAAGGTTCGTTATCTGCACTATATTTTGCAGGTTTACCGTCTTTAGCAGTATATACACGAAAAACACTAAAATCACCAGTGTGGCGAGGCCACTCCCAATTGTCTGTATCACCACCAAATTTGCCTATGCTTTCTGGAGGTGTGCCTACTAAACGAATGTCTTTATGTACATCATACACAAACACAAAAAACTGATTGCCTTTAAACATACTAGCTACTACTGCATCTTTAAACTCGTCGGTACCAACTATATTTTTAACAATTTCGCCAACCAATTCGTTGTATTTTCTGGTTCTCTCAGCTCCAGATAAATTGCCTAGCCCCTCGTTTATTTTCTGAGTAACATCTTCAATACGATTTAAAAATTTTACGCTTAGTTTACTAGAAATTTCTTTGCTTTTATCGGTTGCCCAAAAGCCATTTTGCAAGTAATTTGCTTCTACTGAACTAGCAGCAGCAATGGCACCATAACCACAATGGTGATTGGTAAAAATTAAACCTTGGTTACTTACAATTTCGCCGGTACAACCCCCACCAAAAATTATAATGGCATCTTTAATAGACGATTGATTGATGCTGTACAATTGTTCAGGCTTTAGCTTTAAGCCACGTTTCACCATATCGTTATATACTTGTTGCCCCAATAACATAGGCAACCACATACCTTCATCGGCATAACTACGAAACATTGTTAGCACTAAGGCTAGAGATACAATTATTTTTTTCATTTTATGACAAAATTTAGATGGGCAATGTAGTAAATATTGTTTTAGCAAAAGCTGATTCTTGGCAGAATTTTAGAATTGATACAATAAAAAAGGTTCTTCGCAAAAACAGTGGAATTTATTTTTGGATTAATTGACTCTACGAAAACTTTGTATTTATTGGCTTAGCAAAATATATCAGCATGTAGTTTTACTTTTTGTCTCAAGCCGACAGGCTTCGTTGTTGCAACAGCACTGCTTTTGCTTCTTTGAAAAATATGCTACGCATTTTTTCAATCATGCTGAAGCATGACCGAACCAAAAGAGGTGCTTTTTGCAACAACTGGTTGAGAGTGCGAAGTGAAATGAAAATTACTAATTCTATTCAAAATGACGAAAAAGCATAAAAAAGCCCTCCGAAAATTTTCGGAAGGCTTTTAATTCTGTTCTCTTATGGTTCTTATTTCTTTTTAACCTCATCTATAACTCCTAAATCTTTCAACGCTTGTTGATTACCATTATCATAACCTTGACTATACACTCTTTTTTCATTGCTAATTACAGCTAAACCTTCTACCATTTTAAACAAGCTTACTAAGCTGTTTTGTTTTGTATCGGCCATATAAACTTCGAACTCACTTTTTACACTTTTGCCATCGAAATTATCTGAACTAAAAATTACATTTTTAAAGGTATTATTTACAATGGTTAACATTTTAGTTAATTGCTGATCGCTAATGCTACTCATGGATGCTTTTATTAAAGAGTTGATATCTATAAAAGCAGCGGTGCTCTTTCCTTTTAATTTTGCCAACACATCGGCACTTAAGGTTGCTTTGCCTGTGCCTGCTTTATAGGCAAAGTAAGTTGCACTATCGCTAGCAATAACAAAATTTTCCGCATCTACAGTTAGGTACATACCAGTAGCTTTCATTATTGCACCACCAGAATAGCCAGTGGCCGTTTTTGTAACCATACCAGCTTCTACAGCTTTTTCCATTACCCTTGCAAAAGCTGCTTTATCGCCAATGTTGGCAGTAAATATCATTTTAGCCGATGGCATACTTGTTTTATTTTTAAAAGTACTGCCATCTGGCATTGGCACTGCAACTTCTCTTTCTGCCATAGAAAAATCAGAAACGATAACATTAATTTCGCCTTTTAAACATTTATAAATATCGGCACTTGTAATACCTTGTTTCGATAAAAAACCATCAACAATTCCACCAACTTCTAATTCTTTTAATAAGCCACCAAACAACTCGGGATTAAAGGAAACCAACATGGCACCATTAATGTTTTGAGAAGGAAATTTTTCTAAAGCATTGATATTAACGACTGGGCCAGCATATTTTTTTAGAATACTACCTAAAAAAGCATTGGTATAACTGGTACCTTTTGCAACAATTTTACCATCTTCGAAATTAAAAGTAGTAGCAGAATAACTGTCTTTTATTAACTCTTCAATCTTTGGTAAATTGAGTGGTGTTGCACTTAATGCAGCCAAAGTGCCAGCACTGGTAGCAAATAAGTAGCCATCGGCTTTTTCTTTAAACATATCATTAAAAACGGCTAATGATGCAACCGATTCTGCTTCTTTTAAGCCAAAATATCTTGTTACTTCTGCTTGGTGTTCTTTTTTTGTTTCGGTGTAATCTGGCATTTTATAGTTGCCCAACGAGTCGAAAGAAGATTTCATTGTTTTGTTGTACATCGTAGCAATTACTACTTCTTTATTCCAAGCAATAGATTGATTATTGCCAGATGCTACATAGCTAAAACCATTTGCTTTAACTACTTCTTTGTCTTTAAATAACTCTTGTTCTTTAACAAATTTTTCAAATTTGGCTTCATCTTTAATGGTAGCTAATAAATTAATAGCATTTGCTTCTCCTTTTTGCATAGATCCTTTTTGTACTATAAACAAATACAAATTTTGGTCGAAAGCAATGCCACTGTTCTTAAAATCTTCTAACATTTTCTTATCGGATGTGCTAAGAGTGTCTCCAGAAGTTTGAACTTTTTTTATTAGGCTATCCATACTGATATTGCCTTTTTTCATTTTACCTTCTAAGGATTCTAAGTTAACTACAACAACGGCTGTAGCATCTTTAGGAATATACTTTGCTTCTTTAGCAGCTTTTTTACCACATGAAGCTATTAATGTAATTACCGTTAAAAACGATAATAACGAAAACAAATTTTTACGCATAATTTTTGAGTTTGAATGACGAAAATAATGTAATTTTTAATAGATGATTGTTTATTTACAAGTAATTGATGGGGGGTTATTTTTGTATGTTCTTTTTATTTTTTTAGATATAAGTGGTTGAGTTTTTGTTTATAGGGTAATGGTTTATCCAGCTTTTTTGGTATTGCTGTAACCATTTTTAATTAACCATTGCAGTATTTTTTCTCTTTGATCGCCCTGAATAATAATTTCTTTGTCTTTTGCACTTCCACCAGTGCCACAAAAGTTTTTTAGTTGTTTACCTAAAACTTCTAAATCTTCTTCTTTACCAGCAAAGCCAGTAATTAGTGTTACCGCTTTGCCAGCTCGTTTTTTGGTATCGAGCCAAACACGTAATTTTTGTTGTTGTGGTGATGGTGTTTCTATGTTTAGCTCTTCTTCTTCAAACTTAAAATTTGGGTTTGTACTGAATACGAAACCAAGGGAATCGGGTTTGTTTTTTTTAGACATTTTAGGTAATTTTTAAATTTAAACCAAAACTGCTTTCAAACTTAAATCTAAACTTTTTGCTTGATGAATTAAACCACCTACGCTTACATAATCTACACCTGTTGCAGCATAAGCTGTTATGGTTTGTTGGTTTATTCCACCACTGGCTTCAGTTTCAAAACGTTGATCAATTAATTTTACTGCTTCAAAAACCTGTTCTGGTGTAAAATTATCGAGCATAATTCTAAACACTTTACCTATGCCAATAGCACAAACTTTTTTTACGTCTTCAAGGCTTCTGGTTTCAACTTCAATTTTTAGATTAGGCTTATTTGCAGTTACATAGTTCAATGCTTTTTCAATTGCATTTTCTAACCCACCGGCATAATCAATGTGATTGTCTTTCAACATAATCATATCATATAAACCAAACCTGTGGTTAATTCCACCACCAATTCTTACTGCCTCTTTTTCTAATAATCTAAAATTGGGTGTGGTTTTTCGGGTATCTAGTAATTTGGTATGGTAACCTTTTAACTGTTGTACATAACTATTGGTAAGTGTTGCAATACCGCTCATTCGTTGCATACAGTTTAAAACCAATCTTTCGCAACTGAGTATGGTATGAATTGTGGCTTCTACCTCAAAAGCTTTTTCGCCAAATATCATGTTATCACCATCTTTTTTAAAAGCAGTAAAAACTGAATTTGGTTCTATTTGCTTAAATATTTTTTCCGCAACATTTAGTCCTGCTAAAACCCCTTCTTGTTTAATTTTAAGTATAGCTTTACCTTTTTTATTAGGCGAAATACAGCTAAGTGTGCTATGATCTCCATCGCCAATGTCCTCTTTTAATGCTTCGATTACTAAATGTTGTAATTGTTGATCAAAATTTGTCATACTGCAAATTAAAAACAAAATGGGCTTCCGTTACCGAAAACCCACTTTCAATATGTTGATGTTTAAAACTGTATTAATTAATTCTAATGGCAATAATGCCGTGTTTGTCGTCGCTTTTTTTCATCATAATGGTAATATTAAATCCTTTTCCTGCGTTTTTTAATTTACCAGCAAGATACATGGTGCCACCCATTTCTCTTTGTGAAGTTAAATCGAACCCTTTTATTTCATGTTCGGTAAAAAAATTTTTTATAGCAATACCAGCCTGATTTTTACCCATATTTTTTACTTCGTCTTTTTCAGGAAGTTTTAAGTCGATAAAACTATCAAAATATAATACTAACTGTTCAGCATCGCCTGCTTTTAATGCTTTGATAATACCTTCACTATCACTTTTAAAAGTAAAAGATAATGCCCCAACGGCAATGACAAATAGTAACAAAAATTGTTTCATAAATAAGTTGATTTTCAAAAAACACTTCTCCAAAGGGTTAAATAGCTAAAATCATACCAAAATATTTTTATTTATTATCTTGTCTAAAGTTACTCAAATTATTTTATGTGTCTGTTTTTATTCTTTTTTGATATCAATAAATTGAAAAATAGTACCTAGTTCAGTAAAATTTTCAACAGCCACATTTCACACTTTAAAAAATTGTAATTTCACCAAATGAGTAAAAAAGTTATTTTAATTATTATGGATGGATGGGGTTTAGGAAAAATAGCAAGTTCCGATGCCATAATCAATGCAAATGTTCCATTTGTTAGTTCATTATACAAAAAATACCCCAATAGCACTTTGGTAACCTGTGGTGAGGCTGTAGGTTTACCAGATGGTCAAATGGGTAATAGTGAAGTTGGGCATTTAAACTTAGGTGCAGGAAGAGTGGTTTACCAAGAGTTACAAAGAATAAATGTGGCTATTAAAGATGGCACCTTTCAAACCAATGAAATTTTACAAAATGCCATTGCCTATTGCAAAACAAACAATAAAGCATTGCACCTAATTGGCTTAGCTAGCGATGGTGGCGTACATGCACATACCAGCCACTTGAAAGCCATTATTGATGCAGCAGAAAAAGCAGGGCTTCATAAAATATTTATTCATGCATTTACCGATGGTAGAGATTGTGACCCTAAAAGTGGCAAGGGTTTTATTGAAAATTTGCAACAACACATTGCACCAACAAAAGCAAAAATAGCCACCATAACTGGCAGATATTATGCAATGGATAGAGACAAGCGTTGGGAAAGAGTAAAACTTGCTTATGATGCAATGGTTAACGGTATTGGAGAAAAAAGTAACGATTTACTAGCTAGTATTCAAGCTTCGTATGAAGCCAATGTAACCGACGAGTTTATTCATCCTATTATAAATGCATCACTCAATACCACTGAGGCGTGTATTAAAAATGATGATGCAGTTATTTGTTTTAATTTTAGAACCGATCGTTGCCGAGAAATTACAGAAGTATTAACTCAGCAAAACTTCCCAGAACAAAATATGAAGGCATTAAAATTGAATTATACTACCATGACTGAGTATGATTCAACTTTTAAAAATGTACATGTTATGTTTGAGAATGATAACTTAAACAACACACTAGGTGAGGTATTGGCAGCAAATGGAAAAACACAAATTAGAATTGCGGAAACTGAAAAATATCCCCATGTTACTTTCTTTTTTAGTGGAGGTAGAGAAACAGCGTTTGAAGGAGAAACCAGAATGATTGTGCCGTCACCAAAAGTAGCTACTTATGATTTACAACCAGAAATGAGTGCTTTTGGATTAGTAGAAAAATTATTACCAGCAATTGAAAATGAAAGTGTAGATTTTGTTTGTTTAAACTTTGCCAATGCAGATATGGTAGGCCATACAGGTGTTTTTAGTGCTGTAGTAAAAGCTGTTGAAACGGTGGATGCTTGTGTACAGAAAGTTGTTACTACTGCGTTAGCACATAACTATACCATTTTAGTAACTGCCGATCATGGTAATGCCGATTTTATGATTAATGAAGATGGAAGTCCTAACACCCAACACTCATTAAACTTAGTACCATTATTTGTAATTGACAACCAATTTAATGGCCAAGTTAGTGCTGGAAAATTGGGTGATATTGCCCCAACAGTTTTAAAACTAATGCAACTGCCAATACCAAAAGAAATGACAGGAAATATTTTAATATAAATGAACAGAGAACAAATACACTATTTGCTTTTGCAAAATCATTTAGATTTTATTCAATTGATAGAGAACCTAAATGAGGACGAGTTTATACAATTACAAGACAATAAGTGGACACCTGGGCAACAGGCAGAACATATTTGTAAAAGTATTGCTCCTGTGGCTTTGGCGTTAAGGCTGCCAAAGTTTTTACTACAACTCATTTTTGGCAAAGCCAATAGAACATCAAAAAGCTTTGAATCGCTTATTGAAAAGTATAAAAGTAAATTGCAGTTAGGTGGGGTTGCTACTGGTAAATTTGTTCCAAAAGAAATTTCTTATTCTCAAAAAAATAATATTATCAATACTTTAAAAAAAGAAACTTCTACTATTTGTGGTATCATTTTAAAAACTAAAGAAACATGCTTAGATGAATATGTTTTACCACATCCTTTATTGGGTAAACTAACTTTAAGAGAAATGCTTTACTTTACAGCTTACCATGTTCAACACCATACCCTACTTGTAAAAAATATTTTAAATCCTTCTCAAAAATATAATCATGAAGATTTTTAAAAAAGTTTTAGTTGCCCTGCTTGTTATTTTAATTATTATTCAATTTTTTCAACCAACGAAAAATATAGCAGCTGAAAATGGAAATCACATTTATGCAACATTTACAACCAGTGCAGAGGTAAAAACTATATTAACCAAAGCTTGTTTAGACTGTCATAGCAATAATACAAATTACCCTTGGTACGCCAATATTCAACCAGTAGCTTGGTGGTTAAACGATCATGTTGTTGATGGAAAAAAAGAAATAAATTTTAGTGAGTATGGAACGTATAAACTACGAAAGCAGTTTCATAAAATGGAAGAAGTGATAGAAGAAGTAAAGGCTGGTGAAATGCCTTTAAATAGTTATACTTGGGTACATAAAAACGCCCAATTATCTGCAGAAGAAAAATTAGTACTAACTAGCTGGGCCCAAAATATTTTAGATACTATGAAAACCAAATATCCTATTGATAGTTTGATTAAAAAGAAATAAATAATACTCTTTACATAGATATTTGGGTTCTTAAATTATTGCTATACACCAAAATTTAATAGGTAAACACCAAACACCAATTACATTTGCATTATGGTAATAAAATCTGCAACTTACGTTATATCCTCTCCAACATTCGATAAATGCCCTGAGCCCAATAAACCAGAGTTTGCATTTATTGGTCGAAGTAATGTAGGCAAATCGTCATTAATTAATATGTTGGTTAACCAAAAAAATTTAGCCAAAACATCTGGTACTCCTGGTAAAACCCAACTAATTAACCATTTTATAATTAACAACAAATGGTATGTAGTTGATTTGCCAGGTTACGGTTATGCAAAACGTTCTCAAAACGATAGAAACCGTTGGGAACAAATGATAGAGCATTATTTAAAGAAAAGAATAAGCTTGGTAAATGTTTTTGTATTGATAGATGCTAGACACGCCCCTCAAAAAAACGATTTAGAATTTGTTAACCAGTTAGGGCGATGGGAAGTACCTTTTACATTGGTATTTACCAAAGCCGATAAGGAAAAACCAGGAGTTGTAAAAAGAAATGAGCAATTATTTTTAGACAAAATGAGAGAAACTTGGCAATTTTTACCCCAAAGTTTTGTTACCAGTGCCGAGAAAAAAGTTGGCCGAGATGAAGTGCTTTTGTTTATTCAACAATCTATAGATCGTATAAATGAAAATGAGTTGGCATAGCCAACTCATTTTTATTTGAGCACATTTTGTAGAATTCTTAGAATTAACCTAACAAATCATCTGCAAACTTAACTACCTCTGCAACACGTGTATAATTTACCGTGTAATGAATAAATTTGCCATCTCTTGTGGTAGATAAAATACCAGCTCTACGCAAAATTGCTAAATGTTGAGATGCAACTGATTGCTCAATTTTTAACTTAACATACAATTCGGTAACAGTGATGGTTTTTTTGTCATCGATTAACTTAATAATTTGCTGACGAAGCTTGTGATTTAGTGCTCTTAAAACTAGTGCAGCTTTTTTAGAGCGTAGGTAATCTACTTTTACGTCTGCTTTGCCCTTAGACAAAACGATACTTGTTTGACTCATAAAAATTGTTTTTTGGGGGTGTTATAAAAAATCAATACAAAAGTATAGAAAACTTTTCTATATTACAATAGCTATATAAAAAAAAAGCTAGATGTTAAATTTTTTGGGGAATATTATAAAACTCTTTTCCATAATAAGGTTGGCTATAAGCTACATCGGCAAATAACTTTGAATTAAATGCAGCCTCAGCAAGTGAAATCATATTTTTAGAAGAGTGGGTAATATTGCAAAAAAACAAATGCTTATTTTGGGTTACTTTTAAAAATTTAGGTGCACCATTGCCCGAAATAATTACAAAATTGTTTTTCATTTCTTGTTCAAAGCTGGTTTCGTTTACAATTATGGCTGCGGTTTCCATTACAAATTCTTTGGCTTGGTTAAATGTGGCAGTAAAAACTTCCATTCGTCTTGCATCTATCATAGGGCAAAAAAGTACGGGTAAATTGGGTGTACAATTTAAAATATTTTCAACTTCATTATACACCACTTCTGCCATTACTTGTAGGGTATTTAAGGTAATCAATGGTTTATTTATAGCGTAACAAATGCCTTTTGCACTAGCTAACCCAACCCTTAAACCTGTATAACTTCCTGGCCCATTGGTAACTGCAACTGCATCTAATTGATTGATAGAATAATTATTATCGCTTAAAATAGCTTTAATGGCAGGTTGCAAAAATGAAGCATGATTTTTTTGTTCCATACTAATACACTCTTGCAAAACTGTTCCGTTTAATGATAAGGAAACACTAGCATTTTCGGTAGCGGTATCTATAAGTAATAATAAAGCCAATGTTTATTTTTTTAAATGGGTAAAGCAGTTTTTTCTAATAATAACGAGGGTAAATATCTACTATCTTCTTTACTCAATTGTATTAGTAATTCATAAATTTTATGTAAACCAATTTTTTCACTCCATTCAAATGGTCCAAATGGGTAATTAGTACCCAGTTTCATGGCCACATCAATTTCGGCTTTGGTACTAATTTTATCTTGTAAACCAAAGTAAGCTTCGTTAACAATCATGGCAATAATTCTAGGTGCAATCATGCCTGGTAAATCTGCCACCAATTGATAATTCCAGCCTAAGTTTTTCATTACCTCATCAACAAATGATTGGTTGTTTAAGGTACAAATTTCAACTACATTTCTTTGTAAAAAACCATTCCACCCATTAATTCTTAAACAATTATCTGGCAAATTTGTACAAGTAGTCATAACTGCATTTATAAAATAAGGTTGGTTGGTTATTGCAATTATTGGATTGCTTTCGTCGAATAATAAATCAAAAAAAATATCTCCTTCGGTGGCAATAAATTGTTTTTGGTTAGTTGTAAATAAAAAGTCAATTGCTGCATGGGTTTGCTTTTGCAATATTTCTTGTTGTTGCTCTTTGGAGCAATTAACTACTACTTTCACTTGTAATTGGTTTTGGCAAAAGTAATATTAAAAAGAACTTAAAAATAGACTCAATATACATGGTGACTAACACCATCTTTATGAAACATATTAAGAGTTTATTTAGTTAATTTTGATTTTATTTCACTAATTTCTGCAAGTATTTTCTCTAAAATTTCTGGTGATGTGTTGTTTATACTTCCAACTTGTGCTTCACCATTTATGGTGCCCTTATTTGCGGAATTATCTCTATATAAAATTTCTATGCCATCTATTTCAAGTAAATCTTTGGCTGCCTCTCCAAAATGTTTAATTAGTATTACAATATGTTCACTCCTTAAGCCACTTGTACCATTTTCTAACTTTTGGTAAGCACTTTGCGATAAGTGCAATATTTCGCCCATTTCTGTTTGCGATAGATGATGCCTTTCTCGTATAACTTTAAGTTTGGTATGTGGCATTTTTTTATTTAATTGAGGCTAATAATATAGAATACTTTATACATAAATAATTAAAATCCTATTTGCTCTTTCATTTTTCAAAGGTTGGTTAAATATTTTACATTTATACCCGTTAAATAACGGTATTTTTAAAATTTTTCTTATTTAACTGGGCTTACATTACCAATAATTTGTTATTGGTATTTATAGTCACGTGCATTTTAAACACTAACCAATATGCTAAAAACGAATAGAAATAGTCAAAAATTGAATATTTTTTTAAAGAAATAACATCAAATTTTGCATTAAACAAAATATTTATTTATGAAACCAATTTTTAAACAACCAACTATTAAATGGGCAACGTTAATAGTGTTGGTAATGGTAGTCACATTTTTTGCTTGTAAACGAACTGCCGAAGTGCAAGCCAATAATGAAACTTTTAATGTAGCTCAAGCCAAAGAGTGGTACTATGGAGAATTTAAGAAGAGTGATGAGTTTAAAAACAGCCTTGTTAAAGGGAAGCAATTACCCAATTGGGAGAAAGGAACTTACAGAAAGGAGGGAGATTTAGAAATAGTCGATTTTCCGCTATTGAAAAACAGTACAACCATTGCTGTTTTAAAAGAAAAGGGAGTAACTTCACAAGGTATTCATCAAATAATTAATGCCTCTCTTAAAAAGATTGCCTTTATTAAAAAGCCAAATAACGAAATAATAGTTAGAGAGTTAGATTATGTGCCGTATTGGGACTATTTAGAAACAAAGGGGTTTGATATTAGTAACACAGATTTTGGAAGCAAAAACAATGATTTTACTGGTATGGTAACCGTGAAAAAGTGGGGCGGTAACTTTATTTTACGACATGCAGCTTACAAGGGCAAGTTTTACAAAAAAACTGTAAAAACTGCCAACACAAACACAAATAGCCAACAAACAAATAGTGCTCCTTGCCCTCAAATTGAAAATTGTACCTATACAGTTACTTGCGAATTTGAGTTGCATGGAGATGTTTGGGTAAATACCGGTATATGTGACGATCCTGTAAAGGGTGATTGTGAACCAATTGATGACCCAAACTGTCCTCCTCCTAATGGCGGTGGTGGCGAGGAAGATCCATGTGAGATTTTGGGAACTTGTGGAGGAGGAGGTGGTGGAGATGTTGATGAATGTGAACAATATCAAGCAAACGCCATGTCAATTATGAATGAAGCCTTAGCATCTGCTCAAAATCCAAATGCACTTACAATTGGGGAGTCAACTTACTCGACAGGTTACGAAAATGGGGCTCACATTCAAACAAAAGAATCACCAGCAGAGTATGAATATTTATCTATAAATAATCCAATAATTGGTACTGCAAATTACAAAGCATATTTCACAACTTTTTTGTCAAGACCAAACAACAATAGTGTGTGGCTTTTTTCAAAACCAGCGAACCTAATAACATACAATATGTTTTCAGGTAATGTAAGAACTTGCTTTGCTTTGAATCATACGCTTCATGAATTTGCAAAAAATATTAGGGAGGATAAAAAATTGGTAACATCCGATGTAACACATACAACAACACTTTCATTTACTTGTGCATTCACAACTATTGCAGCATCACCTAAAACCGAAACTTTTCAATTTCGTTTCTACTCTATTGATCATCAAAACTAATGAGAAAAATAGCTATATTTTGTTTGTTTTATATTTTTAGCTCTTGTATAAATCCGAGAAAGCTAGAAAAAGAATGTATTTTTTTATATTCGAAATATACAATAAAGGATAATGCAGGACAGGTTTTAATTGAAGACTCTGTTGGAAATCATCTGCTAATTAATAAAGACTACATATTATGTGAATTAGAAACAACTCTACAAGAAGTTGTTAATAATGAGTTTAAGCATTCATCAAAAAAATATGGATATCTTTATTTTAAATCTAAAAATAAAATAGGGCAGTACATACAATCAGAGGATTCTCTAAAAAAGCAAATAAATGTTAAAATAGATTCCGCTTTTAATTTTTACTCTTCCACATTAAACCAAAATTTTTATGACCCTATAAGAAAAGGTAATTTGAAACCAATTGAATCTATCTATGATAAGAATGAGCTAACACAAAAGTATAGTTTTTATGATAGTGTACAGAAAGCATATGGTGAATGGCATTTGTTTTTTACAGAGAAGTATAAGAATTTGCCATTTTCTATTTCAGAACAATTAGATAGCATAACTAAAATGAAATTGTTTAAACTAAGGATAATGGTGTTTGATGACTTAAAGGATAAAAAAAAATATAGTATTATTGAGATTGGGTTTCAAAAAAGTAACGACTCAATAAAAAGGGAAATGATCAAGTGGCAGGGGGTACATGATAGTATAAACAATATTCACTAAATTGTACAATATTTTCCTCAACCCAAGCATAGCAGCAATACTTTTTGGTATTGCTGTTATTGTTTTATTTACTCAAGTAAAAAATACAGGTAATACAATATTGTTTGTTTGCACAGCAATGCTTTTTTTACTGTGCATTGGTTGTACCATTTATTACAATAGTAGAGTGGTTTGGCTAGGCATTGCAATTGTACTAACATTAATTACAATTATTGAAAAAAACATACAATTTAAAACTATACAAAAAATAGGTATTGTTGGTGGTATTGTAGTGCTTGTAATAATTGCTTTTTCGTACAAAGAAAACTCTACACTCGGCAGAATTTTTATTTATAAAATAAATGCTTTAGTTATACAAAAACACTGGCTTAGAGGCATTAACGAGCCTTATAGTGTGATATTTAACCATACCCAAGCAAATTATTTTTTAAACAATGCAAATGCAACTTTACAGCAAAAACTATTAGCTGGTAATAATTATTTTGTATTAAACGAGTGGTTAAATATTTTAATACACTATGGTATGGTTGTATTTATCTTTACATTATTAGCAACCATTTATCTAATTAAAATTTGTTTTAAACAATTAAAGTTATTCCCTAATAAAGCTTGGGCAGTAGGTATTGTCTTGTTTTTATTAATGGTTAGTTTGGCATCATACCCTTTTAGTTTTATACCTTACCTTTTTATATTTGGCATTAGTGCGTTATATGTATTGAGAGATGCTTTTAAACTACCCCAAAAAATAAACAATACTATTTTTTGCACTTTATTTATAGGGTTTTCTGCTATTTGTTTAAACGATACTTATGCAATCATTAATGCAGAAAAAGAAAAAAAAGCTATAACAGATTTATTTAGAGTTGGTTATATAAACCAAGCATTATCAAAAGCATTGGTTGTACAAAACACACAACCACCAAACGAACAGGTTTATGAGCAAATTGCTGCAATTTATTTGCAAAAAAACAAGTTGGACTCTGCCATTTTTTATATTGAAAAAACCCACAATTTTATTTGCAACGATGAATTACATAATTTTTGGGGTAAATGCTTTGTTTTACAACAAAAACCTCATCAAGCATCAAATCAGTTTGAAATTGCAGTAAATATTGTACCACACAGGTTTAAAAACAGAATTGATTTATTGAATACTTATTTACTACTTAATAATTTTGAAAAAGCAAAAAAATGTGCCGCCGAAATTGTGGAATTGCCAGAAAAAATACCAAGCAAACAGTCTGCACAATACAAGCAAAAAGCTCAGCAAATTTTAAATACATTAGCCAAGTAGATGTGTACTACTTTATTATTGGTTATTCACCCAAAATGCATTTACTTGCTTGTTCAAAATAAAAACATGCCAAAACAAATTATTAATACCCCACTTGCACCTGCACCTATTGGCCCCTACAACCAAGCTGTACAAGCTGGCGATTTGGTTTTTGTAAGCGGTCAAATTGCCATTAACCCAACCAACAATGAGCTAATTAGTGGTACCATACAACAAGAAACTACACAGGTAATGTTAAACCTACAAGCCATTTTAACCGAGGCCAAATTAAGCTTTGAGCATATTGTAAAAACCACCATTTTTTTAAGCGACATGAACTTGTTTGCAACTGTAAACGAAGTGTATGGCAGTTACTTTACTGGCAACTTTCCGGCACGTGAAACTGTTGCTGTTAAAGGCTTACCTAAGGGGGTTAATGTAGAAATTAGTGTTATTGCAACTACTAGTTTATAGTTTTATAGTTAGTTCATAACTCGTTGTAAAACTATATGCTTTATTAGGCTCTATTAAAAGTAAACCCATGTTATTATTAAATGCATCGGGGGCTGCACTTAGGTTTTCTATGGCTATACTTTTACGGTGTGGCGGAGTATAAACTTGTAAAAATGGGTAAGCATTATTTGGTTGAATAGTAAGTAACAATTTGTCGTTTTCCAAGGTGCATCTACTTGTTCCAGCTGTGTTTAGTTTAAAGCAATTATCTAAAAAAACTTCTTTTAAAATAGCACCGTTTATAAAACGCCCATCTTCTATAATTTCTCCAGTAGGTATTAAGGTTTCATCAAATAATACTTGTTCGGTACTATCAATGGTTATTATACAATCATCTATTGTTTCTCCCAATGTAAAGTATGGATGCCATCCATCGGCCATTGGTATGGCAAATGTATTGTTGTTTTCTACAGTTGTTGTAACAAATAAATTATTATTTATAGTCAATTTCCAACAAATGGTTGTGGTATAATTAAAAGGATAGCCTTTATCTGTGGATGTATAATTGTATTGAAGGATAACTTCCGCAAAATCATCATTCGCATTTGTGCTAACTATAGTAAAAGGAGCGTCAAAAATAATTCCATGTATGGCATGTGGAGGTAAATAGAATTTTTCAATACTCAATTCATTGCCATTAAAATTGTATTTCCCCTTATTTAATCGGCAAACAAAAGGGCTTAATTTGCTACTTTTAAAACCATTCGTAGTATTTGCGGCTGCTTCTTCTACACTTTTAAATCCATCGATAATATTAATAGTGCCATTATGAGTTTTAATAGTAAAACTATTTAACAAGGCACCAAGGCTATATATTTCAGTAAAACTGCCAGTAACCATATCTTTTAAAACGATTGATGGATACCTATTTTCATTATTAATTTCTATACCGAATTGCATATTTTTTTAATTATTAATAGTAAAGATAATTTTATAAAACATGTATATAGAAACTAATAAACTAACAGTTGTTAACAGTTGATGGCAAACACTTAATTTTGTTAATATTAATTTTAAAATATGGCGTTTACACTTACCAATAAAGTTCGTATAGTTACTGCTGCAAGTTTATTTGATGGCCACGATGCTGCAATAAATATTATGCGTAGAATAATGCAAAGCAAAGGAGCCGAAATTATACATTTAGGACATAACAGAAGTGTGCTCGAAATTGTAGAGTGTGCCATTGAGGAAGATGCTCAAGGAATTGCCATTACCAGTTATCAAGGAGGGCATGTAGAATTTTTTAAGTACATGAAAGATTTGCTAGATCAAAACGGATGTGGACATATTAAAATTTTTGGTGGTGGAGGCGGTACAATCTTGCCAGATGAAATAAGAGAACTACAAAATTATGGGATCACCAAAATTTACAGCCCAGATGATGGTAGACACATGGGTCTTGAGGGAATGATTGAAGATGTAATAAAGCAATGTGATTTTGTTTTAAACGGAAATGGAGCATACCCCAAAGCTATGACTTTAGGTGAAGTACACGATGTAAGAAAAATTGCAAGAAAAATTACCAATGCAGAAAATGGAGTAAAACAATCAGCAATCAGTAATCAGCAATCATTAATTCCAGTATTGGGTATAACAGGTACTGGCGGTGCAGGTAAAAGCTCGGTAACCGATGAAATTGTACGACGTTATTTAAACACTTTTACCGATAAAACGATTGCTGTTATTAGTGTTGATCCTAGTAAGAAAAAAACTGGTGGTGCATTATTGGGGGATAGAATTAGAATGAATGCTATTTCTCATCCAAGGGCATACATGCGTAGTTTGGCTACTAGAGAAGATAATACAGCTTTAAGTGCTTATGTGCAAGAAGCCATAGACGTTTGTAAGGATGCTGGTTATAATTTTATTATTTTAGAAAGTGCCGGCGTTGGTCAAAGCGATGCAAGTATTTTAGATTATTGCAATGTAAGTTTATATGTTATGACACCCGAGTTTGGTGCTGCCTCTCAACTCGAAAAAATAAATATGCTAGATTATGCCGATGTAATTTGCATTAATAAATTTGATAAAGCAGGAGCATTAGATGCTTTACATGATGTTCGCAAACAATACAAACGCAACTATAATTTATTTACTGCTAAAGACGAAGATTTACCAATTGTAGGAAGCATTGCAGCACAATTTAACGATGCTGGCATTAATGCACTATTTGTACAATTGATGCAAATTATACAAGAAAAAACAAATACCATATTTGGAGATTTTTCTGCACTTCAAAATATTGCTGTAGAGCTTTCTTCGAAACCTTCTATCATTCCACCAAAAAGAATACGCTATTTAAGCGAAATCAGTGATGCCGTTAGAAACTATGATGCTTGGGTAAAAGAACAATGTAGTATGGCTACTCAATTATATCAATTAAATGGAGTACAAAACATTGAAGGGTTAAATATTGACGGAGTTAGTGATGCTAAGAATCGCCTAGAAGCAATGCTAGATAAAAATTGCAAAGATTTAATGTACAATTGGAATACCATTGTAAATAAATACTCAAAAGATTTTTTCGAGTACCAAGTTCGTGATAAAATAATTAAACAACCGCTTACCTCACTTTCGTTAAGTGGTAATAAAATACCTAAAGTAGTATTGCCAAAATATAAAGATTGGGGCGATATTTTAAAATGGCAATTACAAGAAAACATACCTGGAGAGTTTCCTTTTACATCAGGGGTTTTTGAGTTAAAACGTACTGGTGAAGACCCAACCAGAATGTTTGCAGGTGAAGGTGGCCCAGAACGAACAAACAAACGTTTTCACTATGTATCGCTTGGCCAACCTGCAAAACGGTTAAGCACAGCTTTTGATAGTGTTACTTTATACGGAGAAGATCCAGCTATTAGACCAGATATTTATGGTAAAGTAGGCAATAGTGGTGTTAGTATTGCAACGGTTGATGATGCAAAAAAATTATATAGCGGTTTCGATTTGTGTGCTCCCACCACCAGCGTTAGTATGACCATTAACGGTCCAGCTGCAATGCTATTGGCATTTTTTATGAATGCAGCAATTGATCAACAATGCGAAAAATATATTACCGAACACCATCTTTGGAACCAAGTTCAAAAAATTGCAGACAAGAAATATCAAACTTTACAAAAACCTATTTACTATAATCCCTCTTCGCCAGAAAGATTACCAGAGGGCAACGATGGTTTAGGTTTAAAATTATTGGGTTTAAGTGGCGATGAAGTTTTGCCTAAAGATGTGTATGAGCAATGTAAATTGTATGCATTACAAAATGTAAGAGGTACGGTACAAGCCGATATTTTAAAAGAAGATCAAGCACAAAATACTTGTATTTTTTCTACAGAATTTGCTTTGAAATTAATGGGCGATGTGCAGCAATATTTTATTGAACAAAAAGTACGAAATTTTTATAGTGTAAGTATAAGTGGTTATCATATTGCAGAAGCTGGAGCTAATCCAATAACTCAATTGGCATTTACTTTGGCCAATGGGTTTACTTATGTAGAATATTATTTAAGCCGTGGTATGCATATCGACGACTTTGCCCCAAACCTTTCTTTCTTTTTTAGTAATGGTATGGATCCAGAATATAGTGTTATTGGTCGTGTTGCTCGTAAAATTTGGGCTAAAGCCATGAAGTTTAAATACAAGGCCAATGATCGATCTCAAAAACTAAAATACCATATTCAAACATCTGGGCGTTCGTTACATGCACAAGAAATCGACTTTAATGATATACGTACCAGCTTGCAAGCTTTATACGCCATTTACGACAATTGTAACAGCCTTCATACAAATGCGTATGATGAAGCCATTACTACACCTACCGAAGAAAGTGTACGGAGAGCAATGGCAATACAGTTAATTATTAATAGAGAATTGGGTAGTGCTAAAACTGAAAATTTTATACAAGGTAGTTACGCAATTGAAGAAATGACAGATCTAGTTGAAGAAGCTGTACTCTTAGAATTTGACAGAATTAATGAACGTGGTGGTGTATTGGGTGCAATGGAAAGAATGTACCAACGCAATAAAATTCAAGAAGAAAGTATGCACTATGAAATGCAAAAGCATACTGGCGAATTACCATTAATTGGTGTAAATACTTTTTTAAATAAAAATGGTAGTCCTACCATTTTACCAACAGAAGTAATAAGAAGTACTAGAGAAGAAAAAGATACACAAATTGAAAATTTACATGCATTTTCAAAACGAAACGAAAGTCATTCTGCAGAAATGTTACAACAACTAAAGAATATCGCTGTAAATAATGGTAACTTATTTGAAGCGTTAATGGAAACTGTAAAGTACTGCAGTTTAGGACAAATCACTCATGCATTATACGAAGTAGGTGGGCAATACAGAAGAAATATGTAAGCTTTATATTTGTTGCAAAATTTTTAATTAATTAATATGAAATTTTATTTTTTATTTTTAATAGTCTACATCTTCAATAATCAAACAATTGCTCAAAAAACAAAGTTTGATAGTACTTTGAAAATTGGTAAAGTTGGCTATAGAATAACATGTGCAAATAAAAGTAATGAGAAAAACGAATTAAATTTATCTTTAATTGGTTTCGAAGAAAACAGATCTGATATTAACTTAAACATTAAAGGTAAAATACAATCGGCCGAAATCGACGATTTAAACAGAGATGGATTTCCTGATTTATTAATTTATATTTTTAGTGAAGGCGAAAAGAGAAAAGGGACTGTATTAGCCATCTCTTCAGATAATAACAAAAGTATTGCACCTATTGTGTTTCCAGATATTACAGACGATGCTAAATTAAGTGCAGGTTATACTGGAGGCGATGAGTATAAATTATTTAATGGAATCTTATTGCGAAAGTTTCCAGTATTGATAGTTGCAGATTCCTCAGCTACCTCTGTACCACCTGTAAAAGTAATCAGGCAAATTATATATAAAGTGGTTATGGGCGAAAGGGGTACCTTAAAATTTAAAGTTGAAAGAAGCTTTGATGCCAACAAACCTTCTTAGAAATAGTGCTACTAATATGAAAAAGAGTACATTAAAATATACCACACCATTAATTGTTTATGTATTGGCCATAATTGCATTTACGCAAACAGGTTTTTTGTGTTGGTTAACCTTATTGTATGCTTGGGTAGGTATTCCTTTAGTTGAATTATTTTTACATCCCAACGAAAACAATTTGTCGGTGATAGAAGAAGATTTGGCCAAACAAAATAATTGGTACGATTATATCTTATACTTAATCGTTATTATTCAACTACCAACTTTGTTCTTTTTTTTGTATCAAATGCAAGATACTACACTCTCTCGGCTCGATATTATTGCAAGGGTTTTTACCATGGGGTTATTGTGTGGTACTTTTGGTATTAATGTAGGCCATGAGTTAGGGCACAGACAAAATAAATTTGAACAATTTTTAGCAAAAACTTCTTTATTATCCTCTCTGTACATGCACTTTTTTATAGAACATAATAAAGGGCATCATAAACATGTTGCCACTAAGAACGACCCAAGTAGTGCCAGAAAATGGGAGCCTATTTATACATTTTATTTTAGAACTATAATTTTTAGCTACATCAGTGCCTGGAAAATTGCCAACGAAGAACTCACTAAAAAAGGGAAATCAATTTTTGATGTAAGTAATCAGATGTTGCATGCTCATTTGATACAAATTACTTTTGTAATAATTATTTATTTGCTCTTTAGCTCTATTGGATTATTATATTTTTTAGCAGTAGCAGCCGTTGGTATTTTATTATTAGAAACTGTAAACTACATTGAACATTATGGCTTAAGCAGGCAACAAACAAGTGATGGAAAACATGAAAGAGCCATGCCTCATCATAGTTGGAATAGCAACCATATTATTGGAAGATTAATGTTGTTTGAATTAAGTAGACATAGCGATCATCACTACCTAGCCTCACGTAAATACCAAATTTTAAGGCATCATGAAAATGCACCACAAATGCCAACAGGTTATCCCGGTATGATGATTTTAAGCTTACTACCACCCGTTTGGTTTTATATAATGCACAAACAAATAGAAAAGTATACACAATAAAATACATCCATTTTGTTGGGCCTATTTTTTGCTAATCTTTTTATTCTATTTGTTTGTAATTACTTGTCATAAGGAAAATTTCTTCCTACCTTTCTCATCATTCTTTCCATAACTTGATTGGCACTTCCTAACACATCTTCATTCATTTCTTTATAAAAACGCCAAAGTAATTGTCCATCGCTGCCGTTATAAATTTGCATAACTAAAGAACCCGTTCCAGTTTTACCAGTTCCGGCTCCAAACAAAATAGTTTTTGCAATTGCACCCGCTTCGCTGCCAGTTCTTTCGTATGCATAAGTACATTTAATTACTGCATCAACACCCAAAATTTTACAAATGGAGTCTTGTGTAAGCTCAGAAATTTTATCATATATACCTTTCGATTTTAATAAGGCATTAGTGCGTTCCACATCTTGAAAAGCAACAGTAAAGTCTTTTGATTTTCGTAACATGTAAGTGTACATACCTTGCTGCATTTGTAAAGCCAATTTTTGTTCATCTGCTTTATTAGCCTCAGCATTAAAATCTTTTGGCATTCTCTTATAACTTATGGTTGCTGTGTAAGGCAATATGGCTACTGTTTTATGCATTGCAACTGACTCCTTTAATTTCGGCGATTCAAATACTTGTTTTGAACCTTCAAAAAATTGAGCAAATAATACATTAGTAAAACAAATTAAAATGCCCAAAACAATAAATTTTTTCATAATAGTATTTAATAATGGTTTATGTTAAGATGTAAATTTATTCAATTATCATACCAAAAACACTATTCTACAAAATTTAACTTTCAATAAATTTTGAAAATTAAATAAATATATTTTACTTTGCAGTATGAAATTTACAGAAGCAAAAGCTGAGTTCATTAATCAGTGGGGTATTTTAGGAAGCCAATGGGGCGTTAATAGAACTATGGCACAAGTACATGCCTTGTTATTGGTAGCAAGTACACCTTTAAGCACTGATGATGTAATGGAACAATTAAACATTAGCCGAGGCAATGCCAATATGAATATTAGAGAATTAATAGATTGGCAATTGGTACAAAAAACATTAATTGCAGGCGACAGAAAAGAATATTTTACTGCCGAAAAAGATATCTGGAAAGTGGCAACCCGAATTATGTATCAACGTAAAAAACGTGAACTTGACCCAATGGTAGAAACGTTAAGTAAACTAGCCGATATTGAAGGAGATAAAAAAAATGCCGATGTAAAAGCATTTACAGAAACCATTGCCAATATTCAAAAATTTACTGGCCATGCCGAAAAAACATTGGACACTGTTATTAAAGCAGAAGAAAATTGGTTTTTTTCAAGTTTTATGAAAATGATTAAATAACAATAATGAAAACAATTAAACTAATCGATATTTATATTCAAGCTATATTAATCGTAATATTTGTTGTTCTTTCCCTCATTAAAAAAACCGATACTTTTTTAATAGGGTACTTTGCAGTGGGTATTGTGCAATTAATAAGTGCTTTAGTACATATATTGCTTAGATGGAAAGTTCAAAACAGCCCTAGGTATTTATACAGTTATGGCATTCTATTACTAATCATTATAAGTTGCTTGTGCGTCATAATTCCTAATATTTTATTCATAGTAGCCTATTTGCTTCTATTTCTTGCTCCAATTTTAGCTTTAATTTATGTTGCAATTTGTATGTACGAAATTAAATTAATGAACCAACGGCCATTGGCATTACTAAAATAAAAAATAAGGAGCTTCTTTAAACCCAATATCTCGAATATTGGTATTAAAAATGTCTTTCCGCATTTATTCGTTTATTTTTGCCAGCTAATAAATTACTAGTGAGCGAAAGAAACAATTTTATTGATTATATACGTATATTTTGTAGAAGTGGACATGGCGGTGCCGGTGCAAGGCATTTTATGCGAAATAAGTTAACAGCAATGGGTGGGCCAGATGGTGGTGATGGAGGACGAGGTGGCCACATTATTTTACGTGGTAATACACAGTTATGGACCTTATTGCACTTGCGTTATTTTAAAAACGTTTTGGCCGATGATGGAGAAGGTGGCAGTAAAAGCAATTGTACTGGAAAAGATGGAGATGATATTATTATTGATGTTCCACTAGGTACCATTGCCAGAAACGAAGAAACTTTAGAAATTGAAGCAGAAATTTTAGAAGATGGGCAACAAGTAATTTTAATGAAAGGTGGTCGTGGAGGTTGGGGCAACCAACATTTTGCAACACCAACTAACCAGGTTCCTGAACATGCTCAGCCAGGAGAAGATGGTATAGAAGGTTGGAAACAATTGGAGCTTAAAGTATTGGCCGATGTTGGTTTAGTGGGCTTTCCAAATGCTGGTAAATCAACCCTATTAAGTGTAATTACTGCCGCAAAACCTAAAATAGCCAATTATGCTTTTACTACTTTAATTCCACAATTGGGTATGGTAGAATATAGAGATGGTAAAAGTTTTTGTATTGCCGATTTGCCAGGTATTATTGAAGGTGCAGCAGAAGGAAAAGGCTTAGGACATCGATTTTTAAGACATATAGAACGTAATAGTTGTTTGTTATTTGTTATTCCTGCAGATAGCAATGACCATAAAAAAGAATTTGATATTTTATTGAACGAATTGAATGAATATAATCCAGATATGTTGCAAAAAGATTTTATGATAGCTATTAGTAAAAGCGACATGTTAGATGATGAACTAAAAAAAGAAATTAGCAAAGAGTTACCTAAAAATATTCCTCATTTATTTATTTCAGCAGTTACACAACTTGGGTTAATTGAGTTAAAAGATAACTTATGGCAAATTCTAAATAAACCCTTGGCTTAATTTTCTTTCACGCTTCAAAGTATCTTAATCATTAAAATATTTAAACGGTTTCTCATTATTTTTTTATCTTCAACAAATGAGAAAGATTGCTTGCTTATTTATTCTTGTTTTTGCTACTACCCAAATTATTGCACAACAAAATTATAGATACCTAAGAACTACTGGTAAATTACCAATGATGGCTTATGGTTTAGGAGAAGATAGGCTCGGTGGTGCTAAAATGAACTATATCGATAGTAATATTTTACTAAAAGTAACCGATTCAATTAAAGAAATGTATGTGGTTCAACTGTCGAAAAACCGAACAGCATATTTAGAAAAAACCTATACCAAACCCGATACCTTATTACAACAAAAGCCTTTTTATTTAGCAAACTCATTTAGTGTAAAAGCTGTTGCCGATAGTTTTGATTTAGTGAGCCTTAGTTTAGATGAACGCCTGCCTTATAAAATTTGGATGGAAACCAACCCAAATAAAATTATGGTAGAACTTTATGGTTTACAAAGCAACACCAATTGGATTACCCAGTTTCAGAATAATAAAGCAGTAAAAAATATTTATTTTAACCAAAAAGAAGACGATATCATTCAAATAACCATTGAACTTAATTATCAACAACATTGGGGCTATACGGCAGCCTACAAGAGCAAAACATTAACCATTAAAGTAAAACATGCACCCACCGATTTTTCATTAACCAATATGGTTATAGCTATTGATGCAGGCCATGGTGGAACCAACACAGGTGCTACTGGCTTAAAAACGAAAATTAAGGAAAAGGATTACACTTTACTTTTTGCAAAAGCATTAGAAAAAATACTAATTAATAAAGGTGCAAAAGTTATAATGACAAGAAACAGCGACACAACAATCGATAATAAAGACAGGGTGCTGTTTCTACAAAAACAAAACCCTCGTTTATTCATCAGCATTCATTTAAACTCATCCTCTAAACCAGAAATACAAGGTGTTAGTACCTACTATAAACATGTTGGTTTTAGGCCTTTATCGGTTAGTATTTTACAAAAAATGCTAGAACTTAATCTAAATGAGTTTGGCAATGTGGGTAATTTTAATTTTATACCCAATGCCATCACAGATTTTCCAAATTGTTTAGTAGAAGTTGCATTTTTAAGCAATGAAGAAGATGAAAAAAAAATACAAGACCCAAAATTTCATAAAAAAGTAGCCGATAAAATTTACTTAGGTATTAAAGACTTTTTGAAACATTCTAAAGATTAACCAACTTTTTTTCGACTAACAAAAACTTTCTTTTTCCCTAACGTTTGTTAGTGTATTTTTGTAAACATGGGACGAATAAAAACATCAGACAATGCCAGCCGCAAAGATGTAATTGTACAAAAAGCGGCCATTCTTTTTAAAGAAAAAGGGTTTAAAGCTGCTAGTATGAGAGAGTTGGCAGAAGTAGTTGGTGTAGAGGCAGCCAGCTTATACAACCATATAAAAAGTAAAAACGAACTTTTACACGAAATTTGTTTTAGCGTAGCAAACCGGTATAATAAAAAGTTAGAGGAATTAGAAACTCAAGAAATAAGTTCTTTAGAAAAAGTAGAAACCTTACTCCGCTTTCACATAGAAGGCATGGTGCACCACTTTGAAGAAGTGTTTGTAAGCGATAGAGAATGGAAATATTTATCGGAACCCTATTTATCCAATTTTCAAAACCAAAGGCGTAGTTATCGCAAACGTTTTGCAGCTATCGTAGAAGACGGTATTAAGAAAAAAGAAATCAAAAAAATTGATGCAACCACTTCTGTACTTATTATGTTACATGCCATTAGTGGCATAGAAAGTTGGCATAGAAGTAAACAAAAAATTGGTGGTGCAGAATTAGAAGAAAATATGATTGCCATTTTGGTGGGTGGGTTAAAAAAATAGTGTTAACTTTTTCTGCATCATCATTAGTTCATTCAATAGAGTTGTTTTAAAGATTATTTGCTTTATGTCGCTTCATTTTTACACGCTAACTATAAAAGATATACAACAAGAAACTCCCGATTGTATTTCTGTTGCATTTTCAATTCCCGAAAACTTAGAAGCTATTTTTGATTTTAAACAAGGTCAAAATATTACCATTAAAGCTATTATAGATGGTATTGAAGTAAGGCGTTCTTATTCTTTATGTTCATCCCCTTTAAACAAAGATTTTCGTATTGCTATAAAAAAGGTTGGTGGAGGTGTATTTTCTACTTTTGCAAATACCAATTTTAAAGTTGGAGACAGTTTAGAAGTGATGCCTCCCATCGGCAAATTCTATACCAACTTACATGTTACCCAATCAAAAAATTATGCAGCTATTGCAGCAGGTAGCGGCATAACACCCATTTTATCAATTATACAAGCAACCTTACAAACTGAGCCAAACAGTAATTTTGTTTTGGTATATGGCAACAAAAATAACCATTCAATAATTTTTAAAGAAGCACTAGAAGCACTAAAAAATAAATATGTACAACGGTTTCAATTAATACATATTCTAAGCAGAGAAAGAACAGATGCAGCTTTACATTTTGGAAGAATTAACACAGAAAAACTACAGCAATTAGCTGCATTAATTAACTATAAAACAATCGATGAATTTTTTATTTGTGGGCCCGAAGAAATGATTTTTAGTACAAAAGATTATTTAATGGCCAATGAAATTGATGCAAAAAAAATTCACTTCGAATTATTTGCAGCCTCTACTCCAAAAGTAATTGCTACATCAACCACTGTTCAAGATAACACTGCAAAAAGCAAGGTTTCGGTAACAGTAGATGGTAGAAGTTTCGATTTTAATTTGCCGTTTAATGGCACCAATATTTTAGATGCAGCTTTACAACAAGGTGCAGATTTACCCTACGCTTGTAAAGGTGGTGTTTGCTGTACTTGTAAAGCAAAATTATTATCTGGTAAAGTAACTATGGATGTTCATTGGGGTTTGGAAGATGAGGAAATTGAACAAGGCTTTATACTTACCTGCCAAAGTCATCCAATTACTGAAAGTGTAGTGGTAGATTTTGATATAAAATAAATACAACATTCTTTCTAATTAGTTTATTTAATTACTTTTTATGCAACAATTACACAACTATATTTTAGGCAAACAAATTGTTGGCGATGGCGAGGGGCAAATTTTATTTAATGCGGTAACTGGTGATCCTTTTGCTACAACTAGTACCAAAGGAATTGATTTTGAACAAGTATTAAATTATGCTCGAAAAAGCGGATCGGTACTTCGTAAAATGACTTTTCACGAACGTGGTTTAATGCTTAGAGCATTAGCAATTCACTTACGTGAACACCTCGATAAATTTTATGCGGTAAGTTATAAAACTGGGGCAACAAAAGCCGATAGTTGGGTTGATATTGAAGGCGGAATTGGTAATTTATTTGCCAATGCATCTCTAAGAAGAAAGCTACCCAATACCTCATTTTGTTTAGATGGAGAAAATCATCCTTTAGGAAAGATGAACACCTTTATGGGTCATCATTTATTGGTACCAAAAGAAGGGGTAGCCATTCATATAAACGCTTTTAACTTTCCAGTGTGGGGTATGTTAGAAAAAATTGCTGTTAATTTATTAGCAGGCATGCCTACACTTGTAAAACCAGCAACTGTTACTTCTTATTTAACAGAAGTAGTTGTTGCCGAAATTATTGCATCTAAAATATTACCAGAAGGTGCATTGCAATTGGTTTGCGGCAGTGCCGGAAATATGTTAGATTTTGTAACTAGTCAGGATGTTGTAACCTTTACTGGTAGTGCAACTACTGGTTTACTATTAAAATCGCATCCACAAATAGTAAAAGAAAATGTTCCATTTACTATGGAAGCTGATTCTTTAAATTGTATTGTTTTAGCCGATGACGTAACTCCAGAAACACCAGAATGGGATATTTTTATAAAAGAAGTTAGAAAAGAAATTACCACAAAATGTGGTCAAAAATGTACAGCAATTCGTCGCATTTTTGTTCCTGAAAATAAACTCGAAGCTGTACAAATTGCATTAAGTAAAGCTTTGGCACAAACCACCATTGGTAACCCATTAAACGAAAAAGTACGAATGGGAAGCTTAGCTGGTACCAACCAAAGAAATGAAGTAAAAGCACAAGTTCAAAAATTATTAGCATCGTCTCAAATTATTTATGGCAGTTTAGATAGTGTTGAATTAATTGATGCAGATGCTATAAATGGTGCATTTATCAGCCCTATATTGTTGTTAAACCAAACTCCTTTTACATCACCAGAAGTTCACGATGTAGAAGCATTTGGCCCAGTTAGTACTTTAATGCCCTATAAAAATTTAGACGAAGCTATTGCGTTAGCTAAAATGGGTAAAGGTTCATTGGTTAGTACAATTGTAACAGCGTCTTCCAAAAATGCCCAACAATATGTGTTGGGTGCAGGTGCTTACCATGGTAGAATTTTGGTATTAAATGCCGATTGTGCTAAAGAAAGTACAGGGCATGGTAGCCCATTGCCATTATTGGTTCATGGTGGCCCAGGACGTGCAGGTGGTGGAGAAGAAATGGGTGGTTTAAGAGGCATTAAACATTATATGCAACGCTTGGCTGTGCAAGGAAGTCCAACTATGATTACTGCTATTAGTCAAGTTTATCAACCAGGGGCAAAAGGCAATCACGACGGTATTCATCCATTTACAAAATATTTTGAAGAATTAAATATTGGTGATCAGTTAATTACCCAAAAAAGGTTGATTACAACAGAAGATATCAATCAATTCGCCGATTTAAGTGGAGATCATTTTTATGCCCATAAAACCAATACCGATTTTACTGGAACTATGTTCGAACAACAAGTAGCACACGGTTATTTTATTATGAGTTTGGCTGCTGGTTTATTTGTAGATGGGTATAAAAAAAATCCAGTATTGTTAAATTATGGTATCGATGAATTGCGTTTTACCAAACCCGTTTATCCTGGCTCCGAAATTTATATACGTTTTACTTGCAAAGAAAAAATTATTCAAGAACAAAAAGAACCAACCGATATTAAAAGAGGAATTGTAAAATGGTTGGTAGAAATGATTGATGAAACCGAAGAATTAACAGGAATTGCAACTATTTTAACGATGGTGGAGCGAAGGAAAAGTAACTAAGAGATTGAATAAGTGTAGGAGGAAAAGAGAAAGAAAATAAATGGGTTAGTTATATAGTTAAATAGATAGTATTAAATTTAGCTATGGAAATTAACACACTTACTGGACTCATCATCGAAGCTGCAATAAAAATTCATACTACCATTGGTCCTGGTTGTTATGAAAAAGTGTATGAAGAATGTTTGGTGTATGAATTGTATAGAAAAAACGTAGAAGTACATAGGCAATTGATTTTGCCAATTAATTACGAAGAATTACGAATCGAAAATGCTTATAAATTAGATTTATTAGTAGATGAAAGGGTAATTGTAGAAATAAAATGTGTGTACGATATGCATCCTGTTCATTTTAAACAGCTAAATACATACTTAAAATTATTGAATCTAAAACATGGCATACTATTAAATTTCAAAACCAATTTAATGAAAGAAGGAATTCACAGAGTATTTAATAATAAAGGGATGGAATAGTCTTTATTTCTCTTTAAGCCCTTTCTCCCTTTTAATCTCTTTGCTAAAAAAACAACTATGATAGAACAAATTAATGAAGGACACGTACAAATAGAAAGAGAACATGGAATTGTAACCATCGAATTTCATCATCCACAAAGTAATTCTTTACCTGGCAAAATTTTAGATGGCTTAGCAAAAGCCATACATGCCGAGGGTTTGAATAAAGAAACAAAAGTGATTATTCTTAGAAGCACTGGCGATAAAGTGTTTTGTAGTGGTGCCAGTTTTGATGAATTAGCAGCATTAGAAACAGAAGCCGAAGGATTAAAATTTTTCAGTGGTTTTGCCAACGTAATTAATGCCATGCGTAAAGCCCCACAATTAATTATTGCTAGAATACAAGGAAAGTGTGTAGGTGGTGGTGTTGGCTTGGCAGCAGCAGCAGATTATGCCATTGCTTGTGAAGGAGCCGAAATAAAATTAAGTGAATTGGCTGTAGGCATTGGCCCATTTGTGGTTGGTCCAGCGGTAGAAAGAAAATTGGGACTGAGTGCTTTTTCTCAATTAGCTATCGATGCCAATTTATGGAGGCCAGCCGATTGGGCAAGAAGAAAGGGCTTATTTGCTGAGCTTCATGCAGACGTTGCAGGTATGGATGATAGCATTAGTAGGCTATCAACTGCTTTATCAAAAACAAGCCCCGATGCAATAAAAGAACTGAAGAAAATTTTTTGGAAAGGCACAGAGCATTGGGATGAATTATTAAAAGAAAGAGCTGCCATTAGTGGTAAATTAATTTTAAGCGATTACAGTAAAAATTTCATTGCTAAGTTTAAAGAAAAACAAAAATCTGCTAAGTAATATTTCACCACAGAGAACAAGATTTTAAGCGTTACACAGAGAAAAATCAATCAGCAATTTCTTCTCTGTGAACCTCTGTGTTCTCCAAAACTCTGTGGTAAAAATCAATTCCTGTTTAGCAATCACATTCTTAAAATTTCATTATTCAAATGCTACTATCTTCGCTTACTTATGCTTTTTAAAGATGTAATTGGTCAACAAGCGGTAAAGCAACACCTTACAGAAATGGTGGAGCAAAACCGCCTTTCACATGCTTTACTTTTTTTAGGAAAAGAAGGTAGCGGAGCATTACCATTGGCTTTGGCATTTGCTCAATTTGTGGTTTGCCAACCAACTGCAGCACCAGTGGTAGAAGATTTATTTGGTGGCATGAGTGCATTAAGTAGTGGCCCAGCGTTTATACACCCAAACGATTTAGAACAAGCCGATGCTTACCAAAAAGCCAACCAGTTGGTTCATCCCGATTTACATTTTACTTTTCCCGTTATACCCAAAAAAAGTGGAGATAAACCAACCAGTGCCCACTATATAACTGATTGGCGAGAGTTTGTAAAACAATATCCATATGGTAACGTATATGATTGGCTACAAATGATTGGTGCCGAAAATAAACAAGGTAATATTACAGCCGATGAGTGTACAGATATAATGCGAAAGCTTAGCCTTAAAAGTTTTGAAGCAGGGCATAAAATTTTATTGCTCTGGATGCCCGAATATTTGGGTAAAGAAGGCAATAAATTATTGAAATTAATAGAAGAGCCCCCACCCAACACTTTATTTCTTTTAGTAGCCGAAAATGAAGAACAAATTTTGCCAACTATTTTAAGTAGATGTCAGTTAGTTAGAATTCCTTTATTAGAAAATATCGAAGTAGAGCAAGCCCTTGTTGCAAGAGCTAATGCTAATACAGAAACTGCTAGGCAATTGGCAGCAATTACAGAGGGCAATTACAGAGAAGCTTTGCATCTATTACAACATGCCAATGAAGATTGGCAATCTATTTTAGGCGATTGGTTAAAATTTATTATTCGCCGAATGTTGCAAGATCAAGTAAAATGGACAGAAGAAATCAATAAACTTGGGCGTGAAAAACAGAAGCAGTTTTTACGCTATTTTAATCATATGTTAGAGCAAGCAATACGAATTAAAATATTGGGTGTAGAAAATATTGCTTTACCCGAAAACGAAAAAGAGTTTGCTCAACGGCTTAATAAAATTGCCAGCGTTAGCCAAATGCAGGTAATTATTGAAGAGTTAGATAATGCATCCTACTATATTGAACGCAATGCCAATGGTAAAATTTTATTTCAAGCTTTAACCATTAAGTTGTATCATATAATTCAAAATAAAGTGCAAATAGAAATATAGTAACAAAAAAATTTTGCCAAAAAAACCTGCGTTTTTGGTGCAGGTTTTGTTTATGTTTTAAAAATTACAACATCATTCTTAGAGGCTCTTCTAACAAACTCTTTAAGGTTTGTAAAAATGCAGCTCCCGTAGCACCATCTACTACTCTATGATCGCAACTTAAAGTTACTTTCATTACATTACCAGGCACAATAGCACCATTTTTTACAACAGGTACTTGGCTTATACCGCCAATGGCTAAAATACAAGCATCTGGTGGGTTAATAATTGCTGTAAATTCATCTATTCCAAACATTCCTAAATTCGAAATTGTAAAAGTGCTTCCTTCCCAATCTGCCGGTTGTAATTTTTTGTCTTTTGCTTTTTGGGCAAAATCTTTTACCTGGGCAGCAATTTGGGTTAAGCTTAAACCGTCTGCAAATCTTACTACTGGTACCAATAAACCCTCATCAACAGCAACAGCAACGCCAATGTTTACATGATGATTGTAGCGTATTTTATCGCCCAACCAACTGCTATTTACTTTTGTGTGTTGTTTTAATGCAACAGCTGTTGCTTTTAAAACCATATCGTTAAAACTAATTTTTGTTTTACCATCTGCATTTAATTTAGTACGTGCAGCAACGGCAGCATCCATATCAATACTCATGGTTAAGTAAAAATGTGGGGCAGTAAATAAACTTTCGCTTAATCGTTTAGCAATTACTTTTCGCATTTGGCTAACAGGTACTTCATCAAAACTTACAGTACCAGCTGCATAAGTTATTGGTGCTGCTGTATTTACTATTTCAGCAGGTTTACTTGGTGCAACAGTTGTTGCAACACTTGCAGTTTGTGGAGTATATGCCTCAACATCGGTTCTGGTAATTCGTCCACCATCGCCAGTTCCTTTTACAAATTTTAGATCAATGCCTTTATCTGCTGCTAATTTTTTTGCCAATGGAGATGCAAAAATTCTTCCATCATCTACAACTTCTTGGGCTGCAGTTGGTGCAGGGGCAACTTCAGTTTTTGTTACAACTTCAGCAGTTGGTGCTTCCACTTTTGTAACTTCTACATTTGTTAAACCACCTTTAACTGCAGCAACAATTGCATTAATGTCTAACCCTTCTTTTCCAATAATACACAACAGTTCATTTACCAATATTTTTTCTCCAGCTTTAGCACCTTGGTACAATAAAATACCATCCTTATAGCTTTCTAATTCCATGGTAGCTTTATCTGTTTCAATATCGGCCAATACTTCTCCTTTCTTTACAATATCGCCAACATTTTTTTGCCAACCTGCAATTACGCCTTCTGTCATAGTATCGCTTAAACGAGGCATTAAAACTACTTCGTCCATTTTGCTTACATCTAAGGTGTTAGCATGTGTTACAGTTGCAGCTGGGGTTGTTGCAACTACAGCAGGTGCTGGTTCGGCTTTTGGTGTTTCTACAACAGGTGCAGGGCCTCCAGTATTTTGAGCTACCAAAGCAGTTACATCTTCTCCGGCGGTTCCAATAATAGCCAACAAATCATTCACTTGTAATTTACCTCCATTTGGGGTACCAATATGTAATAAAACACCTTTTTGGTAACTCTCTAATTCCATAGAGGCTTTGTCTGTTTCAATTTCAGCTAAAATATCGCCTTTATTAACTACTTCGCCTACTTTTTTATGCCATGCTGCAATAACTCCTTCTGTCATTGTATCACTTAAACGGGGCATTAAAATTACTTCTGCCATAATATTATTAATTGCTCTTTTATAATTGAGCCGTGAAAATACAGTAAATTGAAATTGTGGCAATTAAACTGAACTATTTTGTTGGGTAATAACCTCTTTTTTTAATGAACAACCGTTAGTTTATAATAATACCAATATGAATTTTGATTTAGACCTAAATTTTCCGGAATAATGCCGATTCGAAAAAGTTTAGGTCAATTTATTTAGTCTATTACAGATATCACTTCGGTATAAATTGTAAACAGAACAAAGTTTTACAAGAAAAAATGGTCGAGGAATGATTTTAAAAAACCAGCTTAATGAAAAAAAATGATGAAAAATAAAAGGCAATATTTTCTAAATAATAATGCGGATCATCTATAATTAATTTTTCAAAGTTTAGTATAAATTTTTTTTTAAACTATTTTTTCGGTTTAGTAATTTTTAGACCATCGCTTCATTTAAGGAAAATTAAAAATCAATCAAAAGTTCTCACAACATATTTAGAACAATTGGTTTTTACGCCAAATTAAATACTTTAAAAGTATTATCACATTGTTAACAGGTATGAATAACTTTTTTTAAAAATAGTATTGCTACATCCAATTACATTCTTCAATTTTGTAGCCTACCAAGTACTTCACACTTCTTACTTCGTATTTACATTTTATGTCGGTTTACAATCAAAGCAGAAGCAGAATAATACAGATTATATTTGTGGTTATTTTTGTGTTAATTGCTGGACAATTAATTAATCTCCAAGTGTTTTCTTCTAAGTATAGAATAATGGCAGAAAATAATGCCATTTACAGACAAGTACTTTACCCCGATAGAGGAATTATTTTCGATAAGAAGAAAAGAGCCATTTTAGAAAACTCCATCATGTTCGATTTAGTGGTAACACCAAGTGAAACAAAAGGTGTAGATACTTTTACGCTTTGTAGGTTATTACAAATAGATACTGCCGAATACAAAAAAAGAATTTTAGATGCCAAGTTTAAAAATACTGCAGTAAAACCAACTGTTTTCGAAGCTTTGTTAACCCAAGAAACCTATGCCAAGCTTAACGAAAACATGTATAAATTTCCAGGCTTCTTTTTGCAAGAAAGAAAAGTAAGAATTTATCCATATAATACTGCTGCTGCTGTGTTAGGCTATATTGGGGAAGTAGATACTTCATTTCTCCGAAAAAGAAAAGACGAAGGTTACGAAATGGGCGACTATACTGGATTAAACGGTTTAGAAAGAAGCTATGAAAAAGTGTTGATGGGGCAAAGGGGTATAAAAAGATTTATACGAGATAACAAAAGTAGAATACAAGGTAGTTACGAAAATGGGCAATTTGATACACTACCAATTGCTGGCAGAAACTTGTATACCAGTATGGATATTGAAGTACAGCAATTGGCCGAAAAAATGTTGCAAAACAAAATTGGAAGTGCTGTTGCGATAAACCCAAAAACAGGCAGTATAATAGCTATGGTTAGTTCGCCCAGTTATAACCCTAACTCTTTAACTGGTTCATTAAGAAGAAAAAATTTGGGCAGAATGTTGCTCGATACAGCACGCCCATTATTAAACAGAGCAATTAAAGGTCAATATCCTCCTGGTTCAACATTTAAACCCTTAGGTGGATTGGTTGCTTTAGATGAAGGCTTAATTACACCCTCTTATGGGTTTGGTTGTGGAGGTGCGTATTATAATTGCGGCAAAGCCGTAAAATGTACACATGCAGGCGGTGGGCATGCAGCTAATTTAAGACTAGCTTTAGCCAACTCGTGTAACTCATATTTCACTCATATTTTTAGGCTAGCAATTGATAACCCCAAATATGCCAACCCTCAAGCTGGGTACATAAAATGGAAGCAGTATATGAATGCTTTTGGTTTGGGCCGAACTTTAGGGATTGATTTACCCGGTGAAGTAAAATCGAGCATACCAGATACATCAAGATACAACAAAGATTTTGGCGGCTTTGGTCGTTGGAACAGTTGTAATATTTTAACCCTAGGTATTGGGCAAGATAGAATGACTGCAACACCTTTGCAATTGGCTAACTTGATGTGCATTATTGCAAACAAAGGCTATTATTATACCCCTCACTTTGTAGATAGTATAGAAAATGAAATGGAGGAAGATACCATGTACCTAGCAAAATATAGAACTAAATTCGAGGTTACACATATTGCAGATAGTGCCTATCAAGCAATACACGATGGTATGGAAGATGTAACCATTTACGGTACTGCTGCCCGTATTAAAATTCCAGGTGTAAGCTATTGTGCAAAAACTGGTACAGCACAAAACCCACATGGTAAAAACCATGCTGTGTTTACTGCCTTTGCTCCAAAAAATAATCCAACTATAGCTGTGGCAGTTATTGTAGAAAACTCTGGGTATGGAGGCACTTGGGCAGGCCCTGTTGCTGCTTTAATGATTGAAAAATATTTAAACGATACCTTAACCAAAGCAAGCGAAAAAAAGGCCGAAGAGTTTTCAAAAGTCGATTTAATTCCTGCAGCTATTAAAAGGTGGTACTACCGAAAAGACTCCATACGATTGGCCAAAGAAAAAGCAATAGAGGAAAAAGATGAAACCGATAATGATTCTACGAATACTGTAAAAACAACCTTCGACCCAGAGGCAGAACCCAACAAAAAAAGCAACGGAGATAATGATACAACATCTCAAAAATCGCCTATGCTTAAGCCCGACGATAAAAAGAAAAAGAAAGATACCACCAAACCATGAGTACCCGATCACAGCATAAAAACCCCCAAGGTATAGATACAACTGTTGTTTGGCTATATGCTTTATTGGTTGCTATTGGCATTCTTTGCATTTTTATGGTAGAGTATAAGCCTGGCATAAATGTATTACAAAGCTTTTTAGGGGGTAAAACAAGTTATAGTAAACAACTATTTTTTACAGGCGTTTGTATTGTTTTTGCAACATTTATTTTATTAAGCGATAGTAAATTGTTTACAGCTTTTGCTAACCTCTTTTATGCTTTTGGAATAGTATTAATGTTGGCTACTTTTTTATTGGCAAAAAATATTAACGGCAGTAAAAGCTGGATTCCGCTAGGGGGTGGTTTTAATTTACAACCAGCCGAATTGTGTAAAATTTTTACAGCATTGGCTTTGGCAAAATTTTTATCTCGGCAAGAAACCGATTTTAATAAGCTTAAATCTCAGTTAATTGCTGCAGCCATTGCTTTAACGCCTGCCGTACTATCAACAGCCCAACACGAGCTTGGTTTAGCTTTGGTTTATTTAAGCTTTTTTATTGTAATGTACCGAGAAGGTTTGCCACCTGGAATTTTAATAATTGGTTTTTCGTTTGCTGTTTTGGTTGTTGCAACTTTATTAATAGAACCCAATACTTTGGCTATAATACTTACAATACTTGCTGGCTTAACCATTTATTTTTTACGAAGGCAATTAAAAAGGCAAAAAAAATTACTAACTATAATTATTACAATTTGGGCAATATGTGTTGGTGCACAAAGGTTTGCTGTACCTTATATTTTTAACAATGCACTGGAGTGTTATCAAAGTACTCGTATTTACAGCATGGTAGGTAAAGATTACGATTGTAGCCAAAACAAACATGTATCTGCCAACCCAAAAAAAGCATCAAGAAAACCCGACGATTACAACGTACGTCAAAGTAAAATTGCTATAGGCTCGGGGGGTATTTTTGGAAAAGGATTTTTAAAAGGCACACAAACAAGAGGCAAATATGTACCAGAACAAAGTACCGATTTTATTTTTACTTCGTTAGGCGAAGCTTTTGGTTTAGTGGGTTGTATTGTGTTTTTAATTTTATATATGTTTTTGCTTTTTAGAATTGTGCAAATAGCCGAACGTCAAAGAAGTACTTTTAGTAGAGTGTATGCTTACGGAATAGCCAGTATTTTATTTTTTCATATAACCGTAAATGTTTGTATGACTATTGGTTTGTTTCCCATTATTGGTATACCATTACCACTTATTAGTTATGGTGGTTCATCTTTACTCACCTTTACTGTATTAATATTTATTTTACTGCGTTTAGATGCCGATAGGCAAATGGTTTTACGATAAATAGTTGCTTTTTTATTTGGGGCCATTAACTTTTGTAACATTATGCAACTGCAGTTCCAGCTTTTGCAGGTAGTTACCAAAGTATTGGTAAGCTACCATGCTTCAATCTGGCTGCCATTGGGCTAAAGAATATAAAGGCTTTTTTAACAATATAAAAATTTTCTTAAAACTTATAACTATACCCCAATCTAATTACTTGTGTTTCATAAAAGTCGTTGGCGGTATAACTAAAGCCTAGTCCATTAATTTCTTTTTTTATTACCATAGTGTTTAACAAATCGGTAGCATTAAAAAATAACTCACCTTTTCCTTTTTGAATTGCTTTTTTAATACCAAGATCAAGTGAAAATCTGGTGTTTATTTTTCCTTGCGGAATAATATCGGGTGCCAAATAAATGGCAGTTAATTGTACATCTACATTTTTCGTAAAATGAAAAATATTGTTCCATTTTATATTTCCAGAAAATATTTTTTGTTGGCTAGCCGAAAAGGTATGTGTAGATGGATATTTATTTAACACAGTAAAAGCTTCTATGGTATTCTGATAACCATTTACATTAAAATTAAAGCTGTATTTTTTAGACACTTCCTGTGCTACAACCATTTCTACACCTGTATTATAGCTTTTTCCAGCATTCTGAAAGGTTGCATAAATAATATTACTGCCCGGTACAGTACTAGAAATTCTGGTTATGGTTCCATCGGCAAATTTGTGATAAATAGCAGTGTACAAACTGCCATTTATCCAGTTTGTTTTATATCCTAGCTCTATTGAGTTGGTAAATTGTGGGCGTAAAGCTGGGTTACCAACTTTAATAATTTCGGCATCATCGTATTTTGGAAAAATACGAATATCTACTTCGTTTGGCCTATCTACTCTTCTATTATAAAAAATAGACAATTTATTGTTGTCGTTAATTTTATACGCTAAACGCATATTTGGAAAAGGTTGTGTATAATTATACCCATCGCTTTTATATACAATATGATTTGGGTTTACTTCGTAATCAATTTTTACATACTCGATTCTTAAACCCAATTCGGCTTCCCATTTTTTATTTTCAAAAATATAATTACCATAAACAGCTGGTATTAATTCTTTGTAGGTAGCCCATCCGCCAGCATTAACATCTAAAACAGAATTTGCACCTGGTATAAATTGCATATTGGTAGGAATGTTTCTGTTACGCAATTTTAAACCAGTTTCAATTCGCCCGTATTTTAAAGGCTTAATATAGTCAATATTAAAATCATACACTTGTTCGTCCGATAATAATTTAAAAGCATCCGTGCCTGTTGAGCTTGGTAAATAGTTATCGTAAAAATATTTTTCATCTTCTCTATGAAAAGTATAATTGAAACCAATGTTTAGTAAATGCCCAGCTTGTTTAAATTTATGTTGATATGCCGCTGTTGCCATTATGGTTGTTTTCAATTCATCTTCTAAAAATTGCCAAAGTCTTTTTCGTTGGGTTAGGTTGCCATTAAAAAATGGCTGGTCGCCACGATCAATTATTTTTTCGCTGCCAAACAGCCCTGAAATTGTTATTGAATTTTGATTGTTAATTGTATAGTCTATTCCCGATTTTAAAGTTGTAAAATGTGTATTTCTATTGCGTTTTAATTGCGACTTTATGGTGTCTCCATTGTTGTAATTTCTCGTTACAAATTCATTTTTATTCAGTGTTTCGGTATATAAATAATCGCCTTGAAAAAAAACATTTACCTGTTTTTTTCTATAATTAAGAGATGCTGTAGGGTTTATTTTTGGTGTAAAAGTATATTGAGGTCTAATATTTGGTAAGTTGTTTTGACGTACCCATAATGATCCTACACCAGTTGTAAAACCTAGTTTTCCATTAAACCCTTCTTGCTTATTTTTTTTGTAAATAATATTAATTATTCCAGCATTACCATTTGCATCGTATTTAGCAGATGGGTTATTAATGATTTCAATTTTATCGATTGCAGAGGCAGGAATATTGTCTAAACCTGTTTGGTTGCCAAAACCTGTTAAAGCAGTTTGCTTACCATCAATTAGTACTACTACTTTATCGTTACCACGAAGCAGCACTTTACCATCTTGCACGGTTACACCTGGTAAATTTTGCATGGCTTGTAAAACTGAGCCACCAGTTTGACTAATATTGTTGGTTAATGAAAAAGTTTTTTTATCTATTTTTTCATTAATTGCTGTTGTTTTATTTGTTACAACTACTTCATTTAATGATTGTACAATTGCCTCAATTTCTATAGTTTTTAGGTCTAAATATTCGGTAAGTTTTCCTATAAATAAGGGTTGTATTTTAGTTTTATAACCACTATATGAAATTTCGATAAAGTAATTGCCCGATACTACTTTTGCTAATATAAATCTGCCTTCTTCATTAGTAATAGCACCCATTAAAAAACTACTGTCTTTGGGTGCTTTCAAAATAATATTTACAAAAGAGAGGCTTTCTTTAGTTTTTTTGTCTTTGATAAGTCCAGAAACTGTAACTGGAGTTTGTGCACTTAAAACGTAGAAAATAAAAAGTTGAAGGAGAACGGTTAATAATATTTTCATGATGAGTCATCTATTGGAGGCGAAGGTAATTACTGGGTAGCTTTGGTAAAGCTATTTTCGATTTACTTTCGTATAAACAGTAGAACAAGTAATGACTGTAGTATTAAATTTGAATTGCTAAGTGTTTCATCAAAACTTCAAATTTATAATTCAACCTTATACCGAAGTGAAATACAAGATAATCCAACCTGTTTTATGTCGGTATAATACCATCTAATACCGAATCGCCATCATAAATAGTTGAATAAAAATCTATAACACATTGGCTCTCGGTATTATACCACAAATTTTACAACTATTATTTTGTTGCTTTTGGTATAAGATTTCAACATAGTCCTTTAGCCTATTGATTAAATCAAGATGGTATTACTTCGTACTTATTTGAAAATGAAGTTGAAGTAACAGTAAACTAGTTTGTATTTCGCTGCAAATCAATGTATAACGAATTTCCGAAACTTAATACCACATTTCGGAAAAAGCATTTTATTTTTAGAACAATTACAGAAATTAAAAATCGGCAACATCCGCTTTCTTTATTGTTACTTTTACAAATTATCTGTTCTAAAATTTAAATTGCTTACATCATGAAAAAAAAACAGCTACGAAGAAGCTATGTTTTATTATTAGCTTTATTGATGGGCTTCAATTTTGCCCAAAGTCAAATAAAAACGCTCAAAGGTATTATTGTAGATGAGAAGAAGATGCCCATCGCTGGTGCAGTGATAGTAGTAAAAGGTACTACCTCTACAAAAATGTCTGACGCAAATGGTGCTTTTACGCTGGCTCTACCTCAAAATAAAGATATATTAGTAGTTAGTTTTATTGGTTTTGAAACCCAAGAAGTAAAAATAACTTCTACTGAAGAACTTACGATTACGTTAAAAACATCCGTTACCTCACTAAACGATGTTGTAGTAAACGCCCTTGGCTTTGAAACTAGAAAAGACAAATTAGGTTACGCAACTACCAGAATTACGGGAGAAGCAATTGCAACATCATCTGAAGCAGGATTAATGAATGCTTTGGCTGGAAAATCATCGGGTGTTAGAGTTTCTCGTTCGTCAGGCGATCCAGGCAGTGGTTCTCAAATACTCATAAGGGGGCAAAGTACTATTACACGTAGTACAGATCCTTTAATTGTTTTAGATGGTGTACCAGTTAGTGGCGATGCAAGAAATGAAAGTTCTGGTGGGCAAATTGTTCAACAAAGTCGTTTAAACGATATCAATCCCGATGATATTGCCAATATTCAAATTTTAAAAGGAGCATCAGCAGCAGCACTTTGGGGTACTAGAGCTGCAAATGGCGTATTGATTATTACTACAAAAAAAGGTAGCTCGGGCTCTAAACCAAATATCTCTTTCAAATCCACCATTTCTTTCGACGAAGTAAGTGCATACTACGATTTGCAGGATACTTATGGCCAGGGTAACAATGGCGTTTGGGCTGCTAATGCTATAAGAACTTGGGGCGATAAAATAGCTAATCGTTCGGGTGCTGCAGATGTGCTAAATACTGCTGGTGCTTATTTTGTAGGAAATACTGGTAATACTATATTACCAATTACTGCAAAAAATTCTAAAGAAACATTTAACGATAAAAACTACAACGACATTTTTAGAACAGGTTATTTTTTAGACAACTCTCTAAGTATAAGTGGTGGCGATAATAAATCGAATTACTTTATCAGCTTTGCCGATTTAAACCAAAAAGGTGTAGTAAGAAATAGTAGTGATTATCGTAGAACGAGCTTTAGGGTAAATGCAAGCAGAGAAATGAATAAGTGGTTAAGCATTTCAAACAAAGCATCTTATGTTTTAACTTCTTCTAACAGATTGCAATCGGGTATTAATAATGCTGGTTTATTAATTGGTTTATTACGTACCCCAGCCGATTTTGATAACGGCGATTATACCGGTAAAGCGTTTTCTGGTCCAGGTGGTGCATTTGTAGCCGATCGTCAACGGTCGTACAGAAATGCAACTGGTTCAAGTACCAATCCTGGGTTCAATAAT
>JANOZK010000081.1:0-3201 GCA_031429335.1 Chitinophagaceae bacterium | reverse complement strand
GTTAATGGCTTGGTTTTGGCAACCTCCATTTGCTGTAATAGGTGCAATGGCTGCTATTGGAATACTTTCTATAAAAATTGTTTTTGGCAAGGTATCGCTTATACAGCCCAGTGCCGATGTTACCACGTACTTTATAACATAACTACCACCAACACTAAAACTAGGGCTAATATGCACGGTAGTAAAGCTATTGCCATTGGGTAATTGCCAGTAATGGTTGGTAATGGTGCTATTGGTAACATAGGCACTATCTTGTAGTAATAATGGTACACCTGCACAGCCATTGTTGCTATATATAAAATTGGCTACAGGTTTGGCTTTAACAACAACAGGTATAAAAGCAGTATCGCTTACACAACCTAAAGAAGAAGTTACAACCAACTTTACTGTATAACTACCAAAAGCTGCATAGTTATGGTTGGGGTTTTTAAGGGTACTAAATGCTCCATCGGCAAAGCTCCAATAATAGTTGCTTAAGGTATCGGCAACAACAGTAGATAAATTATTAAAGCTTGCAGTTAAGCTACCACAATTGTTGGTATAAGTAGCTGCTGCATTGGGCTTGGCTTTTAGCACAATGGTTTTGGTAAGTGTATCTGCTTGTACACAAGCCAAAGCACTGCGTACAATAAGCCTTATTGCAAAAGTATCTAGGGTAGGAAAAGTAAATACAGGGTTTTGTAAATTGGAGCTACCCAACAAAACATTGTTTTTATTAAAAAACTGCCAAGTAAAGGTAAGCGATGGATTAAAATTAAGCAAACTACTATCTGTAAAAGTTACCAGTTGCTGGTTACAGGTTAAGGTATAACCAAACTTAGCAGTTGGTTTAGGCGGTTTCACCACTACTTTTTTGCCAGCACTGCCTTGCCCACAAACAGTGTCACTGGTTACAAACAATTGCACATTAAACGTATCTATACCCAATGGATAAAAATGTGTTACTGTTGTGTAAGTAGTATCTCCCCCGCTTGGTACAAGTTGTACTGTACTATCTCCATCACCAAATTTCCATTTAAAAGTTAGGTTATTGCCTTTTATATAGGTTTTGCCAGTAAGGGTTACTGTACGGCAATCTGGGGCTACTGTGTAAGTGGGTATTTGGACGTTTTGGGCTGTGAATAAGAAGGGGGGAGCGTATGGCAAACGACCAGCACCCGCAGAACCTTCCAATGAAACCTGACTATTTTGATAACTACAGTTTAAATCACTTTGATTAGGAAAGTTAATAACATTTAAACTAGAATCATTGAATCCTAGATGATAAATTTTTCCACTAGGAGATAGTTGTAAACTACCATGATAAACATTTTCCTTTTCGCCTACCTTAATCATAGTAGAGGCTATACTTGCAGAGTCATATTGACTCATATCAAACTGAAATATTTCCATTTTATTCTGATTATTTCCAGCATTGCAACAAACATATAGCTTCTTTGAATCGCTTGAGAACTCAATACCGAAAGGAGCTTTATTAGCTATTGGTATTATTATAGGCAAGCTTAATGTTCCTGTACTATTATCGAACTTATAAAAGTGGACAAAGTTTCCATAAAAACTAGCAGCAGCTACATACTTTGAAGATGGAGAAACTTTGATATCACCAAAAGCTAAAATAGGATTAGAGGAAAAATCTAGGCCACATAAAGATATTACAGGATTTAGGCTAACGCCATTACATGAGACTTTATACAAAAAGAACTGATTAGTAAAATTTTTTGTTACTAACCAAATATCACTTCCATTAGCATGTGGTACAGCAAATAGTTTTTCAGAGGATGGCCCATTTAAAAAAAAGTTTTTTACAGTTACATCTCCTAATCCATTCTGCAAACTTATATCTACTATGGAATAATTATAACCATCGGCACCTAATTGAAAATTAAGACCACCAGCAGTAAATATACAATATTTGTTTTCCTGCTTTAGAGGAACAATCAAAACAGTATTTGAGGACCCTAAATTCCCTCGCAAGCCAAATCCATTGGGCATTTTTTGATGGTTTTTATTCCAGACATCAACACCATCGGTATAAAAGAGTAAGTTACTATTTATGTCCGAGATAGATGCACAACCATTTCGGTTTAACTGACTATTAGATAAAGCAGTAGGAGGACTTGTTTTAAATGTTACGCCAGAAAAAGAAGGGAAATACCAATTATCAAATTGCTGTGCTTGTGTTTTGTTTAAGAAAAAAAATATAAATATTAAACAAACTATAATCTTGTTTAACCTTTGGTGATAAAATGTTATATGTGGATAACTTTTGTTGTGCATTTGCTTGTAAATGTAGAAAAAAAAAAAATACCTTACACTAGAATATTATTTATTAACAATTAAAAAAACAAAAAGTTATGAAAGCAAAAACAACAAAAGCTTTTATGCTAATGGTGCTGCTCATTTTAGTGAAATGGGGTAATGCACAAAATGTTTCAATTGATGGCTTTACGTTACCACTTACCTTTTCTTTTGACAAACTTAGAGTTCAAAATGGACTTCTGTCCCATTACGTTAGTGGCACAGTTGGCAGTTTTGGAGTAAACGATCAATGGATGGGCATGGGGCAACCTGGACCACTTCCTCTTTATGGTTTACGTACCCAATGGAAAAGCCAAGCCCTAAACCTAGCATTAAGGGATAACGGTTCTGGCCCTTTACCAGATGCCATTTTAGAATGGGGTAATGGTAGTGTTGCAAGAAGTGATTTGAGTATAAGGTATATTTTAAACCAATCTCCAGGAGGCCCTCCAGTTCTAAATACAGATTATTTTAATTTTATGGAATTTAAACCAAAAAGCTTAAATACTATTGTGGGTCAAAATACTAGCGGCTTTATTGCTGCTGCAAAATTTGGAGTATATGATGGTAATAATCCTACACCATTTACAACAACATCTATTATTAGCACAGGTGCAGTTTATGGTATTAGTGATGGTACTACATTTAATAGTCCTAGTTTTCCAAACGGAACACCACTTGATTATTGTGCAGGTGTTTGCGGAGATGTAGAGTTATCTACAAGTAACATTGCTACTTTTGGGGTACTTGGTATTGCTGGTTTTAGTACAGGCAATGACTGGGCTGGTTATTTTATTGGCAGAACATTTAGTAGTGGTGGTTACACTACTAGCGATGCTAAATTAAAAAAAGAAATAACCAAAGAAGCAAGTGCTTTAGAAAAATTAATGCAACTTAAACCAT
>JANOZK010000080.1:0-45233 GCA_031429335.1 Chitinophagaceae bacterium | reverse complement strand
TACCCTATTTTAATGATTCATGGAGGTGGTTGGAGTGGTGGCGATAAAGCAGATTTTACAACAGATATTACAACATTAAAAGGCTTACTAGGAAGAGATTATGCCATTTTTAACATCAACTACCGTTTAGCAAATGGCACTTCTGTATTAGTACCACAACAAATAAACGATATAGATGCAGCAATGGCTTTTATTAATAACAATGCCGCTGCTTACGGTATTAATACAAGTAAATTTGGTTTAATGGGTGCCAGTGCTGGTGCACATTTGGCTTTGCTAAAAGCTTATAGAGGCAATACAGACAATAAAGTGAAGGTTGTAGTAAATTTATTTGGTCCAACCGATATGGCTTGGATGTACACGAGCCACCCAACACCAACACTTAGCCAGCCATCCATTGTAAATGCAGTAAGCGGCACACCAATAACCAATACAACAGGTTACACCAATGCTAGCCCCATAAATTTTGTAACTGCAACTGCACCACCTACTATTATTTTTCATGGAACCGCAGACCTTATTGTACCTATTAGCGAAAGCATTAGGCTACAAGCTAGGTTACAAACTGCTGGGGTAACCAACCAATACGTTGTTTATACAGGCGAAAGCCATGGTTGGAGTGGTACCAACTTAGTTGATACTTACAATAAAGCAGTGGCTTTTATTAAAAATAATTTGAAGTAGTTGTTATACTTGGCTTTACTTATAAAACTTTACTCGATAGTATTTCGAAAATTAAAAAAAATATTTTTAAAAAATACACAAATGATATAAAAACAAATGGCTTACACTTTCGGTATAAGCCATTTGTAAAAAAATAAAATATCATTCTATTGTCCACCACCTGGGCATTTTTCTTTAATATAATTGCTAATTAAAGTAATTAAATGTTGCGATGTGCCTTTGCCTTCGCTAATACTATGTGTACGATTTGGATAACTCATCATACTAAATTGTTTGCCATTTTTTACCAACTCGTTAATTAACAATTCGGTATTTTGATAATGTACATTGTCATCGCCAGTGCCATGTATAACCAATAAATTTCCTTTTAATCCTTTGGTATGGGTAATAGCCGAAGCTTGTGTGTAATCGGCTTTATTTTCTTGTGGTAATCCCATATAACGTTCTTCATAAATATTATCGTACGTAAACCTACTAGCTACTGGTGCAACTGCAATACCTGTTTTGTAAATGGCAGGGTATTGAAACATAAGGTTTAAAGTGGTAGATCCTCCACCACTCCAACCTCCAACAGCAATTCTATCTTTATCAACATAACTCCATTTTAAAATTTCTTTGGCAGCCATTGCTTGATCACGAATATTTAAGATACCTACTTTTTTGTAAATACTTTTACGCCATGCTGCACCTTTTGGTGAGGGTGTACCACGGCCATCGAGACTAATTTGTATATAACCTTCTTCGGCCATATCTCCATTATAAAACGGAAAACCGGCATTACCATAAGTATCGCTAACTGTAGTTGCTCCTGGCTCGGTATAAACATAAAATATTACAGGATATTTTTTTGTACTGTCGAACTTTGTTGGTAAAACCAACCAACCATCCATGGTTACACCATCTTCGGTAGTAATTTGAATAAAAGAAGTTCCAGGGTCGGGCTGTGGCGAATTACCACGTTTTGTTGCAGCTTTAATTACTTGTGCAGTTGATAAATTAACCCACTCTTCGCTTGGCATTGTGCTTAAGTTAGAAAAACCATGCTTAGCAAACAAACCTGTTGGAGAAATTTGGTAAGTATGTGTTCCTTTTTGATCGGCAGATGAAATTAGTTCGGCTTTACCATCGCCTTTTAAAGAAACCCTATACAAATATTGTTGCAATGCATTGTTTGGCGATGCTGTAAAATACACATATCCATTTGCTTCATCAATGGCACCAAACGTAATCATATCATAATTTCCGTTGGTTAATAAAGTTTCTTTTTTGCCATCTTTACTCATTAAGTAAATATGTCTCCAGCCATCTTTTTCGCTAACCCATAAAAAATCTTTACTACTATTTACCCACTCCCAGCCAGTTGGGTCGTCATTGTTCCAACGGCTTTTAATATCTATCCAAGCATTATCTTTTTCTTCATTAATTAAATTGGCAGTTCCATTGGTCGTATTCAACAACATAATTTTACTTACTTGTTGTTTTCTATCTAACTGTTGAATAATAATTTCGTTATTAGCAGCCCACTCCATACGTGGAATATAATTTTGCACTGCACTACCCGGTACATTCATCCAAGTAGTTTTGGAAGTGGCAATATTTACCACACCAATTTTACAAGCCGATGGATCTTCGCCAACTTTTGGATATTCAACTGGCACATTAAATGAATAAATAGAATCGGTATTATTGATCATTAAAAAATTACGAATTTTTCTAGCATCAATTTGCCAATAAGCAATGCTTTTGCTATCTGGGCTCCACCTAAAACCATCTCTACAACCAAACTCTTCTTCATATACCCAATCGAAGGTTCCATTAATTATTCTATCGGTACCATCTTTGGTAATTTGAGCTATTTTGTTGGTCGCTAAATCTTCTACATACACATTTTGTTTGCTTACATAGGCAACCTTGCTACCATCGGGCGATAGTTTTGCAAACATTAAAGAAGATGCTGGCAAACTGCTACCCAGCTTATTTAAACTACCTTTTACTTTATTAAAAATAAAATAATCGCCACGAGTTTCGTAACGCCAAACTTTTTTGGTATTGGTGAATACTAAAAACATTTGTTCGTTTTCGCTAACAGAAAAGTTTTTTATCCCTATTGCTTTTCCGTCTTGTGCAAGTTTTGCTTTTTCTACCAAAACAGTTTTTGTGAACCCTGGTAATTGGTATTTTACAATTTCGCCACCTTCATTGGTATAATATGCATTGCCATCTTTGGTCCATTTAACAGCCCTTGAGCCTTGGGCATTGGCACCAACAGAAACTATTACAATGAGTGCAACTAAATAAAACCGAATTTGTTTCATACATATTTATTTAAGAGCATGAAAGTAAAAGTTTAAATTGATATTTAAGACTGATTTGTATTTTTTTTGATAAATGGAAAGATGGAAGAATAAATAGCTTTAAAATGATTAAAAAAAAGATTATTTTCTTAATTTTAATTGTGAAAACATTAACCATGAGAAATTTAGTTTCATTTTTATTGCTGCTAATAATTGGTCAAATAACCGTTAAAGCTCAAGAAACAAGAGCAGATAAAAAAGCTTTAGTTTTTTTGGACAATATTCAAACATATAATTGGTTAGAAAAAAAAGATACCGATACCACCAACACAATAAATTTTGATGGAACCATACAATTTATAGATGGTCGTTTTAATAACTCATCAATTGGTTATACCACCCATTCTAGTAAATATAAAAGGTTAACAATTGAAGGTGGAATTATTAACTATTTAAACTCAAAAATTATTGGCAATAAAGTAAAAATACCCAATAGCAAAAATTTACTCTGCATTATACACAACTTTATCATTGTTGAAGCAGACACAACAGAACATGAATCATTACGCATTAGCAGATTGATAAGTAAGTTGTATGTGAAAGTGGATGTTTTTGTAGAAAACAATCAACAATTTTTTTCTGCATTTAGGTTTGATACTGTGCTGACTAATTTCGATAGAAACAGAAAACGTAACTTAAATATCATTAATGAATTTAATAGTACATTTATTGCTAAGATTGATCGATTTAATTTTGGTAATACTGTCAATAAAAAATCCTATACTTTTAATGATATTCAAGAATCTTTGAAAGATAAATTAGACCTACCCATTTTAAAGAATGTTGCACTGAAAAAAGGGGTGTATGCTAATTTTAATGAATTTGTACAAAATAAGCCATCAGTTTCAAACTATGAAATAAAAAAAGATAAACTTTCAGATCAGCTATTTGTGATTGATAAAGATGGTAATAGCCAACTTACACGAAAAGCATTTGGTTATTGCGATGGGCAAAATATTTGGATTTATTTAGCAGATAATTTTTTTATACTACATAGAAAAAATAATTACTTTGAATTTTATGGATTTGCTGGTTTATCCAGAATAGAAAATGATTTATTTAACGCTTACAACGTTACTCGAATTGCAAGAATGGGGCTTTTAAGTTATGGTGGATTAACTACCTTGGCTTCTTCTGGCAATGCTAAAATGTTAGAACCCCATTACAGACCGTATGAATTAGACCTAGAAAAAGGAAGAATTTTTTAGTGGATAATCTTGCGAATAATAGTTACAGTTAAAAATTATCTTCTAGTCTTTTGGCATTAAAGAACACTAAAAAAAGATTTGAAGCAAATTAACTAAAATATATTTTGCCAAGTTTTAAGCAAAAACGCTTCTATTTCTTGCAATTGTAAATTTTTTACAACAAAGATTCTTCCCCTCCTAGTAGGGGCAAACTGCAGTTAAATTGAGTATGAAGATTATTGGGCTGGGTTAAAAAAGCTGCCAAAAGTACCGAACCTTGAAGGGAGCCCTGCAAATAGCAGGATTTTTAACATTGCATAAATAGCTAAATTTATAATCTACCGCTGGTTTACAACTCATTTTTAACGAAAACGATTGCACTGTTAATTCTTTCTCTTTTTACAATTAGTTTCACCTATTTTTGCGGCACTAAAAATTAAAAAATGGCCGTATTAGTTAACAAAGATTCTAAAATTTTGGTGCAAGGTTTCACCGGTACCGAGGGAACATTTCATGCATCGCAAATGATTGAGTATGGAACCAATGTGGTTGGTGGTGTTACCCCAAACAAAGGTGGTACAACCCATTTAGATAAACCAGTTTTTAATACAGTTGCTGACGCTGTTGCAAAAACAGGAGCCAATGTGAGTATCATTTTTGTACCCCCAGCATTTGCTGCTGATGCAATTATGGAAGCTGCTGATGCTGGTATTGCACTAGTAGTATGTATTACAGAAGGCATTCCTGTACAAGATATGGTAAAAGTGAAGAACTATTTACAAGACAAAACCACTCGTTTAATTGGACCAAATTGCCCTGGTGTTATTACTGCAGAAGAAGCTAAAGTAGGCATTATGCCAGGTTTTATATTTAAAAAAGGCCGTATTGGTATAGTTTCAAAAAGTGGTACGTTAACCTATGAAGCTGCCGACCAAGCTGTAAAAGCTGGTTTAGGTATTAGTACAGCAATTGGTATTGGTGGCGATCCAATAATTGGCACCCCAACACTAGAAGCAGTAAAATTATTAATGGAAGATCCTGAAACAGATGGTATCATAATGATTGGTGAAATTGGTGGAAGTATGGAAGCTGATGCAGCACGTTGGATTAGAGATAATAAAACCAAGCCTGTTGTTGGGTTTATTGCTGGGCAAACGGCTCCTCCAGGTCGTAGAATGGGTCATGCTGGTGCAATTGTTGGTGGTGCAGATGATACGGCTGCTGCTAAAATGAAAATTATGGCCGAATGTGGTATTGCTGTTGTTGCAAGCCCAGCAGATATTGGTAAAACAATGGCTGCAGAATTAGCGAAAAAGTAAGTTTACAAGTATATTGAGTTTATAAAGTTTAAAAGTGCCTTTGCGAAAGCAAGGGCACTTTTTCTTTGTGTATTTTGTATCTTTCGTTGCTTCGTGTGAAACAAAAAATACCCACTTTGGGGTATTGTTCCTTAATTATTATTACGCCAAATTGCACCAGAATAAAAATTAAGAAATTTTATTCATTATTCATTGGGGTAAGCCTATAGCAGAAATGTTATAGGCTTTTTTTGTTTTTTTATGTAATTCATTGAGGTTTTGCATCGCAGATAAGTTAACAGTACTTTTACCCATACCGATGTGATATTTGTAATAGACCAAATAAGTTGGTCTAAACAACTATCCAATCGGCATTATTCCAGAAAATGTTGGTGTAAATTAAAATTCAAATTAGTATAACTTACCTTTAGTTTATGGTTACCAAATGTTGTATTACCGTTCTTTTTGTAGTTTCTTTTTTCTTGCCCAATGCACAAACCAACGATACGCTATTTAAAAAGGAGTGGATTAACATAGATACGCTTATTATAAAGCAAAATAAGCCTAAAACAGCATTGAGCTTGGTAAACGAGGTATATACAAAAGCCAAACAACAACAGATTAAGCCGCAAATTATTAAATGCTTGGTTTACAGGTTAAGCTTAGAAGACAGAATTTTTGATAATAAACCCAATAATGCCATTTCCATCTTAGAAAATGAAATTACAGTTACGAAAGACGAGGCTGCAAAAAGCATTTTATATTGTTTATTGGCCAACAGATACCAACAATATTTTAATAACAACCGCTGGAAATTTTACAACAGAAGTAAGACAATTAATTTTAGCAAAGCCGATATTGAAACATGGAATGCAGATGATTTTAATGAAGCTATCACTAAAAATTATTTAGCAAGTATTGCAAATGCATTTTTATTAAAAAAAGTAAAACTGGAAGATTTTGATGCCATTATTATTAAAGGCAATGCTAGAAATTTGAGACCAACTTTATACGACTTACTTATACATGAAGCTTTAGATTATTTTAAAACTGGCAATTATTATATTACCAAACCAGCTTATGCCTTTGAGTTGAAAGACATAGCAGCATTATCTACTGCAGATCAATTTATAAAGTTCAAATTTGAAAGTAAAGATTCAACAGCACAACAATTAATAGCTTTGCATTTGTTTCAGGATTTAATCGATTACCATATAAATGATGCTGATAAAAATGCATTCATTCATGTAGATATTGAAAGAATACAATGGGTAAATACTTACTTAACAAATGATAAAAAAGAAGAAAAATATTTAACAGCATTAACTAATTTATCGAAACTTCCATTTAATACTGCTGCACAAGCCAATTATTTATTGGCTAAAAATAAATTTGATAAAGGCTTAAACTATAAACCTTTTGAAGATAGCACTAACAGATATACACTTGTTCAATCACTAAAAATAATTGACGCAGCTTTACTTAAATTCTCTGATGAAAGTGAAGGCAGAGTTAATTTATTGAATCTGAAAAATCAAATTCTTGAGAAAAAAATTAGTACGCAAACAGAAAAGGTGAATGTGTTGAACAAACCTTTTAGAGCATTGGTGAATTACAAAAATGTAGATACCATTTTTGTTAGAATTATTAAAGTTGATCAAACCAAAAAAGATTTAAGCAATAATTTTAATAGAGACTTTGAAAGATATAGCAAGTTGCAAGCTTTTAAAATTCTCTATCAGGTTTTACCCAAAACCAATGACTACCAAAATCACTCAGTTGAAATAAAAATAGATGCTTTACCTGCTGGAACATATATGCTGTTAACCAGTAACGGTGGTGGTTTTATTGATTCTTTGGATGAAATGAGTAAACAGGAATTCTATGTTTCCAACATCAGCTATATCAAAAATGGCAATGAATATTTTATATTGAACAGAGAAACTGGCAAACCAATGCAATCAGTTGAAGCTAAGATTTATAAAGATGAATGGAATAGCTCAGCAAACAAAAACACAAGAAGCTTAGTAGCAACAAAAAAAACAGATAAAAATGGTTATTTCGATTTTAAACCAAAAAACAATTATGGCAATTTTTATTTTGAATTTACAGCAAAAAACGACGCCCTATTTTTAGACAACAGCGATTACATATACAGGAGTTACAGCAACCACAACGATGACAAAGATTACGATAAAAACGAAATAGAAGATTACGAAATTGATAAGACCAAAATTTTCTTTTTTACAGATAGAAGTATTTACAGACCTGGACAAACAGTTTATTTTAAAGGGATTGGCATAACCAAAGACTTTAAAACAAAAACCGAAAAAATATTTTCACCAAAAGACAGTATAAAAGTTTTTTTATTAGATGCTAACGATGATGAAATAGACTCTTTGAGTTTTAAATCAAACGACTATGGTTCTTTCTCAGGCAACTTTAAAATTCCACAAAATGTATTAACTGGAAGGTTCAAAATAGTAGCAGATAATTTTGATAATAGTGAAAAAGGTTTTAGTGTAGAAGAATACAAACGTCCAAAATTTTATGTTGAATTTGAAAAACTAAAAGGTAGTTATACAATAAATGATAGCATAACTATTACAGGATTTGCAAAAGCTTATGCAGGCAATACTATTGACAATGCAACAGTAAAATTCACAGTTAACCGCAATGCAAGATTTATGTATGATTGGTATTGGAGAGGTGGTTATAGGCCAAGAAGCAGCAACACAGTAATTACAGATAGTATTATTAAAACTGATGCAGCAGGTAAATTCAGTATTACTTTCAAAGCCATACCAGATGAGGCTGTTGATAAAAAAACTGATCCATTATTCGATTTTTCGATTACTGCCGATGTAACTGACACCAATGGAGAAACCAGAAACAGCAATACTACTGTTGCAGTGGGTTACAAAAGTTTAATACTAAGTTTAACTGCCCCAACATTAGCCATGGCTGACAGTGCTCAACAAATTTTTATTACAACAAAAAATCTGGGTAACGAAAAAGAACCCGCTGAAGTAAAAATAAAAATATATAGTGTTGAAACACCAAACAGATTGATTAGGAAAAGATATTGGGAACAACCCGACCAATATATTTTTAGCAAAGAACACTACATTCAATACTTTCCAAATGATGATTATGCCGATGAGTTGAATGAAAAAGAATGGGCTGTTAAACAAGAGGTATTTACAACCTTTTTAAATACAGGTAAGGATGCTTCTATCACTTTAACTAAAGCTCAACTGCAAGTAGGCTACTACAAAATTGAAGCCATTACAAAAGATAAAGAAGGCAATGAAATTAAAGATGTTAGGTACATGCAAATGTTTAGTAGTAAGGCAACACCGTACCCACAATACAACTTCAATTACACCGTTAAAAATACTATTGAACCAGCAGAAACTGCAACATTTTTAAGGGGTAGTATGGCAAATGAAATATTTGTAATTCAAGAAATACAAAATAAAAATATTGCTACTAACAACTATTCATTCAATCAATATAAAAAAGGAATTACCCCTTTAAATTATACTGCATCAGAAAAAGATAGGGGTAATATTGGTATTAACGAAGTATATGTTATTGACAATAGGGTTTACAGCAATCAATACACAGTTCAAGTGCCTTGGAGTAACAAAGAATTACAAGTAAACTATACCAGTTATAGAAATAAAACGGAACCAGGCAATAAAGAAACTTATACAGTAAATATTAAAGGTTATCAAGGAGAAAAAGTTGCAGCCGAACTATTAACAACTATGTATGATGCTAGTTTAGACCAGTTTAAAAAACATGATTTAGCTGAACCACCTATCTGGAATTCGAATTATTTTAATAATGGTTTTTCATACCATCAAAATTTTGAAAAAGAAAATGCCTTACAAAATAGAGACGATGATTTTGAACCAATAAGCTATACTACCTATTACGATAAACTTATTAAAAGCATCACTGAAATAAGTAGAATACAACCTTTGTGGTGGAAAAATCCCAATGATTATTCGTACATGCAATTAGATCAAAGAAGAAATCTTGTGCTTGGAAATGGAGTCCCTGGAGCATCATCAATGTTAGAGGGGAGAGCTGCAGGTTTAAGCATTGTTTCTGAGGAAGACAGCAACATGGAAGAAGTTGTGGTAACTGGTTATGGAAGCACTAAAAGAAAATCAATGACTGGATCTACTTCAGTTACAATTAGAGGAATAAGCACAGTAGCTGCAGGCTCTAATGCACTGTATGTAGTAGATGGTGTAATTGTAGATGCCGATAAAGCAATGCTAAACCCCGACGATATTGCATCATTAGAAGTACTAAAAGATGCATCTGCAACTGCAATATATGGAGCAAAAGGAGCAAATGGGGTTGTAGTGATTACCACAAAATTGGGTGCCAAAAAGAAAGAACAAGAACAATCCGTTAAGCCACGTAAAAATTTCGATGAAACCGCTTTTTTCTTTCCAAACTTATATGCCGATACAGCTGGAAATTATACATTTAGTTTTACGATGCCAGAATCTTTAACCCAATGGAAATGGCTCAGTTTTGCCCACACCAAAGATTTGGCTTTTGGTACCAATAGTGCAACCATTACTACGCAAAAAACTTTAATGGTGCAACCCAATGCTCCAAGGTTTATGAGAGAAGGAGATAATATGGAATTTGTAACCAAGATTGCCAATTTGAGTGATAAAGAACTAACCGGACAATGCATTTTTGAACTAATAGATGCTACAACAGGTGCAAGTGTAGATGGTTGGTTTCAAAATAGTTTTCCAACACAATATTTTACGGTTGCTGCCAACCAAAGTACAGTTGTAAAATTTCCAATTTTAATTCCGTTTAATTATAATAAACCTTTAACATGGAGAGTAATTGCAAAGGCAGCAGCGTTTGGAGATGGAGAAGAAAATACCTTACCAATACTAACCAATAGAATGTTGGTTACCGAAAGTTTGCCCTTGTATCTAAAACCGGGAGAAGAAAAAAAATCATTTACGTTTAATAAGCTTTTAAATAACAAAAGTGAATCGTTGGTACATGAAGGTATTACAGTAGAATACACTGCCAACCCAATTTGGAGCGTAGTACAATCATTGCCCTATTTAATGGAATATCCGTATGAATGTGCAGAGCAAACTTTTAACCGAATGTATGCCAATGCACTTGCGTCGTCTATTATAAATAAATATCCAAAAATTAAAGCAGTATTTGAACTATGGAAAAATGATACGAGTGCATTAAAATCCAACCTTCAAAAAAATGAGGAATTAAAACAAGTTTTATTACAAGAAACTCCTTGGGTATTAAATGCAGAAACAGAAGAACAAAAACAAAAAAATATTGCTCTTTTGTTCGATGTGGTAAAAATGAGTAACAACATAAATACTGTACTCGAAAAATTACAACAATTACAAACTACAAGTGGTCGTTTTGCTTGGTTTAAAGGTGGTAACGAAAGTAGTTTTATTACAAATTATATTTTAATAGGCATTGGTAAATTAAAAAAAATAAATGCATTTTCGAAAGAACAGTTGGCTAAAGTTGAAGTCATTGTAAATAAAGCTTTGCCTTATTTAGACAAAGAAATTGAATCGTCTTATAAATATCTTCTTAAGAACAAAGAAAACCTAAAACTAAACCATCTAGGTACAACACAAATTGAGTACTTGTATATGAGAAGTTTTTATGAAAATAATTTTAAACCAAAAGAAGGTTACACTTACTACTACAATCAAGCAAAACAATTTTGGAATAAACAAAACAGTTATCATGCTGCATTAATTGGATTAATCTTACATAGAAACAATGAAAGAAGATTTGTGAATGTAAACATACTACCGTCAATAGTAGAAAATGCAATTGAAGATACTGCAACAGCCACCATTTACTGGAAAGATAGGACTGCTTATTTTTGGTATGCATCGCCAATTGAACACCAAAGTTTAATGATAGAATTTTTGCAAGAAATTGCCATAAAAGAGGGCATGAATGACCTACTAAAAAAAGTAGATGCAGCTAAAACCTGGCTACTTTTAAACAAGCAAACCAATAACTGGCAAACAACCATTGCAACTGCCGAAGCTTGTTATGCCTTACTAAATACAGGAAGTGATTGGTTAAATAATAGCCAACAAATTAAAATTAAAATTGGTGATCAAATACTAGTTAACCAACAACAAAACAACCAACACCAAACACCAAACAAACAGCAGACTACATAAAACAAAGAATCTCCGGCGAAAAAGTAAAATCCGATATGGGCAACATTACAATTTCTACCAATAAACCAATTAACCAATTAACAAACCCACCTTCTTATGGGGCTATTTATTGGCAGTATTTTGAAGATTTAGATAAAATAACAACAGCAACTTCTGCCCTATCTATACAAAAAAGATTATTCCTTGAGAAAAATACCGATAAAGGAAAAATACTTGAATTGATTAATGAAAACGATGAACTAAAAGTTGGCGATAAAATTATTGTACGTTTAGAATTAAGTAGCAACAGAACCATGGAATACCTACACTTAAAAGATATGAGAGCAAGTGGAACGGAACCTGTAAATGTTTTAAGTAATTATAAATGGCAAGATGGTTTAGGTTACTACGAAGCAACAAAAGATGCTAGTACAAATTTTTTTATAGATAAATTAGAAAAAGGAACTTATATTTTTGAGTACCCCTTGTACATTACACATATTGGTACTTTTAGTGTTGGTATTGCTACTATACAATGTATGTATGCACCAGAATTTACAAGCCACAGCGAAGGAATAAAAATACGGGTGGTACAAAAAATGATTAACCAATAAACAGTTTACACAACCCCGTCAACGGTTTAAAAACCTTGACGGCGGTTTAATAAATTTCTTATAAGGAATTATTATTGCTGTTGCTGCTGTTGTTCCTCAAACGGATCCTCAATAAAAAAAACATCTTTGCTATCTACCTCAAAGGTTTGGAGAGGAACATTGGTAACATCTTCAAACACATGTCCATCTTCATACCCTACAGAAACAAAAACAGATAGTAGTTGTTTCGCTAATCCTTTAAAAGTTCCTTTTACGGGTGAGCAATCATTAAAATCTTTACCCACAGCTAATTTAACATGGTGATTGGTAGCCCAAACGTTATTGGTTGGATCGATACCAGCCCAACCATAACCAGGTATAAAAGCTTCAATCCAAGCATGGGTTGCCCCTTCGCCTCTCATGCCATTTTTGTTAGGGCATATATAACCACTTACATAACGTGAAGGTATTTTTAATGATCGCAAAATTTGCAACATTAAGTGAGCAAAATCCTGACAAACACCTGCTTTAACAGCTAAAATTTCATCAACCGTTGTCTCGATAGTAGTGATGCCTTTTATATATTTAAATTGCTTATAAATATGTTCACTGCAGGCTTCAACAACTGCTGCAATGCTTTTACTTTTTACGTTTAAGCCTTCGATAATTACATCAATTTGAGCCTGGCTTTTAATAGTATCGGCTTGCTTTAACTCTATGTACAACAAATTACCTGCTATTTCATTTTGTAAATCTTGCCAAGTAGAATGAAAATTTATTTTAAGTTGAGAGCTAAGTGTGGTTCTAATGACCAACCTACTATCAATAACCATTTCTTTATGTGGCTGTATTACATTAAAAAGTCCAATTCTGTTACCCCAATAATCCGTGAAAACAAAAACATCTGGATGGGCTGTTATATGTAAATCGTGTTGTAAAATTTCTTGGTCATTACATAAATATGGGTAAATTTTAATTTCGTTACTACTTTCTTTAACTGATCGATCGTATTCGTATTTTGTAATGTGATGTATGGTAAAAACGGGCATTTGGTTTTGTTTATGCGTAAGAGAAAAACTGCTTTGCAAATTGGTTACTAAAAGCAATTAACTCGTTTCTTGTGGTAAATAAAAACTCTTTTAAATTATGTTGATCTAAGGATTCTAAATCGGTGTACTCTAGTTTACTAACCAAACGGCCTAATCGTTTAGAAAGAATTGTTGTTTCGGAAACTGCGTTGTTTTTAATAACATCGCTAAAATATTTATCTACTCTTTTTAATGAGTAAAGTACACTTCTTGTAAAATTTTCATTAAACAATACTTGGTGTAAAGCATTTTGGTTATAGCTGTTACTTCTGTAAGATTTTAAATGTAATTCATAACCACTTAAAGCCAATAAAAGTGGTCGCCATTGTAAAATATCTTTTTCCTCTTCTAATTTATAATCAATTTCTGCAAAGTATTTATTGGTCATTTCAATCGTTAAAATACAACGTTCAATATAACGCCCTAGGTTCATAAATCCCCATCCTAAACCACGTGGCATGGTAGTATCAGAAACGCCATTGTACAATACACAGCCTTGTTCTAAAGACTCGATGGTTGAAATAGCATTAAAGCCTTTCAGTTCTGTTTCGGCAGTTAAACTATTAATACTATGGTACAATTGGTTTACATGTTCCCAAACTTCTTTGGTAATATGATCTTGAACACCTCTTGCATTTTCTCTTGCACGACCAACCATTTTTTTTAATGAGTTACTATTGGTTGTTTCGAGCAACAATTTATGTAGTGTTTGTTCAGTATCGTCTTTCAATAAATCTATTTCATCAACTTTCGAATGGGTAAAACATTCGAGCATAGGTTTCCAGTTAAGGTTTTTATTAATGCCCTTATCTAGCAATAAAATATAATGTGTTTTGGTGCCACGAATAAGTCCATCACCACGTTCCATATAGCGGTTTAACCAAAATAATGAATCAGCAATTCTACTCAGCATATCTTAAAAATTTGAATTTTTATACCTGCTTTTTTATTTTATGAAGTCAGCTTTTGTTTTTCAATTGAACAGTTCTTGTGTCTTTTCAAATCCTGCTTTTTACAAGGCACCCTTCAAGGTTTAGAACAATGATGAACAGTGTTATAAAGTACAAGCCGATAGCTATCGGCTGTGCGACGCTACTTCAGTTGATTTTTGAACAACTGTTCGTTACAAAAATCCTTAACAACCAATATCCAGTATCTAGAATCCATTATCCAACATCTAGTATCCAGCATCTAGTATCCAGCATCTAGTCTATCACCCAAGTATCTTTACTACCACCGCCCTGAGATGAATTTACCACCAACGACCCTTCTTTTAAAGCAACACGAGTTAAACCACCTGGTACAATTTGAATTCCACTAGGGCCGCATAAAGCATAAGGACGTAAGTCAACATGCCTTGCTTCGAACTTACCATTTATAAAGCATGGCACCGTTGATAATTTAATAATTGGTTGTGCAATAAAACTTCTCGGTTCGGCTTCTACAGCAATTTTAAATTCATCGATCGTTTTTTCATCGGCACTATTACCCATTAACATACCATAACCACCACTTTGGTTAGTATGTTTAATAACCATTTTATGAATATTTTCAAATACGTGTTGCCTTGCATCGGTATTACTTAATTCGTAAGTAGGTACATTGGGCAAAATAGGATCTTGGTTTAAATAATATTTTATCATAGCTGGTACATAATTGTAAACAGCTTTATCATCTGCAACACCATTACCCATTGCATTTACAATAGCCACATTCCCTTTACGATATGCACCCACCAAACCTGGTACACCCAATGCACTATTCTTTTTAAAAACCAGAGGGTCTAAATAATCATCATCTACCCTTCTATAAATTACATGTACTTGTTCTAAACCATTAGTAGTTTTCATATATACTTTATGGTCATCTACCACTAAATCTCTGCCTTCAACCAATGGTATACCCATTTGCCTGGCTAAAAATGTATGCTCGTAATAAGCAGAATTAAATATGCCTGGTGTAAGTATAACTGCTGTTGGATTACTTAATTGTTGGGGTGCTAATTGCAATAAAATTTCGTGCAATTGCAAAGGGTAATTGCTTACCATTTTTACGTTGTTGCTATTCAACATTTCAGGAAAAATACGTTTGGTAACTTCTCTGTTTTCGAGCATATAACTTACCCCACTAGGTGTACGCAAATTATCTTCTAAAACATAAAAAGTACCATCATCGCCACGTATTAAATCTATACCAGAAATGTGAACATAAATATCGTAAGGTACTTGAATGCCAAAAACTTCTCTTGTATAATGTGGGCAAGATGCAATTAATTCTGCTGGAACAATACCATCTTTAATAATTTGTTGCTCATTGTAAATATCCTTTAAAAAAAGATTTAAAGCCTTTAGTCTTTGTTTAATTCCATCTTCAATATGGCTCCATTCTGCAGATGTAATGATACGTGGAATGATATCGAAAGGAAAAATTCTTTCGATGCCTTTATTATCGCTATATACGGTAAAAGTTATCCCTTGATTCATGAATAGCTCACCAGCCAGTCTATCTTTTTGTTGCAAATCGGCAATACTAAATTGTTGCAATGCTTTCACAACATTAGCATATTGGCTTCGTATACCTTCATTACTAGCCATTTCATCCCAAATGCCTGCTGGAAGTTTATATTTTTGTAAAAGTGCTGCTGTTTGCTTTGGCATATTGGGTATTAGTTTATAAAAAAATTGCTTACCAACCTTATTTGGCAAGCAATTTTCGTTGGCTACAAGATAGGGGAAAAAATTAAGTGAAAAAAACATTTAAATCTTTATAACCAAATAGCATTGTTAATAGATAATTTTTCCATCCAAAATTAAATACAGAAGTACAGTTATAAAAAATCAGATACACCATTTATTGCGACGTGAAATACAAAATACTACACTTTAAATAAAAAAGGTTTGCACGAACATGTGCAAACCTTTTTCTTAATTATCTAATTCATTATACCGAAGTGATATCTGTAATAGACCAAATAAATTGGTTTAAACAGCTATCCAATGGCATTGTATCATGAAATTTTGGTCTAAATTAAAACTCACATTGGTATTACTTCAAATCTAACTTTATTTGCAACTCATCAAACTGCTTGGCATCAATCGTACTTGGAGCATCAATCATAACATCTCGGCCACTATTATTTTTTGGAAATGCAATAAAGTCTCTAATACTTTCACTGCCACCCAAAATACTACACAACCTATCAAAACCAAATGCAATGCCACCATGTGGTGGTGCACCATATTCAAAAGCTCCTAGCAAAAATCCAAACTTATGTTGTTGCTCTTCTGTATCCATACCTAAAGCTTCAAACATTTTTTCTTGTAGGGCACGTTGAAAAATACGTATTGAGCCACCACCAATTTCGTTGCCATTCAACACCATATCATACGCATTGGCTTTAATGTTGGCATATGGGTGTTTTAAGTATTCAGTTGCATTTTCAATCGCTGGATTGTTGTTAATCATGGTATCAATATCGCTAGGTTTTGGCGATGTAAATGGATGATGTCTTGCTACCCAACGATTGTCTTCTTCGGCATATTCGAACAAAGGAAAATCTAATACCCATAATAATTTAAAATCATTCTCTTTACGTAATCCCAAACGTTTACCCATTTCCATGCGTAAATCACTGGTTGCTTTACGTGTTTTTTCTTCTGCACCAGCTAGTATTAAAACCAAATCTCCAGCTACAGCACCTGCGGCATTGGCAATAGCTTTTAGCTGCCCTTCGCCATAAAATTTATCAACACTACTTTTGTAAGAACCATCTGCATTACATTTAATAAAAACTAAACCTTTCATGCCAATTTGAGGGCGTTTAACCCAATCAATCAACTCATCTGTTTGTTTACGTGTATATTCGGCACAACCTGGCACTGCAATGGCAACAACAGTTTCAGCTTCATTAAATACAGCAAAATCAGCAGCAATTAGTGTTTCAATACTATTTTTCGTTGTAAATGTGTGTGAAGGAAATTTCAAATTACACAACTTCATTCCAAACCTAATATCTGGTTTATCATTACCAAATTGCCACATGGCTTCTTCCCAGGTCATACGCTCTACAATATCTGTATAATCTATATTTTTTACATCTTTAAAAATACGTTTTACCAAACCTTCAAACATATTTAAAATATCTTCTTGCTCTACAAAACACATTTCACAATCTATTTGTGTAAACTCAGGTTGACGGTCGGCACGTAAATCTTCGTCTCTAAAACATTTTACTATTTGGTAATACCTATCGTAACCACTTACCATAAGCAATTGCTTAAAAGTTTGTGGGCTTTGTGGTAAAGCATAAAACTGTCCAGGATTCATTCGGCTTGGTACTACGAAATCTCTTGCACCTTCTGGTGTTGATTTAATTAAAAATGGGGTTTCAATATCCATGAAATTATTTTCATGCAAATAATTTCTGGTGCTACGGCCAACGGCATAACGAAGTTCTAAATTTTTCTTAACAGGAGTACGACGTAAGTCTAAGAACCTATATTTCATTCTTAAATCATCGCCACCATCGGTATCGTCTTCAATTTTAAAAGGGGGAACTTCGCTTTTATTTAATATTTTGAAAGCAGACAAAGTAATTTCAATATCACCAGTGGATATATTGTTGTTTTTGTTACTCCGTTCAGTAACCGTTCCTGTGGCTTGTAAAACAAACTCACGACCAAGTGGATTCGCCTCTAAATCTTTATTCAACGATTCTCCAAACAATAATTGTGTTATGCCATAACGATCTCTCAAATCAACAAATGTGATGGATCCAAATTTTCGTACGGTTTGCACCCAACCAGCTAAGGTTACAGTTTCACCAACATTGGTAATAGTTAATTCGCCACAAGTTTTAGTTCTGAACATATGCCTAATTTCTAATTTCTGATTTGAAGATTTGGGATTGCTCCCCATTGCTCAATAAAGAACAAAGCCTTGAAGAGTGCCCTGCTGTTCAGCAGGATTATGAACGAAGCAACGAAAGCTAGATATTAATTCTATTGCTGGCTACATAACACTTTTCAATGGGTGGCAAATATAGCAAATACAAAAAAGGGAATGAGAAAAATAGTATACTTTTAATTATCAGTAACACTACTTAACACCCAAATTATTCCAATCGGTACCAAAAACCCTTCTTAATTGTGGGCTAGTTCTTGCCTCTACTTTTGTTCGTATGGCAACTTCTTGTTCAGCAATTTTATTAAACATGGCATTGGTAACAACGCCTGCTAACAAATTATCGAGATTGAGGTTAAGATTTACTTTGTTGCCCAAAAGTATTTTTACAGGCCCAACCAATTTATCCCACTCTTGCGTTATTTTATATTGATCTAAGGCGGTTTTCATAATTGGCGAAACGGTGTTTCTTAAATTTTCTCCAGTACTACTTCTTAAATAATCAGTAGCAGCAGTACCCCCATTTTTTACAATTGCAACAGCATCGGTAATATTCATACGTTTAATACCATCAACAAAAACAGGGATTGAGTTGGTAGCTGTTTGAGATGCTGCAGTAGTAAGCGTATTGGTAAACCTATCAATGTCTTTACTTAAACCCAATTGTTGTAATTTTTGTAATACCGTATTAATATCTTTTGGTAAAATGGCACCCATTAAAGCATCTTTACTAATTAGTGCATTGCCATTACTGCCGATGGTAAGCATTTCTTTAATGGCCGAAATAGCATCGGCTTGAGACAATATTGAGTTACCGATTGCTTTTAAGGTATCGCAACTACTAAATGTAGTTGATATGGCTATTAACAATACGACACTTGTTTTTTTCATGTTGAGTTTTTTGAACTAAAGAAATAATTGTGCCAAAAATAGGTAGATAAAGTAAATTAGGTAGATAAGTTTGTAGGGTATATAAAGTAGACACCGTTTAGTTAGTTCAGTAGTTTAATGGTTTATAAAAAGGATTAAGTTAAGAAATAAATTCTATTTACATATTTACCTTATATACCTAGTTACATTATTTACCTTCTTCTGCTTTATTCTTCACATCCATCATTTCCATTAATTTCATACCCAATAAGCCATTTATACCTCCATCGGTTCCATTATTTCCACTTGCCCCAATTAAAATATCTGGCATTACTTTAATTTTTCCCTTTCCAATTTCTTCGGTTACTTTAAAACGTGTAAAGTTATCGCCACCCATTGCTTTAACTTGCAATTCATAAGCTTCTGCAGTGCTTTTACCAATGGCCATAATTTTTTCGGCTTCGGCCAAACCAGTTTTACTAATTTTTTCCGCATCGGCACTTGCATTTAATTTAGTGGCTTCGGCTTGTGCACCAGCTCTTGCTTTTGTAGCTTCAGCTTCGGCATTGGCCCTCATTTTGGTTGCTGTTGCTTCGGCATCTACTTGTAGTTTTAAGCTATTGGCATCACCTTCTGCTTTTTTAACAGTTGCATCTGCAGTACGTTGTGCAATTTCAACACTTTGTTGTGCTTTTACAATTTCTTTTTGCATATCGGCAATGGCAGTTTCTTTTTCCATACCCTGCCTTTGCTCTTGTGCCATTTTTTGGGTTTGGTAAGTCTTCTGCTCTTCTTCTGCAATCTTTCTATCGGTTAAAGTTTTCATCAAAGCTTCTGGTGGAACGATATCGCCAATTAAAGTATCAACAGCATTAACGTTATATTCATCTAAAACTGCTCTTATATGTTCTTTGGCACTGCTTTGTCTTTCTTTACGAGTAGATAAGAAAGAAATCACATCGCTATCCTGAGCACTGTTTCTAAAATAGTTACCAATGGTGGGTTCTAAAACTTGGCTTACCAAATTGTTCATGCTACCAAAACGTGCAATTACTATTGGTGCTTCGTTAGCAGGTATATGAATAATTTGACTAACATCTAAATTAAAAGGGAAACCATCTCTACTACGAACAGTAATGGTTGAAAGGTTTTTATCTAATTGATGGCTTTCGCTTCGAGCATTTGCCCAGTTTAAAACCAAGTTGGTGGTAGGCACCAACTCCACCTTCATTATGTATTTATTAAAAGGATATTTACCTGGACCATAAGGCTCCATCCAAACACCTCTATGTCCTTTGCTTACTATGTTGCCATGTTTAAAAGTATCGCCTGTTAAGTCTTTTCCATCTTCGCCAATATAACTAATAACCACGCCAACATAACCAATAGGCACATCGGTCATAGGAACTTCTTCAATTTGTACAGCCCAAGGATTAATGTTGTAGCTACCAGCCAAAACTATACTTGGTTGCAAACCTCTATTACCATCGTTCTTTAAAAAAGTATCAAAGTCTTGAAAATTATTATGCTCGTTTATGTATTTACCAGCAATTTGTCCACTTTCAATTGGGTGTCCATCTAATGTAGTTACAATGCCCACCATGTTTTCGTGAATGATAATCATATCAGCAATGGTGATCGTAAATGCAAAACTGTTGATTCGATAAGTACCTGCTGTGATGTAGGCAGTTTGACGACCTTTTTGTCCACCGTTTTCTAAAAACTTTTGAGTGTCTTGAAAATTATCGCTATCTATTTTTCGTCCTAAGATAGCACCAGTAGGTATTTCAGCACCATCGTTACTTAACACCAATCCAATTTTACCTTCTGGTATAACTGTAAATGCAATCATATCAACCCCATATTGCCAAGGCCACATGCCCCAGTATAATCCTGGTGCCAAAGCTTTTGCTTGAAAACCAGCTTCTCCTTTTGTAGCAATAATTCTACCATCGGGTAGTTCTTTATTGGCTCCAAAAAGCACAAATTTTTTGGTTACTAAACCAATTTTGTTTTCTGGAACAATGACCATTCCAAAAAATACACGAAGAATAAACTTGTAAAAAATAATACATACAACCAATACTAGTATCCACCAGTAGGTTATAAAAAATAATTGTAAATCCATGTTGTTTGTTTTGCCTTCAATTTAAAATTGAAGATGTTATTAATAATATTTTTGTTTGATAGCTATAATATTTCAATTAAGCTACGGTTGAATCGTTCATAAAGCTTCTGAACATCAGAGGAAACCTAAACGCTTTGTTCCATTTTCAGCAATGAGTATTTATTTTTTATCTCTATAAATAACTAAATAAACAGTATCTCTAACCCTGCCCTGGCTTAACGAATCTTGTTTATTTTTAAACAAATCGCCAATTGGGGTTTTATCTAACACAATACATTCTGTTACAAAGTGGCTAGTGCCACCTCTATTTTTAAACCAGTTTTTACCCATGGTTTCATGGTAAACAAGTTTCACTTTCCAGCCGTAATTTGCAGCACTATCAATTTTTTTATATACAGCACTATCTGGTTTGTCATTATCCAATGAAAACTTAAAAGGTTCAATACCACTGCTGTTCATGCCAGTTTGAGTGAGGTTTAATTGACCCTCCCAACTTTTCCATACAATTCCTTTATGAGAGAATTGAGTTACTAGACCTATACGTTCTCCATTTGAATAATTTTCGGAACAGCCGCTTGCAACAATTACAGCAAGTAATAAAACAGCATAAAGTAAATGTTTCATATTATTTTTTTTAAATATTATTAGTTAAAAAGTCTAGGACTAACCAATTACATGTGGTACAAACCTGCTTTTATTATCGGTAATTAAACTGTTAGCTTCTCTAATACCTATACCTGCTGGTTCTTGGCCAATAACCCAACTACCTATTACAGGATAATTACCTTCAAATTCGGGCAGGGAGAATAATTCTTGATAAATAAATCCTTCTTTGCCATAACTACCTTCTGTTTTATGAATAGTGGTATTATTTTGTACAATTTCTATATTGGCTCCCTCTCTACTTAATATTGGTTTTTTTACATAGCTGCTTAATTTATCAGCATCAAAATAGGTAGGCAATAAATATTTGCAATTGGGGTACAATTTCCACAATATTGGTAGTATGGCTTTGTTGCTTAAAATCATTTTCCATGCTGGTTCTATCCACAAAATTTTATTGGTATCTTTTAAAATATTTTCTCCAAAATTATCTTTGGTCATCCACTCCCAAGGGTATAACTTGAACATATTTTTTATTGGCTCATCATCCAAATCAACAAATTGATTGCTTTCATTATCCCAACCAATATCGTCTATAAAAACCAATTTAGTTTCTATACCAGCTTGTATAGCACAATCTCTTAAGTATTCTGTGTTGGTTAAATCTTCTAAGGTTTCTTTTAAACAAGTAAAGTGTAATTTACCGTTGTACAAATAGTTTTTTAAATATTTCCAATAGTCGATTAATTTTTCGTGAATGCTGTTAAATTGATCCTTGTTAGTATCGAAATCTTTTAACCAAAACCATTGTACAATACCTGCTTCATATAAACTCGTTGGTGTATCTGCATTAAATTCTAGTAGTTTTATTTGATTGTTTTTGTAACAAAAATCGAACCTGCCATAAATGGATGGATGATCTTCTTGCCAACTTTTTTCTATTAATGAAATATATGATTCTTCTATACCAAAATGTTTATACAAGTTATTATCAATAACATGTTGTACAGCACCAAGACATAAATCCCATAGTTCAGCAGTAGCATTTTCTAATTCTACAATTTCGTTCATAGAAAATTCGTAATAAACAGATTCATCCCAATAAGGCACATTGCCTGAGTGAAAACCGAAGCCCAATTTTTCTACGGCTTGTTGCCAGTTATTTCTTGGCGTTGTTGTTATTCGCTTCATACCCTAAACCCTTAATCGGGCTTTAATTTTTTTAAATATTCAATTTCTAATGCGTAATTTTTAATTCGTAATTATATTAACTACTTACCGAATAGCCTCCTCGGCCAAAACCCCCTCTAACAACACTACTTTTAAAACTATTGGTTCCAATATTGCTTTGTTTGTTTATGGCATTTGAGTAATAACCTGCTCTTTGATAATTACCATTGTTGTAATTACCGTAGGGTCTAAAAGCTAGATACCACAATAAAGCAGTACCAACACCACTTGAATAATTGCGATGTGTTCTGGTATAAGGTGCAGTACTATCGCTGCGAACATAGGTTTTACTGTTGCTACTTTCCCAATCTTTATTGGGCTGATTACAACTTGCCAAAGCAGCAGTAATTAAAACAAGTTCAATATGTTTTGATTTTTTCATAATTCATTTAATTTAAAATAACAACAACTATCCCACTCAAAAATTAAGAAGCAAAACAAAGATTATTTTACAGTAATAAAAATTTCATACTCCTTTTTAACCGTAACTGTTTTGGTATCTCCATTTTCGTTTTCTGCTGTAGAATTTTGCTTTCCCAAAGCTGGTATGGTATCTCTGTACTCAATAAGTTTAGATGTAGTTGGGTTGGTCCATACTTGATGTTTGGTAATTAAAACATCGTGCAAACTATCTAAATGTTGTACAGAAATATCTGTTTCTACCGATCCATTTTTGTTTATAGCATTGGTTAAGTCTTCGTTTTTTTCGCTAGAACAAGAAATAATCATTAATAAAGCACTGGCTAAAATAACCAGAATAATTGGTTTCATTTTTATCATAAATAGTAAATTTAAAATTTTGTTGATACGCAGCTTCTTTGCTATACGGTTATAGCACAATAATTACGTTTGAAAGATAGTAATTTTGAGGTAACATCATAAAATGTACAATTAATTAATTACTTTCTTTTGGCAAAGGAAACATAATAGTTGAAAAAAGAAGTTTTAGTTTACAACTTCGGGTGGCTTAACTCTTTGACGAAAGTTGAATAAAAGAGCAGCAATATGTGGGTTCATTGTATGTGGAGACTGGCTCCTTTTTTGTTTGAAAAACCAAAGATAAATAACCGTAATATGGTGCAAACAAAATCTGTGAGAAACGGCTAAAGTGCTTTTACCAGTGGTAAAAATTAGGCCTTAACGGCAACTGTTTGTATAAATGGAAAATAAGGTAGATAAGACGTTGTACTTTAAACAGGCGAAAACTATGTTTTACATGGTATCAAATTCATTTTTATGCTTAGGCCTCCAAATAAGGTAGTAAAATATTAAAGCCACAATACCCATTGAAAAAGGAATAATTGCCAAATGTTTATAAGTGAATGTGGCAAAAAGTGGTTTTGTATCAAAATGTAAAAACTCGCTTACCATCCAATAACTATTGGCTGTTATCCAAACGGTAATGGCAATATTGTGGCATAGTTCACTCATAATATGCCTGGTTCGCCAAGCGATGATTATAGAAATAGCTAATGTTGGAAAAATCATAGCAATACCCAGTGGTTCCCAAAACATGCACCATGCCACATCTTTAAACAACCAAAACACAATGTGTAGGTTTTCCATTTTACGGTATTGAATAGGAATTTGGTAGGCGGTTGTTTTATTTTGCATGCTTTATTTAAAATTTAACGAAAAAATAAAATTAGGGGAAATGGTGGATTTTTATTGTTTTATTTTTTGGTATAGCACCAATAAAAAGAAAGCTGCATTTGAAATTGCAGCTCTCTTTTAGACATCTTGTTTTTGAAATATTATTTAATCTCTGATTACTTTTTCAGTAAAAATGTTTCCTTTAGCGTCTGTAACTTGTACTATGTACATTCCTTTTGGCAACAAGCTCATGTCAAAGCTATAAAAATTATTTTTTGGGTTTGCGTAACTTTGTTGTTTGCCATTCATTGAAAAAAGTTTTACGTTATCGATTAACTGAGAACTATTTACCACAATATACCCCTTAGTTGGGTTTGGAAAAACTGATATAGTAGTAGATTTTTGATTTTTATTTAGTTTTATAACACTAGAATATACATAGGCACCATTATTTTTTGTACACTTCAATCTATAATACTCAACCTCATTATTTAGTGTTACATTAAAATTATTGATTAACTTTTTATTGTCGGTAAAGTTAGCAACATCAATAAATAGGGTATTATTTTCACTTTTTTGCAATGTGGTTAATGAAACATCGTTAATGCCCACATTCCATTGCAAATTGTAACCAACATTGTTGCTAGCATTTGTGTAGCCAAACTGTATATTGTTTAAAGCTAAAGGTGCCGATGTTTTTAAATCTGCAACCCAAACTCCGCGGCCAAAAGTTGATATAAATAGTTGATTTTTAGTGTAACTAATTTCTATATCTTCTACTCTAACATTTGGTAAAGTATTGCCACCATATTTGCTCCAAGCATTAGTAACTGTTCCGTTCATTAAATCGGTAACTTTTGCAAAAAATACGCCTAATTCTGTGCCAACAAAAACACTATCTGAACCTTGATAAAGAACTACTTTCTTCATAACAATATTAGGCAGGTTTTTGGTAACATTGTTCCAAGTTGAGCCGTTGTTAGTAGAAAAAAAGACCTTGTTTAATGCAGTATATCCACTTGTTGTTGCAAAAATGGTATCCCAATTTGTTTTGGAAGCATAAATACTATTTACAATTGTTCCTGCAGGGCTTGTAATAATGCTCCAAGTTGTTTCGTTTGCTGATTTTCTAACATTGTTTGCACCATCGATAATAATTATTTTTTGAGTGGTAGCATCATTATTAGATAAGTAAACACTTTTAACGCCACTTACAGCACCAGAACCCATGGCCGTCCAAGTTCCAGTTGGTGCACCTGTCATTTTATTAATATCGCTAAAACCACCGTACAAAACACTGCCATTAGTGCCGTGCATTTGCATATCCCAAATAAATGCTGCACCTGAGGGTGTAGTAATTGAATTACCACTAAAACCAGTTTCAAAAGCATCCGTTCTGTAGCTTAAGCTACCATTGGTACCTCCCAAATATCTGATTTTATGATCTGTAGAGCTAATAGCTGTTGCTGTACCATCACCAGCTTGTGCACCATACCATTTGCTATTACCAGCAGCAAAAACCCTACTACTACCGTCGTTATCTTGATTGCCTGTTATTAAGTTATTTGGTTCGCTATCAAAAATTGCCAAAGAATAACTCTGGGTTGTAACCAACCCATTAAAACGTTGTTTGTAATCGTTGGTAGAAATTTTACCTACATAAACACCGCCATCGTTGGCAACAAGCAATGAATCACTGCCTACAAACTGAAAATCATGATGATCGGAATGTACATAATAGCCACCCCAATTTGCATTGGCACTCATAGGGTCGTAATATCCATTAAATTTGTTTTGCCAAGTTGCACCACCATTAATTGATAATTTACCACCAGAGAACTCCCCTACCCAAATACTATCTGCATTGGTAGGACTAACTGCAATTACTTGATTGTATCCACCTTGGGTATTAAAGTTTGCGTTCCCATCTGCTGGGTTTGCATTGGTAATAACTGAGTAAGCTGTTGTGTTATTAGTAGTAATATTATATTTTGCAAAAGATGGGTTTACTTGTGCTAATAAATACAACATATTTGGAGTAGCAGGCGAATAAGCAAAGTCTAACCTTTGATTGGCTCCATTATTATGGACAGAAGCAAAAGTTTCACCATCGTCAGATGATCTATACAACTCACCACCCCTATCGGTAACAAAAATATATTTTGTGCCACTTAACACCACTTTTACAATATCGTTAAATCTATAGTTTGTACCTGGGTTAAATTTAGAAACCCAATTTGCCCCAGCATCTATTGATTTATAAATATGATTACTAGTGGTTGCATAAATTGTATTTACATTTTCTGGATCAATGTACACGTGTGCAACAATTGTACTTTCTGTAAGGTTAAATACTAAGCCAGTGGCAACCCAAGTTGCTCCAGCATCAATACTTTTGTAAATACCAATTGATGACATGTGACTTGCGTCATAATCGCCAGTAGCTAAATAAATAATATTTGAATTTATAGGGTTAATTACAATATCAGAAACTCCTAATCCGGCAAAATTATCTGTAATTGGCGACCAATTTAAGCCGTTATCTACCGACTTAAATAAACCTCCAGCAGCAGAACCAGCGTAAAGAATATTTTTATTAATTGGGTCTTTTTTAATTGAATTAATTCTTCCAATACCACCACCATAACTCCAGCCATTAGATAAAGCTGAATCTATTGGACCTAAGCTAGTCCATGATGTTGTACTGATTCTATTATTTACCAATAGTTCGGGGTTATTTTCTTTAACATTTATCCACCCTTTTGCAGCGTTAGGAAATTTTCCATCGGAACCAATTTTGTCTTGCCAATTGTAAGCCCAACGCTCAAACAAAGCATTCTGCTCTCTAAAACTTTGATTTTTTTTAGGATCAATTCCTTCGCTAATAAGTTTTTGTCTTTTTTGATCTAATTGTAAACGTACCTGCTTAACAATAGTATAAAAATTTGCATTCGATGAGTTGGCAAGCTTTTGATAATCTAAAATGGAGCCATCGGTATTTTGTGCAAATGTTTGTGTTAATTGCACCAGAAAAAAAAGCAAAAAAAGGATGATAATTTTTTTCATTTTTAGTATGTTTAGGTTGTTTGGATAAATATACCCATAAAATTTTACAAAGAGATTTTTAACACATTAGAATTTATAAATTATTCAAACTCAAACCCGATATCGTTTCTAAAATACATACCATCAAATGAAATTTTAGATAAAGTTTCTTTAGACTTTGTTGCAGCTTCGGTTATAGTGTTAGCACTTGAAGTTACTGTTAATACACGACCACCATTGGTTACAACATTTTCATCCATTTGCTTTGTGCCTGCATGAAATAGTATAGTTGCATTATTTTTTGGCAATTCTGTTAAGCCATTAATGATTTTATTTTTTTCATAATCGCCAGGATAACCACCACTAACTGCCATTATGGTTGCAAAAAAACCATCGTTGTATTGAATATTGGTATCGGCTAAAGTTCCATTATCCATTGCAGCGAAAAGGCTTACCAAATCTGTTTCTAAACGAGGCATCACTACTTCAGTTTCTGGGTCGCCCATTCTACAGTTGTATTCTATTACGTAAGGAGTTCCATCACAATTCATCAATCCAAAAAAAACAAAACCATTATAAATTAAGTTTTCTTTTGATAATCCGTTAATGGTAGGTTGTATAACAGTTTGCTCTACTTGTTGCATAAAAGCATCGTTCATAAAAGGCACTGGTGTTACACAACCCATGCCTCCTGTGTTTAAACCAGTATCGCCCACGCCAATACGTTTATAATCCTTTGCATGACCAATTACTTTATAATCTTTTCCATTGGTTAATACAAAAACACTTACTTCTATACCTTGTAAAAATTGTTCGATTACCACTTTACTGCTGGCGTTACCAAATTGTTTATTTACAATCATTTCCTCGAATACTTGTTTAGCTTCAGCATGTGTTTCTGCAATAATTACACCTTTTCCAGCAGCCAAGCCATCGGCTTTTAACACTATGGGCAAACTATGGTTACTTATATAAGTCTTACCTTCTTCAAAATTTTCGATCGTAAATTCAGCATAAGCAGCAGTAGGAATATTATGTCGTTGCATAAACTGTTTGCTAAAGGCTTTGCTACCTTCTAATTGAGCAGCATTAGCAGATGGCCCAACAACAATTAATTTGTTGCCAAAATGTAGCTGCATAAAATCGTACACTCCGTTTACCAAAGGTTCTTCGGGCCCAACCACTAATAAATTAATATCATTAGCTATAATAAAATCTTTAATATTTTCAAAATCGTTGATATTTAAATTTATGTTAGTGCCACAAGCTGCTGTACCTGGGTTACCTGGAGCGATAAATAAATTATTGCAATGGTGGCTTTGTTGCATTTTCCATGCCAAAGCATGTTCTCGCCCACCACTACCTAATAAAAGAATATTCATAATAAATTACTTGAAGTTTGGCGAAAGTAATTTGGATTGGTTGAATTTTAGTTCAATAGTTTTCATCTTTTTAGTTTTTTAAACTTTTATTGATAATTCTGCTTATTTTGAGCCTTTGAAACTATTCAACATTAATAACTAACGAAAAAATAACTGTATGAGTCAAACTGCTGCTGCACAACCATCAACTGGTCATCCAAAGGGTTTATGGGTTTTATTTGGAACAGAAATGTGGGAACGCTTTAACTTTTATGGAATGAGGGCAATACTTTCATTATTTATTGCTGAAGCATTAATGAAAGGCGATACCGAATCATCGATTATTTATGGTGGCTTTTTAGGTTTGTGTTATTTAACCCCAATGTTGGGAGGATATATTTCTGACAAATATTTAGGTAACAGAAATTGCATTTTACTGGGAGGTACAGCAATGGCAATAGGTCAGCTTTTCTTATTTCTAAGTGCCCATTTTGCTACAAATAGTAATGGAACGGTGAATAGTAACAATACCGATTTAGCAACAAATATTTTATGGTTTGGATTGTTGATGGTTATTTTTGGAAATGGTTTTTTTAAACCCAACATCTCTTCTATGGTGGGTAGTTTGTACCCAAAAGAACAAAAAAGTAAATTGGATAGTGCTTTTACTTTATTTTATTTAGGAATTAATGTTGGTGCTACTTTGGGTCAGTTTATTTGCCCATTTTTTGGTGATGTAAAGAATGGAGAAATTAGAGATTTATCGGCATTTAAATGGGGGTTTTTAGCTGCTTCAATTGCCATGTTTATTGGCACACTCACTTTTTTATACCTTAAAAATAAATATGTAATAACTCCAGAAGGCAAAGCAATTGGCGGAAAACCACAATCGTCCGATATTCCTGATGATGAATCTGGCCAAGCCAAATTTACTAACTTAAGTATTCTTATTTCTTTAGGCCTAGCTATTGGGTTAACTTTTGGGTTTAACTTACTAATGGGTGGACCAGGTGTTTCGTTAATAAAAGCATGGTTATACCCTTTTATTTTTGCTGCTGGTATTAGTCTTGCTTTTTTAATCATGACAGATAAAACCATTACAAAGGTTGAACGAGACAGAATTTGGGTTTTATATATTGTTTGCTTTTTTGTAATGTTTTTTTGGGGAGCTTTTGAGCAAGCTGGAAGCAGTTTAACTTTTATTGCAGACAAACAAACGGATACGAGAATTTTTGGATGGACAATGCCACCTAGCATGGTTCAAAATTTTAATGGCATTTTTGTAATGATTTTCGCCATTCCGTTTAGTATGTTTTGGATCTGGATGAGTAAGAAAAAAATAGAACCTATTTCTCCCGTAAAACAAGCCTGGGGTTTATTATTGATTGCATTGGGCTATTTCATTATTGCCATGCAAGTAAAAGGTTTTACGCTAGCTAGTAAAGTGGGCGTAATTTGGATGATTATTTTATATCTTTTACATACCTGGGGTGAACTTTGTTTATCACCAATTGGTTTGTCTTTAGTGGCCAAACTTGCTCCTAAACGTTTTGCCAGTTTGTTAATGGGTGTATGGTTTTTAGGCAATGCTGGTGGTTATGCATTAACTGGCACTTTGGGTGCATTATTACCCCCAACACCCGACAAATACATAAAAGCACAAGAAAGCAATGTTAACTTACAAAGTATTCTTGATGGCACCAAAGAAGCCGATGGAAGAGAATTGTATGTTTTAGCTAAAGCAAAAATATCTGCATCTATAGATTATGACAAAGCCTTAACCAACAACTTAGACTTTACGAAAATTTTAAAAGCTAAAGACTCTGTACTTACTTCCAATCAATTAGCGTTAATTCAAAATGAAAAACTAATAAAAGTAAATTATCCAAGTTTTGTAGGTTTTAAACTTAAAACTTTGTATGACTTTTTTATGATGTTTGTAATTCTATGTGGTGGTGCAGGTTTACTACTTTATGCATTAACACCAATGATGAAAAAAATGATGCATGACGTACGTTAACCAATAATTTTGAAGTATTTTTAAAGCGGTGTACTTGCACCGCTTTTTTATTTTTAAATAAATTATCATGTGGAAAAAACATCCAAAAGCATTACCGTTTTTATTTTTCTCGGAAATGTGGGAACGATTTGGTTACTATTTAATGATTGGCATTTTTACATTGTATTTAAAAGATGTGAAAGCTGGTTTTGCTATGACGGAAAAAGAAAGTGCCGATTTATATGGCACTTTTATTGGATTGGTTTTTTTAACCCCTTTTTTGGGTGGCTTAATTGCAGATAGGTATTGGGGTTACAGAAAATCTATTATCATTGGTGGTATTTTAATGGGACTGGGTTACTGTTTAATGAGTGTTCACAGCCTACCAATTTTATATGTGAGTATGAGCTTGGTTATAGTTGGTAATGGATTTTTTAAACCCAATATTTCTACACTTTTAGGTAATGTTTATACCACACCAAAACACAACCACCAAAAAGATGAAGGCTATAACATTTTTTACATGGGTATAAATGTTGGAGCCTTTATTTGTAATTTTTTTGGGGCCGTTTTATACAATACACTGGGCTGGGGCTATGCTTTTACAGCTGCTGGTATTGGTATGTTTATTGGCGTAATCACTTTTATTTTAGGCACAAAACATTATGCCGATTTTGATGTAAAAAAAGAGCTTCAAGAAGGTGATATGAGCATGTTAAAAATTACCGGAATTATTTTGTTGCCTACCATTTTAGCTGGTGTAATTGGTTGGCTAATACCCAACAATATTTTTGGTAGCGACTCTACCGATGCTTTCATTTTTGCATGTGTACCTGTAATTATGTTTTATAGTTCTTTATACTTTAGAGCACAAAAAGAGGAGAAGTCTTCTATTGGTGTTTTATTAATAATTTTTGCAGTAGTAGTAATGTTTTGGGCAGTATTTAAACAAAACGGAAGTGCATTAACTACTTGGGCCGATAGATATACCAACAGATCGGTTAATGGTACAACTGAGCAAATTTTTAATGCCGTTCAACTTACCCAAAAAATTACTTACCAAAAAGATTCTGTAGCTGCGTATGACCAATTATTTAGACTTCAAAAACTAGATGGAAAAGTAGTTAAAGAGTACAACTACCCATTGTATTTTAGAAATGATAAAACCCAACATACAGAAGGCAGTAAAGTAAGTGTTTGGAGCACCAACATTAGCCAAAGTATAAACCCTGGCTGGGTGATTATTTTAACACCACTAGTAGTTGCTTTTTTTACATTTTTAAGAGGTAAACAAAAAGAACCTACAACACCTACAAAAATTGCATTTGGTTTATTAATTTCTGCATTATCAGTATTGGTAATGGTTGCAGCTGTAAATGCTGGCAACAATGGAGCAGAAAAAGTAAGTGTTTGGTGGTTATTTGCTGGTTATGGAGTAATAACCATTGGAGAATTATTATTAAGCCCCATGGGACTTTCTTTGGTGTCGAAACTTAGCCCTATTCGTTTTACAGGATTATTAATGGGTGGCTGGTTTTTGGCCATTTCTATTGGTAATAAACTATCTGGAATTTTGGCAAGTATGTGGGATAAATATGAGGACAAGTCCAACTTTTTTTGGTTAAACTTTTGTCTATTAATGTCATCGGCAGTTATGCTATTTTTAATGCTAAAAAAATTAAATTCAATTATGAAAGAAAGAGGCATAAATTAATACTGCTGTATTTAAATTTTACAGATTTTTTTGAGTTGGGTGGTCATTCTAGGACGAAACCACGAATTTTAAGTATGATTTCAACATAATTTAGAAAACATTTACATACATAAAATATATTTTTGCTAATGGGTGATTTTATTGTAACAAATGGTATTAATACTGTTAAACAATAACTATCATTAAAAAAATAAATTATGGGAATAAAAAGTCAAACAGACCAAGAAACGTTTTTAGGATTAAAGTCTAAGAATAACCAAGCCTATGAAATTTTATATAAATTCTATTATCCATCCGTAAAGAACTTTATATTAAAGAACAACGGAAGTGAAGACGATGCTAAAGATATATTTCAAGAAACTATTATTGTACTTCTGGAAAAAGTCCCAAAAGATGATTTCAATTTAACGTCTTCACTGAAAACATACATTTTCGCCATTAGCAGTAATCTTTGGCTAAAGCGTCTAAGGGACTCGAACAAAATGGTAAAAACAGAAATTTGCACCTATGAGAAATACTTGTCTGATTACGAAGAAGCAGAAGAAGATATACACCGTGCTAATTCAAATAAAATAGTTAAGGTATTTAAAATGATGACCAATAAATGCATTGTTCTTTTGAAGGCGATTTTTTATGATGATAAGAACATTGACACCATTACAAAAGATTTTGGCTATACCAATAAACACAATGCACAAAATCAAAAATTTAAATGTTTAGAGCAAGCCAGGAAGGGAGCTGAGAATCTTAATTAAGAAGGCAGAAACTTCTTTTGAAAAGCGAACTAAAAAAATAGTTCGCTTTTTTTATTTCCAGTTGGGTGATTTAATGATGGCTCTCGGTATTAAGAGTATAAACAAATGAAAAACAAATGAAAAAAATGAAAAAAGTAAAATTAATGATTGTCGCTTTAATGATGACAACAGCTTTTGGCAGCTTTGCTCAAATGCCAGAAAATTCAACTAACCCAAAACTAATTGCAGTTGTAAACAGAGCAAATTGGTGTGGTGTATGCAAGGCAAATACAGAGCGTTTCTCTAAGGTGCTAATGCCCTATTCGGTAAAGGGAGTAAACATTTATTTGAATGACCTCACAAACGAAACAACAAAAAAGGCATCAAAGCAAGAATTGGAAAATGCTAATGTTTACAGAACAGTAAGCACAATACCAAGGAAAGGAATTGGTAAGGCTCTTAAAGCTTGTCACCTGGTAAAAGACAAAAAACAAACACAAGATGTAGCTGGCATTGTTACTTTTATTGACCCAGTTTCTCACAAGCAATTGAAGCAAGTAAGCATCTCGGTGTCAGATGAAGAAATGAATTCAATTATTACTAAACTTTTAAACTAAAAACTATGAAAAAGCAAACGAAAATAATTCTTTGCATTGTATCAGTAAGCTTAATGACAATGTGTATTTATTATTTCTTTGGTTAAACAATTAAACATTAATAATATGAAAGAATCAGTAAATGTGTGGGGTATTAAAGAGTTCGAAGGAGACGGACTGAGTTGTGCAATAACTCCAGCAAACTTACCCCTTCACAAAAAAATTGTTTTGTTTTTCTTCCGCTTTGGTATTTGTCCGGCTTGTGTAACAATGAGCTTAGGTTACAATGTGAGGAAAGCTTGGAGGAAATTTAAAATTTAGTATAATTAGAATAAATAACGAACAAATGTGCCTGTGAAAAGTCTAACTTTATAGGCACATTTTATTTTTTCGTTATGATTTAACAAAACAAATAATGATTGAAAAGAAAAACAACGACCCACTAACACGGGTTTGGCAAAAGTGGCGGTTCAGTGCTCCGCAAAAACATTTGTGCTTAATCAAACATTGGTTCTCCCCATCGATCCCGAAACTTCGGGATGGTGAAAATCGCCACCTTCGCCAAGCCCGAAAACGTTGGCTGTTAACATTTGATACCATATCGAAGAATATGTTTATCAAAAAAATGTCTCGAAAGACTTTTTGACGTTCGTAAATTTTCAAAATTTATAAAATGACACTTTCCGAACTTTTAGCAGACAAAACAAAAAAAGCAAAAGAGAAAGTTGAAACAATCGCCAAATGGTTGTTAAACGGTTCATTGCCAACTGACGAACTATTAGCTTTTGCAGAAAAAGCTAAAGATCAAGAGAAAGCAAATTGTATTGAAGCTCTTGAATTTTCGACAAGACAACATCCAAAAATTGCGGATGAAAGTGTATTTGCTCATGTAACAAAAATGCTTACTGAAAATGCACCAAGAATAAAATGGGAAAGTGCGAAAGTGATCGGAAACATAGCACATTTATTTCCAGCGAAACTACACCAAGCAATTATCAATTTGTTAACCAACACAGATCATGATGGCACAGTAGTTCGTTGGGCTGCTGCATTTGCACTTGGAGAAATACTTAAACTAAATACAAAACATAATAAAGACTTGCTGCCAGCAATTGAAACAATTTGCAACAAAGAACAAAATAATGGCATAAAGAAAAAATATCTTGACGCAATAAAGAAAATAAAGAAGTAATCGAAGAACGGTATAGTGTCGTAATTACCAAACTCCACAAATCCTTGACGGTTGAATAAATAACTTCAAAATAAAATTACTTAAATTTTCAAATGCCCATATTTTGCCTCGTCGTATTCGAACTTCCAACGTCTATGACTCCACAAATAATTGGCAGGCCTTTCTTTAATACATGCTTCGATAAACTCAATTAATTTTTTGGTTATTTCACCTTTAGGTAACTCTTTGGGGGTTGTAGTTAATAAGGTATAATCTAATTTATAATAACCACGTTTTACCTTATAATAATTTAACATTACAACTGCTGTATTCATGCGTACAGCACCTTTTTCTGGCCCTTCATAAAATGGTGCCATTTTACCGAAAAAAGGTATCCAGGCTGCTTTGTTTGGATTACTAGGGTTTTGATCGGCCACTAACCCTAAAGCATATTGTTCTTTGGTGTATTGATGAAAACTGTTTTTAAACTCGGGTACTGTAATTAAAATGGTATTAAATTGTGTTCTTAGCTTAACAATAATTTTATTGAAAGCTTTATTACTCAAAGGCATATAAACCCCTAAAAATCGGTGATTATAATTTTTAGAAATTCCTAAATTGCCAAATTCATAGTTAAAAAAATGACCTGTATGAATTTGAATATTTTGCCCTGTTTTTTGAAGATTATTTAATACCTCGCTATTAGTAGTACAGCGTTTATTAAACTCATTAGGTGTTATTGATAATAGCTTTATAGTTTCAATAAAAGTATCTACAAAATTGTGGTAAAAATCTTTTGCAATACGTACCCTTTGTTGCTGTGTTTTTTCTGGAAAAGCTATGCTTAAATTTTTTAGTACCACTTCTTTTCTATAGCCAAAAACATAATATACCAATACATAAATACCGTCTCCTATAAAGTACATAACCCGCCAAGGCAATAAAGAAAGCAAATAGAATATGGGGTAGATGAGGTAAAACATTTTTTAAAGAGTTTATTAGTTTTGGGTTATATAGTTTTTAGTTTTATAGTTTGGGGCTATGTAGTTTCATAGCTTTTAGTTTGGAGTTGTGGTTGATTAGTTTTTAGGTTGAAGGTATCTAGTTTTTAAACTTGCGGTTTTAATGTTTGTAGTAATTTGGTTTTTTAGTTATTTTTTAATAATTACCCTTTCCTTAAACTTATTACCAGCCATATCACTCTTATTTAAATAAGTAATAAAGGTAAATAACATCTTTGCAATTTCTTCTGTTAAACCATAGTGTATTTGAAATAATTCATTTGATAAATAATTCCGATCTAAACATCTGTAAAGTTGTGACTGTATTTCTGTTAATGAACCTCTGGAAATTGTTAGAAACTGAATAAACTCGTTTCTGCTTCCTCTGCCAAAACCCTCTGCAATATTATCCAAAATAGAACCAACAGATTTATTCATTTGATTTTTTAACTCAAAGTCTTTGCTGAGTCTAGAAGTTTGCATTAACTCAAAAATTTTGTTTTCTAAAAGCCTAGCCTTTTGCCAAACCTCTAAGTCTTCAATTTTTTTTATGGTAGCCATAACAAGGGTTCCTTTTGTGTTTACTAAAGTAATCAGCCAACTAAATAACCTCAAACTATAGAATTATATAACTCCAAACTAAATAGCTATAAAACAATATTCTGCAACAATTCACTTTTTAACGGATGATCGGTATTAAAATGTAAACCTCTACTTTCTTTTCTAAATTCAGCAGCTTTTACAATTAAGTAGCCTACAGTAATTAAATTTCTTAGCTCACATAATTGCGGTGAAACTTTAGTAGAACGATACAGTTCTTCTGTTTCTGTAAATAATAAATCCAATCGTTTCATTGCCCTTGCCAAACGAACATCGGTACGAACAATACCCACATAATCACTCATAATTTGTTGTAATTCTTTTTGGCTCTGGGTAATCAAAATCATTTCTCTAGGCTCGGATGTTCCAGTTGCATTCCAATCTGGCAATTCTTCCCCTCCTCTGGAGGGGTTAGGGGTGGTTTCATCTTTATTCTCATTCACTATATCTAAAAATGCTCTATGTCCAAATACCATGGCCTCTAACAAACTATTACTAGCTAACCTATTGGCACCATGTAAACCTGTACTAGCACACTCACCACATGCATATAAATTTTGTATTGACGTACGTGCATGTTCATCTGTTTTTATACCTCCACAACTATAATGTGCTGCAGGGGCAACGGGTATCATATGTTTGGTTACATCAATACCAATGCTTAAACATTTCTCATAAATATTTGGAAAATGATGAATAAATTTTTCTTTATCCATATGCCTACAATCTAAATACACATGCTCATTACCTCCTTTTTTCATTTCATTGTCTATAGCCCTTGCAACAATATCTCTTGGGGCCAAATCTTTGCGTTCATCATATTTTTCCATAAAAGCTTCTCCGTCTTTATTTCGTAAAATACCACCATCGCCCCGAACGGCTTCTGTAATTAAAAAAGAGGGCGAAATACCCGGCTCATATAATGCTGTTGGATGAAATTGAATAAACTCCATATTTTCAATTCTGCCTTTGGCTCGGTAAACCATGGCTATACCATCGCCAGTTGCAATTTTGGGATTGGTCGTTGTTCTATAAGCTTGGCCACAACCGCCAGTTGCAAGTAGTGTTGTATTGCTTAATATTTTTTCGATTTTATTGGTATTTAAGTTTAACACATAAACTCCATAGCAAGTAATATCTAATGTAGATTTTGTAACTAAAAAACCCAAGTGGTGTTGTGTAATAATATCTATTACAAAACAATGATTAATGATTTCGATATTTTTTAATGAAGCAACCTCATTCAACAATGCTCGTTCCATTTCTTTACCAGTAACATCTTTATGGTGTAAAATTCTATACTCACTATGTCCACCTTCTCTGCCTAATGAATATTGTCCTAAATCGTTTTTATCGAAACTGGCACCATACCTAATTATTTCTCTTATTCTTTCGGGCCCTTCTTTTACTACAATTTCAACAATTTCTTTATTACACAATCCGTCACCAGCAATAATTGTATCATCAATATGTTTTTCGAAACTGTCTTTTTGTTCATCCCAAACACCAGCAATACCACCTTGTGCATATTTGGTGTTGGTTTCATCGGCATTGGTTTTTGTAATTACCACAATTTGTTTATCGGGAAAATGTTTGGCAGTTTTAATGGCATAAGTTAATCCTGCTATACCACTACCAATAACTAAAAAATCTGTTTGCATATCCTTCACTTTAAATTAAGATTACAAACATAGTTTAATCTTGTTCAGTTAACAATTTAGTAACATTAAAGACATCTAAAGTTAACGTTAGAATAATGTTAAGGCTAGCTTGTACAGATACTTTTGCCGCATTGTAACGAACGTCTGCCTGTTGAATAATAGTAACACAATTTATTAGATCACAAAACTGTTTTAAATGAGAAAGAAATTAGCAATTATTGCAATTCTATTAGTAAGTATTGGTTATGTACATGCACAAACTGCATTACTAAAAGTAAAGGTTACAGACGAAAACAATTTAAACCTTCCCGGTGCTGTTGTAAAAATTACAAATGCAAAAATTGCAGCCACAACCGATGTTACAGGTACTGCACTTTTGTACAAAGTACCAGTAGGTAAACAAGATGTAGAAGTAACTTATATTGGTTATACAACCATTACCCAAAGTGTAGATTTAAAAGCAGCCACTGTTGAGCTAAACATTAGCTTAAAATCGGGTGTTTCTGTTTTAAAAGGTATAGTAGTTTTAGGCGACAGATTAAAAGGCCAAGCTAAAGCCTTGAATCAGCAAAAAAATTCGGGAAATTTAGTAAATATCATTAGTGCCGATCAAATTGGTCGTTTTCCAGATGCCAATATTGGGGATGCTATAAAACGTATTGCTGGAGTTACTATGCAAAACGATCAAGGCGAAGCAAGAGATATAATTATAAGAGGTATGGCTCCACAGTTAAATTCTGTTACGTTAAATGGAGACAGAATTCCTTCGGCCGAAGGCGATAATAGAAGAGTACAAATGGATTTAATACCTGCCGATATGGTGCAAACAGTTGAGGTTTCTAAAACATTAACCCCCGATATGGATGCAGACGCAATTGGTGGTAGCGTAAATTTAGTTACAAGAACTGCACCCAACAAATTAAGGGTAAACGGAATGATAAGTTATGGCAACAACCCAATTAGAGATGGTGTAATTGGTAATTTGTCTTTAGTTGCTGGCGGACGTATGTTAAAAAATGTATTGGGCTTAGTTGCTACGGTTGCCTTAAATAACAACCAATATGGTAGCGATAACGTAGAAGCGGTTTGGGCTCAAACTGCTGCTGGCGTTGCTTATGTTAGTGAACATGATGTAAGAAGATACGACGTGAGAAGAATGAGAAGAAGTTTTAATTTGAGTGGAGACATTAAAATAAATAAAAACAACACCATCAATTTTTCTACTATTTACAATTGGAGAGACGATTGGGAAAACCGTTACCGTTTAAGAATTACAGGCATTACACCACAAACAGATGGTACTTTTAGAGGTGAAATTAGACGTCAAACAAAAGGTGGTATTGGAGGTAGTAGAGTGCAGAATACCCGTTTGGAAGAGCAAATTGTTAAAAAGAATAGCATTAACGGTACGCATGTAATTGAACGTACCATTAAAATAGATTGGAGTACTTCTTTTGCACAAGCTAGTGAAATTAGGCCTAACGAAAGATACCTAGACTACAATGCAACCAATCAATTAATTTCTCTTGATTTAGCAGACCCAACAAGGCCTAATGCTATACCAACAACAAGGGTAAATGCAAATGCTTTTGGCTTTAGGCGTTTTACAGAGCAGTTTGGAGAAACCGCAGAAAAAGATTGGAACACCAAATTAAATATTAAAATTCCAGTAGAACTTTTTAAGGATAAAAAAACAGTAGTAAAGTTTGGTGGTAGATACAACACAAAAGAAAAAAACAGACTAAACGATTTTTATCGTTACGCTTTAAATACACAGAGTACACCATTGTACAATGCAACAGGGCAGCGTATGGCTGGTATTCCAGTTACAAACCAAACCATAGGTAATTACCAAGTTGGTAGTAAATATGTATTAGATAGTTTTCCAAATGCCAACTTTGTGGGTTCAATAAATTTAAACCAACCTGGACAATTTACTGTAACAAGAAGATTTGAAGAATTTCTTGCATTAAACTACAATGCAAAAGAAAAAATTACTGCTGGTTATGTTAGTATTAGTCAAGAAATAACCAAAAAATTATCGGTAATTTTTGGAGCAAGAATAGAAAAAACAGAAGTTGATTATACTGGTAATAATGTACTTAATTCAACTACTTTAAAAGGAGATACTACACTAAAAAATGATTATACCAATATTTTACCAAGCATTAATTTTAAATACGATTTAAACAACTCTACTGTACTAAGAGCTGCTATTACAACAGCTTTGGCAAGACCAGGCTATTATGAATTGGTGCCTTATAGAAATATTAATACTGCCGATAAAACAATTTTTGTTGGTAATGCATCTTTAAACCCTACTACAAGTACCAATTTTGATGTAATGGCAGAAAAGTATTTTAAAAGCGTAGGTATAGTTTCTGGTGGTATTTTCTACAAAAAATTAAAGAGTTTTATTTACACGTATACCACCAATACCTATAATAGTGCAAATTATCAATCAGAATTTAAACCAGCCATAGGCGATAATCCAATACCAGTTGGCGAAAATTGGATTTACCGTCAAAGCCGCAATGGAGAAAGCGTTGATGTTTATGGTTTAGAAGTTGCTTACCAACGTCAATTAGACTTTTTACCAGGCTTTTGGAAAGGTTTTGGTGTTTATGCCAACTATACCTACACCAAAAGTTCGGCAGATGGAATATATAACAGTGCAGGTGTAAAAAGAGATGGCTTAGCATTGCCAGGTACGGCACCACACATGTTTAATGCATCGTTAAGTTTTGAAAACAAAAAGTTTATTGCTAGATTATCTGGTAATTTCACAGCAGCTTATATAGACGAAGTTGGCTCTACCAGTTTTGAAGATAGATTTTATGATAAACAATTTTTCTTAGACTTTAATACCTCGTATACTTTATCACCGAAGTTTAGAATATTTTTAGAAGTAACCAATATTACCAATCAACCATTGCGTTATTACACTGGCATTGCAGAAAGAACAGCTCAAATAGAATTTTATCGTAGCCGTTGGAATGGTGGTGTTAAGTTCGATATTTTCTAAAACAAACAACTTAATAAAAAAACAGCGATTGAAATTTCAATCGCTGTTTTTTTAAATACTTTTGTCTCCAACTCTAGCACTTTTTTCAATATCTGTTGCAAGTTTATCCAGCGTAAAAGCTAAGGGATACTTCAACTATAAATTATTACCAAGCAATATGAAGCATACCTATATTTTACCAATTTTAGTATTAGCACTTACGTCATGTACTAGTGTTAAAAAAAATATACAGCCAACTTCACAACAAGATACATCAGCTATTAAACCATTGGTTATAACCGAAACAGTTTTACAAGACAGCGACGACCCAGCTATTTGGATTAACAAAACCAACCCAGCCAATAGTTTAATTATTGGCACAGATAAACACAATACCAATGGTGGTGTGTATGCTTTTACATTAGATGGTAAAATAGATCAATCAAAAACCATAATTGGTATGCAACGTGTAAACAATGTTGATGTAGCTTATGGGTTATTCGTAAACAATATGCCAACAGATATTGCTGTTGCAACCGAGCGTGGTAAATTGGCCATAAGAGTATTTAGCCTACCCAATATGCAAATAATTGATGGTGGATATGGCATACCGGTTTTTGAAGATGCAGCCAATAAAAAAGAACAAGAAACCATGGGTATTGCATTATACACCAGACCAAGTGATCAAGCAATTTTTGCAATTGTTGGTCGCAAAACTGGGCCATCAAATGGTTATTTATACCAATACCTTTTAAAAGACAATGGCAAAGGAATGGTGGTTGCAGAATTGGTACGAAAATTTGGTCAATACTCTGGCAAAAAAGAAATAGAATCTATTGCAGTTGATAATGAATTAGGTTTTGTGTATTACTCCGATGAGCAGTTTGGTATTAGAAAATATTATGCAGACCCTGCAAAAGGAAATGAAGAACTAGCTGTGTTTGGCCAAGGTGAATTTTTAGAAGACAACGAAGGTATTTCGATTTATAAATTTGAGGATGGTACTGGATATATTTTAGTGTCCAATCAATCGGCCAATACCTTTAATATTTATGCAAGAGAAGGAGAATTGAACAATAAGCACCAACATAAAAAATTGACCAGTGTGCCTGTATCAACCAACCAAAGCGATGGCAGCGATGTAACTTCAACTACTTTACCTGGGTTTGATGGTGGCTTATTTGTTGCAATGAGTACCGATAAAACTTTTCAATTATACAGTTGGAAAGACATTGCAAAAAGGGCTGGGTTAAGAATTAAACAATAAATTAATATTGTAGGTTTTTAGACACTAAATAATTATGGATTAACGGGTATTATTCATTGAAACGTTCAATGTTTACTACTCGTTTTTTTATACAATGATTTTTAATAAAAAATACTTATTTGTTTCGTTCAGTTAACAATTGTGTAATGTGCAATTAATGTTGTGTTAACATGCTGCGGCTACTTTCGTTTTTCAAAAATTTTTTATGAAAAAAATATTTATACTTATTTTATTGGCTTTTTTTTCTAAACTAAATGCTCAAGTTTCACTTACACCTGGTAATCTGGTAGTATTAAGAGTTGGGGATGGTACTACGGCATTAACTAGTGCTGCGGCTGCAGTTAGTTTAGTAGAATATACACCTTCTGGAACTTTAGTTCAAGTAATTACTTTGCCAAGTTCGGGAACTGACAAATTAACTCATAGTGGAAGTGCTACTTCAGATGGTTCATTATCATTAAGTGGCGATGGTAGATATTTAACATTTGCTGGTTATGATGCAACATTAGCTACTCTGTCTGTTGCATCTACTGCTAATGCAAATAAAGTTGTTGCAAGGGTTGGTGCTAATGGAGTAGTTGACTTAACAACTAAATTTCCTAATGCTGATATTCCAGGTAATAACATTCGTGGAGCTGCAACCCAAGATGGTACTGCTTTTTGGGTAACTGGTGGTTCGGGAGGCGTTAGATACGTTCCTTATGGAAATTCTGTTTCCACTAACTCAATACAAATAAACTCAACCAATACGAATACTAGGCCTGTTCACATATTTAATAGACAAGTGTATGTTGCTGGTGGTGCTAGTTCATTGTTTAGTGTTGCAACTGTTGGCACTGGATTACCAACTACTTCAGGACAAATAATTAGTACTTTATCTGGTTTACCAACTACAACTGGGCCGACGCCAGGAGGGTTTTGTTTTTTTGATTTGTCAGATGCAGTTCCAGGCTATGATGTTTTATACATTTCAGATTTTGGATCAACACCAGGAATAAAAAAATATTATAATAATAGCGGAACTTGGACTTTAGCTAGTACTACAACTTTAACTAATGTATTTGGTATAACAGGAGCGTTAAATAGTTCAGGACAACCAGTTTTATATGTTACTGCAGGAACCAATACTTCGAATGCTATATACTCATTAACTGATGCTGCTAACTTTAACGCAGCAGTATCAGGTTCTTTAAGTAGTGCTATTGTTACAGCAGCTTCAAATTATTTTTTTAGAGGGATAGCTTTTACACCTGCAGCTTTTACTTGGACAGGTACAACTTCTTCGGATTGGAATACATCATCAAACTGGAGCAGTGCTGGTATTCCAACAGCAAGTGCATCACCTATAAGCATTCCAGTAGTTGCAACTAATTACCCAATTATTACTGCCAATACTTTTGTTTCAAATTTAACACTTGAACCTAATGCGTCTATTAGGGTAACTGGTCCTGCAGTTTCGTTAAGAAATGTTACTCAACCAATGTTACTTAAATCAAACTCTTCTTTTACTGCACAAATAGGTAATTCATCTGGCACAATTTCAGGCAATGTAACTGTAGAGCGTTTTATACCAGCCAAAGCTGCACGTAAATTTAGTTTTGTAAGCAGCCCAATAAGTGCAGGTATAAGCACTAGCTGGCAAACCAATACACATATAACAGGTGTAGGTACAGGTGGTACAGTTTGCCCAAGCTTAACGGCAAATAGTAATGGTTTTGATGCAACCGTAACCAATGCACCAAGTATGTTGGTGTACAATGGTGCTGCAACTGCTGGCAGCCGTTGGGGTTCTGTAGCCAATACCAATGCTACCAGTTTAACACCAGGTGTAGGTTATAGAATGAATATTCGTGGACCAAGAGCAACAGGTTGTGCTTTGTTAGATGGTACAAGTTTGATACCGGCAGCCACTACATTAAGTGCAACAGGAGCAATAACCAATACCGTAAATAGTGGCAACGTTTCAGTTTCTGTAAATAGTTTAGGTACTGGTACCGATGGTTATGTTTTAATAGGCAACCCCTACCCAGCAGTAATAGACTTCAATGCTTTTCAATTAACCAACACAGCCTTAATTGCCAACGAGTATAAAACCTATAGCCCAGCCAATGCGGCAGGCACTTATACCACATGGAATGGTGGAAGCCTTACCAATGCAGGTGATTTAACCAATGGCCAATACATAGCAAGTGGACAAGCATTTTTTGTACAAAAATTAGCAGCAGGTGCAGACAATTTAAGTTTTACAGAAGCACATAAAGCAGCACAAACACAAGCAGGTATTTATCGTACCACAACTACTTGGAACAACTTGGTACGTGTAGGTATGAAAACA
>JANOZK010000079.1:0-38160 GCA_031429335.1 Chitinophagaceae bacterium | reverse complement strand
AAAAGTTTAGAAGATTAATAATGGCACCATAAACCCTCTGCCTTAAACCTTCAACCTTATAAAGCCATGAATTTAAAAAAAAGATTAAGAGAAAAACCCAATTTACATGCTGGTGCATTAAATGATATTCTCTTTATACTATTATTATTTTTTTTAATTGTTTCAACTTTAGCCAATCCAAATGTGGTTAAAGTAAATAATCCTAAGGGTAAAAGCGATACTAAAACCAAACAAAATATTGTTGTAAGTATTGATAAAGAAAATAAAATTTATTTAGGCCAAAATTGGATACAAGAGACAGCTTTAGACTCTGTTATTAAGATAGAAGTAGATAAAGTAAAAGAATTTATTGATACCCCATCTGTAGTAATTAATGCTGATACAATTTCTTATACGGGAGGCTTTTTTAAAGTTATGAGTGCAGCTAAGAAAGCTGGAGCTAAAATAGTTGCCAACGTTAAGAATTAGTTTTAAGAAAAAAGTATTAGTTAGCAAATTCTGCAACTATCATTCTATCTTTTCCTTGCATGTCTTTTTTTAAAGTAGCTTTATAGCCATGCGATTCAAATAAAGCAACCGTTTCAATGCCAAGAGCCTCATTAATTTCTACAAATATTTTACCATTTTTCGATAAATGATTTTTTCCAAAAGAAGCAATTTTTTTATAAAATATTAACGGATCATCATCAGCTACAAACAAAGCAATATGTGGCTCGTAAGCTACAACGTTTTTATGCATAGCTATACTCTCAGTTTGCTTAATGTAGGGTGGATTGCTAATAATTATATCAAAGCTTTTTAAAAAAGGCCAGTTGCTTTCATTTAAAAAATCAAGTTCAATAAAATTTATTGCGGCGTTTAAATTTTCTGCATTTTTTTTTGCTACTTCAAGGGCATTTACACTTACATCGATAGAAGTAATATTTGCAACAGGTAATTTCTTTTTTAGCGTAATTGGAATGCATCCCGAACCGGTGCCAATATCCAAAATATTTTCTTTTTTTACTTCACTATTTATTATCAACTCTACCAGTTCTTCTGTTTCCTGTCGGGGTATTAAAACAAATTCATTAACATAAAACTTATGGTTATAAAACCATGCTTCATTTAAAACGTATTGAATGGGCTTACAACTCAACAATTCTCTAACTACAATATATAATTTTTCTTTTTCATCATCATTTAATATCAATTCTTTATTTGCAATTCTACTTAATTTATTGTGGCCAGAAATATTTTCGAGTACCATGTTAGCCATAGCCAAAGTTTCTGTATTGTCGTAAACGGTAGATAATTCACTAACTATATGCTGGTAGGCAACTTGGAGAGTCATTACCGAAAGGTAAGAATAAAATAAACAAATAGAATAGGATGTTAACTAGTTTAACTATGGTTACTTTATTAAAATTGATTTTAGTTACTTTTGCTGGGGAATTACGGATTACGAATTAGCGGATTGCGGATTAATCAATAACTTGTAACTCGTAACCAAAAATTAATAATCAATAGCCTAAACCCTTAATAAATAACTCGTAACCCATAACCCTATCCCTTGTCCTCTGAACATCAAACTTACATGCAACGCTGTATTCAATTGGCAAAATTGGGTGCAGGTATGGTTGCTCCAAACCCAATGGTTGGTGCTGTTTTGGTGTATGACGATACAATTATTGGTGAAGGTTATCACATGCAATATGGACAAGCTCATGCAGAAGTGAACTGTATTAACAGCGTTTCACAAAATCTCAAATCTCAAATCTCAAATGCTACATTGTATATTTCTTTAGAACCCTGTGCTCATTTTGGTAAAACACCCCCTTGCACCAATTTTATTATTAAACATAATATTAAAAAAGTAATCATTGGTTGTGCCGATAGTTATAATGAAGTAAATGGCAAAGGTGTTGAGCAACTATTAGCAGCTGGGGTGGATGTTATCGTAGGAGTATTAGAAGAGGAATGCTTGCAATTGAACAAACGTTTTTTTACTTTTCATCAACACCATCGTCCATTTATCGTCTTAAAATTTGCCAAAACTGCAGATGGATTTATTGGGAAAACCATCCCTAACCCCTCCAAAGGAGGGGAACAAGATCGATTACTTATTTCTAATAATTTTACCAATAAATTAGTACATCAATGGCGAAGCACAGAAGCTGCTATTTTAATTGGCACGAACACCGCATTACAAGATAATCCTTCATTAAATAATCGATTATGGAAAGGTAAAAATCCTGTACGGTTGGTTATTGATAAACATTTAAAATTGCCTTCCAATTTGCAATTATTTAATGGTCAGCAGCAAACAATTGTGTTTAATTTTTTAAAAAATGAAGTTCAAGAAAATATCAAATTTGTACAAATCAATTCAGCGGTTTCTGTAATAAAACAATTGCTACAATACTGTTATGATAATAAATTGCAAAGCATTTTGGTAGAAGGTGGTACCATCCTTTTACAAAGTTTTATTGATGCCAATTTGTGGGACGAAGCAAGGGTAGTTACCAATCAATTAATGCACATTAAAAATGGTTATAAAGCACCAGTAATTAATGCTTCAATTCAATCAACCGAATTTATTTTAAACGACCGAATAGATTATTATTTCAATTCCATAAATGAGTAATTCACCAGATTTTTATCAAACCATTGCACAAACATCTATTGCTGAATTTAAAGATAGAGGAAGCCGTTTTATTGCATATGCATACCCAATAGAAGCAGTTGTAGATTTTAAGCTTTTACTTGTTGCATTAAAAAAAGAACATGGCAAAGCTGTACACTTTTGTTTTGCTTACAGATTGGGTTTAGAGGGTAATAATTTTAGGGTTAGCGACGATGGCGAACCTGCTGGCTCTGCTGGGAAACCCATTTTAGGGCAATTAGATAGTAAACAAATTACCAATACTTTAATTATAGTAGTACGTTATTTTGGGGGTACTTTATTGGGTGTGCCAGGTTTAATTAACGCTTATAAAACAGCTGCATCATTGGCTTTGCAAACAACGCCCATCGTTCAAAAATCTATTGAAATTTTATATGAGTTACAATTTGATTATACCAAAATGAATGAAGTAATGATTATTGTAAAGCAGTTTAATTGTACAATAGTTAATCACCAAAATCAATTGTTTTCTTTAATTAAAATTGGTGTACCCAAAGCAAGGTTAGCCGAAGTTTTGTATAGGTTTAACGAGTTGCAATTTGTAGTTATTGCCGTTATAAAAAGTTAAGCCTTACCTGTAATTTTATATATCCAATACCCAACTATTTCTTTTAAAAAAAATTGCCATTCACCAAGTACACCTGCTTTTGGAATAAGGTAATTATCCCAACTAATAGTACTATTCACAGCTTCAAATGCTGCTGGGTGCTCATCAACTTCCAATCCTGCTTTTTTAAAAGTTGCAATTGCTCGTTTCATATGCGTAGCAGAAGTAATCAGTAAATAAGGCCCAGATATTTTTAAAGAATCAACATATTTTTTTGCTTCTATTGCACTTTCATAAGTATTCTTAGAATTTCTTTCTACAATTAAATTACTATCTGCAATATTTTGTGTTGGAAATTCTTTAAACAAAAAATCTGCTTCTTTTGGTTTGTTTTGTAGCAAACTTCCATCGCCACCACTTAATAAAATTTTTTCGATTACACCTGTGTGGTACAGTTTACAAGTTTGTATAAACCTATCGGATGTAGGTGCAAAAAAGCTATTGCCAAACTTGTCTGATCCTGTCATTCCTCCCAATAAAATACCTAAACTGTATTTCTTTGTATGCACTATTGGCATTGCTTTTGGCTGCCAAGCTCTTACACAAACATTATACACCCAATAGTTGCCAAATACCACTAAAATTAAAATAGCTGTAATGGAAAATCGTTTTTTTACAATTGGTTTCTTTGCCCTATAAGCAAGTATAATAAAAGTTAATATCCAATAATATGGATTCAAAACAAATAATAATATTTTTGAAAATATAAAAAACAAAGGACGAAGGTTTAAGGTTAATTGACTATCGACTATCGACCATGGACTATGGACTATCGACCATTCTCTAAGACATAAATCTTTCACTTACCACCAAGTCTTTACTACCTGGTGTGTATTTATAAAAGCCTTCACCACTTTTAACACCCAATTTGCCTGCAGTAACCATATTTACTAAAAGTGGGCAAGGGGCATATTTGGTATTGCCATAACCAGCATATAAAACATTTAAAATACTCAAGCAAACGTCTAAACCAATAAAATCTGCTAATTGTAAAGGCCCCATTGGGTGTGCCATGCCTAACTTCATAATATTATCAATTGCTTCAACATTTGCAATGCCTTCGTATAAACTTATAATTGCCTCATTAATCATAGGCATTAAAATTTTATTAGCAATAAATCCTGGGTAATCATTTACAACACACGGCACTTTGCCTAATTGTTTACTAAGGTTAACAATACGATCAGTTACTGTTTTAGAAGTGGCATAACCATTAATAATTTCTACCAATTTCATTACTGGCACAGGGTTCATAAAGTGCATACCAATAACTAGGTTTGGTCTTTGGGTTGCAGCAGCAATTTTTGTAATTGAGATAGACGATGTATTGCTTGCCAAAATACAATTTGCAGGTGCAGCATCGTCTATCTGTTTAAAAATTTGTAGTTTTAAGTCTACATTTTCTGTAGCAGCTTCAACCACTAAGTCAGCATTTTTTACACCTTCGCCTATATTAGAAATTGTAGTTATATTTTTAAGCGTTTGTAGTTTTTGTTCTTCGGTTAAACTGCCTTTTGTAACCTGTCTGTCTAGGTTTTTACTAATGGTAGAAATTGCTTTTTCAAGCTGTTCAATATTTACATCAATTAAGTTTACCGTAAATCCATTTTGAGCAAAAATGTGAGCAATGCCATTGCCCATAGTACCAGCACCAATTACCGAAATATTTTTCATACGCTTATATTGTCTTGTTCAAAAAGTTGAATCGTTCGTAATTTTATTTCGACAAAAGTAAGTGTTAAATGGTAAGCTATTATTGGTGGTAGAAGTCTATTTCTTTTTCTTTTTATAATCACCCCTTTTCCAACTTTTAATAAAGTCGGCCCAAGCTAGTGGGTTTAAAATATTCATAGGCGGTATTTGGCCAGCATAATAGTATTTATTGGCTTGTTGTTTCATTTGATAGTTTACTGCTTCACGTCCATCTGCTGGTAAACTGCTAATTAAAATTCTGCGTTTGGCCTCATCGGTATTTTGACGAGCTATTTCATAGTAATCGTCTGGTATGGTGTTATTTAAAAAATCTCTTTCAAATTGTTCACGGCTGGGTCTTGGCTTTAAAATAGTTGCAGGTAAAAAGGTAGTATCATTAACCATTAATTGAATAACGCTGTACTGATTTTCCTTTAAAGTGGTGGGTATTTCAATGGTTTTGTCTTTAAAACCAACACAACTAAAAGTAATTTTATCGCCTTTTAAAACTACAATACTAAATACCCCATCGTTGTTGGTTAAAGTACCTCTGCCTTTATCAATTACAATAATACTTGCACTAGGCACTGCCCTTAAACTATCTGCCGTCATAACAACCCCATACAGTTGTACAATCGAATCTTTAATAGTAGGTTGTGCCATTGCATTAAAAGTAAAGCCCAATAAGCCCATTGTAAATAAAAAGAGTATGCGTAATTGTTTAATCATGTACATTTTTTTATGTTACCAGCTATTTAATCTTTATTCACCTTCCTCGGCGTCATTTTAAATCCTGCTTTTTGCAGGGCACCCTTCAACGTTGATATCTCTAATTGTCAAATAATTACCTATAAGCGTTCATAAAAATTAAAACTAACGCTCTTACTTAAAATTTTTCCGTATTCACAACTACTATGTATAATTCAAAACAAAGTAAACCCTCTAATGGTTTAACTTTGCCAACCATTTACTTTTTTAACAAAAACTTTCATCAAAATGACAGAAGCGGATATTCTAAAAGCACTTTCTAATGTTCAAGAACCAGATTTAGGCAAAGATTTGGTTACCCTAAACATGATTAAAGATATTTCAATTGAGGGAAATAATGTTGCTTTTACAATTGTACTTACCACACCAGCATGCCCAATGAAGGATATGATGCGTACCGCTAGTGAAAATGCCATTAAAATATTGGTAAATAAAGAAGCTGTTGTTAAAGTAAATTTTACAGCAAATACAACCAGTAAACGTTTAGCTGGCGATAAAATACTAAGTGGTGTAAAAAATATTATTGCTGTGGTTAGTGGCAAAGGTGGTGTTGGAAAAAGTACAGTTAGTGCAAACTTGGCTTTGGCATTGGCAGAAGGTGGGGCAACTGTTGGTTTAATGGATGCAGATATTTATGGTCCAAGTGTACCTATTATGTTTGGAGTACGTGGAGAAAGACCTATGATGAAAGAAGTAGACGGAAAAGGTATTATTGTTCCTTTAAACAAATTTGGCATTAAATTAATGAGCATTGGTTTATTGGTAGACGAAAAAAATGCAGTGGTATGGCGTGGACCAATGGCCAGCAGTGCAATTAAACAATTTGTTAGCGATGTAGAATGGGGTAATTTGGATTATTTAATTATAGATATGCCGCCTGGTACTGGTGATATACATTTAACATTGATGCAAACTGTACCTGTTACTGGTGTAGTAATTGTAACTACACCACAAAATGTAGCTCTTGCCGATGCAAGAAAAGGTATTGCTATGTTTAGCCAAGCACAAATTAATGTGCCTATCATTGGCTTGGTAGAAAATATGGCTTATTTCACGCCTGCCGAATTACCCAATAATAAATACTATTTATTTGGAAAAGAGGGAGGTAAGTTTTTGGCAGATGAGTATGATTTAAGTTTCCTTGGTCAGGTGCCATTGGTACAAAGTATAAGAGAGGGTGGCGATGAAGGTATACCAGCAATGGTGGGCAACGACGAAATTTCGAAACAAGCTTTTAGAAATTTTACTGCACAAGCTGTTAGAAATATTGCTATAAGAAACGCAAATTTACCTACCACCAAAGAAATTGAAGTAGTTGTGTAGTTTTAACTGGATACTAGATGCTAGATATTGGATGCTGGATACTAGATGCTGGCTACTAGATACAGGATGCTAGATATAGGATACTAGATATTAAAAACAAAAAACTATATATCCCCAAAAGCTATAACTCCAAACTAAAAAACATGTATAACCTTCCTTATTTTAAAGAAAATGATGAAAGTTTACTAATTGATTTTATGCAACAACATCCGTTTGCATTAATTACGGGTACCAATGAACAAAATGAGCCAGTTGCAACACAATTACCTTTTTTAGTTAAGGAAAGAAATGGAAAAATGTACCTGCAAGCACATTTAATGAAACAAACAGATCATCACAAAGCATTTGTTCAAAATACCAATGTGCTAGTGGTTTTTACCAGCCCAAGTTGTTATGTTAGTGCAAGTTGGTACAGCAATCAAAAACAAGCCAGTACTTGGAATTATATGGCTGTACATGCAAAAGGCATTGTTAATTTTTTAAGCGAAGAAGCATTAATTGAAATGCTTAATGAAGTTACAAATCACTATGAAAATAATTCAGCTTCACCATCTTTATACAAAGACATACCCAAAGAGTACATACAAAAAATAATTAATGCCATTGTAGCAATAGAGGTTGAAGTAACAGCTTTAAACCATGTATTTAAGTTGAGCCAGAATAGCGACGAAATGAGTTATAATAATATCATCAATCACTTAAAAAATGGGGATATGAATCAACGATTCATTGCAACAGAAATGGATAAAAATAAAGCAAAAATTTTTAAATAAAATCTAAGACTAGTTTTAATTTAACTGGGGATCTACAGGATAATTAACCATTTGGCTGTATTCGCCACCCAAATCTTTTAAAGCTTCTTTCCAAATTAAATCGGCTTGTTTTTTAAATACTAATTTCTTAGTACTATTTCGGGTAATCCAACTTTTGGCACTTAATTCTTCTGCTAACTGTCCTTCACTCCATCCACTGTACCCTATAAAAAAACGAATATCTGTTTCGGTAATTTGTTTGGTTTTTATTAATTCTAGAGCCACATCAAAATCCCCACCCCAATAAATGCCATCATAAATTTCTAAACTATCTTCAATTAAATCGGGGCGGCAGTGCAAAAACTGCACAGTATCAATTTGTACAGGGCCGCCATAATATAGCGGAAACTCAAAACCATCTAAATCAGCAATAAATTCTTCCAAGGGTTGTGTGTAGGGCTTGTTTAAAACAAAGCCTAAACTACCTTCAAATTGGTGCTCACAAATTAGCACAACGGTTCTTGCAAAGTTTGGATCTTTTAAAAATGGGTCCGAAATAAATAATAATCCAGGTACAATTTCTTCCATGCCGAAAATTAAGACTTTATGCGATATCTCAAAAAAATATTGAATTAATTTTTCAAGTTAAAGAGAATATAAAATATTGCTTACAATTATTCTGTTGCTTTATTGCTGTTATATTTGTTGTAATGAAGAAAACTTTACCTGTAATTGTAATACTCATTTCTCTTTCTCTTTTGGGGCTTATTTTATTACAGGCATCGTGGCTAAAAAATTTATTAGAAGTACGGCAAGGGCAATTAAAAAGTAAAATAGAAGCTGTAACTACCAAGGTTGCAGCAGATTTAAGTAAATCGGCTTATGGTGGGCCAACTGTTCGGTTACCTCGACGCCAAATAAAATCGCCAGCAGCCGAATTGGCTTTTAGATTACTAAAACCCAATAGCATACAAGATAAGTTTACTACACAAGAAATTTATGCAAAATTAAAAAATGCTTTTAGTAATGAAGAGTTAAAGAATATGCAATTTGAATTTGCAGTTGCAAGCAACGAAGGCGAGTATGAAATGCAATCGGGTAATTATGCAACAGAATTTTATGATACGGCGTCAAATAAAAGAATAGTTGCATTTATTTTACCAGAAACAGGCACCGATTTTGATGGTATGCAAAGTGCCGAACAGTTAATAGTAATTGTTCCAAATTTTAAACAGCAGGTTTGGGCAAGCTTAAGATGGATAATCGTAGGTGCAGCTTTTTTTATGATAGTTATTGTTGCAGCTTTTTTTGTAACCTTAAAAAGCTTGTTTAATCAAAAAAAATTAAGTGAAATTAAGAGCGACTTTATTAATAATATGACTCATGAGTTTAAAACTCCTTTAGCCACAATTTCATTAGCGGTAGATGCAATTAGAAATGAAAAAGTTATGGCCGATGCCGATAAGATGAAATATTTTAGTAGCATTATTAAGGAAGAAAATAAACGGATGAACAGGCATGTAGAAACCATACTACAAGCAGCTTTAATGGAGAAGCAAGAACTTAAATTAAATCTTGTTCAAATTGATATTCACGATTTATTGAGCCATGTTATAGAATCGTACCAATTACAATTTGAAGAAAAAAAAGCCACGGTAGAAACAAATTATATGGCAAAAAAATTTACTGTTTTAGCCGATGAGGTACACTTTAGTAATTTGTTAAGCAACCTTATAGACAATGCCATTAAGTATTCTAAAGAAAAATTAACCATTAAAATTTCTACCCATAGTAATAATAAAAATGTTTCAATAAAAATTGAAGACAATGGTATTGGTATGAACAAAGAAAGTGTAAAGCGAATTTTCGAAAAATTTTACCGTGCACATACTGGTAACATTCACAATGTAAAAGGTTTTGGCTTAGGCATGAGTTATGTAAAAACTGTTATTGATGCTCATAAAGGGCGTATAAAAGTTGATAGCACTTTAGGCAAAGGCAGTTCATTTATTGTAGAGTTGCCATTGGATAAAACTTAATACTCCATTTTTCTTAGAGTAGGTGCTTTAAACCAGGTAATAATTACCACCAATAAAGTGAGTGTGCCGCCGAAAATAACGGATGGTACAAGGCCAAAAGCCCTTGAAGCAAGTCCGCTTTCCATCATACCCAATTCGTTGCTGCTATTAATAAACATAGAGTTTACTGATGACACCCTGCCTCTCATTTCATCGGGTGTAGTTAGTTGTAAAATAGTACCACGTACCATAACACTTATACCATCGCACATTCCACTAATCATTAATGCAGCAAACGATATGGCATAAATGGTAGATAATCCAAAAACTATAATACAAACACCAAAACCTGCAACAGCAAACATCATTCGCTTGCCTTGTTGTTTACGCATAGGAAACAAAGTAAGCAACACAATAACAATCATGCTACCCATATCGCTAGCAGCATTTAACCAGCCAAAACCAATAGGACCAACGGCTAAAATTTTATTAGCAAACTCTGGTATTAATGCAACTGCTCCACCAAATAATACAGCAAATAAATCTAGTGAAATTGCACCCATCATTATTTTATTGGATAGAACAAAATGTAAACCCTCTTTTACACTTCTCCAAGCATTTGTATCTTGCTTACTATTAACAATTGGCTTTTTGCTAATAGTAAAAACAAAAGCTGCTGCTAGTAAAACATATACCAAAATAATACAAAAAGTGGTATTAATGCCAAACCAAGCAATAAAAAAGCCTGCACTTGCATGTCCTGTAATTGAAGCAATTAGCCAAGTAGAAGAACTAAGATTAGATGCAAATTGTAATATATTGCGTGGTACTAATTGAGCAACAATAGCATTTGATGTTGGGCCAGAAAATGCCCTTATAATGCCAGTGAAAAATATTACGACATAAAAACCAAGTTCTTGATAATTTTTATTGAGTGTATTGCTATAATAACTACTTGTTAAAGCAATTAATGCAATAACACATAGGCTGTAGCTTAAAATACCTTTCAGTAACAGGGTACGTTTATCGCTTTTATCAATTACATGCCCAGCATACAACGCTAAACTAATAACCGGAATAAATTCTGATAAGCCAACTAGGCCAATTGCAAATGAGCTTTGCGTTAGTTGAAATAATTTGTAGGCAACAACAGTTGCAATCATTCGCAAAGCCATAATAAATAAAAAGCGAGCACAAATGTAGCTTCTAAATTCTTTTACTTTTAGTGGAGAAAGCCCTTCGTTTTTAAATATTGATTGCATGTGCTTTTTCTAATTAGGGCAATGTAAAATAATGTTGACCAGCTTCGAAGTCTTTATCCAAAGCATCTAACACTACTTTTAAATGAGCCTCGTTGCCTAAAAAATCGGCATTGCTGGCATCTATAAATATTGTTTTAATATTATGTTGTTTTATATAGCTGGTATATGTTTCTTGTAAGTTGTACAAATACTCATCTGGTATTTGTTGCTCGTAAGGTCTGTTTCTTTTTTTAATATTTTCTTGCAATTTATGAACCGATGAATGTAAATAAATTAAAATATCTGGAAACACCAATTGTTGGTTAATAATGTCGAATAGTTTTTGATACAATCTAAACTCTTCTTCTGGCAAGGTAACTTTTGCAAACAACAAACATTTTGTAAACAAATAATCCGATACAGTAATACTTTGAAACAAATCTTTAGTATGCACCATATCTTTTAACTGCTTATATCGTTCGGCCATAAAAAATAACTCAACAGGAAAAGCATATTGATGAGGGTTTTCGTAAAATTTTGGCAAAAAAGGGTTTTCTGCAAATTCTTCCAAAACTATTCTTGCATTAAAATGCTTTGCCAATAAATGGGTTAAAGTGGTTTTACCTGCACCAATATTGCCTTCAACTGTAATAAAATGATGATTCATAAAAGATTCCAAAATTAAAAGCCAATGTGTTGTATATGCTTAAATCTTTTGCACATTCAAATTGTCTGTACAGCTTTCTAGTAGTTGTAAAATGCTCTTTTTTTCAACAGGATGAATTTGGGTTGGGGCAATTTCTGCCAAGGGTAATAAGGCAAAACGTCTATTTATCAACTCTGGATGAGGTAATTTGAGTAATTGTGTATTCAAAATAAGGGAATCTATTAATAAAATATCGATATCAATAATTCTTGGCCCAAACTTTATAGATCTAACCCTACCCATTTGCTCTTCAATGTTTAATAACATTTTCATTAATGCTTTGGGTTTAAGGTCTGTTTGCACAGCAATAACTTGGTTTAAAAATGTTGGTTGGTTAGTAATACCCCAAGCGGCAGTTTGATAAATAGAAGATGCTTGTAGTATTATGCCACATTGTTCATGTATTAATGTATAGGCAGTGGCTAAGTTTTTTTTTCTATTCCCTAAATTACCACCTGTTAATAAATATGCTGTACTAGTTTTATTTAAAGAGTCTATCATTAAAAACAAAGGGATTTATTTTTTTTATTTTTACTTTTTTATTAAAGTCAATAGCCATTGGGTTAAGCAATAGGTTACTTTCTTGCTCAATAATTGCCGATGGCACTTTTATACCTACACTATTTTTTGCTAATAAAAACTGACTACCCATATACTGACAATATGCGGCATCGTTTTGCCAGTTTGGTTTTAATTTATTGAAACTAATTTGTTGCTGTATGTCTTCGGCAATTGTAATTTCTAATAATTGGTTTACTCGTATTTCTTCATACGTATTTTTATGAATAAACAATTCAACTAAAGCTAACGAAATTGTAAAGCTAGTATATAAAGCAGGAATGCCTACCTTGTTCCAACGTCCTCCAAATAATTTTGCACCATTACCACTTAAATCATTGGCATAGGCAACTGAAGCAAATCTATAAACAGTAATCATGTATAAACATTGTGAAGTATTCTACCCAATTGGTTAATGGTTTCTTGAATACCACTTGAGGTATACAATGACTCGAAATTGAGTTTATTGCCCATAACATTTTTATCTTTTTTAAGCCAATTGTACAATGCCTCGGGTGTTGTAAATGTTTCTAAACCTAAATTAATTAATTGTTCTACATGTAAAATTCTATCGATATAAATGGAGGAGAAGCTAGAATTGGCTTTGGCGTATCGGTGCAATGTTCTTTCAGATAAGTTTAAAATATTTGCCCAATCTTTTAAAGTAAAGGGTAATTTATCAGCAATTTTGTGAAATTTTTTATAAGTAAAATCTGTGTTTTGAGGTATCTTTTTAAAACTTACTGGTGCATATATTACCATTGGCTCATTAAGTACATTCAAGGAATCAGAGGTTTGGGTTGTGTAAGTAAGCGGTTTAATTTTTTTTGCCATAACCGTCATTTGGCAACAAATTTACGACATTTGTCTATATTTCAAAACTTTTTCCTTCTTTTTTTAAATATTCAAATAAATTTGTTGAAGAAGTTAAAATCTTATGCAAGTTAAATACAACCAATTTAAAGCTTTATTGGCCATAACAAAAGCTAGTTTATTGGCTATTTTAAAAAACCCAGGCTCATTATTTTTTAGTTTAGTATTTCCATTGGTTTTTGTGTGGATTTTTGGCTCCTTTGGCAGTGGTGGCATCAATAAATTTAGGATATCTATTCAAAAGGGGTCTGATACTTCAAATGTTTTGTATGGCATTTTACAATCAATACCATTAATTAAAATAGATAGGTATGCAAATGATAGTTTACAAAAAGCTGATTTAGAAAAAGGTAGATTGGCCGCTGTTTTATACATTACTTCAAATTACGATTCTCTACAACAACAAAAATATTTTATTAAGGTAACAAGTACTAATGCAAGTTCTCCAGAAACGATGCAGCTAATTCCAATTTTAGAAAATGTGGCTGCAAAGCTGAATCCAAATCCTGGAAAAATGGTTACTATTCAAAAAAATATTTATACCGTAAGGCAATACAAACAAATAGATTTTGTTTTACCAGGTCAAATTGGTTTTTCAATTTTGTTTTCTACATTATTTGGTATTGCATTTACTTTTTATAATTTAAGAGAGCAACTTGTGTTAAAGCGTTTTTATGCAACACCGGTAAACAGGCTTAATATTCTTATAGGCATTGGTTTTAGTAGAATATTTTTTCAGCTGATTAACGTTGTAGTATTAATAGTAGTAGGTAAATTTTTATTAGGTTTTACTTTGGCACATGGTATAGTTACATTTTTCGAAATGATATTTGTTTCAGTGTTATTATTAATGATGTTAATGGGAGTGGCTTTACTTTTTTCAAGTATCGTAAAATCAGACTCTACCATACCATTATTAATTAATTTATTTGCTTTACCACAAATGTTATTGTCTGGTACTTTCTTTTCTATTACCGTTTTTCCAAGTTGGATGCAAACCCTTTGTAAATTTTTGCCATTAACACATTTTAATACTGCCATGCGTAAAATTTCGTTCGAAGGGTTGGGTATATTAGATACTTGGCAAAACCTTGGTGTAATTGGTTTATGGGGTGTTGGTATTTTTATTTTAGTACATAAATTTTTTAAGTGGGAATAATGATATCAACTTTTTTTATAGAAATTTGTTTCAATAATTAAGTATGAAATTTTTAAAATTGGGTTTTATTAGTGCGGTTGTTTTATTTTTTATAGTAACTTGTATGGGTTTGTTATTACCTGCAAATGTAGTGGTATCAAGAGCTGTTGATATAACAGCCTCCAAGGATTCTGTTTTTAAAATGATGACAAACATTAACAATTGGAAGTATTGGGTTACTGGCTTAAAAAAAGATGGTATAGTTATTACATCTGATAAAGATGCTAATTTGTTTGGAACCAAAGTAGAAATAATTAGCACAAATAATTATGTTGTTGTATCGAAATGGACTGGCAAAAATGGTACTGTTCAAGAAAGTATTATGAGGGTTATACAAGATTCTACATCCTCTAATACCATTGCACAATGGCAATTTACCGAACATTTAAAATGGTATCCATGGCAACGTTTTGGCTCAATGATGAATGAGGCTGTAATGGGTACTCAACTAGAAACCAATATGGCTCAATTAAAAAAATTATTTAATACATCTAATTAGGGAAACTAATTTTTCCCATACTAACATTTGGTATTCCATTACTGCCAGTTAAAAAGCTATTGTTGTTGCCACAAATACATTCGTTAGCCAATATGGCAAATAAAACAGCTTCCTTTGCATCTGGATTAATTTGTAAATCGGCGGTGGATTTAAAAATTTGGTTGGGCAACAATTCTTTTAAATGTTGCATTAATAAAGGGTTGTGCATACCACCACCACTTGTATAAATACAAAAATTTTCTTCTTTAATTCCTCTTTGTATTGCTTGTGCAATGGTTTCTGCAGAAAATTTATTTAAGGTAGCCATTATATCAAAATGGCTTAAATGTTGTGTGTTTGATTGTTCTTGTGCAATGGTTAAATAGTGTAGGTTAAATAATTCGGGACCAGTAGTTTTGGGAAAATTTTGTTCAAAAAAACTATTTTCTTTAAGTTTGTTCAATAAGTTTGGTTCTATATTTCCTTGCAAAGCAATGGTAGCATTTTCATCAAAATACTTTCCTTCAAAATGTTTTTTTATGTAAGCATCCATTAATGTATTTCCTGGGCCAGTATCGGTACTAAATACTTTTGTGGAGTCCATATCTCCGCATAAATAAGTGTAATTAGCAATGCCGCCAATATTCAACATAACTCGGTTTTCGCCTTGTTTGCCAAAAATTAAAAAATCGCCATAAACAGCTAGTGGTGCACCCTCGCCACCAGCAGCTACATGTTTTTGTCTAAAATCGCTAAGGGTTATAATACCCGTTTTAACTGCTATATGATCACCATCGCCAATTTGTAAAGTTGCATTGCCAAATTGTTGCTGTTGATGCAAAATTTTTGGAGCATGGTAAATGGTTTGCCCATGCGATGCAATTAAATCAACTTCTTTATTCTCAACTCCCCATTTATGTAAACAGTCATTAATCATTTGTGCATGTTGTTTACCAATCCATGCGTTTAACAAACAAACTTTTTCTAAATCAACGTTTCGTTTAGCAAAAACACTCATGATCTCTTCTTTAAAATCTGTATTATAGATAATAGTGCTAAAGTTTACTAATTCAATAGTGGTGTTTAATCCATTACCAGTAAACCTGCATAAAGCAATGTCTAAGCCGTCTAAAGAAGTGCCACTCATTAAACCAATAATTAATTTTGTTTTTTTATTTGCTATTTGTGTAAGTGCTATAACATTTTGGTTCATGTTGAAAAGTACGAATAATTCGGCATCTGTTTGCAATTTTTTGCTGTTTTTGTTTGGTAGTTCAAATATTTAGTTACAATTTAGCAATCTAAAACGATGCTTGCTTTTATACTACTTAACTAGCTAGTTATTTGCTACACATTGTATTTTCAAAATCTTTTTAAACCAAAAACCGCTTAATGATGAAAGTAAATCTCATGCGTACAAGCAAATGGAAAAATCTTTTAATGGTTTTCCTTTTTTGCATTTCAGTTTCTGCAATAGTAGCCCAAGTAAAAATTGTGGGTAAGGTATCCTCCAAAAAAGGAACACAGCCCGATGGTATTTCTGTTCAAGTTAAAAATACACGTTTTGGAACTGCTACAGACAACGTTGGCAATTTTGCTTTTAATGCAGATATAAAAAATGGTAATTATACATTGGTATTTTCTGGTGTAGGTTTTGAAACATCGGAAGTTGCTTTTACTGTTTCTGGTAAAGAAGTTGTTGTAAATGCAGTATTAACAGAAGCTGCAGCAAGTAAATTAGACGAAGTAATAGTTACAGGTACAAGTGCTGGTACAACTCGTAAACAATTGGGTAGTTATGTTGCAACCGTTAAGGCCGAAGACTTAAACAAGGGTGTTCCTTCAAATGCATTACAAGCATTACAAGGTAAAACAGCTGGTGCACAGATCACTCAAAATAGTGGAGATCCTGCTGGAGGGTTGAGTGTTCGATTAAGAGGTGTTAGTTCAGTTAATTCTTCTTCTGAACCATTATATATTGTAGATGGTGTAATCGTTAATAATAGTAGCCCAAGAGTTACCAATACACAAGGTAATTATGATGGAGGTAATTTTGTTGGAGTAGTAGGCCAAAGCAGAATTGTAGATATTAACCCTGCAGATATAGAACGAATTGAAGTTTTAAATGGAGCAGCTGCTGCAGCAATTTATGGTAGCCGTGCTAATGCCGGTGTAATTCAAATTTTTACCAAAAGAGGGGTTAGCGGTGCACCACAAATTACTTTTACAAGTAACGTAATGTTTAGTAGCTTAAGGAAAAAATTAGATGTAAACAGAGCTGCTACTAAATTTGGAGGCCCTACAGATGGACCAACAGCTCAAACACAAGATATATTAACTCCAACACTCACCAACACAACAGCAGTGAGTAGATATGATTATCAAGATTTAATTTTTGGTAATGCAACTGGTACAGATAATAACTTATCTATTAGTGGTGGAAACGATAACACGAAGTATTTTTTTTCAGGCTCCTACTTTTTTAATCAAGGTATTATAAGAAATACAGATTTTCAAAGATTTAGTTTTAGAAGTAATATTGACCAAAAAATAAATAAATGGTTAAGTTTAAACTTAGGCCTAAACTATGTAAATAGCAATGCTAATGAAAAGCCAGATGGTAACTCTTTTTTTAGCCCAATGAATGCCGTAACTATTCTAGGAAATTTTCATGATTTACAAAGTAGAGATGGTTTGGGTAACCTTAAAACAATCGGAAATTTAGGAAGAGTAAATCCAATTACTGTAATAGACGATTTTAAACAAAAAAATACAACCAATCGTATTCTTACAAACTTTGGTGTAAAGCTAAAGCCAATACAAAATTTAACCATTGATTATACGATGGGTATTGATAATTATAGCCAAAATGGTACTACGTTTATGCCGCCATTTGCATACAATGTTAATGCAGCATTTTTTGGAGGTGGTACAACAACAACCGATCCATCTTTAAATGGGTATGCAAGTGCAGGCTCTAGTAATTTCTTTGGTATTAACCACGATTTAAATGCAACTTATACAACCAATTTAAATAAAGATATCACTTCCGTAACTCAGGTAGGCTTTTCACAACAATACGAAAGAAACACTTTCTTGCTTAGTCAAGGCAGAGGGTTAGCACCCTTTGTACAAACCGTAAATGGTGCAAGTACAATTATTGCTGGCTCTGATTCGAGGTCTGAACTTTCTATTAGTGGTACTTTTATTCAACAAAATTTTAAGTATAGAAATCAATTGTTTGTTACAGGTGCAATCCGTCGTGATGCGTCATCTGTTTTTGGGGCAGATAATAGAAATCAAGTGTATAGTAAAGCCAATTTAAGTTATGTTTTATCTAGCACAGAATATTGGAAAAAATTAGGTGTTAGTAAATGGTGGGATTTAGCAAAAGTTAGAATTGCGTATGGAGAAAGTGGTAACCTAACTGGCATTGGAGCATACGACCGTTTTAATACTTACCAAGCATCCTCTTTTGGAAGCAGAACTGCTTTAAACTCTAGCAGCACATTAGCAAATACCAATGTGGGTCCAGAACGTCAAAAAGAAATTGAATTTGGCTTAGATCTTTCGTTCTTAAAAAACAGGGTAACTTTTACTTTAAATGTGTACGATAAAAAAGTGAATGATATGTTGTTGAACAGGTTTATTGCACCTTCTACCGGTTTTTCAAGCTTACTTGATAATATTGGTAATTTACAAAACAGAGGGTTCGAAATGGTGTTAACTGGTATGCCAATAAAGACAAAAGATTTTAGTTGGGAAATTACAGGTATATACAACCACAATAGAAATGAAGTATTAAATATTGGTGCTTCATTAATACAGTTTGGCACCAATGGAGGTGCTCCTGTAGCCTTAATTCAAGGCCAACCTGCTGGTGTTTTCTATGGCACATTTTTTATGACTGGCTCTGGAGGGAATTTCTCGAAAGCTAGTAATGGATTACCCAATCACAGTGGCTTAGTTTTAAGCCCTGCCGGAATACCAAGAACAGCTTATGGTGTTCAAAATAGTGTACTTGGCTATACACAAGTAGATTTTGTTGCTGGTGGTCCTGCTGGTCAGGGTAATCCTGCTCCTGGAAGCACTTTACTGAGAAAAGTAATTGGCGATCCAAATCCAAAATATACTACTACCTTAACAAATGAGTTTAATTACAAAAAACTAAGTTTAAGGTTTCAAATAGATGCAACCTATGGTAACAGTGTGTTTAATGCAGATTTTAGAACCCGCCAAGGTGTTGGTAATGGTAAAATTGCAGAGTTAGAGCAAAGTGGACAACTGCCTAGAGGCTATATTAGTGGATTTTCTACAACAGCAACAGTACCAACAGGTATTTATGCAATTGAGGAGTGGAGAGTGGATGATGGAAGCAATGTAAGATTAAGAGAATTGTCGCTTAGCTATAGTGTTGGAAAAGTTGGCAAATTTTTACGTGATTTATCTGTAAACTTTAGTGGAAGAAACTTAATAGTTTGGACAAATTATATTGGTTACGATCCAGAAGTTAATGCTGGCGGACAAAGTACTTTATTGAGAGGAATTGATTTTGGTACGGTGCCTATTCCAAGAACATTCAGTTTCGGAATTCAAGCTAAATTTTAATTACTTCTAAACTTAATAAAAATGAAAAAAATATTTAATAAAATTACTGTTCTAAGTTTAGCTGCCATCGCATTGTTTGCCTCTTGTTCAAAAGAGTATAGCAACCCAAATGCAGCTTCTCAGCCAGATGTTTTTGCATCTCCAAAAGGAATAACAGGTGTAGCTGTAAGTTTACAACGAAGTTACTCACTAGGCGTTCATTCAGCTATGATGAGTTCATGTGGTTTAAGTACCAACGAAGCATTAATTGTAAATGTTGGTAATGTTTCAGAAGCACTATTATTTAATGGTGGTGCTTCTGTTGATGGAAACAATGGCTTATTAGGTCTTGTTTGGATAAACAATTGCAAAGTAGTATATGATGCAAATACTGTAATTGATGCTGCTGTAAGAAACATTCCAGATGCAGGATATAGAAGCGGTGTAATTGGTTATGCATCCATATTTAAGGCATTGGCTTATGGCAACCTATCCATGTATTGGGAAAGTGTACCAGATACCATCGGAGCTCCAGTAACTACTCCTTCTACTTTTATTCCAAGATCTCAAGGGTATACTAAAGCTGTTGCAACAATCGATAGGGCATTGGCATTTATTGCAGCAAGCCCAATATCTGCAACATTTACTTCAGATGTACCAGCAGGTATAGATATTGTTAACACATTACAAGCTTTAAAAGCAAGATATGCATTGTATGCTGGTAATATTGCAACTGCATTAACTGCTGCAAATGCTGTAGATATTACAAAAACATCTGTAATGAACTACGATGCTCTAAATCCTAATCCAGTATTTATTACTGTTACTTCATCAAACAATATTTACCAACCTTTAGATTCTACGCTTGGTTTACCACTAACATTACGCCCAGCTTTAACCGATGCAAGGATTCCTTTCTATACCACCATTGCAACAAGTACACCTCGATATAGAATGAATGGTTTTTGGAATGCGACCACTAGAGCAATTCCTATTTATTTACCAGATGAAGTTCGTTTAATTAGAGCAGAATGTTTACTAAGACAAGCTACGCCAGATGCTGCTGGTGCAAAAACAATTATTGATGCAATTTTGCAACAAGCTCCTGCTGCCGATGCACTTGGAGTTGGTGCAAGTATAGCAGCTGGTTACACTGGTACGGTAGATGTTCCAAATTTGTTAAATGAAGTTTACAGAAATAGATGTATTGAATTGTTTATGAGTACAAACAGATTAGAAGATGTTCGACGTTTTGGACGCCCAAATGCAGAAACAAAGCGTAAAAATTTCCCTTATCCTTTTCGTGAAAGAGATAACAATCCTAATACACCTGCAGATCCTGCATTTTAAATTATTTTTCAATTTTAATAAAAAGCCTTCGAAAGTTTCGGAGGCTTTTTTCATTAAACTATACCGAAGTGATATCTGTAATAGACAAAAAAATGGTCTAAACAACTATCCAATCGGCACTATACCAGAAAATTTTGGTCTAGATTAAAATTCACATTTGTATTATTTTAAGCACTGCAGCATAAATTTTTTGTAATTCATTTTCAGTTATACAATATGGTGGCATTATATAAACGGTATTGCCCAATGGCCTTAAATATATGCCCATTGCAAGTGCTCTTTGGGTAATGATTGTAGAAATATCGTTTAAGTATTCATCTTTTCCTTCATTAATTTCAAAGGCCAATATGGTTCCTAAAACCCTAATATTTTTTAGGTGATTTAGTTGTTGTAAAGGTTCTGTAAATAAAATATGTTGTTGTGTAATCCATTCAATTTTTTCCAAACAATTATTTTGTTGTAATAAATTAAAACTTGCAATTGCTGCACTACATGCTAATGGATTTGCAGTAAAAGAATGACCATGAAAAAAAGTTTTTAATTTATCATCGTTTACAAATGCGTTGTAAATTTTTTCACTGCATGCTGTAACGCCTAATGCCATTGTACCGCCAGTTAAACCTTTGCTTAAACAAATAATATCTGGCTGTTCGTTCATATATTCACTGGCAAATAGTTTTCCTGTTCTACCAAAACCAGTCATTACTTCATCGGCTATGCAAATTATATTTTCTTGTTTGGCAGTAGTTAAAATTTCGTTCAATAATTCGGGATCATACATTTTCATTCCACCTGCACCTTGCACCAATGGCTCATAAATAAAAGCTGCAATTTCTTCCGAATGTTCTTGGATAGTTGCTTTAATTGCATGTATATTTTTGGAAGTGGGCGTATCTATAAAAATAACTTCGAACAAAAAGGGATGAAATGCAAGGGTAAACACACTTCTATCGCTAACACTCATTGCACCAAAAGTATCTCCATGATAACTGTTGTTAAAAGCTAAAATTTTATTTCTGCCTCCAACTTTCTCTTCATTCCTTTCGCCTTCCTCCCTCCACCTTTCACCCTCTAGCTTCTCCTTTCCACCTTCCACCTCCTTGCCATTCCACCAATACTGTATGGCCATTTTTAATGCAACTTCTGTACTAGTGCTTCCATTATCACTATAAAATATTTTTGAAATAGTATTGGGTAAAATAGTTAATAATTTTTCTGCTAACTCTACAGCAGGCGGGTGTGTAAAGCCTGCAAAAATTACCTGTTCTAATTGTAATGCTTGTTTATATATACTTTCAGCAATATATGGGTGTGCATGGCCATGAAGGGTTACCCACCAACTACTAATTGCATCTATATAGGCATTGTTATTTTCATCAATTAAAATACTGCCTTCGCCTTTTACTATTGCTATTGGTGGCAAACAATTTTTTTGTTTTGTAAATGGATGCCAAATAGTTTTTTTATCTCTTTCAACTAAATTCATTTAACAAATGTACTATTACAAACCCTTAAGCAGTTTGTTTTCGGAAGTTTGTTTTCTTATCATACTTCCATAGTCTAATTTATTTTGCAAAGCATTTATGGTTTGGGCAATTCTTTTTATTTTGGTTTCAATTGTTTTAGCACTATCAATCCATTTACTAAAATAATTTTGATGTCCATTGGTTAACGTATTAAAAAAAGCCAGGGCAGATGGTTCTTCGTTTAGGCAACAAACAAAATCTTCATTTAAAATGTATCCTTTTTTATCTTCTTCTAGCTGAACCAATAATTTTTCGTTTTTTCTTTTCTTTAAAGCTTTTCGTATATCGTTATTTAAAGCTAAAATAAAGTTACCTTCTCCCATGGGTAAAATAGCTAAAGCATTTATAGGGCAACTATCTAATAACCCTTTTACACGAAAACTTTTTTTATTATTTGGCTTTAATGTATTGGCAATAGTAGCAGGTATATCAATATAAGTCCAACCAGTTTTTTCGCCCTGTTTATCAAATTTTTTTATGGTTGCTTCAAATTTAACCATTGCTAATAAAATGTAAATTTCGTTTAATGCCGTTGTATTTACTACGTTTTAAAGGCGAATGTTTAAATACTTCTTTAAAAGTAGTTTCTGTCATTTCTTCCCATTGTTGGGTGGTTAAGTTTAATATTTCGGGTATGGGAGTAAAATTTATTTCGGTATTGGGTTTGCTAAATTTGTTCCAGGGGCAAACATCTTGGCAAGTATCGCAACCAAATAGCCAATTGTCAAATTTTCCTTTCATGCTTTCGTCAATTAAAGCATCTTTTAATTCAATGGTATAATAGCTAATACACTTACTTCCGTCGATTACTTTATTGGGTAAAATTGCGTCTGTTGGGCAAGCATCTATACATTTAGTGCAGGTGCCACAGTAGTCTTTGGTAAATGGATCGTCATAAGCTAATTCAATATCTACAATTAAGGTAGCAATAAAATAAAAACTACCACTTTGTTTGGTAATTAAATTACCATTTTTACCAATCCATCCAAGGCCACTTTTGGTAGCCCAAGCTCTTTCTAAAACTGGGGCACTATCTACAAATCCTCTTCCATGTATTTCGCCAATATCTTTGTTGATGTTGGCTAAAAATTGGTGTAATTTTTCTTTAATCACTTGATGATAGTCATTACCAAAAGCATATTTAGAAATTTTTGGTGCATTATTTGCTTGTTCTGTTTCCGAAAAATAATTTTGCATTAAAGTAATTACACTTTTTGCACCAGGTACTAATTTTTGAGGGTTTACACGTAAATCAAAATGATTTTCCATGTACTGCATACTCCCATTCATGTTATTATTCAACCACTTTTCTAGTCTCCTAGCATCCTCGTTTAACATTTCTGCTTTTGCAATTCCACAAAAATCAAAGCCAAGGCTTTTTGCTACAGATTTTACTTTATTCGTATTTAAAAAAATATGATTGATGTTTGTTATTTTAAATGTGTTTCTGCTATTTTTACAACAACTATAAATCAGGATAAATGAAAAAATATTTTTTTCTATTCTTAACCCTATTTTGTTTTCTTATTTTAAATGCTCAAAAAAAAGGTCCTAATCTAAAGTTTGGTAGTGTTACGCCTGCCGACTTTGGTACAAAAGTATACAGTATCGACAGAAATGCCCAAGCAATTGTTTTATTCGATTATAGAGATGCACTTTATGAAGGAAGCAATACGAGTTTTTTTAATGTTGTGTATAATTATAGAAAACGCATTCACCTACTCAACAAAAATTCGTTTGACCTTGCCACTGTAGAAATTGCATTGTACAAATATGGCTTAGAAGTAGACCAACTAGAAAAATTAGAAGCGGCTACTTATAATTTAGAAAATGGTGTTGTTGTAAAAACTAAGCTAGATAAAAGTGCTGTTTTTAAAGACAAAGTAAGTAAAAATGAACAAGACTTAAAGTTTACTTTCTCCAATATTAAGGAGGGGTCTATCATCGAATATTCTTACTCCGTTAATTCTCCAACGGCTAATAGATTAAGAGATTGGTATTTTCAAGAAGCTTATCCAATATTATGGAGTGAATGTAATATTCATGTACCCTCTTATTTTCAATTTGTTGGAACTTCACAAGGTTTTCAAAAATTTGCAATTGATACAGTAAGTTTTTCGAACGAAAGTTACAATATTCTTTTTCCTGGTGAGAGTGCAATGGATAGGAGTGAAGTTGGTAGAATAAACATGGCAACCATGCACCGCAAATGGGCAATAGAAAATGTGCCAGCCATAAAAAAAGAAAACTTTGTAACCACCATTGCCAACCATGTTGCTAAACTTAACTTTCAATTAGTTGCATATAGGCCACCAAATGCACCTGTGAAAACACTTTTAGGCACTTGGGAAGCGATTGCAAAAGATTTAATGAAAGATGAAGAATTTGGAGCAGAATTGAGCAAAAACAACAATTGGTTTGATGATGAGCTTAAAAAAGTAATTGGCAAGGAAACAAACAACAAAGTAAAAACCAAAAAAGTGTTCGAATATATTAGGGATAATTATATTTGTACAAGCCATGATTATTTTTATACTAAACAGGGATTAAAAAAAGTTTTTCAAGCAAAAAAAGGCAATGTAGCCGAATTAAATTTGCTATTGGTGGCCATGTTGCGAAGCCTAAATATTTATGCAAAACCTATAGTGCTAAGTACAAGAGAAAATGGGTTTGCATCTGAAACTTATCCAATGATTAACCAGTTTAACTATACTATTTGCAAAACTATAATTGATGATAAAGAAGTTTTGTTAGATGCATCACACCCCAAACTTGGTTTTGGTAAATTAATAGCAGATTGTTACAATGGCTATGCAAGAACAATCGATACTTTTCCTAGACTAATCAATTTATCTGCCGATTCTGTAAAAGAAGAAAAATTAACATCTGTATTTATTGTAAATGATGAAAAATTGGGTATGTATGCAAGTTATACTTCAACTTTGGGGCAATTTGAAAGTTTTGAATTGAGAGAACAAACACCAAAAGAGAAAGTTGGGGATTACTTTACACAAATTAAAAAGTCGTATGGTTTCGAAATTGACTTAAGCAATACTTCTTTAGACTCTTTATTAAATTATGAAGAACCAGTTGCTATTAAATACGATTTTAGTTTTAAGCCAGATGAAGAAATTATTTATTTTAATCCATTATTAACAGAAGGGCTTAAGAACAATCCATTTAAATCTGCCGAGCGTTTTTACCCAGTAGAAATGCCCTATACACAAAATGAAACCTATGTATTAAATATTGAAACGCCAAAGGGTTATACTATTGATGAAATTCCGAAAAGTGCAAGAGTTAAATTAAATGATGATGATGGAATGTTTGAATATATCATTGGTAAAACCAATGATGGTATACAACTAAGAACATCCATTAAAATTAAAAAAGCCAATTTTTTACCAGAAGATTACGATACCCTTAGAGACTTTTTTGGATATATTGTAAAGAAACACGACGAACAAATAGTGTATAAAAAAGCAAAATAAAACAGCATGAAAAAAATTAGTATCCTGCTAGTATTTCTTTTACCAGTTTTGTTGCATGCACAAAATTATCATGTAAACCTTATTCCAGATTCGTTAAAAGAAAATGCCCATGCAGTGGTTCGTTTAGACGAAACCACTATAAGCATAAAAAAACTTAATAAAACAATCATTAAAAGTAAAACTGCTATAACCATTTTAAATGAAGATGGCGATAGGTTTGCCTACTACTCAGGCTATTACGATAAATTTAGAAGTATCTCAGACATTTCAGGTGCTTTGTTTGATGCCAATGGAATTAAAATAAAGAGTATCAAGAAAAAAGATATTGCAGATGTTTCTACTACTGATGGATTTAGCTTGGCTACCGATTCAAGAGCCAAACGTTTTGCTTTTTACATCAAAAATTATCCTTATACAGTTGAGTTTGAGGATGAAGTAGAGTTTGAGGGTACTTATTCAATACCATCTTGGGTACCTATTTCGAGTGTACATCTAGCTGTGCAAAACAGCTTGTATGTTGTACAAACACAAAACGATTTACAATTTAATTATCGCCAATTTAATATAGATACAAAGCCACAAATTATAAAAGATGGAGATAAAACCATACATACTTGGGCCTTAAAAAATTATAAGTCAATTGTACCCGAAATTTATACTCCACAATGGCGAGATATTACTCCCCATGTTTTTTTTGCTCCAGTTCAATTCGAGTATGCTGATTATAGTGGGTCCATGGCTACTTGGAAAGATTTTGGTAATTTTTCGAAACAATTAAACGAGGGTAAAGATGTTTTACCGAATGACATTAAAATAAAAGTACATGAGTTAGTTGATGGGCTTACGAATCATGAACAAAAAGTTAGTACTTTATATAATTTTTTACAAAACAATACACGTTATATAAGTGTACAATTGGGTATTGGTGGTTTGCAACCTTTTGAAGCCAGCTATGTTGCTAAAAATAAATATGGCGATTGTAAAGCATTAAGTAATTATATGGTTAGCTTATTAAAAGAAGCAGGCATAAAAGCTTATTATACCTTAGTAGCTGCTGGAGATGATGAAGCCAAAAGGGTAATTGAAGATTTTCCTAGAGATTATTTTAACCATATTATTACTTGTGTGCCCAATGGTAAGGATACGATCTGGCTAGAATGTACTAGCCAAAACAATAGTGCTGGCTATATGGGAACTTTTACTGGCAACAGAAAAGCCTTGCTTATTGGTGATGATGGTGGTTACTTGGTTAGCACACCAAAATATACATCTAAAGATAATGTACAATTAAGAAATGTTGAAGCAACTCTTACTAACGAAGGTACTTTAATGGCAAATGTAAAAACTGTTTTTACTGGTATACAACAAGAGTTAGCTCATCAAATTAAAAATGTACTGGATGAAGAAAACAGAACAAAATATTTAAACCGTGTAATTAGCTTACCTACTTTTTCTGTAGAAAAAAATGAGTACAAAGAAATAAAAGGCAAAATTCCAATTATGGAGGAGTACTTAAATATTGTTTCGCCAAACTATGCCAATATTTCGAGCAAACGCTTGTTTATTACACCTAATTTATTTAATAGAAATACCAAACTTGCCAGCGATAAACCCCGAAAATTTGATATAGTTTATAACGATGCTTTTAAAGATATAGATACCATTAATATTAAAGTACCCCAAGGTTATAATTTGGAAGCGTTCCCCAAAAAAATAGACCTACAAAATAAATTTGGAAAATTTAGTATACAGTTTGGCTTTATAAATAATACCATACAAGTAGTAAGGTTTTATGAAAGAAATGAAGGTAAATATCCACCTGCCGATTATCCAGAACTTGTTAAGTTTTACGATGAAATGGCTAAAGCCGATAGAGGTAAAATTGTGTTGGTAAAAAGAGAAGAATAAACTGTCTTAATTTTCTAAATGTAGCTTATGAAAAAACCGATGTGCTATTGGTGCTATAATTATTCCAATACTTGTAATAAAAGCAACACCACTAAACAAAGCATATAAGCTACTAAACCATTTACCTGCAACAGTTTCTATTTCAACAACTGGCCCCATGCCACTTAGAATCATAGAAGCATTGTGTAAACTGTCTAACCACCCAATATTTGCGGTGTAATGATACCCCAAAATGCCTATAAACAAACACACAAACAAAACAATAACCATTATCAATAAACTTTTAATAATTCGTTTGTAGTAAGTTTGTTTACTTGCCAAAGCAAGTTTTTTATGCTCGTACATATGGTTTACCAGTTTATATCAAACCCAACGGTTGCAATTAATTCTACATATCCAAAACTGTGGGTAACTCTATTGCCTTTTAATGTTTCTGTATTTGCTAATGCATTTACGTAATGAACAAAGCCCGATTTACAAGTAGTTTCTATAAACACTTTTTTAAATGGATAGATTCTAAGACCAGTTTCTCCACTAATATTATAACCAGCAATATGAAACATATTGTTTAATGATTCTCCTTTCCAAGTAAAATCTGTTCTAGGAATATTAATACCTGCCCCAACTTTCCAAACCCAAGTTAGCAATTTTCTATTAGTTCCTTTTGTTAACGCCAATGTTTTATTTTCTACATAATTAATGTGTAATAAATTTCCACCATCTGTATGTTCAAGGTGCAAGAATGTTTTTGGGTTTAAAATACTATCACCATTAACTTGTATACCATCAATTACGCCTGTAACTTTTACCAATTGCCCATCGGTGACTATATATTTTATGTGATCAAAATTTATTTCTAAAGCTTTCGTTTTGGCTTTATTCAAATAAAATCCAATTCTATAGTTGTATTGTGGTATCGATATTTCCAATGGTTTTTTTGGTATTGCATCTAAATCGGGGCTATCGTGTGCTTTTGCTTTGTGTAAGGTAAAATTATTACCATTACTCATTTTAAAATGTATGTTACTTTTGGTGTACCACTCGGTGTTGTACCCCCATTGAAAATACATACTTTTAAAAAAGGGCTCTTTCTTCTTTTTTGTTTGTGCAAAAACAGTTGAACCAAATAAGATTAATGCAAAAAAACTTAAAACAAACTTTTTCATTGCTGCAAATTTACAACAAAGCCTAGTTACAAGTACTGTTTAACTGGCTATCTATTGTTTGTTTAAAAATGGTATAAAAATCTTTTCTCGAATCCGCTAAAATATCCTTCGGAAAAATAATGCAAGCATAATTATTGCAAAAATCAACAAATGGCCAAAGTGCTCCAAAATTTGGGCAACCAATCGTAGTTGCTTTTTCATCTGCATCTTTAGAAAGTATATTGCCACCTAAACCAAAGGCTAATTTTTCTGCATCTTTTGGGGCATAAGCCACCATGTTCGATGTCATTTGAATTTTTTTCAACTCTTCTATTGCATTAGCACTTAATATTTGTTTGCCATTAAACATGCCTTTGTTTAAAATCATAGATAAGAACATCATATAATCGTTTGCAGTACTTAATGCACCACCTGCTGGGTTAACACATTTATTATTTTCTGGCGAAAAAATAGTTGCCTTCATGCCTAATGGTTTGGTTAGCTTTTGTGCAATTAGTTGTTCAAATCCTTTTTTGCCAATAATTTCTATTACTCTTGCTGCTATATTTATACCAATACTTCCATACCAAAAATCTGTGCCAGCATTTGCTCTTATTTCTTTTTTTGGGTAGTCGTTCACTAATTCTTCTAAGCTATTAAATCTACTATTTTCTGCTATATTCCCTTTTTTGTCTTCTATGCCGGTTAAATCACTTAAGCAATGGCGTATGGTAATATATTTTTTACCATACTTTGCATAAATGGGTAAAATATCTGCAACCTTAGTATCCAAAGTAAGTTTTCCTTCGTCAATAAATTGAAGTACCAATGCTGTTGTTAGCCACCTACTACTACCACCAATAGCCACCTGAGTTTTTTCATCAAAACCTTCACCAATTTTCTTTTTGTAGGCAATTTTTCCATCTTTATAAATTAAGGCAACTACATCGCCACCTAAAATTTTTTGTGCTTTTGTTAGTTTACTGTCTAATTCACCTGGGTTTAATTGTGCATTTGCAACAAGCGTTAAAAAAAAACATACACACGAAAACAAAATTCTAGTTATCATTTCAATTTATTTTTTATGAACAATATTAAGCAAACTATTAGTATCAATGCTAATTAATCAATAACCAATACTGCTATCTATCCTTTTTTTCAAATCAGCATTTTTCACTTGTCTTTCTTTATATTTTAAATTAAATACCATTAAAAAAGCACAGTAATTTTTTTTCAAGTCAATCATAGGTACACTTCCAAATAATCCAGGGCTGCTAATAGCATTGGTTCTGCCATTTTCCTCTTCATCTATCCAAAGTCCAAAGCCATATTTAGTAGTTCTTTCTTTTAGAGGGGTATGTATTACAGTTGCATTAATGACCCTGTTTTTCTGCATTTCGTTGATGGATGCTTCACTTAAAACTCTTTTTCCATTAAATAAACCTTTATGCAAAACCATGGATAAAAAATTAATGTAATCATTGGCAGTACTAAATGCACCACCTGCAGCTAACGGAATTTCTTTTTTACCAAAATCGGTTTGTTTCATAGTTAGTGGCTGTGCTATTCTTTCGGCAAATAGGGTTTCAAAACTTTTTCCACCAATTTTTTCTACAATAGCAGCACAAATTTGTAAACCAGTGTTTCCGTAATGAAAAGTTTTGCCTGGCTCACCTTCCATAGGCATTTTTGCCATAGAAATCATTACCTCATCCATAGTTTTAAAAGCCTTCATACTTTGAATGCTCTCTTTTAATTCTGCTTGTTTAATACCGGTTAAATGACTTAAACAATGCCAAAGTTTTATAGCACCTTTTCCGTTTTGTGTAAATATTGGCAGGTATTTGCCAATGCTATCCTCAATATTTAGTTTACCTTCATCAACAAAAGTCATAACCAATGCAGCCGTTAACCACTTACTGCAACTGGCAATTCGTAATTTTGTGTCTGCATCAAAATCATCTAGGTTAGCTTTTGTGTTTTTTCGTTTGGCAATAAATTTACCAATACGTTTTTGTTTTTTACTTAATTCATTTTCGCTTTTTTCATAAATTATTTTTCCGTCTTTATAAATTAGCAAAACAGCACGGCCACCCAAATCATTTAAGTTGGTTTCTAGCCAATCATCTACTTTTTCAAAATTGTATTGACTAAATCCAAACTGAAAAAATAGCATGAAACCCAATAATAATGTGCCTTTCAGGCAGTTTCGTTTGTATTTTAATGACATGATTGCTTATTTATGATTGTGGATATTTTTTTGTAAAACAATTATAAAGCTACATTTAATAATTGAAGCAAGTAAAATAAAAATATACATATTATGAACCTAAATAATTATACCATTAAAGCCCAAGAAATTATTCAAGCTGCACAACAACTGGCTTTTAACAATGGTAATCCCACCATCGAAACAAATCACTTATTAAAAGCATTGTTGAAAGATGATGATAGTGCAATAGAGTATTTACTGAAAAAAAATAATGTTAATGTTGCCTTTGTGCAAACAAAGATTGACGAAACTATAACAAAGTTGCCAAAAAGTACAGGTACCGAACCTGCACAAAATTTAAGTCGAGATTTAAACAATGCCTTACTAAAAGCCAATGCCAGTTTAAAACAGTTTAGCGACGAGTTTGTAAGTGTAGAACATTTGGTTATTGGCTTATTAAGCATCAACGACAATACAGCAAAAACCTTAAAAGATGCTGGCTTAACTGAAAAAGGATTGGTTGCTGCTATTAAAGAGTTACGTAAAGGAACTACTGTAAATTCTGCAACGCAAAACCACGAATACAATGCTTTACAGAAGTATGCAAATAATTTAAACGAACGTGCCAGAAATGGCAAACTTGATCCTGTAATTGGCAGAGATGAGGAAATTAGAAGAACCTTGCATATACTTACACGTAGATCAAAAAACAATCCCATTTTAGTGGGCGAACCAGGTGTTGGTAAAACTGCTATTGCCGAAGGATTAGCTATGCGTATTGTAAATGGCGATGTACCCGAAAATTTAAAAAATAAAATAATTTTTGCATTAGACATGGGCTTGCTTATTGCTGGTGCAAAATATAAAGGTGAATTTGAAGAACGCTTAAAAGCCGTTGTAAAAGAAGTGCAAACGAGTGATGGAGAAATTATTTTGTTTATAGACGAAATACATACTTTAATTGGAGCAGGTGGAGGTGAAGGTGCAATGGATGCTGCCAACATTTTAAAACCTGCATTGGCAAGGGGTGAACTAAGAGCCATTGGTGCAACCACTTTAAATGAATACCAAAAATATTTTGAAAAAGATAAAGCTTTAGAAAGAAGATTTCAAAAAGTTTTGGTAGATGAGCCGAGTGTAGAAGATGCTGTTTCCATTTTAAGAGGCATAAAAGATAAATATGAAACACACCATCATGTGCGTATTAAAGACGAGGCAATAATTGCTGCTGTTGAGTTATCGCACAGATATGTAACCGATCGATTTTTGCCAGATAAAGCCATAGATTTAATTGATGAAAGTGCTGCTAAACTAAGGTTAGAAATGAATAGTATGCCCGAAGAATTAGATAAACTCGAAAGGCAAATTAGGCAATTAGAAATTGAACGTGAAGCCATTAAACGTGAAAATGATGAAGAAAAATTGAAAGAATTAACGGCTGATATTTCTGTTTTAACTGTTGAACGAGATACCTTAAAAGCTAAATGGAAACAAGAAAAAGAAGTGGTTGAAAAAATACAAAATGCAAAAGCCGATATAGAACAATTGAAAACCGATGCCGAACGGGCCGAACGAGATGGAGACTTTGGTAAGGTTGCTGAAATACGTTACGGTAAAATAAAAGACCAAGAAAAAATAATTAATACTTTAAGTATTGAGTTAGATACCCAAACCGAAAAGCGTTTGTTGAAAGAAGATGTAGATGCTGAAGATATTGCAGAAGCAGTTGCAAAATCTACTGGCATACCTGTAAGCAAAATGCTACAAAGCGATAGAGAAAAATTATTGCACTTAGAAGACGAATTGCACAAAAGAGTAATAGGCCAAGAAGAAGCAATTACCGCTGTTGCAGATGCTATTAGAAGAAGTAGAGCAGGTTTACAAGATCCTAAAAAACCAATAGGAAGTTTTATTTTTTTAGGTACAACCGGCGTTGGTAAAACTGAATTGGCAAAAGCATTGGCCGAATATTTATTCGATGATGAAAGCATGATGACCAGAATTGACATGAGTGAGTACCAAGAGAAACATGCTGTATCTCGTTTAGTGGGTGCACCTCCAGGTTATGTTGGTTACGACGAAGGTGGACAATTAACAGAAGCAGTTAGACGTAAACCATATAGTGTAGTTTTATTAGACGAAATTGAAAAAGCACACCCCGATGTTTGGAATATTTTATTGCAAGTGTTAGACGATGGTAGGTTAACTGATAATAAAGGCAGAATGGTAAATTTTAAAAATACCATTGTAATTATGACCAGTAATATTGGTAGCCATATCATACAAGAAGCATTCGAAAACGTTACAGAACAAAATGTAGATGCAACAACAGCAAAAGCCAAGGTAGAAGTAATGCAGTTATTAAGAGATACGGTACGCCCCGAATTTTTAAATCGGATCGATGAAATTATTATGTTTCAACCTTTGTTAAAAATGCAAATTGCTGCTATTATAAACATTCAATTAAATGGCTTACAAAAATTAGTAGCCACCAATGGCATACAATTATTATTTACAGATTATTTAGTTAATTTTTTAAGCGAAAATGGTTATGAACCTCAATTTGGTGCAAGGCCCTTAAAGCGTTTAATACAAAAAGAAATAGTAAATGGGTTAAGCAAAAAGATACTTGCTGGCACTATTGATAAAACAAAACCCGTTTTGGTAGATGTATTTGATGGAATTGTGGTGTTTAGAAATGAAGTTGTGGATTAATATATACCTGCGAATACTAAAAACCCCTATGTTTGTCCTAATCAAATAATAAATTAGTTGATTGGGGCATAATTTTTGCCCAAAAAACAAAAAAAAGTAGCACAATTATGGCCTTTGGAAAAGAATTACCAGAAGTAATAGAAACAAAAGATGTATTTGTGGGCGATAAAAAAGCCCCCATAACACTTATGCAATTTGGTGAGTACGAAAATGAAGAATGTGCCAAAGTAAATGAAATTGTAAAGAAAATTGTACAAGAGTTCGAAGGTGTTGTACGGTTTAATTTTCGTCATTTTCCATTAACAAAAATTCATCAGCGTAGTCAAAAAGCTGCGGAAGCTGCAATTTCGGCTGCACAAGATGGTAAGTTTTGGGAAATGCACAATGCACTTTTTGAAAACAGAAGAAATTTAGGAACAACCACCTTAAAATTGCATGCAAAAGATGCAGGTGTTAACCGTAAATTAATGTTAGAAGAGTTGGTTAATAGCACTTATGGTCAAAATGTACACGATGATATTGCTTTTGGAAAAAAAATGGGCGTTACAGAAATACCAGTTTTTTTTATTAACGGTGAAAAATATACTGGCAAAATTTCTTACGACTTATTAAGTAAAGAAATTGAGGCTGCTGCTAAGAAAGTAAAGCCAGCAAAAAAAACGGCAAAATAATTTATTGAATACGTTTATAAAAAAAGCTTCTAATTCAGAGGCTTTTTTTGTTTTTAAGCCAATTCAAAAAAGATTATTTTTTGTAGATAGATGCTTATCTTCAACAATCATTTTAAAAACATTGCTTTTTATGAAACATTTTGCATTTTACGACAAGCAACAAGTATTATCATTAACAAAAATTAGAAAATTTGAAACCAAATTGGGTGAAAGGATTCGTTGTATTTCACCAACATCAAATATAGAAGAGGTATTAAAAGAACCTTCTATAAAATATGTGTTATTCGGTATTCCGGAAGATATTGGTGTTAAGGCCAATTTAGGTATGGGTGGTGCCGATAGTGCTTGGCAACCTTTTTTGCTATCTTTTTTAAATATACAAAGCAACGATTTTTTAGATGGTAACGAAGTACTCATCTTGGGTCATTTTAATTTTTCTGAAGTAGCCCAATTAATAGATAATAATGCCGATAATGCAGATGAAAAGTTAGCAGCCTACCGTCATGCAGTAAATATGATTGATGATGAAGTAGAACAATTGATGCACATGATTACCCAAAACAAAAAAATACCCATTGTTATTGGAGGTGGCCATAATAACGCATATCCTTGTATTAAGGGTGCTGCAAAGGGTTGGTATAAAGCAGGGGTACTTGAGTTGGCACAAATTAATGTAATGAATTTAGATGCTCATGCAGATTATAGACCAATGGAAGGAAGGCATAGTGGTAATGCATTTAGGTATGCAGAAGAAGATGGATATTTAGAAAAATATTGTGTTTTAGCATTACATGAAAATTACATTCAACAAAATGTTTGGATGGATTTAGTAAATAATCCTTTTATGGATTGTATTACTTATGAAGATATTTTTTTACACGAAAAAAGAACTTTTTTACAATCAATTGCACACTGCTGCGATTTTACAAACAATACATTGGTAGGTATAGAATTAGATTTGGATTGTATTGAACATACGTTGAGCAGTGCCTCCACTCCAGTAGGTATTACAGCCAATAATGCCAGACAATATATACACTTTGCAACTGCCGATAGTAAGCCTGCTTATTTACATATTTGCGAAGGAGCAACACAGTTAACAAATGGACGAACTGATGCTTCAACTGGCAAGTTAATTAGCTATTTGGTTTGCGACTTTTTAAAAGCTATGGCTTTATAAAAGTAAATTGGTTACTTTTACAACATAAGGTAATCTTTAAAAAGTGCTTTTGCTAATATTCAATTCTAAAACTAAATTTTGAGAGCATTCATGCTTAAGTCCTTGACTTTTATTCTGTTTTTTGTGTATGCTCAATCAAATTATGCACAAGAGTTTATTGTAGACCCACCAAAACAAAAGAAAAACGAGTTTGCCAACAACTTTGTGAAATTATTAAACGATGCTACTTTAAATTTTAAAGAATCGAGAGATAAACCAATTAAAGGTGGTGATTCTACCCACCTTGGACTAACAGTATTAAACTCAAAAGTAAAATTAAAAGGATCGGTTGCAGGAAAAATTGTGTTAGACTCAATCCCTTTTGCAGAATACAATTATGGTAAGTTCATTACAATAGAAGATGCAGAAGCTGCTTACGTAAATTTAAGCAACTTTATTGCAGAAGCCATGACCAGAAAAGTACTTTTTAAGAATGAAGATGGAACTGGCAAAACAAGTTTACAAAAACTTACTAAAATAGCATTTACCCAAAATACCGGATTTTTTTTATACAACATTTTTGTGGAATTACATAAAAATGAAGTAGACAGTTCACTTACTTTATTGCTTAAAATAAAAAGTGGCAAACCGCCATACTTTTATAAAATAATGAGCAATGAACCCATAAACAGCTTTATGTTTGTTGGTCAATTAAAGAGCCAATTGTTGGCTTTTCAAAGGCAGGGCTGGCAAGATTGTTTAGGTAGTTTACAACCATTTATTTGTAAGGGTACAAGAAGAGGTAAAGACACCCTTGTAGTTTACTACATAAAATCTGGCTTTCAGGAGTTGGCTGATGCAAAAAAAGAGTTTGAAACGGCACTTACCAATATGAGGGTTTGTATGAGCAACGAATATGTTTATTATTTGCCTACACCTAAAGCCAATATTTTAAGGGATGTTGCTTTTTTAAAATTTGACGATATTGAAAAGAAACGCCCTAAAATTATTAAACTTAGTTTGGTAGAAATTTCTAAAATAGATTATGTTTTGGAACTAGACTTTGTATATAAATAAAGGCAAAAATGCTTTTAAACTACCCAATTTTACTTTCCAACACCATAATTTGTTCAAACATTTTTTCGTAATTGCTATCAGCTTGCAATTTGTCTTCTTTTATTTTTTTGTACAAAGTTTCTAGCTTAGCAAACTCAATATGATTGGTATAATTCTCTGGTTTGGCCAACTCTAATTCTATCTGTTCTTTTTGTTTATTGATGCTGTTTACGTCCTCTTCTACTTTACTAAACTTTTTTTGTAATTGCTTTAAATCGTTTTTTAAAGTTGTAAGTTCATGGTTGCTTTGTTGTGGCTTTTCTTCTTTCTTTTTTTCAATAATCGTTTCTTTTTTTACTGGGGCAGCAGCTTCTTTATCGGCTAATGCTTTTTGTTTGGCCATGCGTTCATTCCACTCAACCCATTCTTGGTAAGTGCCTTTAAATTCTTTTATCTCGTGGTCAACGATTTCCCAAATTTTATTGGCTGTTTTGGAAATAAAATACCTGTCGTGGCTTACTAAAATTAAACTGCCTTCATACTTATTTAAGGCTTCAGCCAACAATTCAACACTGTGCATGTCTAAGTGGTTGGTAGGCTCATCTAGCATTAAAAAATTACTTTTGCTAACTATTACTTTTGCTAATGCTACTCTAGCTTTTTCTCCACCACTTAATACTTTAATTTTTTTATCCGAATCATCGCCACTAAATAAAAAACAACCCAGTAAAGCCCTTAATTCTAGTTCGGTTTTTTTACTCCCACATTCCATCATTTCGTCTAAAATGGTATTGTTTAAGTTCAAGGCTTCTAATTGGTGCTGAGCATAAAAGCTTTCTTGTACATTATGCCCCCATTCTCTTGCACCATCAAAGGTTTCTGCACCAGCAATAATTCTAAGTAAAGTAGATTTACCTTTACCATTTGCCCCAATTAAAGCAATTTTATCGCCACGATCTATTTCTGCATTTCCATTATTTACAATATTAATATCACCGAAGCTTTTGCTTACTTTTTTTAACGATGTAATTACCCTGCCCGGTTGTTTATCTACTTGAAAATTAATTTTAATGTTAGGTCTTTCTAATGAAACATTTTCTATGCGTTCTATTTTATCTAATCGTTTAACTATACTTTGTGCAGCAGCAGCTTTACTGGCTTTGGCTTTAAAACGTTCAACAAATCGTTCTTGTTGGCGTATATAATCTTGTTGGTTTTCATATGCTTTTTGTTGCATATCTATTCAAATAGCCTTTTCAGTTTCATAGTATTCATAATCACCAGTATAATTATGTAGTTCTTGTTGGTATACTTCAACAATTTTATTTACCATTCGATTTAAGAAAAATTTATCATGGCTCACAATCACCACACTACCTTGGTAATGCAATAAATATTTTTCTAACCATTCAATACTAGGTAAGTCTAAGTGATTGGTAGGTTCATCTAACAATAAAACAT
>JANOZK010000078.1:0-10065 GCA_031429335.1 Chitinophagaceae bacterium | reverse complement strand
ATTTTCAATCAAGGTTTCAGAAACTGCTACTACTTTAGTTATTAGTGCTTTAAATTCAGCACCAATCGATGTGAGCATTTCAGGTAAAACAACTGTAAATGTAACTTTAAAAGGAGTTACGGATAATTTACAAGAAGTTGTAGTAGTCGGTTATGGTGTTCAGTCTAAAAAAACAAACGTACAATCAGTAGGCGTTATCAAATCAGATGCATTTCTAAATCAGCCAGTAGCTTCTGTAAGCCAAGTTTTACAGGGTCAGGTTGCGGGTGTTCAAATGACTAACTCATCGGGTGTTTTAGGTGCACAATCTAGCGTAAGGATTCGAGGTGCAGCATCACTTCTTGCTGGTGGTCAACCATTATATGTTATTGATGGTGTTCCAATGAATGACAATGTATTGGCTGCTGCTCAAGGTGGTGGTACTGGTTTAAACCCACTTGTAGATATTAACCCTAACGACATTGAGTCTATTTCTGTTTTAAAAGATGCGGGAGCTGCAGCTATTTATGGTTCTCGTGGTACCAATGGTGTAATTATAGTTAAAACAAAAAAGGGGAAAACTGGACAAAAAACTAAAGTAAATTTAGATGTTTATACTGGTCAATCAAGTCCAACAGACCTAATTCCTATGATGAATGCAGATCAGTTGAGAAGTTATACAACCGATTTTAGGTCAATTAGAGCATTAGCTCCTCAAACATTGCCAACTGGTGGTTTTGATTGGGTAGATGCTGTGGTTAGAAAAGGAGTTGTTAATAGCGTAGCCGCATCTGTAATTGGCGGAACGGAGAAAACTAGATTTTATCTAGGTTCAAACTATTATCAAGAAAATGGTTATACAATAGGAAATGATTTAAAAAGAATTTCAGGTAGAATTAATTTGGAACATGACGTTAATAAGAACTTTAAAGTTGGAACAAACTTCAATATATCAAACACAAAAAGTGATAGGATTGGTGTAGAGAATAACACATTTGCTCCATTAACCTCATCTTATTTGCAATTGCCTTGGGTTCAACCTTATGATGCACAAGGAAATTTTGTTAATACTGGTTTTATACAAAACACTTTGGGTCTTGAAGCTTTAAATGCAAACGAATTTTTATCAACTAGGTCCTATGGTAACATTTTTGCTGAATTGAAGTTTTTAAAACACTTTACAGCAAGAACAGATTGGGGTATTGACATGACTCAAGTAGAAGAACGTGGTAGAACCGTTAATTTGTTTACCCCAGGTGGAAGTGGGTTTAGAAATTTATTTCAAGATAAGAAATGGTTATCAACAAATTCAATTACTTATGAGCAACGTTTTGGAAAACACACCGTAAATGCTTTAGTTGCTCAGAGCTTTGAGACACAAACAAGCGAAGCAATTCAAGTAGCTGGTTCAGGCTTCGCAAGCGATGCTTTACCAAATGTTGGATCAGCCTCTACACCTACAACTACTTTTGCAAGTAGAACAGGATGGGCATTAGCATCTTATTTTGGAAGAGTTTCTTACAATTTTGACTCTAAATATAGCCTTGAAATTACTGGTCGACGTGACGGAAGCTCTAGATTTGGTGATAACAATAAGTTTGGTAACTTCTGGTCTGTCGCATCTGGTTGGGTAGTTTCCGACGAAAAATTCTTCAAAAGTATCCGACAAATTAATTTATTTAAATTAACAGCTAGTTATGGTACTTCTGGTAACGATCGAATCGGTAATTTTCCATACCAAGCGTTCTATGGTGGTGGTGTTGGAGCAGATTACAACAGTGCTGCAGGGTTAGTTCCTACTCAAGTTCCAAATGCCGATTTACAATGGGAACAAACAAACCAATATAACTTTGGAATTAATATTAGTGCCTTTAATTCTAAGGTGAATTTGCAGGTTGATTTTTACAATAAAAAAACATTAAATAATCTTGTTAACATACCAATTCCTTGGACTACTGGTTTTGCTGTTCAAACAAGAAATGCTGGCGAAATTGAAAATAAGGGAGTTGACATTACATTAAACACAGTAAACATTGATAAAAAAGATTTCAATTGGAATACCTCATTTAACATTGGATTTCTTAAAAATACCGTTTTATCTTTGCCAGAAAACAGAGATCCTGAAGGAAGAAATTTTGTGGCTGGATCTGCTGCACAAAGAGCCATTGTTGGAGAGTCACTTAATACTTTTTATCTCATCAGATATCAAGGTGTAAATCCTCAAACAGGTAACGCTGAGTGGTTAAACAGAAACGGAGTTGTTACTACTGCTCCAATAGCTAATGATAGAGTTGTTGTGGGAAGTGCCATTCCTAAATTTACGGGTGGCTTCACCAACAATTTTCGGTATAAAAATTTCGATTTATCAGCTTTCTTTAATTTCTCTTATGGTAATGATGTCTTAATCGATGGGTTAAGATTTACCGAGAATTTAAATGCTGGAAATGGATTTAATAAAGCAACAAATGTTTTAAATTTTTGGAGAAAATCTGGCGATCAAGCATTTGCACCAGCTTTAAATAGCACAACTGCATTAACATTTAATCAATTATCTACTTTACAGCTGATGGATGGTTCTTATTTGAGATTAAAAACCTTAACCTTTGGCTATAATTTACCAAAGAACGTTTTAGGTAAAACAAATGTTATTCAATCAATGCGTTTTTACGTACTTGCTCAAAATTTGTGGATTTTGCAAAATAAGAATTTTAGAGGTCCTGATGCTGAGGTTTCTGCAAACGGTGGAAATAACTTGGTACAAGGAGAGTCTTTCTTTGCATTACCACAAGCTAAATCGGTTACGGTTGGTTTGAACATAACATTTTAAAACATAAATTTTTTTTGATATGAAAAATAAAAGTATATTCTTTTTTTCTACAATTTGTGCATTAGCATTTCAAAGTTGTACTAAAAATGATCTAGGAATCACTGCAGAACAAAGTTTATCTGCCGAAGTTGCTCTTTCTAATAAAGCAACTGCTCAAAGTACTTTATTAGGGGTGTATAGTACAGCACAAAGCTTAGATGCTTTTGGTGCAGGGCCTCAAATTTTAGGTGATTTTCAAGCCGACAATGTTGATTTTGTTGGTTCGTTCCCTACATTACAAGATATAAAGCTCTATAGCATTATCTCTACCAATGCTACAACTGCAGGTTGGTGGCAAGTTCACTATCAAGTAATTTCTAGGGCAAATACTATTATTAATCGTGTGGCTGGAATTGCAGACCCCACATTTACAACTGCTGAGAAAAATGCAATGATTGCAGAAGCTAAGTTTTTAAGAGCACTTACTTACTTTCAATTAGCAAATATTTACTCGCATCCATTTCAAATCTCTAATGGTACGAATTTATGTGTGCCGTTAATTACTACAGAATTTACTGGTGCAATTGATAAGCCTAAGAGAGCTACCTTAAACGAGGTACATGCTCAAATTAAAAAAGATCTAGACGAAGCAATTGCTGCACCATTGCCAGCTAGCTATACTGCAGCTGCTGATACAAGGGGCAGAGCTACTTTAGGAGCTGCCAGAGCTTTATTGTCTAGATTGCACCTTTATAGGGGCGAATGGACTCTTTCAGCCGATGCAGCCAATTTAGTTATTGCTAACACAGCAGTTTATTCAATTATAACTAGTTCTTACAACTATGGAAGAAATACTACGGAAGATGTATTCTCTTTACAGATGACTGCAACAGATAATTCTAGAACTGGTTCTGGTGGTTGGGCTTCTTATCACAGACCTGCAGCCCTGGGTGGAAGAGGAGATTGTCCGTTTTCTCCAGAGTTAGTTACTGCATTTCAAGCGGAAGCTGGTGATTTAAGGTTTGCACTTTCTGCTATGGGTGTTGCTGCCGATGGTATTAGTAAAAGGTTTACCTTAAAGTTCCCAGATGCTGTGAACAATACTGATAATTCACCATTAATTCGACTACCAGAAATAATCTTGAACAGAGCAGAGGCACTTGCCCAAAGAGATGGGTTAAACCAAACTTCTGTAGACTTAATGAATACTCTAAGAGTTCGTGCTGGATTAACGGCTAGAACTTTAGTATCATTTGCAAATAAGCAAGCTTTGATAGATGCAATCTTAAATGAACGTAGAAAAGAGTTAGCTTTTGAGGGGCATAGAAGAATGGATTTATTAAGAAATGGTAGAGCTTTAGCAACTGGTGCATTTGCAGCAGCATCTGCCCCGGGTGCCGATAAAACAATTATGCCTATACCACAAAGAGAAAGAGATAATAACCCTAACTTAGATCAAAATAAAGGGTATTAAAATTTAAGTAAAAAAACCAGCTCATTTTTTTGAGCTGGTTTTTTATTTGAAAGTAGTTGTAACAAATTTTTGGGTTTTAATAGTTCTATGATTTAGTCGAATTAAAGAAAATGATTTTTGATAAAAAAATAGACCCATCCAGATATACCGAAACCAAACAGTGAGAAATAAATATTAAAAATAAAGCAATAGTTTGTTAGACTCTATCATTTACTTAATACTAAATTTCTCAAGTAATTTAAAAAAACTTTATTAACTTTATTCCTTTATTAACTAAAACTAAAAAGAGAAAATTTATGAGTAAAATTGTATCTCTACTTTTATGCCTTTCGCTACTTATGAGTAGTGTCATAGCACAAAACAATCGAACAGTTACTGGTAAAGTAACAGACGAAAAAGGTGTTGGCCTTTCAGGTGTTACAGTATCTGTGAAAGGTGGTACTGCAAAATCAACAACCAATAACAGCGGTGTGTTTTCTATTTCTGTTCCAACTAATGCAAAAACTTTAGTTTTTTCTTACGTAGGTATGGATGAAGAAGAAATATCTATTGTTGGTAAAAGCGAAATTACTACAGCTTTAAAAGTTAAAAGCGACAAACTAGATGAAGTGGTTGTAGTTGCTTATGGTACTGCAAAAAAAGAAAATTTTACGGGTAGTGCTTCTAAAATTTCTGCCAAAGAAATTGAAAATCGTCCTTTAACCAATATTGGTTCTGCCTTAATTGGTGCAGCTGCTGGTGTTTCTACCACATCTGCTTCTGGTCAACCCGGTTCAGCACCTAATATTAGAATAAGAGGGTTTGGCTCCATTAGTGCCTCTAATGATCCTCTATATGTTGTTGATGGTGTGCCTTACACTTCTGCAATTTCTAATTTGAATATGGACGATGTTGAAAGTCTTTCAATTTTAAAAGATGCTGCATCTACCTCATTATATGGTTCTAGAGCAGCAAATGGTGTTGTAATGATTACAACTAAAAAAGGTAAAAAAGGTAAAAATGTTATTAATGTAAAATATAATACTAGTATTACTTCGAGAGCTATTCCAGATTATGATCGTACTACTGCAAACGAATGGTACCCTTTAATGTGGGAATCCTATCGAAACTCTTTGGCCTATCGTGCAACAGCACCTCTTACACTAGCCGCTGCAAGTCAACAAGCTTCTGGCTTAGTTACTGGCCAAAATGGAATTGTAGATTTATTAGCCTACAATCCTTACAATCTTCCTAAAAATCAGGTAATATTACCTGATGGTACCTTAAATTCAGCAGCTGACGTAATTTATAAATCAGAAGATTTAGATTGGTTTAGCCCATTAACAAGAAATGGTGTTAGAAACGAATTTAGCTTAAGCCTAAGCGGTGGAATGGAAAAAACAGATTATTTTTTCTCCATGGCATATACAAAAGAAAACGGATACATAAAGAGATCTGATTTCGACAGATTCAATGCCCGTTTATCTATTAACACCCAAATTAAAGATTGGGTAAAAGCAGGTATGAATCTAGCTTTTATTAAAAGTGGGGGTAATTTTGCCTCTACCGATGGTAGTAACTCAATAGTAAACCCATTCTTTTTTGCTTCTAGAATAGGACCAATTTTTCCTTATTATGCTTACGATCCTGCAAAACCTGGTAGTTATTTACTAGATGCCCTTGGCAATAAACAGTACGATTTTGGAAACTCAACTATTGCAGGTTTGCCAGCTAGGCCTGCTGGTGCTTATGGAGGAAGACATACCATTGCAGAAAATGAACTTAGCAGTGAAAGGTTTGATAGAAATGTTTTTAACGGACGAACCTACTTAGAATTTAAACTATATGAAGGTTTGAAATTTACCACCAATTTAGGGGTTGATTATACAAATAGATATGATTTAACATTCCAAAATAAAATTATTGGCGATGGTGCCCCTAGTGGAAGATCTACTAAAGATTATCAAACTACTTCAGGAATTACATTTAACCAGCTATTAAATTACGATAAAAAATTTGGACGTCACAACATTACCGTATTAGCAGGGCATGAAAGTTTTAGAGACAAGCAAGATGTTTTATCGGGTCAACGTCAAGGTCAAGTTGTAGTTGACAATTTTGAACTCATCAACTTTACAACTACAACAAATCTTAGCTCTCAAGAGGATAATAGAACCATTGAAAGTTATTTTACAAATGTTAAGTACGATTTAGATGAAAAATACTTCCTTTCTCTAGGTGGCAGAACTGATGGAAATAGTAGGTTTAAAAAAGAAAACAGATGGGGCAGATTTTGGAGTGTAAGTGGTGCATGGGTATTAAGTAAAGAGCGATTTTTAAAAAATATTAAACAACTCGATTTCTTAAAAATCAGGAGTTCTTATGGTACAACAGGTAATGAAGCCGGAATTGGTTTCTACGCTTACCAAACCTTGTACAATCTTGGATTTAATAATGGGTTAACAGCAGGTATAAGACAAAACCCAACTTTAGGTAACGATACACTTTCATGGGAAACCAGTAAGCAATTTGATATTGGGCTAGATCTTGAAATGTTCAAAGGTAGATTTAAGTTTTCGTTCGAATACTTTAAAAGAACTTCAGACGACTTATTGTTTACAGTGCCATTGCCGGTTTCTAGTGGTTTTGGAAATATTACTAGAAATGTGGGCTCTATGTTTAATAGAGGTGTTGAATTAACAGTTTCTGGTGATGTTGTAAAGGTGAAAGACTTTGTATGGAACGTTTCTTTGAATGCAACTAAATTTAGGAATGAAATTAGCAGACTTCCTCAATCAGAAATTATTAGTGGAACAAAAAAATTAATGGTGGGTAAATCAATTAACGATTATTGGTTACGTAGTTGGTATGGAGTTGACCCAACAGATGGTGCAGCATTATTTGTAGCTAATGACCCAGCAGGTGCTGGTGTTAGAACAACTGCAAAAGGCGATATTGTAAGTACAAGTGTAAATAATGCAAAATTCGAATATCAAGGTTCTGCAATACCCGATTGGTATGGTGGTTTACAAACATCTATTCGTTTTAAATCAATTACCCTTTCTGCATTAGCTAATTGGCAAATTGGTGGTTTAACCTACGATGATACTTATGCTGCATACATGCATGCTGGTACTTATGGTGCCTCTTTACATAAAGATATGTTACAGCGTTGGCAGAAACCTGGTGACGTTACCAACGTACCTCGTATGGATAATGCACAAACAACCATTTTTGGGGCTACAAGCAGCCGTTGGTTAACAGATGCATCGTTTTTTAACATACAAAATATTACCTTATCTTACGATTTACTAAATAAAACAGTATTAAATAATTTAAGATTAACAAGTGCCCGTTTTTACATTACCGCAGAAAACGTAAGAATGTTTACCAACAGGTCTGGTATGAATCCTGGACAGGCATTTTCTGGAGTTACTTCTATTGGGTACATTCCTGCAAGAGTTATGAACGTGGGAATAAATGTAACATTATAAACCAATTAATTTTTTGATTATGAAAAATAATATATTTTATTTACTTGTTTTTGCAAGCTTCTTTTGTTTAACATCTTGTAAAAAAGATTTTCTAGAAACAGCTCCAACTTCTCAGGTTGTTTCTTCAACTGCTTTATCCTCCATTGATAATGCAAGAGCAGCTCTAAACGGTATTCATCGTTCTATGTTTACCCGATTCGATAATCAAGGGGAATTTGGATATGGTACTATAATGCTTAATAATGAAGCACTAGGCGAAGATTACGTTATGAGTGGTCAATCAAATGGTTGGTGGATTGGATTTTATAGATGGATTGATCATAGAAATGCAAATTCAGGTAACTGCGATTTTCCATATAGGTTTTTTTACAGAATTATCTCCAACGCAAATGTGTTAATTAATGGAATAGATGCCGTTGTAGCAACACCTCCACAAACACAGGCAGATAAAAATAGTATTAAAGGACAAGCTCTAGCTTTTCGAGCATGGGCATATTTTAACTTAGTACAGTTATATGGAATTCGTTTCGATGCAGCTACAGCAAATACAAATCCTGGAGTGCCTCTGGTTTTAACAAACACTACTACACCTAGTCCAAGAGCAACGGTAGCACAGGTATATGCACAAGTAAATAAAGATTTGAATGATGCAGAAACTTTATTAACTACTGCAGTTAGCCGCTTAGCCGATAAAACTCAAATAAATGTAAATGTGGTTAAAGGTATACAAGCAAGAGTAGCTTTAACACAACAAAATTGGGATAGAGCTGCAACAAAAGCTGCAGAAGCAAGGGGTGGTTTTTCTCTAATGACTGCAACACAACAAATTGAAGGATTCTCAAGTTATGATAACCCAGAATGGATGTGGGCGTCTCGTCAAATTGATGATCAAACAGAGTTTTTTACTGCTTATTTAGCTTATATAAGTTATAATTATAATTCTACAAATATCCGTACAAATCCAAAGTTAATAAATAGAGATTTATACAATAGCATGAACGCAATAGATATAAGACGTAAGTTATGGATGCCAACAGGGTTAGCATTATCTGGTGGTACAGGTTATACCACAGCACCCACAATTTCTTTAACAGGTGGTGGTTCTGGTGCTGTAATTTCAGCCACTGTAAATGGTGGAAATATTATTGGTATAACAGTAACAAATGGTGGAAGTGGATATACTGCAACTTCTACTTTATCTGTAACAGGTGGAGGTGGTAGTGGTGCAGTTTTATTTCCAGTGGTTGTTGGTGGTAGATTAATTGAAGTTTTATTTGTAGCACCTACAACACCTCCAGGTGGTAATAGGGTTGCATTTATGAATCAAAAATTCAAAGCAAAAGATTTTGCAAATTCCGTTGGAGATATTTCAAATATGAGGGTAGCCGAAATGTTTTTGATAGAAGCAGAAGCACGTGCTAGAAATAATCAAGAAAGTATGTCAAAAACCGTATTTACTACTTTTATGCAAAGTCGAGTATTAGGTTTTACATCACCCCTTACAACTGGTTCAGCTTATATAGATGAAGTTATGAATTCGAGAAGAATTGAATTGTGGGGTGAAGGATTCCGGTTTTTAGATTTAAAAAGGCTAAATTCTGCTTTGTCAAGAGCTGCAAATCACAACTCAGCACTAGCTGTATTAATGTCTGTTGCTGCTGGTAGTAATGATTGGCAATATGCTATACCTCAAACAGAGTTAAATGCTAATTCATTAGTAACTCCAAATCCTTAAAATAATGTAATTTAATATCTTTAAAAATCTGCCAGCAATGTCAGATTTTTTTTATTTCAAAAATTAAACGTAAAAAATACACTTATCTAAAAGTAATCTGTATATTAGCTTTTTAACGAACGATTTGCATTAATACAATGACACAAAAACTTTTTGTTATTGCTGCTTCAATGGTCATTCGATCCTACAAAATCGTTGGTTTCTTATTAATAATAAATCAACCTATTGTTCCTCAATTTTCTATAAAATTTAAAATCATTTTATTGCTTAATATTAACCACTCAATTTAACACCTAAAAACCTAACTAAATTATGAACAGTCTTGCCCTATCCGACAAAATTATTTTTGTAGTTTATTTTGTAATTGTAGCTAGCTATGGTTATTGGGTGTATAGAAGAAAGAAAAAAACAGAATCATCCTCTCACGATTTCTTCTTAGCAGAAGGCTCACTTACTTGGTGGGCTATTGGTGCTTCTTTAATTGCTTCTAATATTTCGGCAGAGCAATTTATTGGCATGAGTGGAGAAGGATATTTTGTGGGTATAGCTGTTGCTGCATATGAGTAGTTGGCAGCTATTGCTTTAATAATAATTGCAG
>JANOZK010000077.1:0-4475 GCA_031429335.1 Chitinophagaceae bacterium | reverse complement strand
TGCAGCTCTTGTAACTGTTGTTGTATATGTTTTAATGGTTGTACCATCTTGTGCGGTAACTTTTACATCAATTGTATTTGTACCCACATTTAAACTTAATGCACCCGACGCAACACCACTTGCAACTGTTGTATAAGCACCTGCATTTACCCTTACTTCTATAGTTGCATTGGCATCTGCCTTTGTTGGTGTAACTGTTATACTTGTTGTAGCATTGGGTACACTTGCTGTATAAGCAATGGTTGCTGCTGCAAAAGCTGGTGTTAATGTACCTGAGCTAATAGTCATTGCACTTAAATCTGCATTGGTTGATGCTACTACTCCTGGGCAAGCAATGCTGTTAGGGGTAATTGCAGAGTTAGTTGTACCATCACCTAATTGACCATCTAGGTTCCAGCCCCAAGTTGAAAGCTGGCCACTCGTATTAATGGCTAATGTATGAGCTGTACCTGCAAATACATTGGTAATATTGGTAGTAATGGAAACTGGAACATTACTGTTGTTGAACGTATTATTACCAATTTGTCCTTCAAAATTGGCACCCCAAGCCCATAAATTACCAGTTGTTTTTGTAGCTGCACTGTGTGTGTTTCCTGCACTTACCATATCCCAATCAACAGCTACTCCAATTTGTGTAGGACTATTTTTTGATGTATTGGTACCATCGCCTAACTGACCTAAATTATTTTCTCCCCAAGTCCACAAAGTTCCGTTAGTTCTTACTGCTACTACATGACTACCCAATGCACTCACACTTCTCCAAGTAGTAGCAGAACCAGCTTGTGTAGGAATATTTACTGATGTGTTGGACCCAATACCTAACTGCCCACTACCATTATAACCCCAAGCCCAAAGTGTACCAGTTGTTTTTATGGCTACTGAATATTCATCGCCTGTTTCTACACTTTGCCAATTAATATCAGATCCTATTTGTATAGGACTTGTTTGTTGAATGGAGTTACCATTACCCAAACGACCATTGCCATTATTGCCCCAAGCCCATAGTGTACCATCTGTTTTTATGGCCAAGGTATGGTTACTACCTGCACTTACACTTGCCCAATTGGTTGCAGCCCCAATTTGTGTTGGGTTTGTTTTATTTGTTGTAGTAGCATCTCCTAATTGTCCACTACCATTATTACCCCATGCCCATAGTGTACCATCTTGTTTAATAGCCATTGTATAATACTCTCCGGCACTTATGTTAGCCCAGTTATTTGCTGTTCCAATTTGTATAGGAGAAAGTTCGCTATTGTTGGTGCCATTACCTAATTGCCCACTTAAATTATTGCCCCAAGTCCATAATGAGCCATCACCCTTTATACCTACTGTATGAGCATTACCAGCACTAATTTTTGTAAAACAAACTACTGCTGCAGCTCTTGTAACTGTTGTAGTATAGGTTTTAATGGTTGTACCATCTTGTGCTGTAACTTTTACATCAATTGTATTTGCACCCACATTTAAACTTAAAGCACTTGATGGGCTGCCACTAGCAACTGCGGCATAACTTCCACTATTTACCCTAACTTCTATTGTTGCATTGGCATTTGCCTTTGTTGGTGTAACTGTTATACTTGTTGTAGCATTAGGTACACTTGCAGTATATGCAATGGTTGCTGCTGCAAAAGCTGGTGTTAATGTGCCACTGCTTAAAGTCATTGCACTTAATTCTGCATTGGTTGATACTGCTACTGATGGGCAAGCTATTGGAACAGGGGTAATAAATCTATTAATAGTTGTTCCGTCTCCTAATACACCATTATTATTATTACCTAATCCAAATAAACTACCACTTGTTGTTATATAATAGTTTTGACCAAAACTTGGCTCAGCGGATAGATCCACATATTTAAATTTTGTACCAGGCATAATTTGTGTAGGTACTGTTCTTGTAATACTTGTTCCATCTCCTAGATAACCATAAATTCCAGCACCATTATCTCCCCAAACCCACAATGAACTATCGGTTGTTAAAGCACTTATTCTTTTGTTTTTTACAGTTACACTCATCCAATCATTTCGCACACCTACTCGTTTTGCGTTGATAATACTATCTGGAGCTGTTATAGCTCCTGTATTTCCATTTCCAAATAATTCATGAGTATTTGACCAAACCCATAATGTTCCATTATTTTTTATTGCAGCAAAGTGGTTGGGGCTTCCATCCCCAGAAATTGATTTCCAATCAGATTCTGTTCCAAATTGTATGGGCACATTAGATTCCATTTCAAATTGATTTGGAACATAAAAGACACCTTGTTGCAATTTACCCCAAACCCAAATGGTGCCATCAGTTTTTAAACCCCAAAAAGCCGCACCATTTTCACCACCTCCAACTGCTAATTGCTTCCAATTATTAGCTGTACCTACCTGAGTTGGCGTTGATGTAGCACCGCCGGTGGAACCAATACCTAATTGCCCATAAAAATTATCTCCCCAAGCCCATAAAGTTCCATCGTGTTTTAATCCTATAGCAGATCTACCATCACAATAAAGTTCTTTAAATTTCAAGCTATTGGGCCGGTAGAAAGAATCAATGCTAAAACCTAAAGGACTAACTCCCGCATCTCCAAGCAAACCATTTGCATTAGATACACCCTTCATTGCCCAATGTGATCCATCGGGTTCTAAAATAAATCTTCCACTTCCTTTTGAAAAAGTTGAAAAACGATTACTTACACCCAATTGTATTGGAACATTAGATCCATTATTAGGATTAGGGGCATTGGCAATAGTTGGCAATTGAATGCCCCAACCCCACACAGTGCCATCGTTTTTTATACCATGATTACTTATGGTATTACCTCCACCTCCAATTGTTTTCCAGCAACTTACTCCAGTGTTATTAGGAGGGGAAAATGTTGAATAATATAAATATTGATTGCTTTCGCCTACCTGCCTTATTGTTGCGTTTAGGGTAGTGGCAAAACAAACCAATTCTGAAAGATAGCCATCCCAATAACCTGCAAAATTTCCTATTACAAATTGGCTAATAAAGGAACTACCCATTATACCCGAACTGCTACCAGTTAATAAACTGCTTCCATTTAATCTATGTTCATTGCCAACTGCCGATTGTTGGTATAAGGTATTGTTTACTATAGTTTGGGTAGTATTTTGCGAAGTGGTAGGAGTTGAGCCACTCTCATACCTAATACTGGTGCCATTGCCACTATATAAATCTAAATAATTTGGATGTGCACTTAAAGAAAATAGACCACTAGCAGCAGTACCACTTTTGCTAAACACACTTAGCAGTGATGCACCACTACCAAAATTGGTAAACGTGTATGCAGTACTGCTTAAAGATTGGCTATTGGCTGCAATAAAAAAAGCAGAAGGCTTACCATTTTGCATATGTATAACACCCGCATTTATAATACGTGGTTGTTGGCTTACGGTAATATTTCTTACATTATAATCATTAGTACTACCACTTTGATTGTACCAAATAGCAATAGTTGCCGTGTTACCTGTAGCTACTGTACTTAAAGCTGTTGTACCATTTTTTGTACCAGGAATGGTGGTAGGGTTAGCCACAGAAATTACAGAACTCATACTAAAACTACCTCCAATATCTGGCCATACATCGTACGTATTCACACCAATTGTAACCCTTACTAAAGGTGCAGTATAGGTGGTACTTAATTGCCTTAAACTAAAAGCAGCTTCTGCTTTAGAATCGGAGTTGGAGAAACCCAAACTGTTCAGTGTGTTTTGAGTTTTGGCAGTTATACTTGCAAATATCAAAGTACTTAAAATCATTATAAATAAATACATTTTTTTCATACAAACTTTTTTATGTACCAAACTAAGTTTTCTATAACTAAAATTAAAAAAAATGGTGTGAAATGCAGTTTTTTGTATGTGAGTGACGTTTTCATGTTGCCATTTACCAAATTAATTGATGCCAAACCAAAAAAAAAGCCACCCGAAGGTGGCCTTTGTAGTTGGGGGAAATTGATATTTTTTATTTAATAATAGTTGCCGTTTGCCCATTGGTTAATCTTAATAGATAACTACCTGCTGCCAAATTATTTGTTGTAATGGTTTGTTGCCTACTGCTGATATTACCTTGTTGTACTTGCTTACCCAAACTATTGAACAATGTATAGGTAATTGGCTGGGTGATATCTACACCCATATCAATAGTAAATTTATTTCCTTTTACTGGATTTGGATATACTATTAAATCAGCTAATTTCGATTTAAAATCAACCCTTCTTATTTCGCTATAAGTAAACTTGCCATCTTTATCAACCAGTTTTATGCGATAATAATTTATACCAATAATTGGATTGGTATGCGTAACAAAATAACTGCTAGTAGTTGTACTGTTTCCTTTGGCAATTAGTTTTTCAAGTAACTTAAAATTAGCAGCATCGGTGCTATGTTGCACTTCAAAATAATCACTATTTACTTCGCTAAGGGTTGTAAACTTCAATAGGCTTGAAGTATTTACTTTAGTTGCC
>JANOZK010000076.1:0-8386 GCA_031429335.1 Chitinophagaceae bacterium | reverse complement strand
AACCGATGCCAATGGCAATGTATTAACCGATGCCAATGGCGTGCCAATGATAGATTCTGTGGCATTAAATTTAGGTTTATCTATCGATCCACCACCACCATCCTTACCACCACCACCAGAAGATCCACAAGATGTACCTCTTGACGGAGGTGTAGTAATTTTATTGATAGTAGCAGTTGGTTGGGGCTTCAAGTATCGAAGATTGATGGTATAATTGCTTAAAAGATTGAAAAAAAGTATTCTTGTGAAATAAGGATCTATACTTTAAAACAAAGGCATCTTCCCTTGGCTAGTATAAAAATCTGTTACAAGAGAAGATGTTGGAAAGTGAAGATGAGCGTTACAAATGCTCATTGTTATTTCGTATGCTCAATCTGCACAAAACGAAATGTTGTGCGTATTACTATTAGTCGGGTTGGTGGTTGTCCCAATACTCTTTTGGTGTTACGATTTTAGTCTGCTTGTAAGTCGGAAAAGTAAAGTCAGTTGTGTTGCCCGTAATTATAAAGTCTGCTAAACATTTATCAGCAAGTTCTAAAACCATATTGTCATCTTCGTCTGAAATAAGGTCAAGTTTTATAATAGGTTTATATTTTGTAGCTTTAGCTTCAATCTCAACAAGTAAAGCTTCGGCACGAATAAAAAAGTCTTGAAATTTTGAAAATTTTGGTCTGGCTAAAACTTCATAATATTCAGCCAATAATTCGTCTGATATACAAAGTTGAAATTTTTGTTCTATAAAAAGGTCTTTAATAATGAGGTTTGGATAACCACGTTGAATAAGAGACGATACAATTACGTTTGTATCAATTACGATTTTTTGCATTTTTCCTAACAGCTTTTACTTCATTTGTAATTTCATCCATTGTCATTTTTGAAATGCCATATTTATCTGCAAGCTCTAAACACTTGCTTAAATTTTGGCGTGTTAATTCTTTACTTACAAGGTCGATGAAATCTGTAAAAGTCAACTTTTCCTCCTTCAAGCCGAATTTGTTATATTCAATATCTGAGATAGAAACATTTAGTGTCCGCATATTTTTAATGTTTGTCCAAATTTACGAAAAATATTCAAAAGCTATCACGAAGCTTGCTACAAACACAAAAGTTGATGAAAGGAATAGATGCGGGAAAGTAAAAATATATTCATGTAAAGTAAAATCGTCTTATTTAAAATAAACGCATATTCCTTTGGATATCCTTTGTTTGTATTCTTACCAGTTAAAATTTATGTCTAATTTAATATCTGGGTGTAAACTTTTTTCTACTGGGCAACTTCTTGCTATTCTTATTAATTGTTCCTTTTGTTCATGGGTAGCAACGAAGGTTGAAGCAAAAATTAGATGGGCTTTTATTTCTACAACCCTTCTAGGAGCATCTTGGCTCATTATTTTTGTTATTTCAATTTTTGTATTTGTAAAATTTAGTTGCATATCTGCTGCCCGTATGGCCATGGTAGTTATCATGCAACTTCCAAGGCTGGTGGCCAACATATCTGTAGGGCTAAAACGTTCACCTTTTCCTTTGTTATCAGTTGGGGCATCGTTTTCAATTACTGTTCCACTTTGTAAATGTGTTAACTCTGTTCTTAAATCTCCAACATAAACTACGGTACTTGTCATATTAGTTTGTATTTTACCCTAAATTTACATTCTATAAATTATATACTGTGAAGAATATTTTAATCATGTTGTTTTTTGCTTTGCCATTGGGAGTTCTTGCTCAAGAAAAAAAACTATCTCCCAAGCAACAAAAGAAAGCTGAGCGTAAAGAAAAAATTAATCAATTAATTAAGCAAGAAGAGGAGGGAGCCTTAATTTTTAATAAACAAAACTCTTTTACGATTAAACTAAATACAGATGGTTATGGTATTTTTTTTGAAAAAGGAAAATATAAAACAATGACCAAAACCAATATTTGGTGGGTAGAAGTGGGGGAGAGAAAACATGAGAAAGAAACTAAATCTGCAAAGGGAGACCCAGCATTTGGCTTTTTAATTGGTAACCCATTCGTATATGGCAAAATAAATAATTTTTATAGTGGTAAGTTGGGCTTTGGGCAACAAAGATTAATTGGTGGTAAGGGCAATAAAAATGGGGTTGCTACTTCTTTGGTGTATGGTGGGGCATTAGCCATTGCTTATTTAAAACCATATATGTTAGATGTTACTGATCCAATAAATGGATCTACCAGAAGAATTAAATATAAAGACAATCCAGCTTTATTTTTAAATGGTACACAAATTTTAGGAGCCTCTGGCTTTACCAGGGGTTTTGGTTTTATGGAGTATGTACCTGGTTTACAAGTGAGAACTGCTTTGAGGTTTGATTATGGGCGATACACCGAAACAATTTCTGCAATAGAAGTAGGCATAAATGCAGAATATTATACCAAAGAAATTGTACAAATGGCACAAAACCCCAATAAGAAATTTTTCTTCAATGCATATATGGCCATTAGTTTTGGACGGAGAAAATAGTTGATTTTGTTAACTAGCTTTGAAAAAATTAAATAGGGTTTGTTTTTTATTTAATCCCATTTTACGTTTAGGTTATTGTTTTTTAAGATTATTCTTTTAAACTTTCATAAACAATTAATGTTAGATGATTAGGTTTAATACCAATATGAATTTTAATTTAGACCAAAATTCTCTGGTATAATGCCGATTGTATAGCTGTTTAGACCATTTTATTTGGTCTATTACAGATATCACTTCGGTATAATTTATTTAAACTATAAAAACTATATTTTATAATGCAAGAATTACCAGTAGTTGCTAAAATAGATATGCAACAATCTAAAATACAAAAGCCCAATTGGCTTAGGGTGAAATTACCTATTGGAGAAGATTACAAACATGTTAGGGGCTTGGTTGATAAGCATAAATTACATACCATTTGCGAAAGTGGCAATTGCCCAAATATGGGAGAATGTTGGGGCGAGGGAACTGCAACATTCATGATTTTAGGTAATATTTGTACACGTAGTTGCAGGTTTTGTGCAGTTGCTACTGGTAGGCCAGAGCCAGTAGATTGGGATGAGCCACAACGAGTGGCAGAAGCCATTAACTTAATGAAAGTAAAACATGCAGTAATTACATCGGTTGATAGAGATGAATTGGCCGATGGTGGTGCTCAAGTTTGGTACAATACGATTGTAGCAGTAAAAACCTTAAATCCAACTACAACTTTAGAAACATTAATAGGCGATTTTAAAGGTCAACAAAAAGATATACAGCGTGTAATTGATGCAGCACCAGAAGTTGTTAGCCATAACATGGAAACGGTAGAACGCATTACACCAAAGGTTCGTGTACAAGCAAAATATTTTAGAAGCTTATCGGTTTTAGAAACATTGAAAAAAGGTGGTATGAGAACTAAAACAGGCATGATGTTGGGCATTGGAGAAGAAAAACATGAAGTGATTGAAACGATGAAACATTTAGTAAACCTTGGTTGCGATGTTTTAACCCTTGGTCAATATTTACAACCCACTAAAAAACATTTGCCAGTTCAACGTTTTGTGCACCCTAATGAGTTTGCAGAATTAAAAGATATTGGTTACGAATTAGGTTTCGATTATGTAGAAAGTGGACCACTAGTTCGTAGTTCTTATCATAGCGAAAAACATGTAATAAAAGGGTGGGGTAAATCAAAATGGATGCAAGAACAAGCGTTACTCGTAAACGTATAATACATAAAATAAGAAGAGGTAGCATTAATGTTCTACACAATTAATGCTACCTCTTTTTTATGCATTCAATTAAACCACCAAAAATTGATCGTGTATATAATCGGCAACACTTATTAAATTATTGGTTTCTTGAAAAACCGCTAATTGCCTATCGGCACCTGTGCCTTGTTCCATCATTTTAGAAATGTAATTAATAAAAGGGCGACTGCCTAAGTCGTCCACTACATCATCAACAAAGTCTAATAACTCGTAAATTAATAAACGGGTGTTTACTTCAGTTTCCTTTCCAAAATCAATCATACTGCCATCAATTCCATAACGTCCAGCTCTCCATTTATTTTCTGTTATTAATGCACGTTGGTACATAATAAAGTTTAAATTTTTGTGGCGTAATTTATATAGCTTGGCACATATTGCTTGAAACAATGCAGTAATAGCAATGGTTTCATTAATGGTCATGGGCACATCGCAAATTCTAAACTCTACCGTATTAAAAAATGGATGCACACGTAAATCCCACCAAATTTTTTTAGCATTATCAATACAATTGGTTTTTATTAAAATATTTACATAGCGTTGATAGGCTTCATAACTTTCGAAATAATCGGGTATGCCAGTTCTTGGAAATTTGTCAAATACCTTTGTTCTAAAAGATTTGTAACCAGTTTTACGACCTTCCCAAAAAGGTGAATTGGTGCTTAAAGCATATACGTGTGGTAAAAAATACCTAGCACTGTTTGCAATATGCATGGCCATATCGTTATTTTCCATGCCAACATGTACGTGTAACCCAAAAATTAAATTACTTCTTGCAGCCTCTTGTAATTCTTCAACAATTTGTTTATAACGCACATGATCTGTTATTAGCTGGCTATCCCAATGGCTAAAAGGGTGTGTGCCACTTGCACCAACCCACAAACCTAAATCGCCAGCTACTTTAGATATAGTGCTTCTTAAAGTAGCAACATCTTTATAGGCTTCTTCAACATTGGCACAAATATCTGTTCCAACTTCTACAACAGCCTGATGCATTTCTGCCTTTACTTTATCTTTAATTAATTTTTGCCCTTCGTGTACAATTTTTTGTTCATGGCTTTTTAATTCTCTCGTTAAGGGATCTAAAACCATGTATTCTTCTTCTACACCAACGGTAAAATGACGGTAGCTAAGATTTGCCATTTAGTTAAGGTTTAATTGTTTTCAAAAATTTCAGTTAAGTTAATTTGCAAACCTTCAATTGCTGTCGATTCAACAATATCTCCAGGAGCATAAATTTTGCCACCTGTATATTGATTGTTGCTTAAGAAGTAGGCAATTAATGTTTGTTCTACTGGGTGTATTAACCAATATTCTATTACACCAGCTTCTTCATATATATTGTATTTTAAACGAACTTCTTTTTGCGAATTACCAGGCGATAAAATTTCTATTACTAAATCTGGTGCACCACAGCAACCTCTTTCGTCTAGTTTAGTTTCATCGCAAATAACACAAATATCTGGTTGAACAACAGTAGTTACTTCGTTGTCTTTTTTCTTATTGTGAACTGGTAAACGAACATCGAAAGGTGCTGAATAAACTTGGCATTTTTTACCTTTCAAATGTGTTCCAATGGCTAGAAACAAAGCCCCACTTACTTTTTGATGAATTCTATTGGGTGCCGATAATTTTAGTATTTGGCCTTTAAACAATTCTATTCGTTCTTCAATTTTCCATTGTAAATAGTCTGCATACGTGTAGCCATAATTAGCAGAAGGTTCCTCTACCAAACTATCGATATGATTATTTTGTTCAATTTTATACATGATAAAAAAAGTAGCTATAATAGAATAAAAGTTTAGTACTTAATTTGTACTAAACTTTTATCCTAGCTAAAACATTTATTTATACAATAGTTTTTTTGCTGCACTATGTTGTATGTATTTGCCCCAGGTTAAATTGTCTTTACCCAATTGAAAACTTTGTGCTTTTTCTATTGCGTAATTAGCTGCAGTTTCTACAACCCAGGCAAAATTTTCTTCACCAACACTAGTTCTTTCAGCATCTGGTGCAGGGTTGCAAAAATCAATGGCATAAGGTACTCCGTTGCGTAAAGCCAACTCTACTGTATTAAAATCGTAACCTAAATAATGATTAATGCGTAATACAATTTCTTCCATTTCCTTTAGTTTTTCGGGCGATGGCTTAAAGTCGGCAACATAACGTAAATGGTGTGGGTTACGTGGCTCGTATGGCATGATGCGTACATGCTTACCACCAATACAATAACAACGGTAATATTCTTCGAAAACAATTTCTTCTTGCAACATCATTACCAATTGATTGGTTTCTGCATGTTTTTCAAAAAAATCATCAATGCTTTCTAATTTGTAAACATTTTTCCAACCGCCGCCAGCAAAGGGTTTCATGTATGCAGGAAATCCAGTATAATTAAAAATACCTTCCCAGTCTAACGGATAAGATAGGTTGCTGAAAGAATCATTGGTAGTATCATCTGGTAAATCTCTAGAAGGTAAAATAACTGTTTTAGGAACAGGTACACCAATTTTTGTAGCTAAACAATTATTAAAAAATTTCTCATCTGCACTCCACCAAAATGGATTATTAATTACAGCAGTTCCACATAATGCAGCATTTTTTAAGTAAGCCCTATAAAATGGAACGTCTTGGCTAATTCTATCAATAATTACAGCATATTCTGTTGCTTCACCTTGCATAACCTTATCAATACGAACTGGCTCTGCAATAATTCCAGCAATATTTTTACTATTAACTCTTTCTACAAAAGCTTCAGGAAAGCTTCTTTCTTTACCATGTAATACTCCAATTTTCAGCATAATTTTTAGTTTAAGTGAATTAAATAATGTTTAGTTAAATATCTTTTTTTAAAACAAGTTCAATATAGAGCATCTTGTTTAGAAAAAACACATTTCGTAAAAAAAACTCTATTAATTTTTCGTTGATTACCTTACTTTTGGCGATATGCCCACAACAGAAGCAACCATTTTATCAACCATAACTTTACAATCTCATACAATCGTTTCTCAATATTTAGAACGTGATGTAATTGTTGATGTATATTATCCGACCAACATTTTAAAGCCAGAATTGATTAGCCTATTACTAGTTAACGATGGGCAAGATTTGGTAAAAATGTCCTTCAATGAAATTTTAGAAGATTTAACCATTAAAAAAGAGATTGAACCTCTATTTTGTGTTGCTATTCATTGTGGACCAGAAAGAAAACGAGAATATGGTACTGCTTTTAGTGCAGATTATAATGGTAAAGGCGATAAAGCCGGCTTGTACAATAAATTTTTGTTCGATGAGTTGATGCCTTTTATCCGTAAAACATACCATGTTCCTTCTTTTAAAGACAAATCTTTTGCAGGGTTTTCTTTAGGTGCTTTAAGTGCTTTAGATATTGTTTGGAACCATGCCAGTGAATTTAAAAAAGTAGGTGTTTTTAGTGGTAGTTTATGGTGGAGAAGAAAAAGTTATGAGGATGGTTATGATGATGAAATTGATAGATTAATGCACCTACAAATTAGAAATGGAATTTTTAAACCTTGGCTAAAATTTTATTTACAATGTGGTGCTTTAGATGAAAGTGCCGATAGAAATAAGAATGGAATTATTGATAGTATTGATGATGCGTTAGATTTAATTGTTGAGCTAAAAGCAAAAGGATATACTGATGAACATATTAATTACGTTTTATTAGAAGATGGCAAACACGATGTACCAACTTGGGCCAACGCTTTTCCGGCATTTTTAAAATGGGGTTGGGGTAAAAACAATAATTAAGCACAAAGTATAATTGTATGTACAATTATTCAAGCTCAATCATTTGAAATGTTAGATGAGCATTTTGCAATGCTTGTACCAATCTTTCTTTGTGTGTATCTGTAATAAATATTTGGCCATCTTCCTCTTTGCAAACCCACAATAGTAAGTTGTTCATTCTTACTTCATCTAGTTTTTCAAAAACATCATCTAACAATAAAATAGGGGCAAAGCCTTTATTGTTTTTTAAAGTTTGCCATTCGGCAAGCTTAAATGCAAATAGCAAACTTTTTCTTTGCCCTTGCGATGCCTGATTTTTGAAGTTTGTGTTACTCATGTTTATACCAATATCATCCTTATGAATGCCTATGGTTGTTCGTTGTACTGCAATATCTTTTTGCAAACTATGGCTTAATAAATCATCAAAAGAGTAGTTGTTTAATTTGCTTTCATAATTTAATTTAATCGCATCTGTTTTATCGGCAATTTTTTTATAATAATCAATCACCAAGGGTAAAAAATCAGTACAAAACATTTTTCGTTCAGTAAAAATATAGTTGCCTTTTTCGGTAAGTTGTTTGCTAAAAATTTCTAGTAAAGCTTCATCTAAATTGCCTAGTTCATTTGCTTGCTTTAATAAACTATTTCGTTGTTGTAAAAGCTTATTATATTGTATTAAATTTTGTAAATACGTACTGTTTATTTGAGCTAAAATGGTGTCTAAAAATTTTCTCCTTTCTTCGCTATTACCAGTTACTAATTCTACATCGTCTGGGGAAATCATAACACAAGGATAATTGCCAATATGTGTCGAAAACTTTTTGTATAATTCGTCATTTATTAAAAATTCTTTCCTATTATTTTCTCTGAGAATACAAACCAATTGTTGTTGCTCGTTGTTTAAAGT
>JANOZK010000075.1:0-5719 GCA_031429335.1 Chitinophagaceae bacterium | reverse complement strand
CACAGAAACTGCAACAGCCATTTATGTACCTAATGTAACACTAAGTGGATTGTATTGGGTTTCTGTTCGTTGTATAGCAGGTAGCAATAGGCCAACAGATGTTCGTTATACTATTATACATAGTGGCGATACGTCAACTGTAAGAGTAAATCAAGAAATACATAGTGACACGTGGGTATATCTTGGTCAGTTTTATTTTATAGCTGGAAGTAATAACAGAATTATTCAATCTAATTTCTCAGCAGAAGTTGGCCAAGCGGTTATTGCCGATGCAGTTAGATTGGGTGGTGGTATAGGTACAAGTTTAGACTGTTTAAATACTGGGCAACCAGCTAGTGGGCGACCTAGGTTTGATGAAAGTGCAAGGCAATATGCCATTTTTCAAAAATATCCAACTTGCACCGAGGACGTAAGTGTACGACCAAAATTTGCTGAGTATGAAGCCACAAAAGGCACCAGTTCCGAGTTGAATAATTCTGTATATGTATCCTTTCATACAAATGGTGGTGGAGGTACAGGTACAGAAACTTATAGTTACAATGGCTTAGGTAGTGGAAGACCAACAATTACTGCAGGGAGCACCAATTTAAGAGATTTTATTCATAATCAAATTGTTGCAGATATTAGGGCAGGATGGAAACCTACATGGGCAGATAGAGGTGTAAAAACAGCAAATTTTGGTGAAATAAGAGAACTAAACACCATGCCAGGAACATTGATAGAATTAGCTTTTCACGATAAAGTTGAAGATGCCACCGATTTAAAACAACCAGAATTTAGAAGGCTTTCAGCTAGGGCAATTTACAAAGGCATATTAAAATTTTTTAATAATAGAGATGGTGTACCTCTTGTGTACCTACCAGAAGAACCTACTCACATAGTTGCTAAAAATGCTGCCAACAATACCATTAATTTAACTTGGAATGTACCTGTTACAGGTGGCATTTTTGGTAGTGCAGCTACTGGTTATAAAATATATATTAGCACCAATGGAAAAAGCTTTAAAGATGGGGTAGTAACAACTACTAACAACTTCATATTTACCGGTAATGCCCAAACAACTTATTTTTTTAAAATTACAGCTACAAATGCTGGTGGCGAATCTTTTGCAAGTGGGGTAGTAGCTGCACGTACACCCATGGCTGGTAGCACCAATATACCTTATTTAATTGTTGATGGCTTTGATAGAATAGACTCAAGTGCATTAATACCAAGGGTAGAAAGTAGTGCTTTGGGCACAGTAAAAAGAATGTTTTTAGATCGAATGAACCGTTACGATTATATGGTAGAACATGCACTAGCATTAAGTAGTTGTAATAATATGGCATTTGATGGATGCCAAAATGAAGCAGTTATTAATGGCTCAGTTTTGTTGGCAACTTACAGTGCTGTTGATTGGTTTGTAGGTGAGGATGGCACAACCGATAATTCTTTAAACATTACTGAACGATCTTTACTCAAAGCTTTTTTAAATGCTGGCGGTAATTTGTTAGTTTCTGGTTCAGAAATTGGTTTTGATTTAGGAAGGGCTGCATCTATAAATGTTGATTTAGATTTTTATAACAACTTTTTAAAGGCCAACTATTTGGGCGACGATGCCAACAGTTATTCTTTTGCAGGAACCACCACTTTCTTCGATGCTCAAACTGGTGTTTTTGATAACAGCACCAATGGGTATTATGATGTAGATTTTCCGGATAGATTAAGTGCAAATAGCGGAAGCAACATCGCTTTAAATTATGTAGGTGGAACAGCCGATGGAGCTGCAGTTGGCTTTAAAGGCAGTTATAATTTATTGTATTTAGCTTTTCCTTTCGAAACAATTACTTCTAGCACTGCCAGAAATAATTTAATGTGTAATGCTGTAGGCTACTTAACCCCAAGTGTTTTGCCAGCAACTGGATTGCTATTAACTGGCAGTAACAATGGAAATTTTAATAAATTAAATTGGACCACATCGACTGAAACCAACATCAAAGAAATGTTATTACAAAGAAGCGAAAATGGTATAATTTTTTACGATGTAAGTGCTGCTTTCTTGCCACGTGGTTCGTGGAATATTGGAGCTAGTTATGCTTATACAGATAACTTTAGTGCAAAAGCAGTTTATTACCGAGTTAAAGTGATTGATAAAGATGGAAAGCAATCACTTTCAAATACAATCTTATTAAAAACTGAAAAATCAAATAAGTTGTTTATTGTACTAAATAACCCTACAAATTCAGCTATTAAAATTTCGGTTAATGTAAATAACAATGCAAGTTTGCAGTTGATTAATTCTGTTGGACAAGTGGTGTATAAAAGTACTATTACTGCAAGTATGGGCAGTGTTCAAATATTGCCAATTACTAGTTTGTCTAAGGGGGTGTATAATTTGGTAATGATTGCAGGAAGTGAAAAACAAATTGAGAAAGTGATTGTTCAATAAAATATTAATATAACCCACCAAAAAAAATGTATGAAAAAGAAAGCTACAATTATTAAAACATTGTTATTACTTTTTTTAACGCAAAATGCTTTTGCCCAACTAAGTGGTACTTATTCTATTGGTGCATCAGGAGTGGTACCAGCAGAAACAGGTAATTATGCAACATTTGCTGCTGCAATAACTGCCTTAAATACCAATGGAGTTAGTGGCCCTTGTACTTTTTATTTTACCAATAATGGTACCTATACTGAGCCTACAGATGCTGCTTTAGGTTGTACTGGTACAAGTGCCACAAACACCATAACTTTTAAACCTTACACAGGGATTGTTTGTACCTTGAGTTTTACGCTAACAACAAATATTGGAGGAGCATCAATTGATGGATGTATTGCAATTGGTTCCCCTACACAATTAAACACTAATCTTGTCTCAACTAATTTTTTAACTATTGATGGATCTAATACCAGTGGTGGTACAACAAAAGATTTAACTATTCAGAGTGCAACAATGGCAACTACGAAATCAGTAATAAGAATCTTTGGCGATAACAATAACATAACAGTTAAGAATTGCATTATTACTAATAATAGTACAAGTGGAAGTAGTACTGCACCAATTAATGTTACTAATTGGTTTGCAGTTACCAATTTTACACCAGATAATATAACAATTCAAAATAATACGCTAAATAGTATTGGTGGCAATGGCAGCTTAGCAATTCAAGCATCTATCTCTACTGGAACTCCAACTACTGCTATAACAAATTTTACGATTCAGGAGAATATTATTTTTTCTAGAGCATCTCGTGCAATATTTTTTAATTATGTTAACGATGGTAATATTTCTGGAAACACCATAAGTTTAGATCAGCAAGCTAGTGGACTTAATGGTGCTGCAATATTGCTATTATCTGGCAGTACAGCTGCAGGTACTTATAATATCTTCAACAATACATTTACTAAAATTGCTACTGTAAATACTGCGGCGGCTGGTCCAAGCATTGGGAATATAGCTATAGATAACCAACTTTCAACACCCAAAATTGTAAATATTTACAATAACATTATTCGAGGTTTTCAAACTACCTCTGCTGTAACCAATGTTAAACTTTATGGCATTAGGCATATAGGATCAAGCACTTCTAACGTTTACAACAATTCTATTTATTTCCCTGATTTAACCAATATGACTGTTTTTGGTACATCATTCATTGCTGGAATTGCTTTTGTTACAACTTCTGAAACTGCTCCTAGTGGTACAATGATAGCAAAGAATAATGCAGTTTTTATGGATGAGAGTAGTATGAAAGTTTATACAATACGTCGTGGAGGTACAACTGGTACTTTTACATCAGATAATAATATCTTATTTGTAATTGGAGGCAATGCTCTTGGAAATGTTGGCTTTTTTAATGCTACGGATTATGCTAGTCTCTCACAGTGGCAAACAAACTCTGGCCAAGATGGGGCAAGCTACAATGTAAATCCCAACTTTACTAGTGCAACCAATTTATTACCAACATTGGGGTATCCTGGTGCTTTACTATCTAGTGTACCTAACGATTTTACTGGGGCAACCCGAGATAATGCACCAACCATTGGTGCGTATGAAGCTACAACAATGATTGCTGGTGTTTGGAGAAGCACTGCAGCTAATGGGGCATGGGGTGTAAACACCAATTGGAGAAATAATACTGTACCAACTGCTGGTACAAATATTTTTGTTCCTGCTGGGGCTTTAAATTTTCCCAATCTTGCTTCAACCCATACTTGTGCCACATTAACCAATTATGGTAACATTAATTTGGCTGCTGGTGCAAATATTAGCCTTACTGCTAACCTAACCAATAATGGTACAATCAATTGTACCGATGATGGAATTATTTTAAATGGTTCTGCTGCACAAAGAATTTTTGGAAATGGTACAATTGGTATTTTAAATATTAATAATTCAACTGGTATTTCTGTTAATGCACTTGTAACCTCGGATAGTGTAAAAATAATCAATGAACTTAGGTTAACTGCTGGTGCGTTAACCACCAATGGCAGAGTAACTTTACTTTCCTCGTTATTAAATACTGCTCGAGTACCAACCATTCTTGCAGGCAGTATTATAGGCAATTTGAATGTTCAACGTTTTATGAATGGCGGTGGTTCAGCTTTTCCAGTTAGTGGCAATAGTAAAAGAGGCTTCAGATTTATTGCTCATCCTTTTAGCACATCCATTGGTTTAAGCCAAATTAACGGTGCTGGAGAATTTTCTATTACAGGGTCCGGTGGTTCAACAAATGGTTTTCAAATAAGTACCACAAATAATCCGAGTGCATTTTGGTACAACCCCACAGTACTAACAGCAGGTGACAATACAACCATAGGTTCAGGTGGTGCAGCTGCAGCCGATGCTGGTTGGCAAGCTTTTACCCATACCGATGGCTTAACTACCAATGCTTGGGGTGTAGGCCAAGGTGTTAGATTTTTATTTAGAGGCGATCAAACACAAGGGTTAACTTCCAATGCAGATTACACAGTAAACCCAGCTACTGCTTCAATTGCTGGGGCAGTAAATGTTGGTCCAGTTACAGTTAATTTAACCTCTAATGCAGCAAATGCCAAAGGGTTTAATGTATTGGGTAACCCATTACCATCGCCTGTAGATTTGAGCTTAACAACTTCTAGAAGCAACATGGGAGCCAATTTTTGGGTGTTCGATGCAAGCATAGGAAACCGAGGTGGTTACTCGGCTGCTAAACCATTTAACAGTAGTTATATTTTACCTTTAGGTGGGGCTTTTGTAGCAGAGGTGGCAACTGTCGGTAGTGCATCATCTATTACTTTTCCAGAAGCAGCAAAAGCAACTACACCTACCGATAATTTGTTTAGAACAAGCCATCTAGATGATTATATAAAGTTTAGATTAGAGGGTGCAAATATGTTTTGGGATGAATTGAACATTAGTTTAGGAAATACCTACAAAGCTGAAAAAGAGTTTATAGATGGTGCTAAAATGATAAATTCGGATGTTAATTTTTATTCAATTACAAATGACAACAATCGCTTAAGTTTAGATTACAGAAAAATAGCAATAGGTGAAACGATATTGTTGGGTTTACAAAGTAATCAGGCTAGGACTTTTACTTTAAAGGCAAGTGAGGTAAAAATTGATGAAGGCGTAAACTTGTACTTAATTGATAAATATTTGAACAAAGAAATAAACATCGAATCTGGTATGAGTTATGAATTTAGTACCAATTCTGATCTTGCTAGCCAAGGGGAAGCTCGTTTTGAAATTGGA
>JANOZK010000074.1:0-56778 GCA_031429335.1 Chitinophagaceae bacterium | reverse complement strand
AAAAAATATGGACGAGCAGTTACACCATTTATACAACTGGGCTTGCAACTATAACCATTGCTACACTAATTTATTTAATAGAATTTAGAGAAATTAAAGGTACTTGGAGTAAGTTTTTTGATGTGTTTGGCAAGAACCCACTTTTTATTTTTGTTTTAAGTGGCTTTTTACCCAGACTGGTTGCTTTGTTTAGAATTAACGATCATTTAGATGCAAAAGGCAAGCCTGTTTATTTATCGGCCTTTAGTTGGTTTTATGAGCATGTGTGTAAAAATATTACCAACGATTTACGTGTTGGTTCATTGGTATATGCCTTAACCATTATTGCCTTTTATTGGTTAATTGTTTATTGGATGGATAAGAAAAAGATTTATGTGAAAGTGTAATCGCTTTGGTAAATATTTCACGCAAAGCAACTAAGGATACAAAGTACGCTAAGCTTTTTCTTTGAGTATTTTAAACAATTATTGAAATGATTTGAAGCTTTTGTAGGCCGTGAAAAAAAACCAAACTACCGCAGGTAGTTTCCACCTATGTTTCTATATGCCTGTGTGGTTCAATAAACAATTACACAAAAAGCCCTTCCGCCTTTATAATACTCTCAGGTTTACCAACATCTAATAATTTACTGCCACTATGATCGTAGCAATAAATTGGGTGTATTGCTGCTAAAGTTAAATACACATCTACCATAGAAAATTTGCCCTCTTGTTTTATTAAATTAAAAATACCAGCGTTAATTATATGAATGCCACTAAATGCTTTTTCTGTTAAATTAGTTTCGCCCATCGATATTTTTTCTTCACCAGTATTTTTATTTCTCCAACCACATAAACGATTGTTGGCATTAAATAAAAAGTATCTAGAAGTTGGTCGTTGAGTAACTGCTAGTGTTGCCAACGCTTTTGTTTGCTGATGTTGATTGATCATTTTACCCAAATCAAAATCTGTTAACATATCTACATTCATCACCACAAAATCTTGTGGCTCTTCAAAAAACCATGCTGCTTTTTTTAAACCACCACCCGTTTCTAAAACTTCATTGGTTTCATCGCTTATTGTAATGTTGCTTCCCCAACCATTATTTACATGAATAGCTTCGATAATTTGATTGGCAAAATGATGCACATTAACAATCACATCTGTGATACCAAACGCTTGCAAATATTCTATATTTCGTTGCAATAAACTTTTGCCATTTACAACAGCCAATGCTTTAGGATGATGATCTGTCCAAGGCTTTAACCTAGTACCTAAGCCTGCTGCAAAAATCATACCCCTAACCCCTAAAGGGGGATTATGTTCCTCGTTCAATTGCATGATAAAAAATTTAAAAACTAATAACGTAACAAACTAAAAGCTATATTACTCCAAACTAAAGAACTAAAAACTATATAACTACAAACTAAACAACCATATCATCCCAAAACTAAAAAACTATAAAACTCTTCGCCAATTAGCTTCATTTGTGTGGTTCAATTGTACTTTTAATTTGTACTTATTTCTTAAATGTCTGGCTGTTTGTTCTGCAGCAAAAACACTTCTGTGTTGGCCACCAGTGCAACCAAAATTGATCATTAAATTACTAAAGCCTCGTTGCAAATAATCTTCAATATTTATATCAATTAAGTCCCAAACGCTGTTTAAAAATTCATTCATTTTGGTGCGTTGCTCCAAAAAGTCTTGCACTGTTTTGTCCTTTCCAGATAATGTTTTGTACTCATCAAATCTTCCTGGATTGAGTATGCCTCTCATATCGAAAACAAAACCCCCACCGTTTTCACTATCATCAACAGGAATGCTTTTTTTATAACTAAAACTATTGATAATGATAGACAATGGTGTTGCTTCAGTTGCTTGTTGTGGTGTAAATTTTTCAATCATAGCATCACTTGCCACTAATTTGAGTACTCGATCGAATTCGGGTGTACTGATGCCAATTCTTTTATTTTCTACAAAGAATTTTAAGTTGGCTAACCCTAATGGAATGCTAGCTAAAAAATGGGCTTTTCGTTCAAATAAACCTCTAAATCCGTATGCACCCATTACTTGTAATAGCCTAATTAATACATAACCATTGTACTGACTAATAAATGTGTTTTTATCGATACTTGTATCTAATATTTTTTCGACCTCACCTATATAAAATTCTAATAAATCATCTTTCCATTGTTCACTTAATTCTGCTTTGGCTTGCCATAATAAAGATGCCACATCATATTGCAAAGCACCTTTCATTCCACCTTGATAATCTATAAAATATACCTCATCGTTTTTCACAATAATATTTCTACTTTGAAAATCACGAAACATAAAGTACTTATGCTCTGTAAATGTTAAATAGGTACTTAATGCATCAAAGTCTTGCATCATGGCCTGTTTATCGTAAGGTAATTTCAATGTATCTAGAAAATAATATTTAAAATATAACAAATCACTTAAGATGGCTTGTTTACCAAACTCTTTTGCAGTAAGGCATACGTCGTAATTTAAACCATTATCTCCTTTAATTTGAATAGCTGCTAGTGCTTGTAAACTTTTTTTAAATAATTCATACACATAGTCATGATGGCCATTTTGTTCCAGCTTATTCAATAAACTTTCCGAACCCAAATCTTTTTGTATGTAAATGGTTTGCTCATCGTTTAGGCAATACACTTCTGGCACTGGCAACTGCTTTGCATAAAAATGTTTTGAAAAAATAACAAAAGTTTTATTTTCTTGAACATTTAAATTATACGTTGCAATGAAGGTTTCTTGTGCAGTGAATAGTCTAAAATAAATTCTATCGCTGCCACTTTGCGGTAATTTTTCAACACGAAGTGGAGCTTCATTTTTCCAGTTGAAATATACATCTTGTATGCCTTGAATAATTGAATCCATAGTTGTGATAAACGTTTATAGAAAGATCATAATTTTTCACGCAACGATCGCAACGTTGTTCAAAAACAAGTAATAGAATAGTACGAACGCAACGAAAAATCGAAAGATTTTATGCTTGGCGAATGTAATGCCATTTATTATATTTTTCACTATAGAGTAGTATGCTTTTGAAAAGCATATCACTTTTGTAAATCACTCAAATAAAAAAGGGTTTTGCAATTTTGCAAAACCCTTTAATTCTATTATAAAAAACAAATTATTTGTATTGAGCAGCTATTCCTTTTGCCATATCAACCATTTTAGAAATGCTATCATCATTTAATACACCTTTTTTAAATTCTGCTAAAATATCTGGCATTTTGTTTTCCATTTCGGTTAAAAAATGTTCTTCAAATGCTTTCACATTTTTAACAGCCACTTCACGTAATAAACCTTGTGTACCTAAATAAATAATGGCAACTTGCTTTTCTACACTCATTGGAGAATATTGACCTTGCTTCAAAATTTCTACGTTACGTGCACCTTTATCAATTACGTTTTTAGTTGCAGCATCTAAGTCGCCACCAAATTTAGAAAATGCTTCTAACTCACGGTATAAAGCCTGGTCTAATTTTAACGTACCAGCTACTTTTTTCATAGATTTAATCTGTGCATTACCACCCACACGACTAACAGAAATACCTACGTTAATCGCTGGACGAATACCAGCATTAAATAAGTTACCTTCTAAGAAAATTTGTCCATCTGTAATAGAAATTACGTTGGTAGGAATGTATGCAGATACGTCTCCAGCTTGCGTTTCAATAATGGGCAATGCAGTTAAACTACCACCACCTTTTACCAAATGCTTAATACTTGCTGGTAAATCGTTCATGTTTTTAGCAACTTCGTCGTTTGCAATAACTTTAGCTGCTCTTTCTAGTAAACGGCTGTGTAAATAAAATACATCTCCTGGGTAAGCCTCACGACCTGGAGGACGACGTAACAACAAACTCACCTCACGGTAAGCAACAGCTTGCTTAGATAAATCGTCGAAAATAATTAATGCAGGACGGCCAGTATCTCTAAAAAACTCACCAATTGCAGCACCAGAGAAAGGAGCATAGAATTGTTGAGGGGCTGGATCTGAAGCACTAGCACAAACAATAGTTGTGTATGCCATTGCACCATTATCGTTCAAGGTTTTCATTACCCCAGCAACAGTGCTGGCTTTTTGACCAATGGCAACATATATACAAAATACAGGTTTGCCGGCAGCATAAAATTCCTTTTGGTTTATAATGGTATCTACCGCAATTGCAGTTTTACCAGTTTGACGGTCGCCAATAATTAGCTCTCTTTGACCACGACCAATTGGTATCATTGCATCGATGGCTTTAATACCAGTTTGCAATGGTTCTTTAACAGGCTCACGATAAATAACTCCAGGAGCTTTACGCTCTAGAGGCATTTCATATAATTCGCCAGTAATTGGACCTTTGCCATCTATTGGTTCGCCAAGGGTGTTAATTACACGACCCACAACCCCTTCACCAACTTTTATAGATGCAATTTGGCCTGTTCTACGAACTTTAGCACCTTCTTTAATTGAGCCACTTTCGCCCATTAAAACTACACCCACATTGTCTTCTTCCAAATTCAATGCAATTGCACGTACGCCATTTTCGAATTCTACTAATTCTCCACTGCTTACGTTGTTTAAACCATATACACGAGCAATACCATCGCCCACTTGTAAAACGGTACCAACTTCTTCTAAATCGGCATGAGCATTAAAATTGCTTAATTGCTCCCTCAATATTGCAGATATCTCATCTGGCTTAATGTTTACCATATACTAGAATTATAATTATTATATAAACTAAAATCAATTTTTTTTAACCAACGCCTGTACAATATTCAACTGTTAGACGGCGACGCTCCTTTCAGGGTTCTGTTCTTCTATCATCAAAACGTGAATCGTGAGTCGTAATTCGCTAGTAAACCAAACCCCTAATTCCAAATTCCTCTTGCCCTTCCCCTTCTACCCTACATCTTCTACCCTTTACCTTGCACCTATCTCATCTCAGCAACATATATATTCTTATCAAACTGCTTTTTAACATCTCGTAAATCTCTAGCAATGCTGGCATCTACTAAGTTATTATTAAACTCTAAAACAAAACCACCAATTAAGCTTTCATCAACCTTTGTTGTTAATTCAATAGTACCAATGTTTTGAGCTGCTTTTACTTTTTGCTCAATATTTTGTTTCAATTCATCACTAACTGCTGTAGCAGTAGTTAAAGTAACTTTATGAATGCCTTTAATGGCGTTGTATTGATCTATAAATGCTTCAGCAATTTCTGGCAGTTCACTCTCTCTTCCTTTTGTAACCAATAATTGATTGAACAATTTAGTTATAGCACTTACCTTACCTTCTGTAACAGCATTAATGATATTTGCCTTTTTATCGGCCTTAATAATTGGGCTTTTTAAAAGGTTTACAAAATCTCTGTTACCCATACAAATGGTTTGCATCAATTTCATATCGGAGTACACAACTTCTAATTGATTTTTTTCTGTAGATAAATCAATTAAACTTTTTGCGTATCTATTTGCTAAACGTGGATTTTGCATACTAAACGGTTTAGGGTTCAAGGTTTAAGGTTTAAGGTTGTATAAAGTAAATAAACTTTGTACCTTAAACTTTTTAAACTTTAAACTAATTTAATTTCACTCCTTCAGCTAATTCAGCAATATATTTTTCTTGCTCTGGTTTATTACTTAATTCTCTTCTAAGTATTTTTTCGCTTACTTCAATTACCAATGCACCCACTTGATTTTTTACATCGATTAGTGCTGCATTTTTTTGTTGAGTAATAGCTAATTGAGCGTCAGCTAAAATTCTGTCGTACTCGGCTTTTGCCTTTTCTTTAGCATCGGCCACCATTTTACCACTTTGTTCTTTTGCCTCTTTAATTAAAATACCACGTTCTTCTCTGGCTTTTTGCATTAACGCTTCGGTTTCGCCTTGCATAGTTGCCATTTCGGCTTTCATTTTATCGGCTTTGCGTAAGGCATCTTCAATACCTTGCTCTCTTTCGCTAATACCTTTTAACATTGGTTTCCAAGCTAACTTGGCTAACACAAATATTAAAATAATAAAAGCAATCAAGTTCCAAAATACCAAACCAATATCTGGTAATACTAAAGGATTTATTTCTAATAACATATGCTGTATTTATTCAACTATAATAAGAATGTTCTTTCGCCATTTACAGGCAGAATAAAGATGTATAGGCTCTTCGCCCTATGCTAAAGCCTATACAAATGTGTTTGTGGATTAACCATTACCTAATAAGGCAACAACCACTGCAAACAAAGCAACTGCCTCTACGAATGCAGCAGCAACAATCATGTTTGCACGAATGTCGTTAGCGGCTTCTGGTTGACGAGCAATACCTTCTACAGCACCTTTACCAATTTGGCCAATGCCAATACCAGCACCAATTGCTGCTAAACCTGCTCCAATTGCGGCAACACTTCCAACGATTTCAGCTAATACCATTTTGTTACGTTTTAATTGTGAATGAAAAAATTATTAATGATGTGCATCTTCTGCATGATGATGTTCCTCTGTTGCCATACCCAAATACATTGCAGTTAACATAGTAAAAATGTACGCTTGTAAAAAAGCTACCAATAACTCAATTAACCCAATAAATACAGCAAAAGGAACAGCAATTAACGATGCAAACACTGTTTTAAATATAAATATTAAACAAATTAAACTTAGTACTAAAATGTGGCCTGCAGTAATGTTTGCAAACAAACGAATCATTAAAGAAATAGGCTTTGTAAAAACGCCAATTAACTCAATTGGGGCTAAAAATAGCTTCATGCTCCAGTGCATACCTGGCATCCAAAAAATGTGCTCCCAATAACTTTTATTGGCATTTAGATTTACTACAATAAAAACGATCACCGCTAGGGTCATGGTAAAAGCTATATTTCCACTTACGTTGGCCCCACCAGGAAAAATTGGAACTAAGCCTAAAAAATTATTAATTAAAATCAAAAAGAAAATGGTTAATAATAATGGCATAAACTTAGCATATTTATGACCAATATTTGGCTTCGCAACCTCATCTCTTACAAACAACACAATTGGCTCCATAAAAGATTGTAACCCCTTTGGAGCAGTTGTAATACCTCTTTTTTTGTATGCAGCACCAACTGGTATAAATATTAGTAAAATAATTAAAACTGATACAAATAGTGATGCTACATTTTTGGTGATAGAAAAGTCCCAAACTTTTTTGGTTAATTCTTCATTTAAGGTACCATCTTCATTAGCCACTTTTAGTTTCCCTTCAAACAATTTGTAGTTATAATTGCCTAAGTGTGTTTTAGGTTGGTGATGTTCATCTACCAAGTTTTTAGAGGAGAAGAATTCTATGCCTTTATCAGAATAAATAATTACAGGCAATGGCAATGAGGTATGACCCCATAAATGCCAACTGTGATCGTCCTTAATATGTTCTAAAATTGTTTCGGTAACATTAAATTCACCTTCTTTTTGTTCATGTTTAACAGCACTCTTTTCTGTACCATGATTTTCTGGAACATCATTTGCAAACAATGTTGTTGAAAAAAGAATAGTAAAAAGGCTAAAAGCCAATACCAGCAATGATTTCAAGCTTCTTAACACCATATCAATCTCTAAATTTGCGGCAAAGATAAGGAGTTGAAGCCTAAATAAGGGGATTTGAAATTTGGAATTTTGAGAATTTTTTTGAGGCTACAACCCCTCTTCTTCTCTAAGTTTCTTGATTTTTTCTAAGTAAATGATATCCAATTGATCTTTAGGGCGATTCACTGCTTTTTTATTGGCTATTAAGTGATTGATGTGTAGGAAAGGAACGCTCAAATTAAGAATTTCAGCCTCTGTTACCATTGAAAAACATTCATCAAACGAAAAGTCTTCCAATCCTTTCATTCCTGTCATTAAATCTAATTTGTATCCATTATTTAAGTTTAAGCTTGTCCAACCCGGAACAATTTGCATTCTTTCAAACATAAAATAATCAACTCCTGAATATGTTTTAAATGCTTTTCTAAAATTGCTTCTATTCTCTAATGTGTCTTCTATCCAAACATCAATATCATCTGTACTTCTAATATATCCATGTAGATTAGCAGCAACTCCTCCTACCATTATGTACTTTACATTAAATGAACGCAGTGCAGTCCAAAAAGCAACCAATTCTTCATCAAAAATATCCATATAAAACTCTATTTAGAAAGAGTATAAGGCTTATGCGTAACTTTTGCATTCTTAAGCATAATATTCATTTTCATTAGCTTGGTCATCATCAAAAATCGTTCAGTATCCGTTTTTTTCAACGCATCTCTCAATAAATCCATTTCCGCTTTTTCGTAAAAAGCATCCACTTCTTTTTCAGAAAAATTTTTTAAGGATGATTGATCAACTTGATTTTGCATTGTTCAACATTTTGAACTGCAATTTACAAAACTTAGAAAACTTTAGTTGAATTTATTGTAAAATACAAATGTAGTCTATAAACGAACCATAATTCTAATACCACCAGGTACATAAAGAGTGGTATGATTATCGACATAATTGGGCGTTTCTGCAAAGCCAGCAGCAACGGGAACAATAAAACTATTCGATGGCACTGGATTTCTGTCAATCATTTTGTATCTTAACCCTACACCTATAAAAGCCTCTAAACACCAACGGCTTTCTTCGCCCAAATCCCATTGTTTTCCAATAAATCCCCCAAAACCATGAGCTGTTGTTGTATTAATAAAATTGTATTCTTTAATTGTTGCTCCAGTAGATTTATTGGTAAAATTGGCTTGATCTTCGTAGGTATATTTTCTCAACCTATACTCCATGCCAATAAAAGTTTTGCTCTTAGTATATTCATTACTACTGATGGTATATTTAAATTGTGTGATTGATCTGTAGCCTTTTATGTTGGTAAACTTGCCTTCTCCAGTAAATAGTCCAGGTTTTAAAATGGAATATTCTGTAAAAACTTCCATGTTTTGATCAAAACGATAACCCAAACCCAAACCATAAGTGGCTTGTGGCTCTAAGATTGCAAGTGGGTTAAACGATAAATAAACACCAGCAGGTTGTTGGCTGCTAGCTGTTTTATGAATGAGTAAAACACTAAGCAACAATATAAAAGTTGCTTTCATTTTATATGGAATTGTAATTGAACTATTTAGATGCAATTATAAGAAAAAAGGATGCACCAACTACCAAAACTATTGCTCTCTATTGATTTACAACCAGTTCTTTGGCAAATTGCCTCGTATAAAGTTGTGCATAAAAGCCATTTTTTTCGATCAGTTCATTGTGATTGCCCATTTCTTTTATTACCCCTTTATCTAAAACGATTATTTTATTTGCTTTTTTAATGGTACTTAGTCTATGGGCAATGATGATGGATGTTCTTCCTTTAATTAAAGCATCGATTGCTTTTTGAATTAGCAGCTCACTTTCTGTATCGATAGATGAGGTTGCTTCATCTAATATTAAGATAGAGGGTTTGTATAAAATTGCTCTTATAAAGGATATTAGTTGGCGTTGACCTAAACTTAAGGTATTACCTCTTTCCATTACATGAAAATCATAATTACCCGGTAATTTCATAATAAAATCATGTACATCAATCATTTTGGCAGCCTCAATAACCTGTTCCTTGGTTATAGAATCATCTCTTAAGGTAATATTGTCTAAAACCGATCCTGAAAATAAAAATACATCTTGAAGTACCACACCAATATTTTTTCTCAGTACATCATTGCCATATTGATTAATATTTATATCATCTATCAGTATTTCTCCTTGTTGCACGTTGTACAATTTATTTAAGATACTAATGATAGAAGTTTTTCCACTGCCTGTGTGCCCAACAAGAGCAACAGTTTCTCCGGCATTTACATGAAAGGAAATATTTTTTAAAACAAAGTTATTTTGAATATAGGCAAATGAAACCTGCTCAAATTTAATATCTCCTTTAAAAATTTCGATTTGTTTTGTCTCAAGAATTTTTGGAGAATCTTCCACATCGTCATTATCCAATACTTTAAAGACCCTTTCTGCAGCAATCATACCCATTTGCAGCACATTAAACTTATCGGCAATAACCCTTAATGGCCTAAAAATTTGGTTTAAATACAAAATAAATGCAACCAATAAACCAGGTTGTAATTGCTTATCAGCAATCCACCAAACAGCCAAGCCAGTGCTTATTGCCAAAACCAATTCTACAATAGGAAAAAAAATACTGTAAGCAAAAATGGCTTTTACATTTGCACTTCTATGTTCCTTATTAATATTTTTAAATTTATTAAACTCTCTTTTTTCTGCTGCAAATGCTTGCACCACTGCCATACCAGTAATATGCTCTTGTACAAATGTATTTAAGCTTGCTACTGCATTTCTTACTCGTATGAAACTGGCATTTACACTTTCCTTAAAATAATAGGTAGCTATAATTAAAAACGGAAAAGGAATTAATGCAATTAATGTTAATTGCCAATCTAGCCATAACATAGTGGTTAATGTAACTACAATAACCAATAAATCTGAAATGATGGGTATTAAACCATCGCTAAAAATATCATTGATGCTTTCTATATCATTTATTGTTCTGGTTGTTAAAGTACCAATTGGAGTAGTATCGAACTGTCTTAATTTTAAATTCATTACTTTTTTAAATACTGTTACTCTCATATCTTTTACCACATTTTGACCTAACAAAGCGGTTATAAAAGAAAAAGAGAATCGTATAGCAGATTCAACAACAATAAATATTATTTGAAAAATGGTAATCCAAAGAATAAATTGTACTGGTTGACTGATGTCTTGATTGAACAAAATAAATTCTAACCATTTAGGAGCATCTACAGCTTTTCCAGTAGCTTTATTAATGGTTAATTGAATTAAGAATGGACGAATGGGTGCCAACAATGCCATTAGTATTGCCAATACTAAACTTACATAGAAAAGTTGTTTATATGGTGCAACAAAAGCAAAAACCCTTTTTAATAAGGAAAAATTAAATACTTTTTTCTTAACTACATTGCTCATAATAGGCTGCAAATGTAAGATGTAAGACATCAGAAAATAATACAATTAAAACAATTTCAATTTCCATAACAACCAATTGAGTTATACAAAAAAACAATCAATAATTGCATATATTCGTAACCTATGTTGCATGAGCCATACAATACAGCAGATCTGCCAATTGCAAAATATAATTTGAATGAAGAGCAGGAGAAAAAAGAAATTCTTAGGCATTACAGAAGCCTACTTAAAGCACTACGCCCCAAATTAAAAAAAGAAGACAAACAATTGGTTCGTATAGCATTTGAAATGAGTGTGAACGCTCATAAAACCATGCGAAGAAAAAGTGGTGAACCTTATATTTTACACCCCCTTGCTGTTGCAATGATTTGTGTAGAAGAAATTGGTTTGGGTGTACGAAGTACTATTTGTGCTTTATTGCACGATACAGTTGAAGATACTGATATTACTTTAGAGGATGTTCAAAGCGAATTTGGAAATGAAATTGCTAAAATTGTAGATGGACTTACCAAAATATCGAATGTAATTGATACCAACACATCGCAACAAGCTGAAAATTTTAAAAAAATTCTATTAACCCTTACCGATGACCCAAGAGTAATATTAATTAAGTTAGCTGATAGGTTACACAATATGCGTACCCTAGATTTTATGAAAAAAGAGAAGCAATTAAAAATTGCCAGCGAAACTGTTTGGGTGTATGCTCCTTTAGCTCATAGAATGGGTTTATATAATATTAAAACCGAGTTAGAAGATTTATCCATGAAGTACATGGAGCCAGATGCGTATAAAGATATTGCCAAAAGATTGGCTGAAACAAAAAGAGAAAGGAGCCGTTATATAAATGAATTTATTAGACCTATTAAAGAAAAATTAACCAGTAACAATTTTGATTTTGAAATTTATGGCCGACCAAAAAGTATTCACTCTATTTGGAATAAAATAAAAAAGAAAGGTGTAAGCTTCGATGAAGTATATGATTTATTTGCTATTAGAATTATTTTAAATTCTGCACCCGATAAAGAAAAAGAAGAATGTTGGAAAGTATACAGCATTATAACTGATGAGTATAACCCAAGTCCTGAAAGATTAAGGGATTGGTTAAGCAATCCAAAAAGTAATGGTTACGAAGCTTTGCACACAACAGTAATGGGCACACAAGGCAAGTGGGTCGAAATTCAAATACGTACAAAGCGTATGAATGAAATTGCTGAAAAAGGATTAGCGGCACATTTTAAATATAAAGAAGGCAACACAGAAGAAGATAGATTTGATAAGTGGTTTGGCCAAATTAGAGAGGTTTTATCGCATGATGATACCGATAGTGTAAATTTTTTACAAGATTTTAAAACATCATTTCTTGCAGAAGAAATTTATGTGTATACACCCAAAGGCGAAGTAAAAATGTTACCTACCGGAAGCACAGCATTAGACTTTGCATTTGCTATTCACAGTGCAATAGGTAGCAAATGTATTGGGGCAAAAGTGCATCATAAACTAGTGCCCATTTCGCATAAACTTAGAAGTGGCGACCAAATAGAAATTATTACCAGCAACAAACAAAAACCAACCGAAGATTGGCTAAGTATTGTTGTTACAGCTAAAGCAAAAAGCAAAATAAAAGACGCTTTAAAAGAAGAGAAAAGAAAAATTGCTGATGATGGTAAATATGTTTTACAGAAAAAAATTGAAGGTTTGGGTGCTTCGTATAGTAATGGCAATATTGATGAAGTAGCACAGTTTTATAAACTAAATTCACATTTAGATTTATTCTTTAAAATTGCCACAAAAAGCATTGACTTAAAAGAGTTAAAAGACTTTAATGTATTGGGCGATAAATTAGAACATCCAAAACCAAAAGTAATTATTACAGATCTGCCTGTAGAGATTAGCCCACAAAAAAATTACAATAAAAAAGATAGTGAGTTAATAATATTTGGCGAAAGCAGCGATAAAATTCAATACTCACTTGCAAAATGTTGTAACCCAATACCTGGGGATGTTGTTTTTGGCTTTGTAAGTACAGGTAAAGGGTTAATAATACACAGAACCAGCTGCCCTAATGCAACTCAATTATTGGCCAACTATGGGCACAGAGTTGTAAAAACAAAATGGGCAAAAAATAAAGAAATTTCGTTTTTAACTGGGCTAAAAATAATTGGTATGGACGATGTTGGAGTAATTCATAAAATAACCAATATCATTAGTGGTGATTTAAAAATAAATATTGCTGGTTTAACCATTGAAAGCGGAAATGGAATTTTTGAGGGAACCATAAAAGTATTTGTTCACGATAAAGAAGAATTAGAAGAGTTGGTTAGCCGATTAAAAGAGTTAAATGGAATACAAAAAGTGGATAGATTTGATACTGAAGAAGCAACTTAAATTACCCAACTTAGTTTAAACTTTATAGCGGGTAAGACCTGTACCATTTCTATTTTTCAATATTAACCCTTCATTAAAATTGAAAATAACTACTTTTACCTCTATAAAATAAGCAAGATATGGTGGAAGGTAAGCGTCAAAAACAAGTTGCAGCAGTATTGCAAGACGAATTAAATGAAATATTTAGAAAACTAGGCATCACGATGATAGATGGAGGAATGGTGTCTATAGCATCTGTTAAAGTAACCCCAGATTTATTAGAAGCAAGAATATACATCAGCTTTTTTCAAGTACCCAATATAGAAAGTGCCATGAAAAAAATTGATGCAAAATCTTGGGAAATTAAAAAAGTATTGGCCGATAGAGTTAAAACTCAACTTCGCCGTATACCTGTGCTTCACTTCTTCTTAGACGACACTTTAGATTATGTTTTTAAAATGGAACAGGTATTTAATAAAATTGAAGAAGATAAGAAAAGGGGTGAGTAGAGATAGCAGGTATATAGGGTATATAAAGTTGATAAAGTTTAGTGAGTTTACTAAGTTTACTAAGTTTATCGAGTAAAAATTTAGCCGATTACCTACAAAGCCAATTATCTAATTAACCAATTAACTAATACACCAATTAACAAATCAACTAATTGAACCTCCTCTTTGCATGGCGATATTTTAAGTCGAAAAAAAGTACCAATGCCATTAATGTAATCTCATGGATAAGTGTAATTGCCATAGCGGTGGGCACAGCTGCATTAATTGTAGTTTTAAGTGTTTTTAATGGTTTTGAAGATTTAGTAAAAGGATTATACAGCGATTTTTATGCTGATGCCAAAATATTACCAGCAAAAGGAAAAGTTCTAAATTTTACGCCCGAACAAATTGAGAAATTAAAACAAACAACTGGTGTTGTAAATTATAGTTTAATTGCCGAAGAAAAAGCACTCCTAAAAAATGGAGCTAACCAAACAACCGTAATTGCAAAAGGCGTTGATGAAAGATTTACCGATGTTAGTAATATAAACAAACATATTATTAGAGGTAATTATAATACAGGATCTGTTAACGAACCATTGATAATTATGGGGGCAGGAATAGAAAACGCCACTGCTATTTTTATTGAACAGAATTTAGAAGCGGCAACACTCTATTTACCCAATAAAAAGGCCACTAACTTTAATAACTTAAACGATGCTTTTAATTCGTTTAATGTAAATGCTAGTGGTACATTTTTAATACAACAAGAGTTTGATAACAAATACATTTTTACCAATATGGCATTTATGAAATTTATGCTAGATATGGGCGAAAACCAATACTCGTACATTGAACTTAAATTAACTGCAACGAATGATAAAAATGCATCGAAAATTACAGAAGAACTTCAAAAAAATTTAGGCATTAATTATATAATTAAAACGAGGTACCAACAAAATGAAAGCCTTTACATGATTATGAAAATGGAGAAATGGATAATTTATGCCATACTTTCTTTGATACTTGTAGTTGCAGCTTTTAATATGATTGGTGCTTTAACCATGTTGGTTTTAGAAAAACAAAAAGATATTGCTATACTAAAAGCTATGGGTGCAAATAATAAAAAGATTCAAAATATTTTTGTTTTGAATGGTTTTATTTTAGCAGGGGTAGGTGGAATAATTGGAGTTTTTGCTGCCACAATTATTTGTTGGTTGCAATCAAAATATCATTTACTAAAATTGGGTACAGGCAGTTTTGTTGTTGATTACTATCCAGTAAAAATGCAACAACCAGATTTTGTTTTAGTAATTTCAACCATTATTATTATTGCAATTATAGCAGCTTATTTACCTGCAAAAAAAGCAGGAAAACAGTTGTACTCTTTAAAAAGCTAGTAACAAATTATTCAGTAGAACCAGAACTAAAAATGTTGTCAACAGCTCCACCTAACATAGGGAACTTTTCTTTTACAAAATTAGCAATTGTTTCTATTGCTTTGGCTGCTTGTGCTGGTGTTAAACCTGCTTCTGTACCTAATTTTTCGATTAAATCGTTCATAAAATTTTATTAAATAATTGTGTTAAGTTTAATCCTCTAAATGTATAGATAAAGTGATCATTCGAGATTGAATTCTGTCAAAAACACTGGAGTATTTTAAAGCTGCATCTCGGCTATGAACATTTGTTAACCCATAGCTAAACTTTAATTCGGGGCTAAATGTAACAAATGGCAAAAAGAAATTAAAGCCAATACCAGCCTCGATAGCAAAATCATTTTTCTTAAGTTTTACTAAATCTTCAGCATTTCTAGCTGCCGAAGTACTGGCCAAATCCATATCATATTTAACGCCCATTAAAACATAAGTTCTAAAATTATTTAATCTATCGGAGTTTAATTTAAATTGAAATGGAAAACTAACAATAGTTGATTGTAATATTTTTTTCTCTTCTCTAACTGGATAATTGGTTTGATAAACAAAGTTTTTTGTACCCCCAATAATTAATTGTGGGTTAAATCTAAACTCCCAACAATAATTTAATTTTACTGTAGCCAATAAACCCAATGCTATACCACCACTAGCACCTGGTTGAACCGAGCTGATACTGTCGTCGGTAATAAATTTTGGATGTTTCGTTGCAGCCATGTAGCTATTATTATAAGCCAAGGTTATTCCGAAATAATAGGGTACCTCATCATGATCGGCACGATTTAATTGTTTGTATTGTGCTTGACTAACATTACAAACAAAAAAAACTATGACTATTAAAACTATTTGCTTCCGCAGTAAATGGTACATATTCCTAGAGTAAGTGTTTTTAAATAAGTTTTAGTAAAGCCTGCTTCATGCATTATATTTAAAAGTGATTGACCTTCAGGAAAAGCCTGAATGGAGCCGTTAAGATACTGGTAAGCTTCCTTATTTTTTGCAAACATTTTGCCAAAACTTGGGGCAATGCTGTTCATGTACAATTTATAGATGCCTTTAAATGCATGTTGCTTGGGTTTAGAAAATTCTAAAATAACCAATTTACCCCCTGGTTTTAAAACACGAAGCATATCTTTTAGCCCTTTATCCAAGTCTTGAAAATTTCTTACCCCAAAAGCTACCGTTACTGCATCAAAAGTGTTGTCATTAAAAGAAATGTTTTCACTATCGCCAGCTAGTAATTCAATTTTTTCTTGAAGCCCTTGTTGTAAAATTTTTTTACGCCCAAAAGCCAACATCCCTTCACTAATATCTATCCCAATAATTTTATTGGGGTTTAAAAGCTTGTGGGTAAGTAATGCAACATCTGCAGTACCTGTGGCTACATCTAAAACTAATTTTGGTTGTATTTCTTTTAATTGATTTATGGCTTTTTTACGCCAGCGAACATCAATACCTGCACTTAAAAATCGGTTTAAAAAATCGTACCTAAAGGCAATGTCATCAAACATTCCAGCAACTTGTTCTTTTTTGGTCAAACTACTTTGACTATTTGGTACAACTACATCATGTGCAAATTTGCTCATATTCTGCGAAGATAAGGGTTGATAAATTTTTTGTTACTTCAAAAAACAGTTACGCCCTTATAATTACAAAAAAAGAGGAATAAGGTTTCAAAAACGAAAGCTAAAAACAGCAGAACATGGAAAAGCTATACAAACAAACGGAAACACTAAACTAAGTAATGAAAGTAAACTTGCTATAATTTTAAGTTTAAGGGGTATCATCTAAATTTAAAAAAGAGGAGTTGTCTTTTCCACCATTATTTTTTAGCCATTTGCAAATATTCTTGTAAAGCATTTACATAATCTTCAAAAGCTATAATGCCTTGCTTAGTAATAGAGCAAGTTGTTAACGGATAATTATCTTTAAATTGCTTTGAAACGTTTATATAACCTGCATCTTTTAATTTTTGAACTTGTACACTTAAATTGCCTGCGGTGGAGTTTGTTTTATCTTTTATAAAAGTAAACTCAGCTTCTTTTACACCAATAAGCAAGCTCATTACTGCAAGACGAAGTTGTGAATGTAATATGGGATCTAGTTCTTTAAACATTATAGCTCTTTTGCTTGGTTAAACCGGTTACGTAAAATTAAACCAGGAATTAACCAGCTAAAAATACCAGCTAAACCATTTAGTAACATATCGTATTTAGTAGCTGTAAAGCAAGAAATAACAAAGAAAACGTAACACAATAATCCACCAATAAGCATAGGTTTAAACTTTCGAGCAATACCTGTACTTAATGTAGGTATTGCATATAATAAAATAAGTAACGATGATTGACTAAAAATATAGGGTTTCCAATTATTTACAACATCAGTCGTTAAATTTTTAACGAGTAATTGCTCATTATCATTAGCTAATAATTGTGTGGTGGCATGCGGAACCACATTAAAATAAAAAATAAGTGCAAAAATGCTAAAGCCATAAACTGTCCAAATGGCATTCATAGCCAATTGTATATCGGTTTTTACCACATTTTTTCTTGCATCTTTGATAGCCAAAAATATTTGTGGAACTAGTGCAAATAAAGCCAACAACCAAACATCGAAACCACCAACATTTAATTGATAATACATTTTAAAAAAACTAAATAAACCACAGAATCCAATTACAGAACCCCACAAAATAGCACTAGTTCCATTTTCATGAAAATGGCTGGCTTTTGCTTTTTGAATCATTTCGGTAATTAGCTGTAGACTTTCTTTCTCAGTTAATTTTTTTTCGATACTCATACATTTTCTGATTTATATTTTGCACGCAATAAATAACCTGGAATAATCCAAGCAACTACAACAGCTAAAGCCAATAATAACAATACATATAGCGGTGAAACAAAGGTTGAAATAACAGACAAAACCCAACAAATAATACCGCCAACTTTTAGTGGTGTAAATTTCATAATTGCACCACTTAAAAATGTGGGCATTCCATATAACATTAATACAATTGAATAGAGTATTATCCACGATTCTGAACGACCTAATACAAATGTAACTACCATCATCGAAAAGCCAAAACACATCCAAACGTAGTTGATAATTTCATCGGTATAGGTTTTAACGGTTTCTTTTTTTTGTTGTTTAACCAAATAAATAATTTGAAAAATTACTGCTGCCCAAGTGAGCATCCAAACCATTTCGGGTTCTTTAAACAATTTAAACTTAATCATTAAAAAATGACCCAATGAGCATGCAAAAATTACCCAACCCCACAACAGATACAAAAAACTACCATCGCTAAATTTATTTTTAGCCTTATTTATCATGCCTTCAATTATAGCTAAACTTTCTTCTGCCGATAAATTGTTATTATTATTCATATTGCAAAAATTAATGGTGTAGCAAATGTAAAAATACACTTGCTACACCCATAAAATTATTTATTTACAACTAGCCACTATTTGCTCTACACTTTCTTTACCCCAATTTGGGTGAATAGGGCTTGAAGCTTTATAAGTAGCATATAATTCAATTGCCTTTTCTGCAGCTGGTTTTGCGGTTTTACAACCCCCACCAAAATTTTCTGGTGTACCTCTTAAACTATTTGCTTGTAACATGTAAGGGCGAGGATTGGTAACATCTGCTTTTTTTGCCTCTTCCAATAATTTTGTTGCATCCATACCATATTGCATATACCTAGTTTGCGGATCTACCAACATTTTTGCTGTAGCAATCATACTTTTAACACACAAAATTTCGCTGTTATTTTTTTCTAAAGACTCAGCTTTGGCAATAAGCTCAGAAGCTTGGTCGGCAATAACATCTTTATCACCACCCATACCATTCATGCTCATTCTAGCTTTAACTAAAGCTGCGTAGTAATAAGCAAGCCATTGTGTTTTTTCGGCTTCGGCAATGCGTTCAAATTTTTGTGCAACGGCTGTCATTTCTTCTGCTGTTTTAGCAGTACCAAACTGTTGTAATGTTGCACCCATTGCACCCATAAATTTTTCGTTTTGTGCAAATGTTGTTGTTGTAATAAACATACATACTGCAATAATTAACTTTTTCATACTTTTTTGATTTTTTTTATTTTTGTTATTGTTTTTTGTTTCTTCTTTTGAAATTGTTTTTGTAGTCCATAGACCATTCACTATTCACAACTCACTATTCACCATCCACTACTCTCCTTTCTTCAACTTTTCATACTCTTTTTCTGCACTAAAAAATTGATTACTATGGTATGCATCGGCATAGCTAAATGCCAAACCAACACCCCACCCTAGTATTGGCCAAATAGGCCAAAAATAATGTGCTTCGCCTACTGTAAATGAAGAATAAAACCAAATAGCTACCAAGAATGCATTTACTATTAAGTAACTTATAATTTGCCATTTAAATGCAGCTCTTTTTTTGGCTGTTTTCCAAAGTAGGTCATCTTTTTGTTGCTCTGTTGTCATAATTTTTTATTTTTTAATGAGGGAATAATTATTGTAATAAAATTTTATAAGTTGTTGTTTATTGCATCTTGACTTCTATCAACACCCCAACTTAAGAAGCAACCAATAAAGAAAAACTGTTTAGCTGGCGGCGTAACTGCAACTCGGTTTTGGCCATTATTAGAAAAACGGTATCCAAACTCTTGATTAAAATTTAAAGCATTGGTTACACTTGCTACAAGTACCATATTTGTTTTTGCTTTTGGCTTACCAAGGTTTGGCAAATAGTTAAGGCTAAAACCTAGGTTATGAAAGTCCTGTGTGGTTCCCTCATTTCTAATATCAACTTTATTGCCAACACTATTATATTTAAAATCATAGTAAGGCCTACCCGTTGCAAAAGTATAAGTAAGGTTAAACCCTGTTTTCCATTTGGTTACAAAGTTTTTGGTAACTATGTTTAAAGTGTGTGGTGTACCAAAAGTTGGTCGTAATTGTGTTGGATAATTTTGAAACTGTCGTTTAGTATCTAAATAGCTGTAACTAATCCAATAATCAATATTTTTTATGGTTTTTTTATCTCTCCAGAATAGCTCAAACCCCTGTGCGTAGCCACTTCCTAAAATATCTGCTGTTGGTGTAGTTCTAACCAAATTATTATATTTTTTATAATATGCCTCTACCCTAAAAGTTTGCAAACTGGTTGTTTTAATATAATTTATTAAATAATGTGTTGCTTTAGTATAACCCAAATCTCTTATACCTCCTGTGGTATTATTTATTAACTCTACATTCTCTGGTTTTTGAAAAAACTCTCCAAAGGCCAAACTCATTTGTGCACCTTTACCTGTTTTATAAGCCAATGATAAACGTGGTGCAATATTGGCTTTATTTAATATAGATGAATGCTCGACCCTTGCCCCAACTTTTGCAGCCAAGCCATTGGTAATGTATAAATCAGCCTCACCAAAAACCGATTTAAAATGATCTTTTATTATTGAATTATAGGTACTAAATGCAGTTTTATTAAAAGCATACCAATACTCAGCACCAAAACGCATAGCACTAATACCTGTAAGTCGTTTCTCGAAAACGGCTCTTACTTGTGTTAAGTCTGATGTGTTTTTTAATGCAATATTTTTACCATCAATATAACTTATACCAGTACTTACAGGTTGATTATTTTGGTTTTGAATAGTATTTTCTAACTTATCTACATTGGTGCTATAACTAAAGCCTAGCAATACTTTCCAGCCTTTACCTAAGTTTTCTTTATAGGATAGATTGTTGTACCAATTAATACCATTTAAACCAAAAGCATTTTTTAAAGCAGCACTATCAATGTCAGGATTTCTTAACCCAAGTTTAGTGGTGGCGAAATTGGTAAAATATTTTACCATACCTCCTTTTTTGGTTTTAATTCTAAAGTTAGCATCGCCACTATGAAATTCAGGCATTGCAAAATAATCGGGCTTTTGTTTTACAATCGAGAAATAAGGTAACAAATTGGTGTAACCATAATTAAAGCCATAACTCGATTTTTTCTTTTTGTCTAAATGTTGAAAACCTCCACCAACAAATACAGTTGAAATTGAGGCACTAGCTTCTGAACGGTTTGGCAAATCAATACTTTCTAGTAACAATACACTACTTAAAGCTTGGCCATACAATGCACTATAACCACCTGTACTAAAAACATTACCTTTAAATAAAGATGGAGAAAATCTGCCTCGTGTAGCAATATCGGCAGCACCCGAAAAAAATGGGTTATTCACCACCATTCCGTCAATCATTTGTTTTGTTTCGTAGCCAGCACCCCCTCTAACAAACAAGCCTTCTTGTTCTCCAACTTGTTGTGCACCTGGCAAAGTTTTTACAGCACTAGTAATATCTGCATTAGCACCACCTGTAGTATAAATGTCTAAAGCGGATAGAACTGTAGCTGCTCTTTTTTTATCGCCTGCTTCAAAACTACCTGCGGTAACTGTTACAGCTTTTAATTCGCTGAGTTCTTCTTTTAAAATAAAGTTTAATATAATTGGCTCTTTTTCTAAAGTAATTGATTGGGTAACCGTTTTGTATCCTAAACTTTTAGCTTCTACAACAAAAGCCCCTTTTTCGGTAGATTTTATTAAAAAATTACCCATCGAATCTGTAGTTGCACCATCGTAACTATTTACCAAACTGATGCTGGCACCTCTTAATGGCCTATTTCTATTGTCTTTTACAGTTCCACTAATTTTTACTTGAGCAAAAATGGTAAAACCAATTGCGGAAAGTAAAAATGTGAGTATTGCTTTTTTCATGTTGTTTTGATTTGACAAGGCAAACATAGAGTAGTTTATTTTATAAAACAAATTATTTTATAAATATTTTTATAATTACCTAAACAAGTGATAATCATCATGTTTTCAGAAGTAAACTTTTGTAAAACCAATGGAATTGGCAGTTAATTAATTTTTTTTAGCTGATGCGTATCATTTTATAATTCAATTCTATCATCCAATTTGCAGCAGAAATTAAAGAGAATAGAATAAAAAGAAAAAACTGAAAAAATATCTATTAACTTGTATTATAAACCATAAATTTTTAAATTATGTTTCAAGAAACAACTTTTCCGTTTAAATCTGTAACACCCGCAAAAGTAGAGTTAGAACAATGGGTAAAAAGTATAGCCAGCCATTGTAATGCTTCCGCCATTCATTGGTGCGATGGCACAAAAGAAGAATATGATACTATTTGCGAGGCTTTGGTACACAAGGGTACTTTTAGAAAATTAAACCCAGAAAAAAGACCCAATAGTTTTGCTTGCTTTAGCGACCCAAGTGATGTAGCTAGGGTTGAGGACAAAACTTTTATTTGTAGTAGGGTTAAAGAAAATGCTGGTCCAACCAATAATTGGATGGATCCAGTTGAAATGAAAAAAATATTAAACGATTTATTACAAGACTCTATGAGTGGGCGTACATTATACGTTATACCATTTTGTATGGGGCCAGTAGGTTCTCCTTATGCAAGATATGGCGTAGAAATAACAGACTCTGAATATGTAGTAGTTAATATGTATATAATGACACGTATGGGTGAAGCTATTTATCCATATTTAGAAAAAGATGGCTATGTAAAATGTTTGCATACTGTTGGTGCACCACTTGGCACAGGGCAAAAAGATGTACTATGGCCAAACAATCCAACAACAAAATATATTTCACATTTTCCAGAAGAAAGATTAATAATTTCTTATGGTAGTGGTTATGGTGGTAATGCATTAATGGGTAAAAAATGTTTTGCCTTACGTATAGCCAGTGTTATGGGCAGAGAAGAAGGTTGGTTGGCTGAACATATGCTAATTATGGGTGTTGAATCTCCAGAGAAAGAAAAAACATATGTAGCGTCTGCATTTCCGAGTGCTTGTGGTAAAACTAATTTTTCTATGATGATACCTAGCAAAGGTGTAGATGATTGGAAAGTAACTACAGTTGGTGATGATATTGCTTGGATACATAAAGGCAACGACGGTAAGCTGTATGCCATAAACCCAGAAGCTGGTTATTTTGGGGTTGCACCAGGTACAAACTACCACACTAACCCTAATGCAATGGATAGCATAAAAGCAAACACCATTTATACCAATGTTGCAATAACAGCAGATGGAGATGTTTGGTGGGAAGGCCTAACCAAAGAAATACCAGAAGGTTTAACAGATTGGCATGGCAAGCCTTATGATCCAAAAAGTGGTTTACCTGCTGCACATGCAAACTCTAGGTTTACAGTGCCAGCAACTCAAAATCCAGCATTAGACAGCGAGTGGGACAATCCAGAAGGTGTTCATATAGAAGCATTTGTTTTTGGTGGAAGAAGAAGTACAACAATACCATTGGTATATCAATCTTTCAACTGGAATTTTGGTGTTTACACTGCCGCAACAATGGGCAGCGAAATGACTGCTGCTGCGTTTGGAGAAGTGGGTAAGGTACGCAGAGATCCATTTGCTATGTTACCTTTTATGGGTTACCATATTGGCGATTATATTACACATTGGCTACAATTTGGAAGAACTCTAAATAATGCTCCTAGAATATTTGGTGTTAACTGGTTTAGAAAAGATGAAGCTGGCAAATTTATGTGGCCTGGATTTGGAGAAAATATGAGGGTTTTAAAATGGATTGTACAACGTGTTAAAGGTGGTGCATCATCTGTAGAAAGCCCAATTGGTTGGATGCCACGTTACGAAGACATGGATTGGACTGGCATTGAAAACTTTACCAAAGAAGATTTTGCAAAAATAATGACCATTGATCGAGAACCTTGGAAACAAGAGCTATTTGGTCATGAAGAATTATTCTCTAAAATGTACGATAAAATACCACGAGAATTTTTCTTTATGAGAGAATTACTTTTATCTGCTTTATGGAGAAGCCCAGAACATTGGGAGCTTCAACCAGAGCGTTAATTAAATGTACTTCTTTTAGCAATATGTTTTGAATATGGCTTTACAGCAGCAAAACATTAAATAATTAATTGCCATATTTAAAAAACTGTACCTTGTTATGGTTAATAAATATGGCAATTATTTTTTATTCTTAATTTACATTTATGGAGTGGTTTATAAAATTATTTACAGAGCATTCGGTAGCACAAACTGTATTAATTTATTCGCTTGCAATTGCTTTGGGTATTTGGTTGGGCCGTTTAAAAATATTTGGTGTAGCACTAGGTGTTACTTGGGTGTTATTTATTGGAATTATTTTTTCGCATTTTGGGTTATTAATAAATCAGGAAACTGGGCACTTTTTAAAAGAATTTGGTTTAATACTTTTTGTATATTCTATTGGTTTACAAGTAGGACCTGGTTTTTTTGCATCCCTCAAAAAAAATGCATTGAACAATAATTTAATTGCTGCAAGTATTGTTGTGTTGGGTGTTTTAACCACATTGATCTTTTATTATTTTTCTAACAATACTATTGGGGTAATGACAGGTGTAATGAGTGGTGCAGTTACCAATACACCAGGGCTTGGTGCAGCCCAAGCAGCAGTAAAGGATTTACATATAAACAATGGCAATACACAGGCTATAACTCTAGCTTATGCAGTTGCTTATCCATTGGGTGTATTTGGAATTATTTTATCATTAGTTATTCTAAGAAAACTACTGGGTATTAATTTAGACAATGAAAGAGAATTACACAGAAAGTTAAACTTTATACGCTCTAACAAACCTATTTCTATTCATTTATGTTTAGAGAATAAACAACTAATTGGAAAACCTATAAAAAAAATATTCGAATTGTTAAAGGAGCCAATTGTAATATCGAGGATGTTACAAAATGATGAAACTATTACTCCAACACCAGAAACAATTTTACAAGAAAATGATATTTTATTAATAGTAGCTGCTAAAAAACAAATTGAGCAACTAAAAATTTTAATTGGTACAGAAAGTGATATTAATTTAAAGAAACAAGCAGGTGATTTAATTAGTAGAAGAATAGTTGTTACACAGCCAACCATAACACATAAGAGATTAGGTGATTTAACAGAATTACATCAACACGATTTTACCCTTACACGACTTAGCAGGGCTGGTATTGAATTGGTACCACATGGTAATATATTTTTACAATTAGGCGATACAATTAAAGTTGTTGGAACCGAAGAAGGTGTTGAAGCAATTGCAAAAGCTGTTGGCAACTCCATTAAAAAATTAGAAGTGCCAGATTTAGCACCTATATTTTTTGGCATTGTATTAGGCGTCATTTTAGGTAGTATTCCATTTAGTTTTCCAAATATTCCAATACCTGTAAAAATTGGTATGGCTGGTGGCCCATTAATAATAGCTCTAATACTTAGCCGTTTTGGTGGGGCATTTTATTTAAACAGTTATACTACTTATAGTGCTAATTTAATGATTAGAGAGTTGGGAATTGCCTTATTTTTAGCAAGTGTAGGCTTAGATAGTGGCCACACTTTATCTTCGGCATTTGGCGATGGTTCTGGTTTTAAATGGATGCTAATGGGGCTAGGAATTACCATGATTCCCTTACTAATAATGGGTGTTATTGCACATAAAATATATAGAAAAACCTATTTTGAATTATGTGGATTATTGGCAGGTGCCTCTACCGACCCTCCAGCTCTTGCCTTTGCTTTAAAAATAGCTGGTAACGATGTGCCATCAGCAACTTATGCAACAGTATATCCTCTAACAATGATTTTAAGAATATTAGCTGCTCAACTATTAATTTTATTACTTAGTTAATAATAAATGAAATTATATAAATATCTAGTTTGTGTTGCACTTCTTCTACTTCAAAAAGAAAAAGGGCTTGCACAAGAAAAAAAGATAAGCTCTCAAACCCAAGTCTGGATTGGTTTTATTCATAGTTCTAAAATAAATAACAAATGGGGCTTTACAGCCGATGTGCATGTTAGAAGAAATAATTTTTTGAGTTTGCCAAGTTTCTCGGTTTTAAGAGGAGGTATAACTTATTATATTTCAGAAAAACTCACATTTACCAATGGTTATGCTCATTTATGGTTATCGCCAAACAATACAGCCTATCATACTGTTGTAAAGGAAAACAGGTTGTATCAACAATTACAATGGCTAACCAATATAAACAAAGTTTTGCTAACGCACCGAATACGTAATGAACAACGTTGGCAAGATAGAGTGGTGAATGAAAGAACTACTGATACAACCAACTTCTCCAATCGAGTGCGTTATTTACTAAACATTACCATACCCATTTTTAAAAATAAAAAAATGCCATCGTTGGTTATTGCAGATGAGTTTATGTTTCAGTTTGGTAAGCATTTGGTATTTAATACTTTCGATCAAAATAGATGGTATATTGGCTTTAAACAACCCATTTCAAAAAGCATAAGCGTTGATGTTGGCTATATGAATTTGTATCAACAACGAGAAAATGGATTTGAATACATTAACAACCACACACTAAGGTTATTTATATTTCACAACCTAAACCTTAGCAAAGAGCACTAGATAAAATAATACAGAAAAATAACCCCCCCAAGCTTACAGCCCCCTACCTCCTGTCAAAATACCATATACTTTTGGTAGTGTATTTTTTAATATATAACCAATACTAACCGCCAATGCAATAATAGAAATTGGTAATACAAAAAATGTAATGAACCTATAATGTGGCATATAATTTAATAGCTTAAACATTCCGTCTATTGTGTAAGTCACCAGAGGCACATGCAAGGCATAAATCATAAAAGAAAATGAAGTAAGCCAAACAAACCATTTTTTGTTCATGCACCACATTACAATAGTATCACAGCCAAACCACATACATATTAAACCTGATGGTATAGCTATTTTATACAAAAGCACAACCAAACCCATCCATGGTTTAATTTTTTCATACCCTAAATAAGCCATTTGGGTTTTTACAGCAACTGCAACTACCAAAATAATTGCCCATGGTAAGGGCTTCAACCATTTGTTGGGTTGCTCAATATTAAAATTTGTTTTTTGTATCCAAACACCCAATGCAAAAAATAACAACCCCTCTCCTTCGATAAAATATAAATGACCATGGCTTAACCAAAATAATGTAACCAAAGGAAAGAATATGTATTTTGCCACTTTATGTGTAACCAGCCATTTAATAACAGGATAAGCAAGGTTGTAAATAAATAATACACGTAAAAACCATAATTGGTAAGCAACAGGATTAGCCAATGCCTTCTCTAGCCATTCGTGCCACTTATATTCATGCAAAAACATTCTTTTCTCATCAATTTGCATTAAGTGAGATGACTCAACCAAACCTTTTGTAACTGCAAACATTTCGAACAAATAGGTTAACAGCAAAGCAAAAATGCTCCAAATAAAGTAGGGTATCAGTAAAGTTTTAAAGCGTTTACCAATTTGTTGTTTATAGGGTTTATAATCTTGCACTGCAAATAAATAGCCAGATATAGCAAACAACATTGGAATACGAAATTTAAAAATACCATTACACAAAAAATATTGAAAATAGGTATTAAAAGTTAGTGGTTCTTCAACCATTGTCCAAGGTTGTAAATAACGATGGTTTAAATTGTAGCCATGCAAAAAAACCAACACAAACATGGAAACAAAGCTCCAAAATGTAAATTTCTTACTAATAAACGTATTTGATTTTACTTGCATAAGCAGTTAATAAAGTTATAGGTACTAAACTAAAGATACTTACACAAAAAAATTAAAGAAATATTGGCAGCGGCAAAAAACAGTTATTGTTGGAAAATTAGAAAAGAAAAAAATATCGGATATTATGTATCAATTTTTTCTAAAAAAATAGTAAGTAGTATCAGCATAAACAAAATTAAGCCAACACAAATCCATAATATAGCAAAGCCAAAACTAGCTGCAACAAATGCCCCAACACTAGGTGCAATTACATGAGCTGCACTCCAAGAGGTGGTGTATAAAGCAGCATATCTACCTCGGTTGGTTGCTGTTGATCTGCTTACCCAAAAAGTGTTCATAAAAGGCAAGCAAAAAATTTCGCCTATAGTAATAAACAACATAGAAATTGCTGCAGCAATAAAAGATGCAGGTAATATACTTAAACTAACAAAACCAATTATTAGTAATACCATGCCAACACGTATAAACAACAATGGCTTTTGTTTACCTTCTACACTATGAATTAAAATCATTTCTAGAGCAACAATTAATAGCCCATTCATAGCCATTAATAGACCAATTTGTGTTTCGTTTAACAACCATTTTGTTTTCATAAAAACAGGATGCATACTAAACAATTGTAAAAAACAAAAGGCAAAACAAAAAGTAAGCAACATAAAAAAAAGATAGGCTCCATCCTTCAAAGGTGAAAGCTGCTTTTTTGTTTCAACAGTTTCGTGTTCTTGTGCCAATACCTTTGTAGGTTTTAATAAACGCAATAATAATAAAGCTGCTACAATATTTGTAAATCCATCTACCAAAAATAATAAATGATAATTTTTACTTGCTAAGAAACCGCCTAACGCACCCCCCACTGCAAAACCAAGGTTAATGGCTACTCTATTTACAGCATAAGATCTTGTTCGGTTTTCTGGTTTACTGTAATGTGCGATGGCTGCAGAATTTGCTGGTCTAAAACTTTCATTAAAAAAACTCATTACAAATACTCCTACACAAAGCCAATAAAATTGTTGTAACTCAGCCAATACAAAGAACATACTGCCGCCTAACAATAAGGATGCAACTTGAATTGAATAAAATCCAAATTGATCAGTTAGCTTTCCGCTTAGCTGAGCACCAAATATTGCACCTATGCCAAACATAGCCATTACAATACCAGCCTGGCCTAAGGAAAAATGTAATTTTTGTGTACAATAAATACTCATAAAAGGCAGTACCATTGTTCCACTTCTATTAATTAAAATTACAATACCCAATAACCAAGTTTCTTTACTTAAACCAGCATACGCATTTTTGTATAGTAGTATTGTTTTACCAAACATATTAATTGAAGTTAGCCGATTGATGATACCGAACAAAACAAATTATACCGAAATGAAATACAAAATAATCCAAAGTGCTTTAGGCCGGTATAATATCATCTAAGATTTCAACATAGTCCTTTGGTCTATTTATTAAATCAAATTAGTATTACCACAATACAACTTAAATTGCACAATACAATTTATGTATTATGCAATTTGGACTTGTACCAGAAGATACTTTAAACAAAATTAATTTTTCGTTACCAAAAGAACCTGCCTTTAATGATTTTACAACAATGAGTGACAAAGAACAAAATGCAAAAGTATATACTGGTTGTAATATGTGGGGACAAAAAGAATGGGTCGGTAAAATTTATCCTGCTGCAACAAAAGAAAAAGATTTTCTAACGCATTACAGCAAACAATATAATTCGGTTGAACTAAATGCTACACACTATAAAATTTATCATCCATCTGTTTTAAAATCATGGTCAGAAAAAGTACAAAACAATAATTTTATTTTTTGCACTAAAATGTTTAAAGGTATTACCCACGATGGGAGTTTATTAAATAAACAAATATTAACTACTCAATTTTTAAATAGTGTTGTTGCTTTAGAACAAAATTTAGGACCAATATTTATTCAGCTAAGTGATTCCTTTTCGCCGAAAAGAAAAGATGAATTATTTTATTACTTAAATACATTACCAAAAGAATTTCAATTTTTTGTAGAAGTGCGACATGCAGATTGGTTTATGCAAACGACCATACAAACAGAACTTTTTTCTTTTTTAAAAAACAATAATATTGGTGCTATTATTACTGATACTGCAGGCAAAAGAGCATGTGCCCATATGCACCTTACTATACCAAAAACTTTTATAAGATTTGTAGGCAACAGTCTTCACCCAACCGATTATACAAGAATAGATATTTTGGGTAGAACGCATAAAAAAATGGTTAGATAAAGGCTTACAAGAGCTATATTTTTTTATACATATGCCCAACGAAACCAAAAGTCCAGATCTTTCGATATATGTAGCAGAAAAACTAAATGAAGTTTGTAATTTAAATATACCCAAACCAATACTTATACATAACAATACAATTCAGTCTTCCCTTTTTTAGTTATGCAATAATTATCTATTACTTTACATACTCTATATACTTTACATACCTTATCCATCCTATTTTACCAAACATAAATCTTGCCACCTACTAGTATATTTGGGACTATGAAAGCATTGTTGCATTTTCCAATTACGTTCGGTACCGCTAGATGCAAATTTTAAAATATCGTTGCGTTGACTAAAGTTAATATTGTCTATTACATCCATTAGTAATTTGCTTCTATTTGTAGTATCGGGTAAAAATAAATTACCCTGTATAGAAGTGTCGGGCACAATATGGCTTAGCATTACACCTGCTTTTTTATATACTCGTCCTTGTTCAAATAATCGTTCAGCCATTTCTAGTGCAGGTTTAATTAGCTGATTGGTTAAACATGTTGCCATAGGTAATGTTACATAGCTGCTAATGGTTGCTCCACGGTTAAAACTTGCATTGTGGTTATCTTCTTTGGCTACTAAAAAAACACTAATCATTTTTGCAGCACTATTTTGCCTACGTAATTTTTCTGCAGCTCTAGAAGTGTAGGTTGCAACTGCTTCTTTAATACTTTTTAAATCGGTAACAGGGTTACCAAACATACGTGTGGTAGCAATCATTTTTTTATTTACCAATTCATCTAACATGGCAGAACTTACAAAGCCTTTAAGTTCTCTTACCAATCTTGCACCAACAACACCACCCAAATGTTGGCTTGCCCAGTTTACATCTTTTAAACTTAAATCGTAAGCATTGTAAATTTGAAAACGTTTTAATTTTTCGGCATATTGATAACCAATACCCCATACAGCATCAATATTGGTTTTTTTAAGTGCATCGATTATTTTTTGTGGTGTATTAAGCACCATTACACCTTTACTTTCTATTTTATTTTTTTTAGATAATTTATTGGCCACTTTAGATAAAACTTTTGTAGGAGCTATACCTACCGATACTTTAATCCCTGTCCATTGTTCTACAGTTTCTTTAATATGTAAGGCAAATTCTTGCAAACCATTATTGTTTAAAAAGTCTATACTTAAAAATGCCTCATCTACACTATATACTTCTACATTTTGTTTGCCTACCAATTGCTTTAGGGTTTCCATTACACGTTGGCTTAAATCGCCATACAAATTATAGTTGCTAGAAAAGGTGGCTACTCCATGTTTTTCGATTAAAGGCTTTGCTTTAAAATAAGGACCAGCCATGCCAATACCAAATACTTTTGCTTCATCGCTTCTAGCAATAATGCAACCATCGTTATTGCTTAAAACAACAACTGGCTTATTTTCTAACTCGGGCCTAAACAACCTTTCGCAAGAACAATAAAAACTATTACAATCTACAATGGCTTTCATTTTTTATAACTAATTATTTTCTATTAAATGCCAATAAAGTTGCATCTAAAATATGTATAACACAAGTAACAGCTCCCCAGCTTACAAATTGGGTAAATTCGTCTAGTGCTATGTCTTTAAATTTTTTATTTTCGCTGGTTAACATAGCCTTATTAAAGCTTTGTTCGTAACGCCTTACAAAAAGTTCTCCATTAACAGCAGCCACTATAATTTTACCGTTGGCAGCTTTAATACTTCTATCAACAATTAGTACATCGCCAGCATAAATATTAGATTTTTCCATAGCATCGCTATTCATTCTAAAAAAATAAGTAGCTGGCTTATTCATAATTAATCGTTCATTTAAATCGATTCCACGTTCCATAAAATCATCGGTTGCTGCACCAAAGCCAGTAGCATTAGCGGTTTGTACGTTATGCTGGTTAAAATTTTTGGTGCCATTATAGGCACTGTTGTAAAATATTTCATCGTTCATAAAAAGTTTATTTTGAAATGCTAAATTAATTAGTATTTTTATACCACAAAATTTAGTTTTAAAATAAGTCAAGATGAAGCATATAATATTGAATTGTGGCAAAAGCCACCAACAATACAGAATTGTGGCAGAGTACAATAACCCAGTTAGTGCATTGGCTTTAGCAGGTTTTTGTGCCGAAGAGCATACAGAAAATGTACTATTTAGACATTTACAAAACCTATGTGTACAAAGCGATGGCAGTTTAAGTAGCACACATATTTTATTGTGTAGCATGATGCAACAATGGAAAACAGCATTTGATATTCCAGCATCGCAATTGCTAAAAAATATTACCAACAATGAATCAGAAAAATTAAAATCGGTTTGTTTATACAAAACAAAAGCAGGCGAAGAAGAAAAACTGATTAACAGAATTTTGATGTAATTATTTATAATCTATTTTCAGGGGCTTACCCTATCGGGTCGGGCTTTACGCTTGTAGTCCTCGTACCGCTTTTCAGCGGCACTGTGGGCTACCGCTTCAATCCCTAAGCCAATCCTGCTGTAAAAATATTCAACCAGTATAAATACATATGTTGCAATCCCCTAAACTCTTTAGATTCATATACCTATAGAAACAGTATTGAACGCCTATAAATTTCATTGTAGCAAAATTTATTACAAAATGCAGCAAGGTTATAAAATAATACTTTGAACACTACGAAATACAATATAAATTATACCTATTAGTTATATAACAATCCCAATATAAACATATAACTAAAAATCTTTACAACCAACAGCTATATGACATTTTTGAGGCATTGTATTTGTAAATTAATTTATAAAAATACACACCATGCAAAAAAAAATTCAAACCAGTATTTGTTTAATGCTAACACTACTCCTTTTTGTAACAAGTTGTAAAAAAACAGAACTAAACGAACCAAGTAAACCACCTAAAATAATACTCAATAACGCTAGTAAACTCGACTCATTTTTTGTGAGTAATAGAAAAGTAGCAGGCTTTAGTAACACCAATGAAAATACGACTAGCACAAGTAGCACTTACCAAGTAAATAATTCTAATAACAATGGCTGGTCTGGTAGTTTTGAAGACGAGGAAGTGCCTACCATATTAGGCAGCCAACTACCCAACCCTTATACCATTGCAAATATGCAAATTGCTTATCAATTAGCAGGTAGCAATCTAATACCACACGTTACCGATTTATATGTAAAATTTAAACCCAACAATTACGAGCAATTAAGTGCATTAGACGATTCGCTAGATTTAGAGTTACAAGATTACCCAATGGATTATGAAGTGATACAAGATGGCGACTATTATGTAACTACAGGTGCAGACCCAGAAGAAATACCTTGGCTATATACAGTAGTACCTAATGGCTTTAACTTTCCCAATGGCATACCTTACCAAATTATAAGTGAATTACATATACCAGAAGATGATATTTTTTTAGAAGCATTAGCCGAAAGTATTGTTGCTGGTGGCCAATATATGGCTGGCAGTGTTAGTAACGCCAAAACAATTACCAGAATTGATTTAGAAGAACCAGTAACAGTAACCGAAAACAGAGAATGTAATTCTCCAGTTTTGTTTTGTGTACTACCACCACAGTGTTTAGATCCCAACGATCCTGCCTGTAATACTGGTGGTGGTGGCGGTGGTGGCGGAAACGGTGGTGGTGGAAACGGAGGAGGGCAATTGCCAAATATTGCCAGAGGGCAAATTAGGGTTTGGGATACCCATATTATAGCTGGCGGCAGAGAAGAACCTGTAAAAAATGTACGAGTAGTTATTAAGCGTTGGTTTAAAGTAAACAAAGTATATACCAATAACCAAGGCAATTTTCAAGCAACCAAAAGGTTTAATAACCGTTTTAAGGTAAATGTAAAGTTTAGAAATAATTTAGCCAGTATAAGAAGTATAAGAGGCGTAAGGGTTTGGCAAATGCTTTTTCCAGTACATAAAAATATTGGCCGATTTGAAAATAATTTTAACAACGTAAGTTTTTTATTTGGCCGTAACGAGGGGCCAGTAGATGCATGGCGAACCAATTGGATGCGTTTATGGATGGCAGCCACCACCCACAATGCTTTACAAGAACACAAGGCACTAGCACAGGCAGAAATGGTAGGTACTTTTAGTAGCAATAACAGAATGAATGTATTACTAACCAACCATGCCCTAGGCATAAAAAGTGGGGCAGAGTTTAGAGCACCCATGCATAAACAAAAAAGAAAAGATTTTAATGAATCAGATGGTATAACAACAGCAAAAATTGTTAACTATGTTTTAAAAGCCAAAAAATCTGTAGTTGCAATACCCCTAGCTATATACAATTTAATTAAATTAGGTATTCAAACTGCACAACCTGACCTTACATTTACTTACAGCACTGATATTGAGAACTTAAGTAGCAACCAAGTTGCAAGAAATGTATTTGGAGCTATGACTTTAGCCTCTTTATACAAAGCAACTGGCTTAGCTATTTACGATAATATTACAAAATCAATTTTTAAATTTATTGATTTGGGAATAAGTGGTGGAACAGTAATAGAGCTAAAATTTAAAACATGGAAAGATATTTTTAATTCTGGAGTATCATTAGCTGGACTAGCAAATTCAATCATTGGCTTCTTTAATACTGCAGGCGGAGATAATAAGCCAAAATACGAATTATATCATGGCTATGCCATGTATATGGGCAATTTTTTAGCTTGGAAAAAATACGGCTTCAATGCAAGTAATGTGAAAAACCAAAAAAGAGAAAGTATAGGAAACTTGGGCAACCTAAATAGCCATACTAGATATTTAGAAGAATACAGCCCCACTATAACAGAAGATGCTTACAGGTTTGTACCCATTGGCTTTTATTACGATTTAATTGATGGCGTATCTGGTACAGAATCAGTTTCAGGAATTATCGATGATGTTGATTATTTTACCAATGCCAACTTATGGAGTGCCTTGGTAAACGGTACTGCACCTTTACAAATGGCTGATTTTTTAACTAAATTAAATGCCATTAAACCTGCACAAACAACCACTACCACCAATTTATTTTTACAATATGTACAATAAAAAACACTCATATAGCAAGCCTTCAAAAAGGCTTGCTATATTTTTTTTAGCTGGATTTAGCTTAATTTTTGCCGCTTGCCGTAAACAATGTACCAATGCCGATTTTATTTATGAGGCAGAAAGGCAAGTACTTACCACAAAAAATATTTTTAAAATAGGCGATACCATAAAAATTAACTATACCATACCAAAATGTGGTTTAGAGTATATTAGAGATAAACAACTTTGCATGGAAGATGTGAAACCTCCACGAATGGACTTACGCTTCTTTGGCCATGATAGTAGTGAATTGGCAAATAACTCAAACCGTATGGCTAGTTTAGATGCTTTAGATGCTTTTGCTGTTATTACTTTTAAAGGAGGATTACCCAATGTACCCATGCTAGATGCATTTAAAAACCGAATTATTTATTTAGATTATTTAGAAACAGCCGATAAATTTTTACTAAATATTGGCATTGTTTGCATTAAAAAAGGGTTTTACAGATTTAATGGATCGATTATTTACACATCTAGCAAAAGCATGCCTTGTAGGCAGGTTAGAATAAGAGACGATGATGAATGGCCAAGAACCCAAATAACCGAAATGCTGGGCGTAAGCAATTGGCAAAATTTTATTGAAATGCAAAAAAATTTTTACTATATAAAAGTAATTTAAAATAAAATGTCTAAAAGTAAATACAATATAAATGACTATAAAGGCATTCCTTCTAGCAAAACTATCAGCAGTCAAAAACTGGAAAATAAAAAATAAACAGATGAAAAAAATATTATTAATTAGTATGCTTGTTGTAGGACAGTTTGCAAATGCAAATGATAGCACTGAATCAAAAACAGTATTAAATATTTATGCTGAAACAAACTCCAATAGAAGATTATTTCTAAAGCTGGCAAATAAGAAAATTATAAAATTTCATAAATATAATTCATGGGGCTTTAGAGTGTTTATACAACTAGAATTCAAGGACACTGGCTTACTAAAAACATTTCTTTATACCACTAATTTTTTTCAGAAAGATGGAATCCCTAAATCGGAAGCATTATTTCCGATTCCCATCAGTTATAAAGGTGAAAGATGGTTGTATTTAAACAATTATAAAAAAGACTTGACAAAATTAAAAGAGAGGTCTCTTAAATTTATGAGTAATGAAGAGTTTCAAAGACAATACACAGACGCCTATGAAAGATTTCGTCGTAGAAATTTCGATAAAGTAGTCCGAGATATTGAGATGAATGTAGAACCCAATAGAAATGAAGATTAATATTTTTGATACGCAAAAATTATTGCTACTAACTATGGTTGGCATTACAAGCCTACTTACCTCCTGCCGTAAACAATGCACTAGTGCCGATTTTATTTATGAGGCAGAAAGGCAAGTACTTACCACAAAAAATATTTTTAAAATAGGCGATACCATAAAAATAAACTATACCATACCAAAATGTGGTTTAGAGTATATTAGAGATAAACAACTTTGCATGGAAGATGTAAAACCTCCACGAATGGACTTACGCTTCTTTGGCCATGATAGTAGTGAATTGGCAAATAACTCAAACCGCATGGCTAGTGTAGATGCTTTAGATGCTTTTATTATTATTCCATTTAAAGGTGGTTTGCCCAATGTGCCTTTACCAGATGCAGTTAAAAATAGATTTATTTATTTAGACTATGTAGAAACAGCCGATAAATTTTTACTAAATATTGGTATTGTCTGCATAAAAAAAGGTTTTTACAGATTTAATGGGTCGATTATTTACACATGTAGTAAAAGCATGCCATGTAGGCAGGTAAGAATAAGAGACGATGCAGAGTGGCCAAGAACCCAAATAACCGAAATGTTGGGCGTAAGCAATTGGCAAAATTTTATTGAAATGCAAAAAAAATTTTTCTATATTAAGATAATTTAGATATGATAAAAATAGCACTAATTATTATTGTATTAATGACTAACTAGCTTGTTTCAGCAAATGATAGTATTTATAAAAAACCTGTTATAAACATATATCTGGCAGATGAAAGTCGTAGAAGGACTTTTTTAAAATTGCCGAATGTAAAGAAAGCTGAACTAGTATTTCGTGGTAATGAATGGCATGGGTTAACTAGAGGTTGGAGAAAATTTTACCAATTGCAGTTTAATGATACTGGTATTTTAAAATTTTTTCTATATTCTGTAAGTATGTTTACAAATACATCTATTCCTAAAACGGAAAAATTATTGACCATACCAATAAATTTTACAGGTGAAAGATGGTTGTATGTTTCGAGCAGTAAAAAAAAACTAGCCAAAATGAAAAATAAACCATTGCAGGTAATGAGTACTGAAGAATTTAAAATAGAATACGAAACCGCTTATAAAAAGTTTATTAATATAGGAATTGATAGAGAGTTTATTAATGTGGCTCTAAATGTAGAACCCAATAGAAATGAAGATTAATATTTTTGATACGCAAAAATTATTGCTACTAACTATGGTTGGCATTACAAGCCTACTTACCCCCTGCCGTAAACAATACCCTCGTACAAGTTTTTCATTTGCTACAACTTTTAATGTATTAACAAAAGAGAACATTTTTAAAATAGGCGATACCATTAGCTTTAATTGTATAGTAAAAAAATGCGATTTTGAGTTGATAAGAAACAGGGTAGTTTGTGTAGAAGATTTAAGAAACCCAGTTATAAATATTAGCATTATTGGTTTTGATAGTACCGAAATGGTAATGTTGCCAAACCTGCGTAAAGTAGATGGCAAAATAAACGATTTTGAATTTAATTACGATGCTCAGCTTATTAGTTTACCCAGTAACGAGATAGCTCAAACTAGATTAAGGCATCTTACTTTTAAAGAAGATAATGACCGCTATATATTGCAGTTTAGCATTACATGTAATAAAAGTGGCTTTTACAATTTGGGGCCCAGGAGTTTGTTTACTAAAGAAAATTTAAGAGATTTGAGAACTTATGGTTGGGATGTAACTATGAATGGAAATACCAGCCAGCTAAACCAAATGTTGGGCGTAGGCAATTGGTCTGCTTTACCCGCCTTACATACTACTCTTAATTATTATTTTAAGGTACAATAAGTTGGTTTATAACTTATTGATGTATTTTTTTACTTTAAAAAACAAACATTAAAATGCAATACCACAAATATCTCATAATTATTGTCCTAAAAATTTTTGCAATAACCACTATAAAAGCTCAAAAAGCAACCACATGGCAATTAGATTTTGCAACAAATTTTACGGAACCCAGAATTTTAGAAAGCTCAGTATCTATAACAGATAGAAGAAATTTTAGAGTATATACCAACCAAGATGCTGTTATAAAACCCAGTTTTGCTATTAGCTTAATTAATACCTCGAGTACATGGGTAAGCCATGTTTTTAGATATGCATTAATACCTATTGGTGGCAGCCAAAGTTTTGAAGTATTACCGAGCAATATTAGCCCAAGAGTACCCTTGATTAGCAATAACTATACAGGAAAAAATAACCAGTTTAGTTATGAGGTAAGGCTGCAATTAAATAATTTATACGAACGTTTATTATTAAAACAAAAAACAGACAGTTTAAGGCGTTGGGAAGTTTTTTTAGGTATAGGCATTGGAGCTAGTTTTCCTAGTGTATTAAGTTGGGATGTCAATAATCCTGCCGCTAACACCACCATACCTTATGCAGAAAATGGTATTACAGGAAACATTCGTATTGAAAACAGTACTGGTGTAAGAAACAATTTATTCGGTTGGTTTATACCTATAGAACTTTCATACACTTATAGAATTAACTATAGATTTTCTGTAAACATGGCTTATTTTGTTCAGCTACCGCAGTTATATTCTGGCAGCCCCACTTTAGCAAACAGGGTGTACTTTGTAAATTTTAGCAATGGCTATGCTGCTCAATCTGTTTCTGATGCTTCTAGTTTAGTTCATGGTGCTAGGTTAGGTTTATCCTTTCACTTTAATTTTCGTAAACCAAATTTTTAATTTCAACTAATCGTTTAATTTAATATCAATATATGAATAAAAGAAAAATTTTTATTATTTTGCTAATGATATTGATTCTTGGTATAAGTAATAGGATATTAGCCCAAGCAAGAGAACTTATTATATATTATTATGACAATGGAATGGGTAGCGGCAGAAATGTAGTCTTTAAAGTTCCTAATAATGAACCGATTAATTTATATAGGTTAAACTACTTCAGATCAAGAGGTTTCGTGAAATTAACCTTTACTGATACAGGAGTTTTAAAACCATACTTTTATACTGGAGGCTTTGGTTTTGTAGGTGGTATAAGGTTTGATGATAGGCTAAAGTATGGCTCAATTAACATAAATTACGTAGGCACCAAATGGTTATGTATTGCTGGTAACGATTCTATAATTTATAAACTTCAAAATGAGCTACCCGTTTCTTTATTAACTAATGAAGAATTTGCTGCTAGGTTCAAAAAGGCTTACAAAAAATATAAACGGCGTGGCCCTTCTAAACTTCTTGAAAATGTTCCATTAAATATTGCTGAAAAATCAAGTCCCGATGAAACAAAATATCGAAGAAAAAAAGATTAATATACTTGTAAATATGACAAAAGCTTCGTTAACAAAACACATAAACTAACTTAATTGAATTTATAGATAATTGGGAAATTCATATTTGGTTGTTAACGATATGTATTTTAGCAATAAGTACAGTAATGTTAAAATATTGAGCCGTTTTTACTGAGTTTTGTTTTACAGCATTTTGCAATATTTAGTTTACTATTATTTACTTGTTGTAAGTAATGCACAATTAAAGATTTTCTATATGAAGCAGATAGGTAAGTCCTTACACCAAAAAATATTTTTAATTAGTATCCTTATTATTGGGCAATTTGCAAATGCAAATGATAGTACTACTCAAAAACCGATTCTGAACATTATGCTATTGAATGAGACAGGAAAGAGACCTTTTTTAAAGTTATACGATGCAAAAATATCAATGGTAGGTGGAGGTCATAACTGGAGGTATTTTTATCAATTACAGCTAAGAGATACTGGAGTATTTAAATTTTATCTATACACAGTTACTGCTTTACAAAGTAAATTAATACCGAAAAATGAGAAAACCATTGATATACCAATAAAGTTCACAGGTGAAAGATGGTGGATTGTTTCAACTAGAGGGAAAAAGTTAAAAAAAATAAAAAGCAATCCCATTCATTTATTAACAACAGATGAGTTTCAAAAAGAGTATCCAAAAGCCTACAAAAGATTTAAACGAATAAGCTTTAATAAAGTTTTTAAAAATCTACAAGTAAATGTAGAACCCGATAAAAATGAAGATTAAAAATCAGGAATAATAAAAAAATAGAAAGTTATATTGATGAAGTTATAATAAACCAAGTACAATATTTTGCAATTGCAAATTAAACCACTCACTCTACCAATTGCTTTAACTCAACCTCACTAACATTTAGCAAACCCACAGCAGGCAGGCGTTTGGTAAGTTCACGCCAATTTTTATCTTTTACATAAATGGTTTTAAGTAAAGTAGCAGCTTTATCAACTTGTTTGTTATTGGCAAGTGTAATGGCTGTCCAATATTTCATTTCTAAGTTTTGTGGAAACAATTTCATGGCAGCATTGTACTCGTTCATGGCAAGTTCCATATTATTTTTTTCTACTGCTAAATCTCCGTTATTCATATGTTCATAAGCCAAATGTACCGTATATAATCTTCTTAGTTCTTTTAAAGGTAAAGTAGCATCATCTACCCTTACATCAATTGTTTTATTGTTCCAACTTTCTGTTATTTTTCCACCCACAGTAACCAATGCTGCACTTTGTTTGCCTCTAATATCTCCACCTGCATTTTCTGCAGCTTCTAAAGCCAATAAAACCCTTTCTGCCAATGGCTTTCCAGCACTTTTTGTAAATGCAATTTCCATACTTTTACAAACGGAACTACCCAACATCATGTTGCTTTGTACACTAAAGTTTGTGCCTGTTATATGATTGGCATATTTAATACATTTTGCACCTGTATGTGCAGCTACATTTCCCTTATTGTCAACAATTGCTACTTGCCTTACATCTCGGCCAACATCGGCTTTGGTTAAACTGTCTAACGCTTGTTGTGCAGTAAAGCCTTGCTTCAATAAAGTCAATGCTTTTGGGCCATAACTTTTATCTACAAAACTTTGAGTGGCTACCACACCTACGCCAGCTTCTGCCCAAGGAACAGCAGTACCTACACTAAACCAATGGCTTTGTACACCAATGGCCATTTCGCCAGTTGCAGCATCTCTAGCAACAATGGAATAAGTATGTGCCAAAGGCTCTGTTTTTTTAAAAACCTGAGCGTTGGTAAAATTTATAACTCCGCAAAAAGTAAAAATGTAATAAATAAAAGTCTTCATTTTTAATTAATTTGAAATGAAGATAAAACTATTTCTAACAAAAAATTATATAAAAATTATTTATCCCCCAAAAAAAATAAAAAAATTTTATCGGCTAAAACCCTTTGCTGTAAAGAGTTTTAAAGCAAATAAAACTTAGTTGCAAAAATATTTTTTGAAATTTTTTTGGAAGTATCAAAAAAAACGTTAGACATTTGCAATAGAATAAAAAATAATACATGCGTTTACAACAAATACATATCACATCAAAAAAATGGTTTAGTCCAGCAATGGATTATACAATAAGTAGGGCATTTAATGCTGAAAGTTAAGTTACAAAATAACCAAACTCAATCATACAAAAGCCCTACAGAAATGTGGGGCTTTTTTGTTAAACTGCATGTTCAAGAAAAAATAATTTTTTAATAATTGTGTAATTGAAATAAAAATGAATCTTTAATTTAAATTATTATGATGGCATCCATAATACACATAGTACATACGCTAACTCAACTAGAACAATGGTTACAACCTATTAGGTGTAATAAGTTGAGTGTAATGAATTATGCAATATCGTTTAGTAAACGTAACAATTATATAAACACACAACCGTGTAATAACAAGCTTCGCCAATAGAGTGCATTGGCTAGGAGGTATAACCCGGTTAAGTGTAACAGCTAACCGGGTTTTTTGTTTTTGAGAATTTCACACAAAGAAACAAAGGTACTAAGTACACAAAGTTTAAAGAATGAATAATGGGGCTATTCAAAAAGCAAGCAAAATTTTATAAATAAAAAAATAAATGAACAAAATAAAAGGAGGAAAATAAAATGACAAATGAATTTTTAGTTGGCACATTGGTTAAATATTTTGGCGAAATAAAAACCATAAAAATGTTGAACCTTTTGCAAGCAAGGCGTATTAACAAAAAAGCCAAAAAATACAAGGCAAGTATTAAACTGCAATCATAAAAAGTACAATTGTGCCTTGCTACAAAGTATAAATGTAAATGACCCAACTGTTACCAAATTAAAATATTATAGTTGGTTACATAAAATAACCAACTGTAATAAATGAAGAAGTAAAAATTAAATAAATTCTTTAAACCTTGCAAAGCATTGCTGGGTAAGCATTTCTCTATGGTTTGGGTGTGCAATATTAATTAATGCTTTAGCTCTTTGACGTAAATTTTTACCATACAAATAGGCAACGCCATACTCGGTAACAACATAATGTACATGGCCACGTGTTGTAACAACGCCTGCACCCTGTTGTAAAAATGGAACAATACGTGATAAGCCTTTATTGGTTTGGCTGGTAATGGCTATTATTGGTTTACCACCTTCGCTAAGGGCTGCTCCACGCATAAAATCCATTTGACCACCAATGCCACTGTACTGATATGTACCAATACTGTCGGCACAAATTTGCCCTGTTAAGTCTACCTCAACAGCACTATTTATGGCAATTACTTTTGGGTTACGGCGTATAACATGTGGATCGTTTACATAGTCTATATCTAAAAAAGCAATAGCTGCATTGTCATTTACATAATCGTACACTTTACGTGTACCAAATGCAAATGCAGTTACTAATTTATTTGGATGAATTTTTTTCTTGGTATTATTAATAATATCTTTTTCGAATAAAGGAATTACACCATCACTAAACATTTCGGTGTGCATACCAAGATTTTTGTGGCTAAATAAAGATTTTAAAACAGCATCTGGTATGGTGCCAATACCTACTTGAAGTGTACTTCCATCATCAATTAAAGCTGCAACGTGTTTACCAATTTGAAGTTCTATGTCAGTAACCTTTGCACCATAATCAACCTCAGGCAAAGCCTCATCGTGGTAAACCATTGCAGTTAAACGACTGGTGTGTATCATGCCATCACCTAAGGTACGTGGCACCTGTGGGTTAACTTGTGCAATAACATATTTGGCACAGTTTACAGCTGTTCGTGCCACATCTACAGAAACGCCTAATGAGCAGTAACCATGTTTATCTGGTGGAGATACTTGTACTAAAGCAACATCTACAGGTAAAACGGTACGCATCATATCGGGTATATCGCTTAGAAAAGCTGGAATAAAGTCGGCTCGTCCATCTTTAACTGCTTGACGGATGGGCTCTGAAACAAATAAAGAATTGATATGAAAGGCTTTTTCATAACCGGGTTTGGCTAATTCAATATCGCCTTGTAAAGTAATAGAAATCATTTCTACATTGCTCAAGCGATCTTTTTGTAAAGCTAATTCTCTTAATAAGTGTAAAGGTGTACAAGCACTACCTTGAACAAAAATGCGTTGGTTACTTTGTATTACTTGCAATGCTTCTGCTGCTGTGACGTAAGTAAATGAATGAATCATAAAAATATATTTATATGGTACAAAAGAAAAAAAGAAAAAAAAGAAAAAAAATGATATTGGTTAGGTTTTAAAAGAAAAAATAAAATGAACAAGTTAAAAATAACAGCAAAAGAGTTAAGGGCAATAGGTTATCCGGAAAGTCCTGTTATTCCAGTGGCGATGAATGCCATGGAAAAAAATTATAAACATAATACAAAGGAGGAAGTGATGCGGATATTAAAAGCGGTTTTGGCATCGCCAATAGAATATAAAAATGATGCTATATTAGGTATAATAGCTGAAAGGCTTTTACCTAAAGAAAATCTAAGTGAACCAGAAATTTCATTGAACAACACCGGTGTACCATTTAACACTTTTGGTGCCGAACATATTGAGCAAGGGGCTTTTCATCAAATGTATACAGCTGCCAAATTACCAATAAGTATAGCTGGTGCTTTAATGCCAGATGCACATCATGGGTATGGGTTACCCATTGGTGGTGTATTGGCAACAGAAAATGCTGTAATACCTTATGGTGTGGGTGTTGATATTGGTTGCAGAATGTGTTTATCGGTTTTTGATATTGCACCAAAAGAGATAATAAACAGAGAACAATTTTTTGCAAGAGAAATTAATGAAGCTACATTATTTGGTAGTGGTGCAACTTTTAACCAAGCCGAAAATCATGCTATTATGGAGCATGAAGCTTTTTATAGTACCCCACTATTAAAAGGCTTACACGGAAAGGCTTGGAAACAATTGGGTAGTAGTGGTAGCGGTAACCATTTTGTAGAATTTGGCGAAGTAACCATTACAGAAAAAGATGAAGTATTGGGTATTGAACCTGGATTGTACATTGGTTTATTAAGCCACTCTGGTAGCAGGGCATTGGGTGCAAGAATTGCAGAACATTATACCAAAATTGCTATTAGTAAAAGGCGTTTACCACAAGATGCAAAAAATTTAGCATGGTTAAACTTAAATGAAGAAGCTGGTATAGAATATTGGATTGCCATGAATTTGGCAGGGGATTATGCAAGTGCTTGCCACCATATTATACATGCAAAAATTGCAAAACAATTAGGCCGTAAACCTATGAAAATGGTAGAAAATCACCACAATTTTGCATGGAAAGAAATGTATGAAAACAGTGAAGTGATTGTACATAGAAAAGGTGCTACACCTGCTGGTAAAAATGTATTGGGTATTATACCAGGCAGCATGACGGCCAATGGTTTTATTGTAAAAGGTAAAGGCGAAACGGCATCTATTAACTCTGCTAGCCATGGTGCTGGCAGACAAATGAGCCGTACCAAAGCCTTAGCCAATATTACCCATGATGCTTTAAAAGCAGAGTTACAAAAGCATGGCGTAAAATTATTGGGTGGTGGTTTAGATGAAGCCCCTTTTGCATATAAAGACATTAACCTAGTTATGCAAAGCCAAACTGCTTTGGTAGATGTAGTTGGTAAGTTTACACCCAAAATTGTAAAAATGGATGGCACACAACCCAAACAATGGAAAAAAGGGCAAAGAACTGAAGCTGAAGGATAGGAATCTTTTTTGTTAATTAGATATCCTAAAAAAAATAAAGTAAATCTGCAACATTGATTAATGTTAATGCTTGCAGATTTACTTTTAAAAAATTTAAATTGTAAACTCAATTAAGAATAAAGGCAGCTACTTTTTATGCCTTTTAATATTAAAAATAGATAGAATTACAAACTAGCTTTCTTTAATTTCTTAGGTATTTTAATTTCTGTAGATAATGATTTACCACTTCTTTTATATTGAACTTTAAAAGTATCGCCTTCTTTTACAGCTTTAAGTTTTATTCTTAATTCATCTACGTTGGTTAGTTCTTTACCATCAAATTCGGTAATAATATCATCTTTTTTTAAACCCGCTTTTTCTGCAGGTGTTTGATCTTCTACATCTAGTACTTTTACACCTTTACCTTCTTCAACATCTTCTATTTGTATGCCCAATTTTGGCCTTCTTGGAAAACTATTAAAATAAGCTGGACCAACTTCTGTAAATTCTGGAGTTAATGGTATTTCAATATCATCATTGTTCCAACTAAATTCTCTAACCATATTATTCTTGCCTAATACAGCTTCTTTAGTTGCTTGTTTGCCATCTCTTAAAAAGGTAATCATAACTTTTTGTTCTGGTTTAAAGTTTCCAATAGTAGTATATAAATTATCAGAGCTGGTAATTTTTGCATCATTCACTTTAGTAATGATATCTCCCACTTTTAAACCAGCTTTTTCTGCTGCACTTGCTTTTGTTAATGCAATAATTTTTGCACCAACTTCCACTTTTTCGGTAGTAACACCAAGTAATGCTTTATTCGATTTCATCTCCCAAGTATCGCCATCAAAAAAAACTGAATTTTCTCCAGATACATTTGAACGCAAATTGTTTAAACGTTTCATTGCTGGGCTATTTAAAATTGTACTGCTGCTTTTGTTTCTTCTAATTTCTATATTGTCATCTTTAAAATCTTCAATAGGTACTCCATTTATTGTTATAGTTTCCCCTTCAACTACTACAGTTATTTTTTCTTTACCATCGCCTTTCTTTTTAATAATAATGTTCTCTTCCTTTTTCGATTTTTTTATTTTTTCTTCTTTAAATTCTTGTGCATTGGTGGTGGATACCAACAAAAAAGAAATCAGTGCTAGCGATAAAATTTTTTTGTTCATTTTGAGTATATTTTTTGGTGTACGAAATTTTTAGTACATCAAATGTACAAGAATTATACAAATACGAAACATTTCGGAAATGTTAAAATTTGGGGAGCTCTTTTACCAAGAGACACTGGGTACAAAGAGGAATAAAAAAATTTACCACAGAGACAAAGAGAACAGGAGTTTCACAGAGAAAAAAAAATCTCTGTGAAACTCCCCTACTCTCAAACTCTGTGGTAAAAATGCTTTAGTAAAAACGATTGAGAAAGCTATCCTTTCAACACACCCAATTCTTTACCCACTTTAATAAATGCTGCAATGGCTTTATCCAAATGTGCTTGTGTATGAGCTGCACTTAATTGCACCCTAATGCGAGCCAAACCTTTTGCAACTACCGGAAAAAAGAAACCAATTACATACACACCTTCTTCTAATAATTTAGCTGCAAAATTTTGGGCAATCACTGCTTCGTACAACATTATAGGCACTATAGGATGATCACCAGGTTTTATATCAAACCCTGCTTCCGTCATTTTAGTTCTAAAATAATTGGTATTAAATTCTAATGTATCTCTTAATGCTGTAGTTTCTGTTAGCATATCTAAAACAGCAATGCTTGCACCAACAATACTTGGAGCAACAGTATTACTAAATAAATATGGCCTACTACGTTGGCGTAACATTTCTATGACTGCCTTTTTACCACTTGTAAAGCCACCACTTGCACCACCCAAAGCCTTGCCCAATGTACCAGTAATAATATCTATACGCCCCATCACATTTCTATACTCGTGGGTACCTCTTCCAGTTTTACCTAAAAAACCCGATGAATGGCATTCATCAATCATTACAATTGCATCATGCTTATCGGCTAAGTCGCAAATTTTATCTAGCTGTGCAATGGTACCATCCATGCTAAAACTACCATCGGTAACAATGATTCTACTTCGTAAATCTTTGCTTTCAATTAGTTTGGCTTCTAAGTCGGCCATATTATTATGCTCATATCGGTAGCGTTGTGCTTTACACAAACGTACCCCGTCAATAATACTGGCATGGTTTAAAGCATCGCTAATTATGGCATCTTGCTCATTAAATAAAGGCTCAAAAACGCCTCCATTTGCATCGAAAGCAGCAGCATACAAAATGGTATCCTCTGTACCTAAAAAGTTGGCTATTTTTTGCTCCAATTCTTTATGAATATCTTGTGTACCACAAATAAAACGTACACTACTCATGCCATAACCATGTGTATCTATTGCTTTATGAGCAGCTTCAATAACTTTTGGATGAGAAGATAAGCCCAAATAATTATTGGCACAAAAATTAAGTACCGTTTTTCCATTTACTGTAATTTCTGGGCCTTGTTCACTGGTAATAATTCTTTCTTTTTTAAATAATCCCGCAGCTTCAATTTCTGCTAATTCATCTTGTACTCTATCTGCAAATTTTGTATTCATATACTAGCTATTTGCAACAAAGATAACAGTCCTAACAATCGTCTGTACACTCAATGTTAAAGAAAATGAGGGGCTTTAATCGTTACAATAATACCAAGCAGTGGTTCTGGTCTTTTGCAGTAGTTCTGCTTAATCGCAGAAGCTACAGCTGTCAGCCCAGCAGCCTCTCAACAGTAGAATATATATTGAGCATTTAAGCTACCTAAAATTTTTCGAAAACTAAAAACTTGCACAAAAAAAATATTTAACGAAATGTTTAAACTGTAGCATGTATTTTTATTTCAAGTTTATATTTATGAAACATGCAACAACAATATGGCTGTGTATTTTTTTAGCAATAAATTATACTACTGCACAACCAACGGTAAGTAAAAAAACAATTGCAGTTTGCCTTACCCAAGGCGAAATGGATTTATATAATTTAATAATGGAATACAGAAAAGAAAAGGATTTACCCGTTATTCCACTTTCTGCTTCTTTAACATTTGTAGCACAAACCCATTGTAAAGACAATATAATTAATAAACCCAATGACAACAATTGCAACCTACATAGCTGGAGCAATAAAAGTAAAAGTTGGAAAGCTTGTTGCTACACCAACGATCATGCCCAAGCCAGTTGTATGTGGAGAAAACCAAGTGAGCTAACCAATTATACAGGCGATGGTTTTGAAATTGCTTTTACAGTATCTCGTAGCAACGATTTAACCTATACCGCAAAACCAGAAGAAGCTTTAAATGGGTGGAAAAAAAGTAAAGGACATAACGAAGTAATTATAAACAAAGGCATTTGGAAAAAGCAAGAGTGGAAGTCTATTGGTATTGGCATTTACCGAGGCTTTGTATGTGTTTGGTTTGGACGAGAAACAGACATAGAACCTACACCAATAGTTTGCAAATAAAAATTGAGTAAAAGTTTATGAAACTACAAACCTATAACCCACCCCTTTAATGGTAAGTATTTCAATGCTGCTATCTTCTTTTAAATACGATCTTAATTTGGTAATATACACATCTAAATTTCGGCTATTAAAAAAGCTATCGTTACCCCAAATATGGTTCAATAAATCTTTTCTATCTAAGATGCTATTTTTATGTAAGTACAAAAATTTTAGCAGTTCACTTTCTCTATAACTCAGTTTTTTTTCAATACCATTTATTATTAAAATTTGTTTATTGAGGTGAAATATGTAGTTGCCCAAAATTATAAAATCGCCAACGGCAACCAATGTATTTTCTTTTTTTACCTTTAATAAACTTTCAATACGTACAATTAGCTCTTCCATGCTAAATGGCTTTCGTATATAATCGTTGCCCCCTAGTTTAAAGCCTTTAACTACATCTTCGGTTTGGGTTTTTGCTGTTAAAAAAATAATGGGTATATCGTCGTTTAGTTTTCTTACATCTGCTGCAATGTCAAATCCATTTTTATTGGGTAGCATCACATCTAAAATACAAATATCTGGCTCTACTTCACCAAAAATGGGTATAACTTTATCACCATCAGTTTCCATGGTAACATCAAAGCCTCTGCCTTCTAAAGTTTCTTTTACAATTTTACCCAAAAACAATTCATCTTCTACATATAAAACTTTAATGCTCATATCGTTTAATTTATTCTACAACTAAATCTTGTTGCCTTCTTGCACCGGAAAATGAATAATAAAATTACTACCCTCACCAATTTGGCTATTTACTGTAATAAGACCATTGTGTTTTTTAACAATATGTGCTACATAGCTTAAACCCAATCCATAACCTTTTGTATTGTGGATATTACCAGTTGGAACTCTAAAAAACTTTTCAAATACTTTCTCTTTATACTCAATAGGAATTCCAATGCCATTGTCTTGAACATTCAATTCAATAAAATCGTTCTTTGCTGTTAAGCCAATATTAATGGTAGCATTATGTACACTGTACTTTATAGCATTGTCTAGTAAATTATAAATTACACTTGTTATATGTAACTTATCGGCGAATAATAAAAAGCTTTCCCCACTTGTAACAAGGGTAGTGGTTGCATTAACTTTTTCCAATTGTAATTTCAGTGTATTTAGTACTTCTTCAGTTAATAGTTTTAGATCAAAGTTTTCTTTACTCAGCTCAATATCTTTATTTTCGAACATAGATAATTTTAATACCTTATCTACTAATAAACCCAATCGCTGTAATTCGGATGCCGAGATGTCTAAATATTCTTTTGTTCTTTCTGGATTAGTAATACCGCCAAAATTTCTTAAAGCCTCAATGGCAACATTAACAGTAGCAATAGGGGTTTTAAGCTCATGAGTAATATTACTAATAAAATCGTTTTTAATAATGGCCAACTTTTGTTGTGCTAATAAATTTTTGTACAAACTAATAAAAGTTGCCAAAACAAATAGCAATAAAAGCAACGAGCCACTTATTTGCCAACTCATTTTTTTAAGAATAAAACTAACTATGTTGGTAAAGTTTGCTTGGTACAAGTAAGGGGTATTGTAACCAATTAATACGGCACTTGTAGCAAAATTTTTACTGCTATCTTTTGTAATTCCTTCAGAAGCAACTTCTTCTTTGGTTGCTTTTTTAAATAATAAATTATAGGCCAATTTTTTATTAGTTTTTACCAACTCAGCTTTATATGCAGAGTCAACTAGATATACTGGTAACGAATCATTAATACTTTTACTACTGGTAAAAAGCTTGGCAATAGGAGAACTGTCTTGCTTTTCATTGTTAATATACCCAGTCATACTAAATTTCTCAAATTTTAGGTTTGGCTTTTTAGTTCGTTTCCTATTAGTTGTAGATATCTTTTCAATAGTAGTTTGCAGAGAATCTTCTTTAGATGGAGTAGTGGAATATGAAGTCTTGTAAGTAATACTAGCAATATGTATTTTCCCAACAGAATCTTTTAAAATAGCTATACTATCTCTTGTGTTAGTATGCGTTTTTGCTTTTTGTTTTAAAATTACCTCCATTAAACCTGGTGGAGGCAAAAGGCTAATACCATCTGGCTTTCCTCTAACAATATTTATGCTTTGAATTTGAGAAGGATCTATACTTTTTAAAAATTTATTGATGCTATCTTGCATAAAATTCATCCCTTCTTTGGAAGTTGAACTAATTCTAATAGAGAGTTTATTGGTTGAAGAATCGTTATCTAATTTTTGATCAGTTTTTTGAACTATAACAGTATTATTTCTTTTATTACTTGGAGTTTTTTTTATGGTAGCACTTGGAAAAGTAGTAGAAAATTCTTTTACCAAAAAAGTGTCTTTTTCGAACCGTTGTTTTTGCAATTTGTAAATGGTTTCTCTAAATGTTACATCCACTTCTTTTTTCAAACCATCGTACTCATCTTTATACAACTTGTTTAGCCAATATACTTGAAAAGCAGCCAATAAAAAAATGGCTGCAATCATTAAATTTCTAGATAAAGAAAGTTTTTTCAAAATGTGTACTATTGTTTTTACAAAAAAATTAATGTACTAGTTCATTTATTGCTAAACAAAAGTAAACCCTAAGCAATGTATAAGTTACAGATGTTAACCTTAATTAACCTTATAACAACAACACTTAACACTTACTGCAATTATTTTTGTTTTCTAAAATTAAAATATGAAAATAACTACTTTATTAGTAGCAGCATGTGCATTTAGTACTGCTACCATTGCACAAACCAAAGAAGGTACCATTGTGTATGAGAAAAAAACAAATATGCATAGAAGAATAACTAACGAACAAATGAAAGCCTATATACCAGAATTTAGTACTAGTAAGCATATTTTATTATTCAACGAAAATTCATCGCTTTATAAAGATATGCCACAAGACGAAATGCCCGAAACCGATAATGGAGGTGGTGTTAGAATGATAATGAAATTTGGTGGGGGTAGCTCTGAAATTTATAAAAACTTTGGTGATAAACAAGAATTAAAAAAAACAGAAATAGCTGAAAAAGAATACATTATTGTAGATTCGGTTAAAACCCAACCTTGGAAGCTAAGTAATGAAACCAAAACCATACTGGGTTACACCTGCAAAAAAGCAACTATGCAAATAAAGCAAAGGGGAACTATGAGTATTAGCATGTTTAAAAGTACAGATGGCGTTGCAACGGATAGTGCAAAAAACAAAGTTGCTCCAAAAGAAGAAGAGGTTGAAGTGGTTGCCTGGTATACAGAAAGTTTGATGAGCCCCGTTGGTCCAGATATTAATAGTGGGTTGCCTGGTGCAATTTTAGAATTGGATACCAATAAAAGCGAAACTGTAATTACTGCAATTGAAATAAAAAAAGAAGTAAGTTTAAAAGAGTTAAAAGCACCAACAAAAGGTAAAAGAATAACCCCCGATGAACACAAAAAATTAGTAAAACAAATGATGGATAATATGCAACAAGGGGGTGGTATTAGAACCATGAGTTTTGGAAATTAAGAAAAAATATCTTAGCGTTTAAAAAACACCATGCTAAAACCATGGTGTTTTTTATTTGGTGTATAAACAAAGCTTTCAAACTAATTATCTTCGCCATTAATGAAAGCCTTAGTTTATAAAAGTACAGGAAGTTGGTATATAGTAAAAACCAGCGATGGCAAACAATATAATGCTCGAATAAAAGGAGTATTAAAAATAGATGGAATCACTTCTACCAACCCAATTGCTGTTGGAGACGAAGTAGAAATGGAAATGGAAAATGAACTAGAAAGCACTACCACAATAACCACTATTTATGATAGATTTAATTATGTTGCAAGGCAATCGCCACATAATAAATATCAACACCATATCATTGCTTCCAATCTCGATCAAAGTTTGTTATTTGCCACTTTAAAAGATCCTAAAACATCTACAGGTTTCATAGATCGTTTTTTAATTGCCTGCGAAATGTACCATTTGCCAGCAATTATTGTTTTTAATAAATCCGATTTATACAAGAAAAAAGAATTAGAAAAATTTGAAGAAGTTAAGGCTACCTATGAAAAGGTTGGTTATAAAGTAATATTAGCAAGCGTTCATGAAAATATTGGTGTCGATGAAATTAAAGCAAACCTAAAAAATAAGAAAACCTTACTAAGTGGGCATAGTGGTGTAGGCAAATCAACATTTATAAATACAATTTTTCCAGAGTTGGGTTTACGTACACAACAAGTAAGCGATTGGAGTGGCAAAGGCTTACATACTACCACTTTTGCAGAAATGTTCGATTTACCTTTCGATGGTAAAATTATTGATACGCCAGGTATAAGAGAGCTTGGTTTAGTTGGTATTACTAAGCAAGAATTAAGTGGCTATTTTCCTGAAATGAAAGCCCTGGTTAACGATTGCCAATTTAATAATTGCATGCACATTAATGAGCCAGATTGTGCTGTAAAAAAAGCCATCAATGATGGCTCTATTGCTATAGATCGTTATGTTAGTTACATGAGTATTTTAGATACCATGGTAGATAGAAAATACTAATATGCTTTACTTACTAAATATTTTGCTACTTCATTAACAGCTTCATTGTCTTTTCTGTTTTGTGTTAGCACCGATACACCATTGTATATATTATAATGCAGCGTTAAAGGATGGCCTTTGTACTTAAAGTGCCAATCTACGGTATCACTATCATCTTGTTTGGCTAAAAATTTTACCTTTAATTCCCGCAATAACATATTAGCAATGCTATTAAACTTTTTCATACCACAATTGTCGTCAATTACAGCTTCAACTGTTCCTAATGGTGTGGTTAATTGGTAGCTCATAGATATTTGGTTTATTGGTGAATTTTAAAATTTTTGCATTTTATACTTTGGGGCTTGTGGTATTTTATCTTTTTTCTTCGCCTTAGGGTTATCTTCTACCAACCGTTCTGCCCCCACATTTTTACCATTACTTGGGCAACCATTTTTACCTCCACCTCCACCAAAAATATTTCTAAAAAAATTACAAGAACTTAAAGTAATAGTAATTGCTATTACTAATAGTATAGTTTTACATTGCTTCATTTTAAGTTTGTTTTAGCTTAGCTAAAGTACCATTATTAGCTTTTAAGAAATATGATTAATGTTAAGCACGTAAAAAACCATGTAATTTAATCATAGAGCCAGGCAAAAAACAATCGTATGGTTATTAACGTTAAGAGTTGCAATTTTATTTTGTAGTAGCATTATAATTTTCGAACCAACTGGCATACTTTATGTAGTTATTGGCAATTCTGTCAATTTCATCATGAATTAAGTCTGTTGAAATGTCTTTTACTTTTTTAGCAGGTACTCCTGCATAAATACTACCAGCTTCAACCACAGTTCCCTCTAGTAGTACTGCACCAGCAGCAACAATACTATTACTGTGTATTTCACATCTATCCATTACAATAGAGCCCATACCAATTAAAACGTTATCGTGTATGATACAACCATGCACCAATGCGTTGTGCCCAATAGATACATTGTTGCCAATATTGGTGGGGTTTTTTTGGTAAGTGCAATGAATAACTGCACCATCTTGCACATTTACTTTATTGCCCATTTTTATATAATGAACATCGCCCCTTATAACTGCATTAAACCAAATACTGCATTCGTTACCCATTGTAACATCACCAACAATTGTTGCATTTGGGGCAATAAAGCAAGCATCACCAAATTGTGGAGTTTTATCAAGAACAGTCAATATGTAAGCCATTTGTTGAGTTTAAAATTTAATAGTTTAAGGTTTAAAGTTATGAACTTGCTGAATTAGTTTCTTTAACAAATCTATTTGCTAGTAATTTTTTAACCGCTTTGTTAAGAAGTTAGCAAATCTTTGTTATAGGGTTGGGTGCTTCGCATCCTTAGTTTTTTTGTGTAAAACAAAAATCTTTCATCTTTGCTACATGAATATTCGTCAACTTTTTTTTGCACACCTTGCACAAACCTCTAATTCGCCCATTGGTTTAGAAATGGTTAAGGCCGATGGTATTTATTTATACGATAACAACAATAAACAATATATTGATGGCATTTCTGGCTTTAGTGTGGCTAATATTGGTCATAGTAACCCGAAAGTTATAGAGGCTGTTAAACATCAAGCCGAGCAATACATGCACTTAATTGTTTATGGAGAATTTATACAACAACCTCAGGTTGCCTATGCAAAATTGCTTGCCAATAATTTACCTCCCGCTTTAAACTGTGTTTACTTTACCAATAGTGGTACCGAAGCTACAGAGGGTGCAATGAAATTGGCAAAACGAATTACAGGTAGAAGCAAAATTATTAGCTTCAATAAATCGTACCATGGCAGTACACAAGGAGCATTAAGTGTAATGGGTAGCGAATATTGGAGAAGTGCTTTTAGGCCTTTATTGCCAGAAGTATATCATTATAATTATGGAAGTAAAGAAGCAATCAATGCAATTGATAGCACCGTTGCCTGTGTTATTATGGAAACTGTTCAAGCAGAAGCTGGTGTTATTGCTCCTACAAAACAATGGATACAAGCTATTAGAGATAAATGTAACCAACATTGTGTTTTATTAATTTTAGATGAAATACAATGTGGCTTTGGTAGAACTGGCAAGTTGTGGGCTTTTGAACATTTTAATATTGTACCAGATATTTTATTGCTGGGTAAAGCATTGGGTGGCGGTATGCCGTTGGGTGCTTTTATTGCCGATGTAAAATTAATGAGTACTTTAACCTATAACCCAGTACTAGGGCATATTACCACTTTTGGTGGGCACCCAGTAAGTTGTGCTGCTGGTAAAGCAGCCTTTAATTTTTTATTATCCAGCAACCTTATTGATGATGTAAAAAATAAAGAAAGTATTTTACTAAAAAATATTCAAACCCCTGCTATTAAATCAATTAAAACCTTTGGATTATGGATGGCTATTGAGTTTGATAGTTTTGATACAACACTTGCAATTGCTAAAAAATGTATAGAAAACGGATTGATTACAGATTGGTTTTTATTTGCCGATAATTGTTTACGCATTGCCCCACCATTAATTATTACAGAAGCTCAATTATTAGATATCTGTTTAATTATTAATAAAAGTATTGTTGAAGTATCAACTACAGAATAATGTTGAATGCTTTGCATATTTGAGAAAGCAAAAAATAATTACTTTTCTAGCACCAAAAATCACATTTGCAAATAAAAAATGATTGTCTCATCAACTTACAATTACTAACCTGCTGTCGACTTTCTAATAATTAATTCAGTGCTTAATGTTTTGGTAATAGATTTCCAATTACTGATATCTGTTTTAATTAAATGTAATAACATTTCTGCAGCTGTTTCTCCAATTTTGGTTACAGGTTGCGATACGGTTGTTAAAGATGGTTCTATTAATTCAGATATTTGATCGTTGCTAAAACCAACAACAGCAATATCCTCAGGAATTCTCAACCCTCTTTTTTTAATGGCTGGAATCCCGATTTAAATCGTAGTCATCGGTTTTATCTTCTGCAACCGATTTAGTTGATATTTCTCTGCCATGGTTGTTTTGTTGCTGAAGAGTCCAGCTATCTGTCATACTGGTCTCCAACCACAGGTTTCCGGATTTCCTAAATACCTGGGCAGTAAGTCCAAATTTTTTTTGAAATATATTTTCCAGCTCAACCACTTTCATTTCCCCATCTATTTCTACTTCTCCCGTTGAATTTGCCGTTTGCCCATCACCTATTTTTCGGTTATGCGGAAT
>JANOZK010000073.1:0-2487 GCA_031429335.1 Chitinophagaceae bacterium | reverse complement strand
GCTGGTAATAAAACTAAACCTACGTGAGGCTTTAGCTGGTATATAACGCTCAACTGTAATATTGCCTGTGATATAACTGCCTGTACCAGCTGCTATACGTGCAGTGCCTGAAGCACTGCTTTTAAAAGTAAAATAACCATCAGCAGCCAATGTACCTGACGTAGGGGTATATACACCTGTAATGCTTTGCATACCACCAATACCTGTTGCAGTACCTGACGGCTTATTGAATAATAAATTTATGATAGTACCTGTACCATTGATATTTAAGGCATTGCTGCCATTAATCGTAAGGTCATTAATAGTACCATTGTTATTGAGGGCTTCCTGCAATACCAAGTCGCCGGCAGTAGAAACGGTAATTGTTTCTCCTGTTGTTACATACAACTGGGCTTGACTACAATAAGCAGATATGAATAGCAATATCGAAAAAATAATTTTCTTGTTCATGTGATAGTTTTATTTCTTTTACAATCAGTATGGTCATTCTTTTTGAATGAAAAATTGATAATATATAATCATTTAACCGATATTTTTTAATTAAAATCTCCAGTTACGTGGTATTTTTTTACACCAGCTGCAGTAATTACATGCACCATAACTGTACCTCCAGCTTTAACTGTAATTTGAGAAACACCACTGCCGGGGTTAGCCGTTGTATAAAATTTCGTTGTACTTAAAGTATTGGTTGTTCTTCCACCATTAGTACTGTTAACCACCGTGTATCTAAAACCATCGGGTAAATCTTCGGGAAAAGCAGGAGATAAATTAAAAAGTTGGATATAGATACCACCTGAATTACTTGGAGTTACATTATATCCATTAACGTCAATAGCTGTTGCAAGACTGCTTGGTGTAATTAAATTTACCCAGTTAGAACCATTGTAATAATAATAACCCGGCACTACATTATTGGGCGAAACCCCTGCTGTTGCTGTATTATACACCAGTAATGCTGTTGCAGGACTTGCTATGGTTGTAACATCTGTAGTTCCAGTTAAAGCCACACGTGGGGGCAATAAACCTTTATTGGTTGAAGTAATATCCAATTTGGCAGATGCATTGGGTGTGTTGGTTCCAATACCTACCTGTGCATTTGCCGAAAAGAAAGTAAACAGTAGGATAGCTAGTAAGTTTTTTTTCATGTTTGTTTGATTTGAAGTTTAATAATTATTCGATTGATTTAAATGAATTGCATAATTAGCATGCCGCTGATGCATTTATGTACATCAACAAAAAAATTTTATTTATTATATTTTATTTCTTTTTTGCTTGATTTTTTTCGCACCATAACCAACACCAGCTGCTACTAACAATGATAGACCTCCGTCTACTGGTACATCTTCTATTACTTCTCCAAAACCATCTTGGGCTATGCTTAAAGTAGGTAGGAGGAATAGTATAAAAAGCAATAAAATGCTATTAAGTACTTTGGTGTTATTTTGTTTCATATAATGAGTTTAAAGTTTATAGTTTAAGGTTTAGGGTTTATAGTATAAAGTTCAATTGTTAGTCTGCGAAACGCTCTGTTCTTTGTGCCTCTGCGGTGAAAAATTTACCACAAAGTGCACAAGGGGTTTACTCAACGTACACAAGTCTTCTTTGCTTCTTTGCTCTGCGGTGAAATATTAACCACATAGTCACAGTAGGCACATAGAAGAAAGTTTGAGTGTTCAACTTATAAACTATTAAACACCCAAACTCTTAATCTTGCTTTTATTGCTTTACTAATTTTTCTACCATTCTATTGCCTTTGGTATCTGTAATTTCTACTACATAATTACCTTGGGCTAGTTTGCTAATATTTATTGCTTGTACACCACCTGCTAACTGGTTTTGATACACTTGCTTGCCTATTACATCGGTAATTCTTAGGTTGTATTTACCTTCAGTTATTGGTAACTCAACTGTTAAGTTTTTATTAGCTGGGTTAGGGTACATTTTTATACCTGCTATGATTGCAACTACTGGTGCAATAGCTTTGTTAAATTGTACACTAAACCTTCCTGCTGCTTGTGTGGCTGGTATGGTGGTATTTACATCAAATCCATAAACTGGATTGTCGTTTATTTTTTGTGTTGTATTGGTGTAATTATCTATTAAATAAATAGTTGCTCCTGTAAAATTCTCAAACTCGGTAAACAATAATTTAAAGCTACCTGTTGTGGTGCTGTTTACATTTAAATTAACCACATCTGTTGTAAAATTGGCTGCACGGGTTTGTATGGCTAAATTATTCTTTGCCTTTACACTACTTATTTTTTGTGCTCCTTCGTTTATTGAAATAGCATCTAAAGTACCCAATGAAGTATTGGTTACGCCTGCTTCATCGGCAAAACGAATAATGATTTCGTCTAAATGAGCATCTGTGGCTGTTTTCATACCTACACGTACCAAGTTGTTCCAAGTAGTTGTGGTACGATAAATACCTGCTTGTGTTTGTGCTGCTTTATGTGCTTCTGTAAAACTTAAATTGTCTGCACCTGC
>JANOZK010000072.1:0-71475 GCA_031429335.1 Chitinophagaceae bacterium | reverse complement strand
GCTCCTTATGGCTGCACGAATTTAAAAGTATGAGGAGAAATATAATGAACGGCTTTATCAAAAATGTTTATTTTAAAGACACATTATTTTATAAAGTGTGGTTCTAAAGCACAACGCAAAACATTTCGTTTTGTGCAGATTGAGCAGAATACTAATTCCCCACTTGTCATAAAGGCCCTACTCTGTAGCCAATAGAAAATGTATTTGTTTTATGACAGACTCTTTTATTTTGCAACAATAATATCTTTTTCCCAATCTTTTAACCAATTATACCATTAATTTTCGATACTTGAAACCCCAACCAACTGCTATTATTAATAATATTACTACACCTCCGTCAAGAGGTACATCTAGTGGATCGTCTGGTGGTGGTGGTAAGGATGGTGGTGGTGGATCGATAGATAAACCTAAATTTAATGCCACAGAATCTATCATTGGCACGCCATTGGCATCGGTTAATACATTGCCATTGGCATCGGTTAATAATAAATTGCCAAAAGCATCTCTCACCCTTGTTCTTCTTTGCCTTGGTTCGGTGGTGTTTCTATTGTTGCCCCATATATCTACATTTCTGTTTTGATTGCTGGGTAATACGCCCCAATTGGGGTCGTTTACTAAACCACCACTTAACCTATTATCTCCATTTAAACTACCCACATTTCCCCAATTGATGGAACCATCTAAATTTTGCGATTTAACCTCTATTACTGCTATTACAATAATAAATAGTGCTATTAATATTCTCATCTCTATTTACTATTGTTGCTTATTCTTTTATTAATTGTTGTACCTGCTGATTTCCATTTTCATCTACCAATTTTAATTGGTAAATGCCTTGGCTTAGTGTTGCATTTATTGGTATGCTAACCGTTAAAGAGCCTCCTACATGCTGGATACTTTTGGTTACAATTGTTTGTCCGTTAGCATTACTTAATTGAACAACATATACGCCTTTTTCTTTATTAACCAATTGTATCGAAAAGCTATTGCCCTTTACTGGGTTTGGATAAATTACAAAATCGTTTGCACCAGTTTTGCCTATTAGTATTTTTACAATATTGCTGTAATAGCTTCTACCATTTTGTTCTACAATTTTTACTCGGTAATAATTGGCTCCTTGTATTGTATTGGCATCGTCTGCTGTATAACTACTGCTGCCATTGGCTGTTAGTTGTTGTAAGGTCGTAAACTGAACTGCATTGCTACTTTTTTCTACCACATAATGATCTATGTTTATTTCATTAACAGTGGTAAAGTTTACGGCTACTGTATTATTTTTTTGTGTAGCTTTTAATTGTGTAATGGTTACTGGCAATACACCTGTTGTTTTAAACACAATCGTAAATCTATCTGCAACTTGAGAAGCTAGGTTGGAACTTACGGTAAAGTTTATCCTAGTTGTATCTAACAAACTTATTGGCGTTGAAGTATTGATAAACTTATCTAATAAAAATGCCTGTAAACCCGGTGCATTAAAATTAGTGGGGGCAATTTCCCAAGTATAAACGGCTGCGGTTTTATTTATATTGGCAATTTTTATAAATAAACTGTCGTTATCATTTATTAAATCTCTGCTTTCGATGCTTAATGCTTTTCCATTTCTTAATAGGGCCACATCTTCATCCCAATTGGCTATTTGTTCTGCATCGTTACCATCTAGCCCATTGCTATAACTATTGCTAAATAAAGCTAATACTCCATCGGCACTTCTGGTAATGCCAGCATTGATGTATTTTAATTGAATATTTAATTGCTCGGTTTGAGGCCCAGTTCTAAACACATTTAAATTATTGGTGGTGGATTTATCGCTTTCTAAAATGGTTAATGTTGGGCTATTGATACCAGATTTTGTAGTTACAAAAAATGCTTGTCCACTTTGTATATTGGTGGTTAAATTGGTAGCACCTCCAGATGTGCTACCTCCATTGGTTACAGTAATGAATCCACCTCTGGTATTTACATTAGGATCCCAAATGGTTATAAAGTTTTTGAAGTTAGTGGCATTGCTACCTGTATAAAAACTTGACCAACTTATTGGTGCTGCAAATGGGTTGGTTACTAAACTTACTTCTGCATCTCCTCCTGGTACATCGCTTGCCAAACTAGTAAATGTTTGGGTACCTTGAGCCAGTGTGCCTGTTGCCCTTAATGTGGTGTTGCTACTACCTGTAGTTGTATTAATGGTGGCTATTTCATTACGGTTGCCTCTTATAAAAGCTAAGTAGCCCGTTTTTGCATTTAATATGTTTACATTGGTATTGGTTAAAGCTGTCCAGTTTTGTGCAGCTTGATCAAATAAATAAACCGATGCTGCATTGTTTTGTGTAACATCAAAACCGTTGCTATTACCGCCACTGCCTGTTATATGTGTACCATAATCTGTTGTTCCTATATTGTTGGTATTTGCATCGGGGTTATTGGTGCCTTCTTGCCAATTGGCTCTTATGTTGGTGCTAGTGGTTACTCCTGGTGTTAGTAAACGATAAGCTCTGTTGCTGCTGGCTGTTAAATGCCTTTCTACTGTTACATCTCCACTAATATATCCTCCACCTCCACCGCCACTAGCTGCTATACGTGCTGTATTGCTGCTGGTACTTCTTATATGTAAAAAACCTCCTGTGGTTAATACACCTGCTGTTGGCGTATAACTATTAACGATGACTAATTTGTTGCCCAAACTTAAAGTGCCACTGGTTATTCTATTTACAACTACATCGTTTAATACGTTGGTGGTACCATCGGTAGATTGATCGAAGTTCAAAGTACCTAATGCTCCTGTGCCTCCTATCGTTAAATTTGAAGTTGCTGAACCACGTAAAGAACCACTGCCTGTTTCAGTTCCATTTAAGGTTAAGGTGTTAGAGCCGATAACCAAAATATCAGCAGCTGCATTGAAGTTTAGATTACCACCGATGGTGGTTGAACCTGAAATTGCTTTTGCAAATGCTCCTGAAAGCGTAAGGTTATTATAATCGCTTCTAGCAGTAATTACTTGACTTGCACTTGCTGCACTATACTCAATGGTAGAACCTGTTAAGGTAAATGTTGGCGTATTGGTACTACTTATTGCTGCTGTTGCACTACCACTAAACCCTACTAAATTGGCTGTTTTAAAAGTGCCTGCAATTGTTGCTGCACCACTTGCTCTTGGTGTTAATACAAAAGTAGCACCATCAATAGTTGCTCCCGACGCAACTGAGATGGCATCTAAAGTTCTATCTGCATTTAAAGTATAAGTAGCATTATTGTTTACTGTTAAAGTACCAATGCCTCCTGTTGTACCTGCTAACTCATTGCCTGCTGTGCAATTGCCTGTAATGGTAACATTTACTCTATGAGTTCCAGTTGTGCCAAATACAGGAGCTGCTGTTAGCGAACCTCCAGATCTTGTAATGGTTGCTCCATTAGCAAGGGTAATATTAGTAGTACTATTGTTTAATGACCCACTCATTAAATTTAAACTTGTACTTGTGAAAGTTGACCCTGTAACAGGAGAACCTAAGGTAACTCCTGCACCATTTACGATAAGACCAGATAAAGTAGCTTGAATTGCTAAATCAGGAATAGTTGTAGCCAAAGAATTTGTAAAAGCTAGTACAGCACTAGCATTACTCGCATTAATACTACCTGATGTTCTTGTAATACAACTAACACCACCTGCAAAAGTTAAAGTGTTTGCTTGTACACCTAATACCCCTGTGCCAGTTAATGCCAATGTGGCATTAATTTGAATAGGGTTTGTTACCCCAAGATTAACCCCACTGGAACCATTAATTGTAAGTGAATTAATAATATTGCTTGTAAATAATCCAGTTGGAAAAGTTAAAGTACCCCCACTATGGCTAAAAATTAATGAAGCACTAGCATTGCTTGCGTTTATAGTTCCACTAGTTCTAGTTAATGCACCGTTTGTACCATTATAAGTTAAAGTATTTGCACCAACAGTTAAAGTACCGCTCGTAAGTGTTAAGATAGAGATAGATTGATTGTTACCTAAGGTTACACCGCCCGATCCATTTAATTCAAGTTTACCAATGCTACCTAGAAGAGCGGTGGTTGGTATAACTATTGGGCTAGTATTTGTAAATAATAAAACTGCTGAAGCATTACTAGCATTAATACTATTACTACCAGTTCTAACAATAGAAGAAGAGCCTGCGAAAGTTAAAGTATTGGTTGAAAGTGCTAATGTGCTAGTAGTTGTTCCACTTAAAGTTAAAACCCCATTTACTTGTATAGAGGCACCTAAAGTAACATTAAAATTACCATTACTTGCTATAGTTAAACTATTCAATACGGTGGCAGAAGTTGGTATCTCTACACCAGTTGTTAAAGCAATGGTGTTGTTATAAATAATATTAACTGAAGTACCAAATGTAGGTGCAGCAGAAAGCGTAGCGGTTGCAACCGTTCTTGTAATAGTACAACCATTACTTAGAGTTAGATTTCCACCAGTTGTAAAAGTGCCAGCAGTTAAATTTAATTGATTGGCTACCGTAGTTGCATTTGATAAAGTAACCCCACTGCTATTGTTAATATTTAAATTATTAATGCTAGTTGCAGCCCCAGATGCTGAACCCGACACTTGTGCACTAACTCCATTGAAAATATAATTTACCCCTGTATTGGTAAATGTTCTAGTGGTAGTTTGTACGCTACCATTGGATCCACTAGTATTTAATGCTCCTGACGCACTTGTATTGGCAGTTGTAAGTGTTGCACCTGTTGCAGCACCGAAAGTACCACTGCCTGAAAGTATAAAGGTTTGAAAATCGACCCCAGCTTTATCTAATACATTAAATATAAAAGCTGAACCTCCTAGATTTGCATCGCTTAAAAATTGTAGAGTATTGGTTGTTACACCATCTCCAACATTCCAAGTAATTACATTTGAAATTGTTCCAGAAGATTGTGTAAATGTTTGTGTACCGCTAGCTTTAACAAAATTTACTATAGATGTTCCTCCAGCTTTAGTTATGGCTGCAGTATTAGCAGGTTGACTTAATGAAAAATCACTAGTCAAATTGATTATACCATCTGCACCATTACTCAAGTCTAATCTTGCATTTCCATTTGTACTGTTTACTACAAGCCCACCTATATTTAAAGTGTAAGTGCCGGATGAAGCTAATCTTAATCCATTTACTGCACTATTGGTGTTAGAAATAATAAAATTGCCATTAATGGTTGGTGGTGTAGTTGCATTTAATTGCCAGTTTGTAGTTGCAGTTTGTGCAGCACAAGCCCATTCAAAATGATGAAAAGTTTGTGCCCAACCGTTGGCAGATGTCATAGGACCAGCATAAGTAGTATAACCAATGATTCTACAAGTAGATCCCGTATTCCATGTGCCCGTGGGTATTACACCAGAAGTTGTCGTAAAATTATGTTCATACACACCCCCATTGTTTACAATAAATGTGGAAGAAGAAAAGCCAGATATGGTAGAAACACCTCTTCTAAAAAATCCATTTACAGTAAATATTGGTGATGTGCTTAAAGTTAGTGGGGTAGAAACATCTAAAATAAGTCTTGCTCCACTATTAACTGTTAACAATCTGGTAGTAACAATGGTTACAGTACCTGCTCCAGCCAATGTTACACCCAAACTATTACTTGATGTTGACCCTGTATTGGCAATAGTTAAGCCTCTATAAGAAATATTTACACTACTAGTTAAAACGCTTGCAGAACCAGTAACAGTAATATCTAAAAAACGAGAATTTGATGTACTTAATGTGGTAAAACTCCCATCATTGGTTAGATTACCTCTAATTGTCATTGGCACAGCTGTTGAAGCAGTACCTCCGCTAGAGGCAATTATCGTATTATTTAGATTATTGGTAATATTATTAAAAGATAGTGCAGTTGCTGCATTTGTACTTACATTAGCGAGGGTTATAGAACTGCCAGTAAAACCATTATTAGTAACATTGTTAAAAGTAGCTGTTCCTGTTGAGGCAACAGAAATAGTTACATCGCTATCCGTAGCTCCGTTATTAGTAAGGTTTACCACCCCACTCCCATTCACAAAATTCAAAACACCAGTACTGGCTACGGTAATTGTTCCAAATTGCCAACCTAAATCTACAGTTCCCGACGAAGGTGCTTGTACTGTTGCACCAGCATTTACGGTAAGATTAAATATTTTATAGGCTGTATTGGCTGCACTACCAGAAATAGTGGTTGTACCCGATGAGGCAACAATATTAATATCGTTACCACCCCCATTATTGGGGTTTAGTGTACCATCGCATTGTAACCCCAATGTACTCGAGGCACCCGAAAAAGTAATGGTTCTTACACCAGTTGCAACTAAAGTACTCCCTGTATTAATGTGTAATAGATTGGTTATGCCTAAATCAGCACCTATTGTTATTGTATTAGACGAGTTGGCTGTAACATTATAGTAAGCCGTGCCATAATTAGTTAATGTATTCGCTCCATTAGGGTTTACATAGCTTAATCTTGAGAAAGGTACCGTACTTGAACCATCAGCAGTACTAGCAATATTAAAGTATTGGCGACCAGTTAGATTTGTATTTGTAGTGCCATCTGTATTAGCTCCATAATTTGATAAACCGCCATAAGGAGAACCTCCATTTATGTAGAAAAAAATATTAAACGCAGCAGGTCTCCCACCCATTAAAGACCACGCAATAGCAATTTCTTGTACGTTACCTGAACTAGTTTTAGTAATACTACCACTATTATCGGTGTTAGCTGGCCAAGTGTTATTATTATTACTTATTCTGTGTTGGTGATAACCGTTTGTAATATGTGTATTAAAGTTTGCCCTAAATGGTAAAACACCATAATTGTTGCCATCATAAGTTCCTATACCACCTGTGCAGCCATTAGCATCAGCACCACCATTCACTATGGCTTGTGGATCAGTATCAATGTAAATAACCAACTCATCATCGGTAGCATTACCATTGCTTTGTACTGCTATGTACAAATTGGTAGCATCCCAAGTCATGTACCAAGTTCTACTACCATCGCTCCATTGGTTAAAGTTGTTGGTGTGGTTTCCATATTCACTTGCACCAATACTACCATCTCTGGTAGGGGCAGATGATATAAACTGGGAAAAAACATTAGTTGTAGCAAAAATATACAACAGAATTAGTAAAATCTTCTTCATAAGCAATCGTTATTTCAAAAATGTTTCTAGGAATTTTTTGTTGCTGAAAGTGTTTGTGCAACCAATACATGTAATACAAAAAAACGTAGAGCAAGTGCAACAACTAAGTAGCAAGCAACTAGATTTTGAAGTACAATTGGTATTAAGCAAGTACTCTTATAGCAAGGCAATAGCCCAAGTACAATCTAATTAATCAATTGTTTATTAAGATTGCATTAAAAGCCATTTATCACACAATACGGATTAAAGTGGTATTTCTTTTTAAAGCATCACGGCAAGCAATGTTTTAAAATGGGAATTAGAATATTGGAACCTAAATTTTTTTCAGCGATGAAAATAGGTTATAAACAAATTCAATAAAACCTGCCAGAATATTTTGTTTAAGTAAATCATTTTTTTATAGGCAAAAGATTAATTTTTCGCCTAAAATTGAACCAAAAGACACCAATATTTGAAATTTTTGAGGAGGTGCTTAATATTGAATTTTGAAGTAATACCAATGTGAATTTTAATCTATACCAAAATTTTATGGTATAATGCCGATTGGATAGCTGTTTGCACCATTTATTGGGGCTATTAGAGTTAGTGGATGGGCTTTTCGTAGTTGTAGAAAACATCCCATAAAGTGTGAACACAAAAATTAGAACTGAAAGAATTTAATTTCACCAAAAAAATCTTAACACTTCTTGTTTCTGCCTTATGCTGAATAAGGTTAGAAAGACTGGTTTTATTTTCGTTTGCCGGTATTAACGAAAAGGCTATGTTATGTGGAATGCTATTTTCGGTTTAACCAATTATCAATTTTTATCCCGTTCAATCGCTCAAAATCTTTTATATTATCGGTCACCAGCGTTAGTTTATTTTCAATAGCAGTAACGCCAATTAGAAGGTCAAACTCATCGTGCATAGGTTTACCAATTTTTCTAAGCCTAACTTTTTCTTTTGCATAACGCTTAATTGAACCATAAATTGGGATAATTGAAAGTCCGTCTACAAATGTATCAACAGATTTGTGAGATTTTGTTGGGTTTTCGCTGTTTTCTACACCATATCGAAGTTCAAAAACTGTAATTTCTGAGATGTAACAGTTCTCACGCCCTTTTTGCTTAATTAGGTGGTCTAAATTTAATTTTCCTCTCAAAAAGAAAACGCAAATATTTGTATCAAGAAGATACTGCATTAAAATTTAATTTCTTTACTGTTAAATTTCCTACTTGATTTTATGTCTGCTATTATTTCATCTGCTGATTTTTCGGAAGCAAAAGCCCCAAAAGATTTGTAAAACCTACTGTCCCTTTTTGACTTCTTAGCTTTTAAAGATTTTGAAAGGTTTTCGATCAATTCAATTTTATTCAAAGAACACAGCCCTTCAAACAAACCTGAATAAGTTTCAACAATATGTCTTTCTGTATAGCTCATACTAATTTTTAAGGTAAAGTTAAGAAAAAAATTGTCAAATTATTGCTTGTTTTACTTCATTGCTCATCTCACATCGATATTATGCAGGCTTCAAAAAAGCTAGTCTTTTTAACTCATATACTTTTTTAACCACACAAAAAAATGGTAGTAAACTGTGTTTACTACCATTAAAAATTTTATATTAATATAAATTATTTAAACCAAAAAACTGTGATTATTAAAGTTGAGTTGATGATTTTACTTTTCTTAAACCGCTAGCAATGCCAACAGCCAATAAAATTACCACACCACCGTCAAGAGGAATATCATCTGGAGGATCTGTTGGGCCTCCTGGATCTGATGTTGGATCTAATTGAGGGTCTAGAGGATCTACAGGTGGATTCAAAGGATCGATTGGTGGGTTATTGGTATTACCAAAGCCATTGCCACCACCACCTAAACTTCCAGGATCTAACGTATTATTTAATTGTGCATGTAAGTTTAAAGAAATACTTAATAATATACATATACAAATTAAGGTTATTGGATTATGTTTCTTAAGATGCTTCATATTTTGTTATTGTGCCTCCAATAATTTCGAGGGCTAAATAAATAGTTATTCTATAATAATTGATTTAACAATTTTAAGCCCCGCATTGTTTTGCAATATTATGGTGTAATTTCCAGATGGCATAACACCACTATTCCAATCTACTACCACCGAATTGTTAATAACTCCATTGGCTTGTACAATATTTTTATTAAGCACTTTTTGCCCCATACTGTTAAACATACTAAGGGTATAATTTCCTTTTTCGATATTGTTTAATTGAACGGTAAAGCTGTTGCCTTTTACTGGGTTTGGATACAAAGTAATTTGTTCGTTGCCACCATTTAAATTAATAGCTACTGTGTTGCTATATTTAAAAGAACCATCCATATTGATTACTTTAATTCTGTAATACCACACACCCTTTTTTGCAGTTGCATCTAATAAACTATATTGGTTGCTAGTTTCATTTTTAGCAACAACAGTACCAATTTTATTAAACGTAATAACATCGGATGCTCTTTCTATTTCAAAACTTTGAACCTGAACTTCGTTGGTGGTGGTAAAGTTTACTTCTACTCCATTTGCTTTTGCAACAGCACTAACGGAAATGGTTGAAAGTGGTAAGGCATTGTTGCTTCTAAATACTACAAAGAAACGATTGTCGTACGTTGCAATATTTGCTGTACTAGCAGTAAAACTAATATTGGTAGTATCGGCTACTTTTAGTAATTTTTCTGTATTGGTAAACTTATCTAAGAGGTATGCACTTAATGGGCTAGTAAATTCTTGGGCATTTATGGTTAAAGTATAGTTGGTACCATTAACCACCTGCCAAATTTTAAGAGGTATGGTATCTACTATTGTTGGTAAACTTCTTTCTTCAATCGAAATATTTTTAGTCCCTCTATTTACTGCAATGTTTTCGGTACCATTGGTAAATTTGTTGGCATCCTTAGCAGTAACTTCATTGGTATAAGTCGCATCAAAAACAACCACATTTCCATCTACATTTCTTGTTTGATTGAGTGAAGTAATGAATTTACTTAATGTAAATGCCAATTTATTTACACTAGCCGAATTTCTAAATACTGTTGTTAAACCAACACCAGTTGCTTTTGTGGCTTCTGTAATAACCAGCGTTGGGCTACCTGCACCAGATGCTTCTACGAAAAAGCTTTGACCGGGTTGTATGTATTGGTTTACACTAGATGCCCCGTTACTATTGGTTACCCCATTGTAAGTTACATAAGCACCACCAGAACTTAATGTAGGATCCCAAACGGTATAAGTGCCTAATAAATTGGTTCTTGTCATAGATCCAGAGTTCCAATTAACTGCAGCATAATATGGGTTGGCAATAAAACTATAACTACCAGCAGTGGTTGTTGTGTTTAAGGTATACGATGAATTTAATACAGCATTGGTAATGCCAGAAGTTGTGTAGGTTACATTGCCATGAACTAGCTGCCCAGTAGTACGTAATTTAGTATTGGTTGGCATACCACCACCTGGTGGGGCATACAAAGCAAAGGTTCTATCTCCTCTAATAAATAATCTATACCCTTGGTACAAATCTGGTTTAGTAGTTTTTGTATTGGTAACACCGGTACTCCAAACACCATTAACGTAAGTAAATAAAGATTTACCACCATTATTGGTTATATCTAAACCAGTTGTAGCATCTACTCCTCCTGGTGAAACACCTATTAACCCAGTAATATGTGTACCCAAATTAGCGGTTGAGCCACCACTTTCTTGCCAAGTTTCGTAAAAGTACACATTGCTTGCAGTATTAACGCCTGGGGCAATGTCTCTGTAAGCTCTGTTACCAGTGGGTATAAAACGTTCAACAGTAAAAGTACCGCCACCGTAAGTTATTGTTCCCCCAACAGTGCCAACTTGAGCAGTATTGGCAATGGAAGTAGATTTTAGGGTAACAATTCTACCATTTAAGTTAAAATCGCCATTGGAAATCAACAATAAATTGGTGATTGCTACATTTGAAGCTAAAGTAACTCCAGCACTACCTCCAGTCCTGTTTAATGTTAAAGTATTTAATAAAGAATCGTTTGCAGCTGCATTGAAGCGAATAGTTGGAGAGCTACCAGTAGTACCAGAAATGGTTAGGTTTGAAGTTGACGACCCAGTAAAATTACCAGCCAATGATACCGAACCTTGCAGTGTAAGTGTATTGCCATTGATAGCAAAAATACTCGATGCACCACTTGCAGAGAATGCTCCTGTAACGGTAACTGACCCTGTTAAAGTGTTTGTACCACTTGTATTTGATGCAGTAAGATTTGCATAAGTGCCACTAACAATAGACTGGGTTCCAGAAGTTGCATTATATTCTATGGTTTGTGTCCAAGTTTTTCCTGAAGAAAGTGGAGATACACTGGTATTTTGAGAACTGATGGTTCCTGCACCTGTAATAGAAGATAATGTTCCTGCCAAAGTGTTGGTTACTAAATCAAATACCACAGAGGAAGGTATATTTAATGTTCCATTTACAGTTAGATTACCTCCAGCAGAAACAGTTGCTCCTGTATTCGTGATACTTAAATTATTGTAAGTACCGCTTGGAGTTGTTTGGGCTAAACTTCCATTGAATAAAACCGAACCACTCCAAGTTTTACCGCTAGGAATAGGTGTTGCACTGGTTTCTTGTGTAGCCAAAGTACCCGTTCCAGAAATTGTGCCAGCGAGGCCAATTAAGTCAAACGTAACCATATTAAGTGTAGCACCTGAAGCAATGGTTAAATTATTGGTAACCGTAAGTGAGCTACTAACAGTTTGTGTACCACTAGAATTAGAGAGACTTAAACTGGCATAAGTACCAGAAATAATTGATTGACCACCTGATGCTGCGTTATAATTTACAGTTTGAGACCAAGTTCTACTAGATGGAATAGCGGTAGTTGTTCTTTGAGTACTTATTGTTCCAGTTCCTGCAATAGTGCCACCAACTGTACTAAGCTGGTTAACACCTAAATCGAATGTACCACCAGATGCTACCGTTAAATTACTTGTAACGGTAATTGCACCAGCTGCTGTTTGTGTTCCACTAGAGTTTGAAAGCGAAAGGCTGGCATAGGTTCCATCAATAACTGATTGAGCTCCAGAACTTGCATTATATTCTATTGTTTGTGACCAAGTTCTCCCCGAAGGTATTGCGGTAGCTGTTCTTTGTGTTCTTATAGTACCAGTGCCAAGAGTTGTTAATGAGGCACCTAAAATAGCATTTGTACCCATATCTAAAATTGCACTACTACTAACTTCTAGTACACTATTAACAGTTATTGCACCAGTTGCACTTGCTATAGCACTGGTATTGCTAATAGTTAAATTATTGTAAGTAAAGCCTGCAACATTTTGAGATGATGTGCCATTGTACTCTATCGTACTGCCTGTAATAGTGTAAGCACCTGCACCAGGAGTAAAAGTTCCAGAAATTTTTATTGTTGATGTAGCAAGTGTTCTATTTCCATTAGTGGCATTAATATTCGAATAATCGCCAGCAACAATGGTTTGACTACCAGCAGCATCATATCTTACAGTGAATGTCCATGCATAACCAGCTGGTATTATAGTTGTTGTTCTTTGGGTTCTTAAAGTACCTGTTCCACTAGTAGAAAAAGATGCACCATCTAGTAAACGATTGGTAACCATATTTAAGGTACTACCACTATTAATTGTTAATACATTCTCAATAGTCATTATGCCACCAGTAACAGTTACTGTGGCACTGTTTGTAATGGTAAGGTTTGCATAAGCATTACTTGTAATTGTTGCATTAGCACTTACCTGAACGGTGCTACTTATAGTTCCAATGGTTATAGTTGCAGCACTAAAGATGCCTGAATTAAAACTACCAGTATGGTTATGAATATAAGTACCTCCATCATCCAACAAGAAAATACCATCTCCACTTAAATCAATATTATGACTAGCTTGTAAACTTCCCCCACTTTCAATTTGCAATGTTGTGCCTGTTGATAATGTCCATGTTGCAGTAGTAACCATTGCATGGGCATTTTGCACAATAAAGGTGCTACCATTTGTGAAATCTGAGGCGACAGCAGCAGTTCCACCTCCAAGTCTAACAGTGTTCCAATTGCTTGCTGTATTGGGTGCTGTGCTACCTTGGGAGTAAAATGTATTTTGTGCCTTTACAGAAAAAGCAAAAACAATTAACAAAAAGGGAAACAATAATTTTAAAGCTCTATTCATAACAATTATAAATAATTAGCGTACAATAATATTTAAAAACTTGTTTGTACAACAAGCAATTTTTAGTAGTTATGGTTGTGGATTCAATCTTTAATTTAGAAAACTAAAAACCTTCTCCAACAATGTTTTCTTTTTAACGTTGTGTGTTTCAGTAGATTGTATATAAGGTACCAAAACCTCAACATTTGTTACTAGTGTCCACTCGGCTAATCCAGTAAACCATACCATATCCAAAGGCTTCAAGCCTTTGTCTTTTAAACTGGCCAAGGTATATGGGCCATACATTATTTTCTTTTTTTTAAGGATGTAGATATTATCCAACAATTTATTGCATTTTAATAATCAAAGATACCAAAATTATATTGGGTGCTGTACAAGATTACAACTTTTTTGGCAATTAATTTTCAGCTTGTACTCCCTATGCTTATTTTGATTGAATTATTTGTAGTGCTTTTGTAACAGTACTATCTTGCTTATTCACATTTTCAAAATATCCTTCTGTTTTAAATAATTGTTTTGCCATTAATGTTTGCACTTGATTAAGTAGATATTTTTTTTGTAAGTTATTGATATTCTGTAAATTAATACTATCTTTTATTGCAAAGGATACTAATTTTTTCCACTCTACTTCGCCTGCAATAAATTGCTTAGAAAAACTGTTTGCGTTAGTTATATTATTAAATTGTTGCTTATTTGAAGTGTATAAATAGTAAACAAATTTGGTTAATGTATTTTTTTGATACAAAACAGCCAAAGAACTGCTTAGAAACCCAGTATCGGCAGCAACAAGAAAGTCTGGAGTAATACCTCCACCACCATAAACTACCCTTCCAGATGCGGTTTTAAAAGCTGGTCCTTTAAACTTTAAAGAATCGCCTTTAACCACTTCACCATCCTGATAACGTTCTAACAGTTCTTCGTCGTATTCTTTACGAGATTTATTGCTATATGGTTTTTGTATATTTCGGCCCAACGGAGAAAAATATCTTGAAACAGTTAGTCGAAGTGCACCCCCATTACTTAAGCCAAATTGTTGTTGCACCAAGCCTTTACCAAAAGTTCTTCTTCCAACTATTGTTGCCCGATCCCAATCTTGTAATGCCCCTGCTAAAACTTCGCTAGCACTTGCACTAGTTTCATCTACCAAAACTACTAATTTACCATTTTCAAACAATCCATCTCGTTTACAATTGTAATTGTATCTTTTAGCTTTATTACCCTCGGTATACACCACTAATTTATTGCCTTCTAAAAATTCATCGGCAATATCAACTGCTTCATTCATTAATCCACCTCCATTACCTCTTATGTCAAGTATTAAACTTTTCATATTTAATTTTTGCAACTTTTCTAAATTTTGCATAAACTCTTCATAGGTTTTATCGCCAAATTTATTAATGCGAATAAATCCAATGGAAGGTTCAATCATATAAGCTGCGTCTATGGTACTTACCGGAATATTACCTCGTATAATCTCAATTTTTTTTAGCTGATTGTCTCTTAAAATGGTAACGGTAACTTTACTATTTGCTTCGCCTCTAAGATTTTTTCGAATAACATCTGTTTTAATTTTCACCCCAGCTAATAGTACACTATCGTTTACCTTAATTAATTTATCGCCAACTTGTAGGCCAGCTTTTTCACTGGGGCCTCCTTTTAACACATTAACAATATTTACTGTATCATCGAACAACTGAAACTCTACACCAATACCTTGAAAGTTGCCCATTAAATCGTCATTTACAGCTTTTACATCGGCTGGTGGTATATAAATTGAATGTGGGTCTAAATGGCTCAATAATTCATCTATGGCTAATTCATTAATACTATCTAACTTAATTCCATCAACATATTTAGTTCTTATTAAATCCATTACTTCTTGAACAGAGCTTTTATTATCCGTTCTAAAAAACACAGATCCTCCAGAATTTTGCCTTATTTGAAACCCTATAAACATACCCAAAACCATCACCAAAGAAAAAAGTGTCGGTAACCACACTTGTAATTTTTTGCTTGCCATATATTTTGCTGCTTTGTGCTAATTTAAAATACGAATATCTGATAAATAAGTTTACAAGTTTGTATGTTTACGTATTAATAGTTTATTAAAAAAAAATTATGATTAAATTAATAGCCGATAGTGGTGCTACCAAATGCGAATGGTGCTTATTATATAACGGAAAAAAGAAAACCATTATTACACAAGGTATTAGCCCTTATTTTTTAGATGTGGAGCAAATTGTTGCCCTTTTAGCTAAGGAATTGATGCCAAAAATTAAAACAATTGTTGTTAACGAATTGCATTATTATGGCACTGGGCTAAGCAATGCGAATAATATAAAAATTATTAAAACGGCATTAAAAAAATTATTTCCAAGTGCAAAAATAAATGCAAACCACGATTTATTAGCTGCTGCTAGAGCATTGTGTGGTGCTAAAAAAGGTATTGCTTGTATTTTAGGAACTGGCTCAAATAGTTGCTATTATAATGGAAAAAAAATTATTAAAAATAGCCCAGGCTTAGGTTATGTTTTGGGCGATGAGGGCAGCGGTGCATATTTAGGTAAAAAAGTAGTTCAATATTATTTATACCAAACATTTGACGAAGATTTGATGCACCGTTTTAACAAACAATTTAATACCACTAAAACCGAAATTTTAGATACTGTTTATAAAAAACCTTTGGCCAATCGCTACCTAGCTTCATTTACACAGTTTTTAGTGGATAACAGGGGTCATTTTATGGTAGAAAATATTATTGAAGATTGTTTAAACGATTTTTTCTTTAATCACCTTAATAAGTACAAAGAAAGTTGGGTTTTACCCATAAATTTTGTAGGAAGTGTAGCCTTTGGATTTAGAGACGTTTTAAAGGAATTGTGCCATTCGTATGAGCTAGAATTAGGCACTGTTTTAAAAAAACCAATGGATGGTTTGATTATTTACCACAAGTAACGTATTTTTATAAGAACAATTCCGCAATATTTTGCGTTAATTTGCCGATATGAATACATTTATAAGCGTTACTGAGCAGCCATCAACACATCGTCATTTAGAAAAAATGAGTGTAGAAGCAGTGCTAAAAAGTATAAATGAAGAAGATAAATCTGTACCATTAGCAGTAGAAAAAGCCATACCCGAAATAGAAAAACTTACCTCTATTATAAGCGACAAAATGCTATTGGGTGGTAGATTATTTTATATTGGTGCAGGTACCAGTGGCAGATTGGGTATAGTTGATGCAAGTGAATGCCCGCCAACTTATGGTGTACCCTATGGTTTAGTAATAGGGATTATTGCAGGTGGTATTAAAGCCATAACAGAGGCTGTTGAGTTTGCCGAAGACAATGCGTTACAAGGTTGGCAAGATTTAGAAGAGTACGATGTAAACGAAAAAGATGTTGTAATTGGGTTAGCTGCAAGTGGAACTACACCATATGTAATTGGAGCATTACAAGAATGTAAAAAAAGAAATATTGTTACGGGTAGTATTTCTTGTAATCCAAATTCACCAGTTTCAGCAGCTGCAGATTATCCGGTAGAAGTGGTTGTAGGACCAGAGTTTGTTACTGGTAGCACAAGAATGAAAAGTGGAACGGCACAAAAATTAGTTTTAAATATGATTAGCACTACTGTTATGATTCAGCTTGGAAGAGTTGAGGATAACAAAATGGTGAACATGCAATTGAGCAATGAAAAATTGGTTGATCGTGGTGTTAAAATGCTCATGGAAAAATTAGGGGTTACTGATTACGAAGTTGCAAAGGAATTGTTACTAAAATTTGGCAGTGTGAAAAAGGCTGTTGATAATGCTGTAGCAGTGTAACCGTTTATAAAAAAAAAATTTGCATTCAAATATTTCTTCATAAATTAGTTTCTTAAAACTTAATAATTATGAAGAAAACAATTTTACCCTTACTACTATTGGCTGCACTCTTTAGCAGCAATACACAAGCACAAAGCAATAGGGCTTTTGCAATTACAGGAGAATCTAAAGGCACTTATAATTGGACGGCTATTAGAGAAATTGATTTATCCAATGGTGCCGTTGTTAAAACTTTATATAGTGTTACAGATGCAAAAAAATTTTCATATAGTTATGTAGGTACTGAAAACAGAAATGCTTTTCCAGTTGATGCTTCTTTGCCTACTGCTAATGGGGTTGCTGCTGCTGCCTACGATGCTAAAAATAATAGATTATATTACTCTCCAATGTGGAGTAACGATTTACGTTACTTTGATTTAAATAGTAATGAAATAGCTGTAGTTATTAATGCAGACCAAAACTATTCAACTGGCCAACGTGTAGATGAAAGCAATGTTATTACTCGTATGACCTTTGGGGCAGATGGTAATGGTTATGCCTTAACCAATGATGGTAATCAATTAATTCAATTTACTACAGATAGTAGGCCAACAGTTAATAAATTGGGTGCATTAATAGATAGCAAAAAGAATAATGGCATTAGCATACACAACCAATGCAGTAGTTGGGGTGGGGATTTGGTTGCAGATGTTTATGGTAACTTATATTTATTTACCTACAGAAACCATGTTTTTAAAATTAATGTTGCCAGCCGAATTGCAGAACATATTGGTACTATAAAAAACTTACCCACCAACTTTACTACCAATGGTGCAGCTGTTGATGTTGATGGAGATATTTTTATTAGTAGTGCAATACAAACTGATAATTATTATAGAGTAAACTTATCAACTTTAGAAGCAAAACCTGTTGACAAAAGCGATGCTACTATTTACAATGCATCTGACTTAGCCAATAGCAATTTAGCTTATAGAAACACTAAAGCAACGCCTTTATTAGCTGAAATAAAATTAAATAATTCAATTTCGATTTTTCCAAATCCTACTGTAACTAAAACCTTTGCAATTCAGTTCGAAAAATTACCTGTAGGCAATTATTCTATTGAATTAAATGATGCCAATGGTAAAAGAGTAATTACAAAAAATATTTATATAAGTGGCTTACAGAACGAAAAAATTAATTTGCCAAAAAGTGCTTCATCAGGCTTATACTTCATTAAAGTAAGTAATAGCAATGGTAAATCTGTTTATTACGATAAAGTTGTTGTACAATAATAGTAGCAGTTAGGTAAAATTATTGGGCTTTATAAATGAGAAGGCACAAACAAAAAAATCGACTAAAAGTCGCTTTTTTTGTTTGTGCCCCGGAACGGAATTGAACCGTTACGACCGTTGCGGGTCACAGGATTTTAAGTCCTGCGTGTCTACCAATTCCACCACCGGGGCAACACTTCACCAAGTGAAAAAAAAGTTCTGAACTATATAGTACAGAACTTTTTTGGAGCGAAAGACCGGGCTCGAACCGGCCACCCCGACCTTGGCAAGGTCGTGCTCTACCAAATGAGCTACTTTCGCATTTTTATAAGAACTTATTTTTATTTATTAGGAGTGCAAAAATAGCCATCTAAAGTTCCTAACAAAATTTTTTTTGAATTATTTGTATTCAGGAGTGTATTTGGTACTACTTTGAATTTCAATATCGGGTTTACCTTTATAACGTTCGTTGTATAAACGGTAGCAACCACCAAAAATAAATGACAAAATACAAAATACTTGTAAATAAAATAAGAATCGAGATGAGTTTACCCAATTTTTAGTAAAGTCTTTTTCGTTTTCAACCTGCTCTAAGTGTTGTGCCATAATTACTTTTTACTTTTGCAAAAATAAGGATGCTCTTTTAAATAGCAATTGCTTTTATGCAATTAAGGTATTTTTTTTTACACAAACCTTTATAAATGTGTAATAATTTTTTGTAGAATGAAAATAAATAGTTGAAGAGTGCCCTGCTATTTAGTATGATTAATAACGACGCCTATGAAGTTGATAGATGAACTTTAGCTTGTAAAAGAAAGCATTGCGTTTTATAAAAAAAGTATTGTCCTAGAATAAAGCCCTTTTACATAAACATTACAACCTAAATTATTTGATGAGGTACTGGAAGAACTTGGTAAAATTCAAGCTTTCATATACTAATAAAGGCTCAATTACTGGAGCCTTTATTTTTTAAATATCGATACAACTAAAATTAATTCCAAGAAACCCTAAAGTCGTCGATAGCTGTGCTTGGCCTACTTCCACTGCCTGTTGTTGCTGAGAATGTGGAAACCCGAATCCAAACTTTCTGTGCTTTATTATCTAAAGCCCCACCAAAATTTACATTGATGGTATTATTGGTAAATGTGCCCGTTGTAGTAAGTGTGCCTGTTGCAGTTGCTGGTGTAAAAGCAGTTGGGTTATCGCCAAGAGCATAGTCAACCGTCCAAGTAGCTGTTCGACCAATAGTATTATCTAAAGATTGTAACAAAAATTGTAGCTGAACATTCGTTTTACCTGTGGTATTAGCAATTTGAAACACAAAAGAACTCCCTGGATCGAAGCCTACAGTTCCGGTTTGACGAATACCTAATGCCCTGTTGGTTGAGGCGTCTTGAGCTATTTGGTCGGCTGTTGCAGTTAAGCCAGTTGCGGAAGCAAAATTCTTGAAACCAGAACCTGTTGCAGCCCATAAACCAACTGCAGAAGTATAAGTACCTGCGGTTCCAAACAAAGTAGAAGTTGCACCTGTAAACACTGTTACGCCTAATGGTAAACCGGAGCCAATCGTATTAAAATTCAGTAAAAATGGTGAGGTTGAACCCAAACTAATACCTGTGCCACCTCCTCCACCACCAGTTGATGTACCAACATCGGCTAAAGTTCTTAACGATAATTGATTGGTTGTATTAAAACGACCTAAATAACCCTGTACAAAACTTACATTACCGGTTGGGTAGGGGTTTAACTGAAATACTGCACCAGACGTACCACTACGAGTAAACGCTACCAAAGTGCCAGATGCATCCGTTAAATTTGTACTACCTGCCCATGTACCACCAGTGCCACCACTTATGGTAACATTTACCATATTAACTAGGGTTGATTCCCATGCATTGATATTGGTATTTATTTGTGCTGCAGTTGCTACCCTTGGTGTGATGGTTTTACCACTACTAATTTTGGTGATAAACCCTGTTTGAATAGTGCTCACTTGTAATGTGCCACTAAACAAATCTAAAGTAGAACCAGAAATATTTACATCTACAGAATCGCCTAATTCTAATGCATGTGCTGCATCGCAACGAACAACAATACCTGCTAAACCATTACCTTGTTGTATGATTAAATTTTGTGCAACTGTGTTTAAGTTACCTCTGTCGCTAATAACAATACCTGTAATTCTGCGGGCTGCAGGTATTGCAACTGGAGAGGCAGTGTATAATGCCCTTACATCGGCTATATTCATTAATGTTGTTGGCCCTTGACCGCAACGAGCTCCAGTAAATTGAACATCGGAAGTATCTCTTATTAATAATTGTTTTGTACCATTAAAATAAGTATAAATTGCAGTAATGCTGCCATTACCTTTTGCAACTTTTACGCCTGAAAAAGTAGAATAACTACTGGTTCTTAAAGTTATACTACTACCTGTACAATTGCGAATAGTAAAATTCACCGCAGAAGCAGACAAAGTAGGATCGGCATACGTTTTTGATGTATCAGACGCTGAGAACTCAAAATTATCCATTCTAATTAAAGTACTTTGAACAGTATCTTGCAAACCGGTAAGCAATTGAGCCACCGATGTAAAAACTTTTGGCGTTAATACATTTCCATAACTTCCTTTTATAATATACCTATCGAATAAATTTTGTGGTAATCCTTCTTGTACCAATGTTGTTGTTATGGTATTGTCTATTGCACCTAGTTGAACCAAACCACCATACTCACCCACACAAAGACCTTTTATTTTAATGTATATTCTTCGGCCAACCGGATAATTATTAAACAAATTATTTCCGTCTAATCGAACACTTATACCCCCAGTGGCATCTTGTATAGATATTGATTTATAAAAATTTCCGCTTCTATCATCGGCAACAATAATTCCCGAAACAACTTTATCGGCAGTAATAGCAACTACTCTACCTGCAGTTGGTAACAGTGCTTTTAACTCTTTTAAAGTCATGGTAACCGGAATATTAGGATCTGGGAAAACATCTGGTTCATCGAATTTTTTATTACAAGCACTAATTATTAGGGTAGTACAGAAAATGGCCATTAATGAGGTTAGCCAAATGATTTGTTTATTTTTCATGATCTTCTTTTATAAAATAACTTTATTATTAATTAAAATCTAAATGTTACACTTGTGAAATAGTTTAAACCAAACGAATAAAATAACCTTGGCGGAAACTTGTTAATATTTTTATCATCGTAATCAAATCTCAATTGCTCGAACCCCCCAGAAATAATATTTTGGTTATTGAGCATGTTGTTTATACCTGCATTAAATACCAAAAAAGTGCTTCTTTTAAAACCAAAACTTTTAGGTAATTTCCAGCTCCAACCGCCAAAAAAGTCTATGGTGTATTGAGAAGGTAATTTTGTTTGAGCTAATATTCCTTCTCTTATGGCGAGTTCGCTTGGCTTATTGATATCTAGACCTTCAACTGCACCATAAGTTCTTCTTATTGGGTTAATATCTAACCAACTATTATCTGAGTAATTAGCACTTAAACTAACAAACCAAAACTTTGGACTTCTGTAACTTAAGCCAACACTGTAAGCATTTTGAGGTGTGCCCGGTACACGATAATTTTGAGAAAAAATTTGGTCTTTTGTTAAAATAGAAGCATCATTATCCAATGTCACCGTGGCCTCTTGCCTGCTATTGTAATAATATCTGCCCACGGCTGCTGCAGCATTAAATGTTATGCTACTAGTTAATTTTGCTTCTATACCTAACTCGCCCCCAAAATGTAATTTATCGATATTACTTAATCCGTAGTTTACAAAATTTCTAAACTCATCATGGTAAAACGTAAGCACATTCATTTGATTTTCTAAACTGGTATAATAGCCAGTTAATCTTACTTTAAGTTTTGGTGCATTTAAAACGTAGCCACCTTCTATAGTTTTAATTTCTTCGCTGGTGGTATTATCTTGAACTACATCCCTAGTTCTTGGCGATACAAAAACATTATCAAACAAGGGAGCTCTTGTAAGCATAGATCCATTTACATAAAAATAATTTCTACCATCAATTTTATAGGTGAAGCCTCCTTTAACTGCATAGTTACTAAAATTATTTATGTCACTTTCTCCAAGTGAATTATTTGGAAATAAACCAACTTTAGTTCTTCCTGTTCTCCAAAATTGAGTGCCAGATAATTCGGCGGCAACAAAAAAATCGAACTTACTAAATTTAAAAACACCTTGCATCCAAGTGGCAGCTTTCCGAATGGTAATGTCGTAATCGTACCCAAATCGATCACCTTTATATAAAATTCGGTTAGGATTATTTAAATCGTTTTGGGTAATAGTTGTATTGCCAGGTATAAACCTTTCTGCAAACTGATTTAGGTTAACATAAAACTGACCTCCTAATAAATCATCTACTTCTTTGTAATAATTATTTACTTGAGATTGAAAAGATATACCACCTGTTAGTTCCATATGGTTACCAATTGACGTGTTAAAAACAGAATTAAAATTTAATCTTTTGGTGTTAATAATTCTATCCTCAACAATATATCTACTTCTTTTTCCTGTAACAGTATTGCCATTAATACCATTTGCATTTTGAATGGATGCAACACTATTTCTGTTTACATCGTATAAGCCAGCCCAATTAATTTGCGTTTTATTTATATCTGCTCTCATAGCATCTAAAACTTCTTGTTTTAATGCAGGGCCAATTTGATAACTTGGTAAGTAACGGTAATAATCTGGCCTTGGATCTGCTGCATTATACCAATCGATTGCGGTAGTGCTTCGTTTGCCAAAAGTTGCACTAATAGCTGTAGTTAAAGTACTTCTATTGTTAAATCGATATTCATCATTTAAGATTATGGTTGGCTGATTACTTTTTGCAACATTGGCGTTTCTTTTTTTACCATTTTGCATGCCCCAACTTGGATTGTAATAAGTATCGCCAGTAATTGTTCTCATTTCTTCAATAGCACTTCCTTGTCGACCACTTTCGGTAGGAGCAGCAAAAGCTGATAAGGAGAGTAAATGATTTTGTCCAATTCTTTTATCAACACCAATAAAATAACTATATCCATTGTAAAAGGTTCCTGGCACATAGGCTTCATCGGCACCTCTAAAACTGCCTGCAAAAACAAATGCCCATCCTTTTTTGCTTATTCCTGTTCCATGATATACAGATAGCCTGTGTGTATAGTTTCTGTTACTTAGAGCATAACCCACTTGCGTTTGTTTACGTTGTTTACTGGCTCTAGCATCGATTGATGTAGAAGTTGAAACATCGCCATAAGCAAAGGTGTTGTAACGCAAACCAATGCTTACATCTCTATTACGCATAACATCATTTAACCCACCCCATAATCCAAATGGTGTAAATCCATTATCTAAATTATCCATTTGAATGCCATTTAAATAAGTGGTATTCAAATCTCCATCGTAACCCCTAACTCTAAAACGAACAGCGTTAAAGTTAAAAGACATTACAGAAAAAAATGGGTCACGACCAGCAGTTAATACGCTAGAAACATTTTGTCCACCCCCATCTCCTTGATCATTATCGTCAACAGTTACAACAGCAATATTATCGCTGATTGCATCTTTAACTTCATCTGTAATTGCCGTGTCTCTGTTTTGGTTGGTGGTATCTTTTTTGGGTATTATTGGCTTTTTTTGAGCCATAGCAGTTGATGTTGCCAATAATAGCAACACTAGCAGTTTTGTGAAATTTGGCATGTTTTAAGTTTAATCCGAAGTGTAAAGTTAGGTAAGATACCAATATTAAACTCTTACAAATTAGTGATAATAATTTATTAATCACCACAAAAATTAATTCTTTATCAACAATAAATTGTAAATTATGAGAAATACTATGAAAAGATGAAATATTAAAAACGTGAAAATATGGCCTACAAAAAGGCAATAACAATTAAAAAATTGTTGTGCTTTATAGCTAAACAAACTACTTGAAATATTTCATTACTACAGAATTCGACAATAAAAAAGGGTTGCAACTTAGCAACCCTTTTTTTAAACTATACTAACCTTAAACTTAGTTCATAGCCATATTTTGTTTAAATAAATAGTCATTTAAAGCCTTAATGGTATTGTTCATTTTATCGTTTAGTAAACCCATAATATATTCATGTCTTCTTAAAGCTGTTTTCTTACTTTCAACTGGAACTTTAACATACGGCTCACCTTTTAAGTAAGATCTGTAGACATCGAACACATCATAGGTTTGTTGTGCTTTACTAAAAAAAATATTATTAACGTTATAGTAAATACCGGTTTCGTTTAAAAAAATATTGATGGTATAAATACATTCTACATCATCAAATGTGCCTTTTGGTTCCAAGCTATTACTAACTTTAATTTCGATTGCACATCCATCTTCTTTAATATTTAAAATGCGAATCGTTTGGTTTCCAGCAGACTCCAAAAGCCAGCTTTTTATTTTACTACATACAACATCGGCAGATTGAATGTTGTTGGTTTTAATTGTTCCTTCGTAAACAACAGCATTGTTTATAATCGGAAGCACCAACTTTTGGGCATTTACAATACTTGCACTTAAAATAATACAAGCTACAAACACAATTTGGGTACGCATATCAATTGGTTTTAGTGGTTTTATGATCTATAAAAAATAAATATAGTTACCAATAATGCGGTTTTTCGCTACGAAAGTAGTTGGAGGATAGTGGAGATTAAAAGCCCTAGTTCACCTAATTCTGGTTAAAAAAAATATAGGGAAGTTTATAACGATTGATTAGAGTTACTTATTGTGTTAGGGGCAAAATAAACAAAAAAAAGTCCTTTACTTCTTGTAAAAGACTGAAAATGAGCTATATAAAAATATTTACAAATTACCTCTAAGATCTTGTTCACGTTCTAAAGCTTCGAATAACGCTTTAAAATTTCCTTTTCCAAAGCTTTTTGCACCCTTTCGTTGTATAATTTCAAAAAATAAGGTTGGCCTATCTTCTATAGGCTTCGTAAAAATTTGTAACAAGTCGCCTTCATCATCCCTATCTATCAAAATACCTAACTCACTTAATACTTTTAAATCTTCATCAATTGTTCCAACACGTTGTAAAACAGTTTCATAATAACTATTTGGTACTTTTAAAAAATCAACTCCTCTTTTTTGCAAATCTGTTACAGTTTTTACAATATCGCTGGTTGCTAATGCAACATGTTGTACACCCTCGCCATCATAAAAATCTAAATACTCCTCTACTTGCGATTTCTTTTTTCCTTCGGCCGGCTCGTTTATTGGAAATTTCACAAATCCGTTTCCATTACTCATTACTTTACTCATTAAGGCAGAATATTCGGTAGATATATCATTATCGTCGAAGGTTAAAATATTTTTAAAGCCCATTACATCTTCATAAAATTTAACCCAAGGATTCATTTGGTTCCAACCAACATTACCTACACAATGATCAACATATAATAAACCTGCTTCACTGGGGTTGTAACCACTCTCCCATTTTTTAAACCCCGGCATAAACACCCCATTATAATTTTTGCGTTCAATAAATAAATGAACCGTGTCTCCGTAGGTGTGTATTCCACTCATGATAACTTCTCCGTCTGCATCTTTCAAAATGGTGGGTTCCAAATAACTTTTACCACCACGTTGTGTTGTTTGCTGCCAAGCATCGGTAGCATCGTTAACTTTTAGCGATAAAAATTTAACGCCATCGCCATGTTTGTAAATATGATCGGCAATTGGGTTATTAGCTTTGATGGGGGTAGTTAATACAAAAGTTAATTTGTTTTGCCTAATAACATAACTGGCTTTGTCTTTTACACCAGTTTCTGGCCCTGCATAAGCCAAACTTTGAAAACCAAATGCAGTTTTATAAAAATGTGCTGCTTGCTTGGCATTGCCCACATAAAATTCAACATAATCGGTGCCTTGTAGTGGCAAAAAATCGTTTATCGTTTCTGTTGTAACTCTTGTTGCACCTATTGTTTCCATGTAAATATTTTAATGGTGAATACTGAATGGTTAATGTGAATGGATGAAGAGAACTACTTAAAATAGTACTCCAATTACAAATCAATAACATCTAGGGCTAAAGATTGAACAAGCAAACAAAAACGGCATCGTTGGTCTGCAAAAATTTTATGAGGGTAATCTGGCAACATGTGGAAACAAAAGTAACCAAAAACATTGATTACCAAATTATCTTCGCCATACAAATACAATTTATGAAAGTTGGAATATTAGGAGGAGGACAATTAGGACGAATGTTGTTGCAACAAGCAGCTAATTATACAGTTGAAACTTTTGTGTTAGAAAATGATGATCAATGTCCTGCTGCACATTTATGCCATCATTTTACAAAGGGTAATATTCAAAACTATGACGACGTTTATAATTTTGGCAAAAATTTAGATGCCTTAACTATCGAAATTGAAGCTGTAAATATTGATGCATTATTTAGGTTAGAATCGGAGGGCGTAAAAATTTATCCTAAGCCTGCTGCAATAAATATTATTAAAAATAAAATTATACAAAAGCAATTTTATGAGCAACAGGGTATTCCTTCTCCTCTATTTAAGATAACCAACACCATTGATGAAGTAAAGCAAGAATTTGAATTTTTACCTGCAGTTCATAAAATAGCAGAAGGTGGTTATGATGGAAAAGGTGTACAAATACTACAAACAATAAGCGATCTAGAATATGCCTTTGATGCACCAAGTATTTTAGAAAAAATGGTGAATATAAAAAAGGAAATTGCCATTATTGTTGCCATGAATGATGCTGGAGATACTGCAGTTTTTCCTGCTACCGAAATGATTGCCAATCCTGTATTAAATTTATTAGATTATCAACTTTCTCCGGCATTATTAGACGAAAAAATTATTTGGAAAGTAGAAGCAATTGCTATTTCTGTTGTTAAAAATTTACAAAGTGCTGGCTTGTTTGCTATTGAATTATTTGTTGATGAAAACGATGAGGTTTGGGTAAACGAAACGGCCCCAAGAGTTCACAACAGCGGACACCATACTATTGAAGCAAATTATAGTAGCCAATATGATATTTTGTGGAGGGTTATTTTAGGTTATCCAATGGGCAATACGAAACCCATTTTACCTTCGGCCATTGTAAACTTGATAGGAGCAGATAATTTTACTGGTGATGTAGTGTATGAGGGCTTAAACGAAGTACTAAAAATGGACAATGTATTTGTACACTTGTACGGGAAAAAACAAACAAAACCAGGCCGTAAAATGGGGCATGTTACTATTATAAGTAACGATTATCAAGATTTAACACATAAGGCCAACAAAATAAAACATACATTAAAAGTAATAGCTTAATCTAAGCCCTTTTAGGAGTAATTTGCATTAAAAAACCTATACCAATTAAGCTTTTCAGCTGCAGTCTAGGAGCATTTTTGGTGGGTCCAAATATTTTAATATCGTCATCATAAATCATATCTAAATTATAAGTGGCCGATAATAATTTATTAATTTTAAAACTGAAAAAATTGGTTAAAAACAAATCTACATTACCCGGTTTAACCCTATAATTACTAAACAAATCCATACGGCCTCTATAGGTTACATTTTTAGCAATATTTTGAGTATAACTAATGGTTGCAAAAGCTCCTATTTCGTTAAAAATATGGTTGCCTGGTCCTACACCATAAGCACCTTCATCTGATAAATAATTATTGGCTACAATTACCCATCTAGACGTTAGCGGAGAAATAAACATAGAAAATTTAGGGCTTGGTTTATAGTCGATACCTACAGATAGAGTTGCATAGGCTGGCGAGAATAAGGAAGACGAAAAATTGGAGCTTCCACCCGAATAATTATATCCATCAAATAATTGACTTCTAAAATTAAATAATGCCGAAGCATACCACTTGTTAGAGCTATCTATTCTATAACCGTATTTAGATAGAAGGTCAATTCTATCATCATTTTTTCGGCTGCCTAAACTGGTAGCTTGCACAAATCCAAAATTAAAATCGAAGCTATTGTCCCAGGTATATTTTTCGGCACGATGCAATAAATAATAGCTTAAATAAGCATTCACAGCCATCGAAAAATTATCGCCACCAGCAGCCCAATTACTTAGTGAGCCTTGGGCAAGGTTTGCTCCATACAATCCTCCACGCTTCCAACGCCAAGTGCTGGTATCGGTTTCTTTTTTTACGCTTTTAAAAATTTCACTAGGCAACTTTGTTACAATAATATCTTGACCAAAACCAGCAACACAAAAAAATGTAGACAAAAAAATAAAAAACAGCTTCATAAGTACGGCATTAAAAATTGCTAGCAAAAATAGCTGTCTCATAAAATAAATAGCTGTTAAGAATCTGCCAAATTGACAATGGGATGATTTTTTTGTTACTTTTGCTTACTAATTTACAATTGAAAATGGAAATATTGGATTTACATGCAAAAGCCCACGACGAAACGAGACAAGGTGAGGCATTTGCACCTTTTGTACAAGATGAAAATAACTACAAAAAAAGGTTTTATATAGAAAGTTATGGCTGTGCCATGAACTTTAGCGATAGCGAAATAGTTGCCTCTATTTTACAAACGGAGGGTTATGGTGCTACCAAAAATTTTGAGGAAGCCGATTTAATTTTAGTGAATACCTGCTCTATTAGAGAAAAAGCCGAACTTACCATACGCAAACGTTTAACTGAATTTAGGGTAGCCAAACGCAAAAAACCTGGCATGTTAGTGGGCGTTTTGGGTTGTATGGCAGAACGATTAAAAAGCAAATTATTAGAAGAAGAAAAGTTGGTAGACATGGTTATTGGCCCAGATGCATATAGAACGCTACCTAATTTAATTGCAGAAGCAGAAACTGGCCAAAAAGCGGTGAATGTGTTATTAAGTAGAGATGAAACCTATGCAGATATTGCCCCCATTCGTTTAGATAGCAATGGCGTTTGTGCTTTTGTATCAATCATGAGGGGTTGTAATAATATGTGCAGTTTTTGTGTAGTGCCATTTACAAGAGGTAGAGAAAGAAGTAGAGATGCAAACTCCATTATTGCAGAAGTTCAAGATTTGGTAAATAGAGGTTACAAAGAAGTAACCTTGTTAGGCCAAAATGTAGATAGTTACTATTGGGCCGATGAAACCAATAACCACACTGTAACATTTGCAGAGCTATTAGAAAAAGTTGCACTTGTTTCAACAGATTTAAGGGTACGTTTTAGTACATCGCACCCAAAAGATATTACCGATGAAGTACTTTACACCATTGCTAAATACGAAAATATTTGCAATTATATTCATTTGCCTGTTCAAAGTGGTAGCACCAGAATTTTACAATTAATGAACCGCACTTATACCAGAGAATGGTATATAGCTAAAATAAATAGAATTAGAGAAATATTGCCAACTGCTGGTTTAAGTACAGATATTATAACTGGTTTTTGTACAGAAACTGAAGAGGATCATAGAGATACTTATACATTAATGGAGTATTGTAAATACGATTTGGCTTACATGTATTTTTATAGCGAAAGACCAGGTACCCTAGCTGAAAGACGTTATAAAGATGATATACCAGAAGCTACCAAAAAAAGACGTTTACAAGAAATTATTGATTTGCACAGAATACACTCATTAGAAAGTATGCAAAGAGATGTAAACAAAACATTTAAAGTATTAATTGAGGGTAATTCTAAAAAAAGTGACGCTTTTTGGCAAGGCAGAACAGATCATAACAAAGTAGTGGTTTTTGCTAAAGAAAATTTTAGTTTACAAAAAGGAGATTATGCAATGGTGCATATTTATGAGTGTACTGCTGGAACTTTATTAGGGAAAATTGATAAATAATGAACGCTATTGTAAAAAATAACATAGAGAATATTGCAATGTTGTGTAAACAACACCATGTAAAATATTTGTATGTTTTTGGTTCTGCAATGAGAACAGATTTTACTGAAACTAGCGATATTGATTTTTTGTACGAAATGGATTATTCGAATTTTAATTTCGAAAACTTGCAGCAAATTCCTTATGATCCATTTTTAACTCTATTTGATTTAAAGGAAAAGTTAGAACATTTATTAAATAAGAAGGTAGATTTAATTCCAAATCAAAATTTTAAAAATAAATATTTAAAAGAAGCCATTGAAAAAAACAAAACACTAATATATGGGGCAGCATAGTATTGAAAAATACTTAACAGATATATTAATTTATATTGAAGAGTTGGAAACATTTTCTAATGATATCAATTTTGAGAACATACATCGTCCCATTAACAAATGGTCGGTTGAAAGGGCTTTAAGTATAATTGGAGAAGCTCTATCACAAGCAGATAAATTGAACAAAGAATTACCAATTACAAATAAGAACCAAATAATTGGTCTGAGACATATTCTGGTACACGATTATGACAAACTTGAACCTGAAAGGCTAATTGTGATTTTACAAAAACATCTTTCTACTTTAAAAAATGAAGTAGAAAAAATTTTAAAAGACTAATTAAACAGTGGATTTACAAAGTATAAAAAACAGATTTGGCATTATTGGTAATGCACCTGCACTAAACCATGCATTAGATACGGCTGTACAAGTTTCAGCCACAGATTTAACAGTTTTAATTGTTGGCGAAAGTGGTGTGGGTAAAGAAGTTTTCTCACAAATTATTCATGCACTATCTGCTAGAAAACATAACCCATTTATTGCAGTAAACTGTGGGGCTATTCCAGAAGGCACAATAGACAGTGAACTATTTGGACATGAAAAAGGATCTTTTACTGGAGCCGTTGATAGCCGAAAAGGTTATTTTGAAACCGTAAGTGGGGGTACAATTTTTTTAGATGAAATTGGAGAAATGCCATTGGGTACACAAGCTAGATTATTACGTGTATTAGAAACAGGAGAATTTATTAGAGTGGGCTCATCTAAAGTTCAAAAAACAGATGTACGTGTAATTGCAGCCACCAATAGAGAATTATTAGAGTTTGCCGAAAAAGGTAAATTTAGGCAAGATTTATACTATCGTTTAAGTACTGTGCCCATTCGTGTGCCTTCGTTAAGAGATAGAAAAGAAGATATACAATTGTTATTTAGAAAATTTGTGGTTGATTTTGCAGAACGTTATAAAACCACGCCAGTTCAGTTAGATGAAGAAGCTAAAAACATTTTACTCAGCCACCCTTTTCCTGGTAACGTTAGAGAGCTGAAAAACTTAGCCGAACAAATTTCTGTTTTAAGTAAATCCTTTATTCTAAATGCAAATAATTTAAAAGCATTTTTACCCGAAAAGCAAGCCAATCGTTTTCCGGTTTTAGCCGGCAACAATACAGTTACTGGAGAGTTTGCCAACGAAAGAGAAATTCTGTACAAGCTTTTTTTTGATATGAAAAAAGATGTTACCGAGTTGAAGAAAATGTTTTTAGAAATTTTACAAAATCCTTCATTGGCTGGTAATGCAGCCAACTTTACAAAAGAAAGTTTAATGAACGATTTTCCAATATTGGCAAATAACGATGTCCATAGCTCAAGCGTTCATCAACAAAATGTTCAACCATCTATTGTTCAACCATTACATGTAAGTAATAACCAACCTGTTTTTATGAACAATGATATTCAACAACACGAAGAAGTGGAAGAATCGTTAAACATCATGGATAAAGAAAAAGAACTAATTATTAAAGCCCTTAAAAAACACAAAAGCAAACGTAAAGATGCTAGTGCCGATTTAGGTATTAGTGAAAGAACGCTTTACAGAAAGTTAAAAGAGTATGATATTGATGACTTATAAATTAAACATAATGAAACCCATCTATAAAAATTTGAGGCTCCTAATTTTTACAATTTGCCTTTTACCTGTTGCTTTTTCTTGCGGGGTTTACTCTTTTAAAGATGTTTCAATAGATTATACTAAAATTAAAACTATTAAAATTGGATTTATTGAAAACCGAGCTAGAATTGTAAATCCGCAACTTAGTCCACAATTAACAGACAAGGTGCAACAAAAAATTGTAAATCAAACTAAACTTACAAGAACCAATAACGATGATGCCCACTTACAAATTAGTGGCTATATAAGCGATTATTCAGTGTCAACCACTGGTATTACTGCCCAACAAGCAGCAAGCAACCGTTTATCTGTAAGTGTACATATTACCTTAAAAAATACAGTAGAAAATAAAACTAGCGAATTTGATGTTACCCGAAACTTCGATTTCTCGGCAAATTTATCTTTAGAACAAGCTCAGGCTTCGTTACAAGAAGAAATGCTTAGAAACCTTACAGATGAAATTTTTAATAAAATTTTTTCGAACTGGTAATGGGTATTTATATTGGTTGTTTATTTCTATTTTTTTTACCTATTTTCACTTTCTAATTTTATAAGTCATAAATTTTTACAATGACTTATAAAATGGAAGTAATCCAATTTTTAAAGCATGAATGTTACGTTACAAAAAACTTTACATCAACTAACTGGCTATAGCAGTATTGCAGATGCAGGCGTAGATGGATTGTTTCAGCTAACAGATAGCCATCCCTACTTTTCAATACCACATTTTTTTCTGACACAAAAACTACAGGCAGACAAACATGTGGCTTATTTACCCCAACTTCAAAAAACTGCCTTATACTTTAACAATATAAATTGGCTGCACTATCAAACCATTGAACATGCCAGTGCAATTAAAATTGTTCATAAAAATAGTGCTATAGAAATAGAAGAAACAAAGCCATTATTACAGCATGTAATTGAAGAAGAAATACAAAATGCCGTTATTCAAAACACCACACAAAAACAAGACGAAATTGCAGAAGTTGAACCAATCATAGAGCAGCCAATAGAGCAAATTGCAAATACAATTACACAACAAATTATACTAGCAGAAACTACTACTGCAGGTTTAGAATTAACCCATATAAATGAATTTGTTCCATTACCTACTATCGTTTCTTCAATTGAACCTATCATCGAAATAGAGGAACCTTCCACTCAGCAAGAACAACATCATGCATCCATTGCATCCATTGCATCCATTGCATTAGAAGAAACAGAAAGTAATAATTTCAGCTATGTTGAACAACCCGAAATTGTACAAAAACAAAATCTCGAGGAAAAATTAGTTGAGGCAACAATTGAAGAAAGTGCTATTAGCAATAATACAAATATTGAGGAAAAAGTAATAGAAGATGAAATAAAAGTAGATGATGTTGCACCAATTGAAGAGCCAATTGTTATTAAGGAGCCCATATTTTCAGGGTTTTCATCTATTGTTGCAACTGACATTAATTTTGAAAGCAAAGAAATAAATATTGATATCCCAAGTATACAACCAATAGATATTACTGAAAAAATCGAAAAAATTGAGCCAACACCAATACCTAAAATTAAGCCCAAAGCCGAGCCAGAAACAAAGGATTTCAATAGTATAGAAGGATTTGCCACAGCAAACATCGAATCGATATTCTTTGATAATGATGCACCCTTAACTGATAATTCTATAAAAAACGAGGAGCTGGCCGAAACAAAAATTACTTCTATCTTAAAAGGGCAATTGGAGGAATTCAAAAAACCAATTACCGAATTTAGCAAATTACCCATCGAAACAGAACCCTATCATACCATTGATTACTTTGCTTCTCAAGGTATTAAACCCAATTACGATCAACATGATCAACTATCGAAGCAATTAAGGCGATTTACCGACTGGTTAAAACACATGAAAAATGCCACTCCTAGCGACGAAGACCTAGGAACCGACCCAGAATTAGAAAATGCCATACAGGGTATAGCCCAAACAAGCAACGAAGCCAAAGAAATTGTTACAGAAACAATGGCCGAAGTTTTGGTTAAACAAGGCAAATTAGATAAGGCAATTCAGCTGTATATAAAATTAAGTTTTTTAAATCCTGATAAATCCATTTATTTTGCAACGAAAATTCAACAATTAAAAGGAATATAAATTATGGTAATCTTATTTTTAGTATTAGTAGTTGCAGCAAGTGCAGGATTAGGTTTTATTGTTTTAGTTCAAAATCCAAAAGGTGGTGGCTTGTCTGGCAACGTTGGTGGAATAGGCAATAATTTTATGGGTGTTAAACAAACAACCGATGTTTTAGAAAAAGGAACATGGATTTTTGCAGGTACAATAGCTGTATTGGCAATTATTTCCACCTTGTTTTTTAAAGGTATTGGAAGTGGTGTTGACAAAAATGCAATTGATAAAATTCCAACTACCAATTCTGCACCAGCTCCAGTTAAGCAAGCAACTCCTCCAAATACCGTTCCAGCCAAACCTTAATTTTTGCTTTAAAAAATATTTAAAACTGCTGGCAAAATAACCAGCAGTTTTTTTATGATAATTACTATATATGCCACTGTTTAATGTTAGGGTTTATGGTATTTTAAAAGATACCCAAAACCGTATTTTAGTTAGCGATGAATTTATTAGAGGAAATTATTTTACCAAATTTCCGGGCGGTGGTTTAGAGTTTGGAGAAGGCACCAAAGAATGTTTGGCACGTGAGTTTAAAGAAGAAACTGGTTTAACAGTAACCATTGGTAACCACATTTACACAACAGATTTTTTTCAAATTTCTGCTTTCAATAATAAAGATCAAATTATTTGCATCTACTATTATGTACATGCGGTTGAACCATTACTCATTAAAACTTCAGAAAAACCTTTTGATTTTACACCAGAGCAAGTTGCAGATAAAACTGCCTGTGCCGAAAGTTTTAGATTTATTAATTGGGACGAGTTGAGTACCAACGATGTGCATTTACCCATTGATAAAGTTGTGGTTGGCTTATTAAAAAATAATTACTCAAAAAATATATAAAATTTCTCAATTTTTCATATAACTTTAAATGAAATAATTATTAGATGAAAAATATTAAAAAAAAATTCACGACATTCATTCTTTTGTTCATTTCAATAGCAATGATTACATCTTGTTTTAAAAAAGATAGTCAATTTGGAAACAAGCCAAATAATAAAATTTTCAAAGAAAACCTTTTTGGTAAGAGTTTTATAATAAAAAATAGTAGCGTATTTTATCACACAACATCACAATCTGGCTTCACCAATTCATCTAAAACATTTTTTAATAATAGTGAATTTTACGAAGAAATAACAATGCCAGTAGAGTCACTTAAAGAGTTTTTCACTTTTTTAAATTTGAATATAACTGGCCTGGGTAATATCGATACGTCAAAAATTTATAGGATCAATGTTTTTTTGTCAAATGGTGATAGTTTACCAAATTTAAGGGTAGAAAATATCACAGGAATTAGCATTTTTTTATTGCACATAAATTCTCTTACACATAAAGCATTTCACGTCAAAAATGGAATAGCTGAAAAAGATGTGGAAGAAGAAAAAATTGAAGGTGAGTTCCAAGAATTTTCCTCAGCTGCAATTCGAGGTATTGGCAAATATTTGAATAATGACAATTTTGCAGCAGCTACCTTGCATATTACTAGAGATTTCAGTTTAGATCTTGAAAATAATGCACTAATCCCTGATTTAACAACATTAATCTATAATTCCGACAAAATTGCTCCTGAATACTTTTTGGATGACGAATCTGGTTTGGCAAGTTGCAAAGGGTGTGGTAGTAATGCAACAACTGGTTGCAAATGGGTTAAAGACCATAATGAATGTAAGGCTTTAGATGTTTGTAAGATAGGCAAATTAAACTCACTAAATATTGAGTATAATTTAGGCTTCCCTTCTTTGGAGGAGGAAAGTGCTAGAATATTTCGTGATAATTTCATGATGACCTCCACAGTGAGAAGAAAATATATTAACTATTATTATTTTTTGTCAGAATTTCTAATTTGCAAAAATCTAATTACCACTACTAATTTTAGTCAAAATCTTGATTTGGCATTAAAATGTTATGATTTAAAAAATATCATTTTAAATGGACAAAACTCTGATATTGTTATAACAAATGAGTTTAGGTCTAAAGCATTAGAAGTCATAAGTTATTATCGGAATTCAACTTCGAATAAAAAAATATTAGGTATTTTTTCTGATATCGAGGATGACTTGTCAACTTTTGCTGGTCTCACAAGAGTGCAGCTTCTTAGTGCAACTAATGATTGATAATGAAAATATCTTTTTACCTTATAATATGCTTTTCTATTTGGGTGAACGTGGTTTGCTCTTTAGATACAATGATTAGCTATCTAAGTGCAAAAGGTCTAGGATATGAAACATATATCCATTTTAATGGTATTGGATATTGTAATAGTCCAAATGATACAAAATTGCATTCGGAAGATTATAATGCAGAAATTCAACTAGACAAAAACAAGTCGACTACCATAAAAAAGGGCACATCTTTATTAACAGAAAAAGAAATAATTAGGAATGATCTTTTAATTTTAGGTTTGGGGTTATTACTTAATATAGTAATTGGTACTATAGGCTTTGCAATTATAAAATCAAGAAAAGAAAAAGTTTTAAACTACAGATTTAAGAGTTTACTTCCAGTTTTTTTAAGTCTTTTTTGGTCAAGACATTTACTAGTTCTTTTATTTTTTATAATACTAAAACTTAAACAAAAAGAAACCAATTATGGGGTAGCTGAGTTTCAAATTGCTTCTATAGCAAATATCTCTTCTGGATTCATTATTATTCCACTTGGTATTATTTCAATTCTAGTGCTATTAAAAACCTATTACCACATAAAAGAGATAAGGCTATTTTTTTTTACATCCTGTTTTGTAGGAAGTCTATTCGGGTATTTACTTTGGTTTAAACTTGTAGGTCCATTGGTACTACCATAATTAAATTTTATATTATTATTATCTCTGCATTGCTGCAGCCTTCATTTCTTTAGCTTTTTCGTGTCCTAAATATTTTTCTATTAAGTTGTGTACCAAATAAATAATAGGGGTTAATGCAATGGCAACAATGCTTTTGTACAAGTAATTCAATGTACCCACTGCTAAAAATAATTTAAAGCTCCACACAAAATCGCCTGTATTGTTGCCTACTCTTGTACCCACATAAAATGCAATAAACAACACCACATAGCTATCAATAAACTGAGAAATTAATGTACTTCCGGTAGCCCTTAACCAAATTTTACCTTCGCCAGTTGTTTGTTTTATTTTATGAAAAGCAAACACATCAACTAATTGTCCCACTAAAAAAGCAACTAAACTACCTGCAATAATCCAACTACCTTGCCCCAAAACACTTTTGTAAGCCAATTGCATATTAGGCACACCACTACCCTGCTTACTAGTTATAAAAAAATCGGCAGGGTGTAAACTCATTGCTCCATAAAACATGATAAAAGCATAAGTAATAAGGCTTGCGGCTAAGTAAGATAAAAATTTTACACCCTTCATGCCATAGTACTCATTAATAATATCTGTCATTAAAAACACAATAGGCCATAGTAATACACCAGCAGTAAGGTTTAAACTCAATTGTTCCCCAAAAAAATTAACATCTAACGGATTAAAGCCAAAAGTTTGTTCAAACGAAAAAATTTTAACCCCAATTACCTCTGCAATTAACGCATTGGCAATAAAAAAACCACCTAAAATTATAAATAATTTTGACGCTTTATCCCTCATTATATTATGAATCATAACTGTATAAATAAAATATTTACAATTTGAAAAATCAAGAATAAAAAATTGAATATTCCTAACCATATAGGAAATCCAGTTTTTCTTCTAATAACTAACACTAACCATAAAACATTGACAATAATATTTAGAAAAAAAGCAGCAAAACCCAACACTACAATGGTAGCCACAATTGATGAATGAAGACCTGCAAGATTTACATATCTACCAACTACAAATATTAAATAACACAAATTGCATATAAAAGTTACCCTTGCCATAAAAACCAACCATCGCATACTCTAAAATTTGAATAAAATTAAGGAGGATATTCTCTAAACAGTGAACTAATACCAATTTGAATTATAATTTTTTAGGAAAATACCGATTGGATAGCTGTTTAGACCAATTCATTGGGCCTTTTAGAAAGATTGCATCTTTATAAATATTGAAAAATAAACAACTTACACATAAAAAATAGCATTAATTTGCCACTTCTTAAAACCAGAATAATGAAGCAAATTAATTGGAAGAAAATTTTGCCCCATGTAATAGCAATTGCCATTTTTTTAGTGGTTGCTGTAGTGTATTGTAAACCTGCTTTAGAAGGTAAAGTTTTACAACAAAACGATATTATACAATGGAAGTCAATGGCCCAAAATCAAAACTTGGCATTGCAAGCAACCGGAAAAGTTCCATTGTGGAGTAATGGCATGTTTAGTGGTATGCCAGGTTATATGATTGTTGGACAAGCAAACAATAATTTGCCTTATTATTTTATGCAAATTTTATCGTTAAACTTGCCTAAACCGTTTCAGTTTTTCTTTTTGGCTTGTGTGTGTTTTTATTTTTTAGCACAGGTTTTAAAAACCAACACCTGGGTAAGTGTTGTAGGCAGTTTATGTTATGCATATGCAACCTACAATGCAGTAATTGTAGCAGAAGGCCACGATACGAAAATGCTTTCGTTGGCATTGATGCCTGGGTTAATTGCTTCAATTTTACTAATATTCGATAAAAAATATTGGTGGGGAATTGCTTTTGCTGCATTATTTAGCTCGGCTTTAATTGCTCAAAAACATTATCAAATTACTTATTATGCCATGTTAATTGTTGCTTTTATGAGCATTGCTTTTGCAGTAAGATGGATCATGAATAAGGAATACAAACATTTATTATTGGCTGCTTTATTTTCAATTGGTGGGGCAACAATTGGGGCTTTAACCAATGCAGTTATATTGTTGCCAGATGAAGAATACACTAAAGAATCAATTAGAGGCGGGTCGCAGTTAGCCGACTCAAAAAGTAAAAACACCAAAGAAGGTTTAACCAAAGAATATGCTTTTAGTTACAGTGTATTTAAAACAGAACCTTTTGTATTGCTTATTCCACGAATGTTTGGTGGAAGTGGTAAAATGGAGGTTGCCGAAGAAAAATCTAAAGCAGTTGCAGCATTGCAAGAAATGAACCCTCAAATTTCTCAACAACTACAAAGTGCCATGGGCTTTTATTGGGGTGGTATTGGGGGTACGTCTGGTCCACCATATGCTGGTGCTATTGTTTGCTTTTTGGCCATTTTGGGTTTTGTAATTTTAGACGGTAAACACAAATGGTGGATTTTAGCAACTTGTATATTAACCATTATGATGAGTTGGGGTAGTTATTTTGCAGGTTTCAATGATTTCTTATTTAATAATTTGCCCATGTATAATAAGTTTAGAGCACCTAGTATGATTTTGGTGGTTCCTACTTTTTTATTAAACGTAATGGCGATATTAACCCTACAAAAAATAATAACAGCCGAAAATAAAATAGTACTTTTTAATCAATATAAAAAGGGATTAATACTTACAGGTTCAATTTTTGCATTTATACTGCTATTATATTTTAATCTTGATTTTAAAAGCGAGGGTGATAGCAATTTAATAAAACAGATAAATGGTATTCCAGACGAAAATACAAAAGCTGCATTTTTAGAGGCAGGTAATAAGCTAATTACTGGCTTAAAAGAGGATCGCAAAGGTTTATTTATGGGCGATATTTTTCGTGCCTTATTTTTAATAGCAGTTGCAGGTATTGCAATTTGGCTGAACATTAAAAATAAATTGAAAGATTGGATAGTTGTTGCCATAATTGGCGTTTTTGCATTTGGCGATATCGCCTTCATAAATGCTACTTATTTAAATGCAGATAATTACCAATATAAAGATGATTATGATAACTCTTTTGCTCCAACCGAAGCAGATAAATTTATTTTACAAGACAAATCAGATTTTCGAGTTTTTGATGTAAGCAATGGTGCCCAAGCTGCTATTAACTATGGTGCAAGACCTGCTTATTTTCACAAATCAGTTGGTGGCTATCACCCAGCTAAATTGAGCATTTATCAAGATTTAGCCGAAAATCAATTGTACAATTACCCCAATTGTATGCCAGTATTAAATATGCTAAATACTAAGTATATTATACATAGTACTAGTAACGCCAACCAAGTAGAACCAAACATAAATGCCTGCGGTAATGTTTGGTTTATCAAGTCGCTAAGAAAGGTAAATACACCTAGAGAAGAAATGGATGCTTTAACCAATTTGAATGTAAAAGATTCTGCGGTAATTGGTAAAAATTTTGAGGCAATTGCAAATACTGCTTTTAGCTTCGATTCGTCTGCAAAAATTGAATTGGTAAAAAATACCAACGATATTATTACTTATAAAAGCAACGCCCCAAAACCTCAATTTGCAATTTTTAGTGAAGTTTATTATAGTAAAGGTTGGAACGCTTACATAGATGGACAATTAACACCCTATGCCAAAATAAATTATGTTTTACGTGGAATGCCAATACCAGCAGGCCAACATGAAATTGTATTTAAGTTTGAACCAAAAAGTCATGCACTTGGTTGGACTTTAACCAACATTGCAAGTTTGGTAGCTCTATTGCTGATTACAATAGCTGCTTTTTTTGAGTGGAAGAAACGCAAAGCTCAATAACATATTGTAAAAAAATAACTTGCTAATTTAATAAAAGTCACTATGCCTAACAATGAAAAATGGAAAAAAATCCATCAAAATAGTATCGATTGTTTGGTATAAAATATTACCAGGCAATTTTGGTGGGCAACAAGTTATTGCAACATTTAACCAAGCTTTATCAGTAAACTATGATTTAGTATGTTTATGCAGTAAAAACAATAGTGCAATTGGTAATCATGGGTTTAAGGTACACAATAAATTTCCCATTAATAAGCTACAATTTATTAACCCATTCGTTTGGTTACAAATTCTTTCATTTTGTAAAAAACAGCAGGCAACACATGTAATTATTGAGCATCCCTATCATGTAGTTGCAGCTTGGTTATTGCATTTTTTTTATGGAGTTACAATTATTCATCGTTCACATAATATAGAATATGAACGATTTAAAATTCTGAAGAAAAGTTACTGGCCAATTATTTTTTTAGCTGAAAAATGGATAAGCAGTTTTGCATTGATCAATATTTTTATTAGCCATCAAGATCAATTATTTGCAATTTCTAAATTTAAACTGAATCAAACTAATTGTATTACCATTCCTCATTTAATAGTCGAAAAAGATATTTCACAACAACAATTTGCTAAAGAAAAAATACGACAGCAGTACCAAATACCCAATCATTATTCCATTTTATTATTTAATGGCACACTAGATTATTTACCCAATGCCAAAGCTGTAGAAAATATTGCTTATGATTTAATACCGATTCTTAACTCCATAAACAAAAATTTTATTATTCTTATAAATGGAAGAATAGAAGATGATAAGTTTGATTATTTAAAACAAATAAACAATCCACAATTAATATTAACTGGCTTTGTAGATAATGTTGCCGACTATTTTTTAGCAGCCGATGTATATATAAATGCTGTAACAATTGGGGGTGGTGTACAAACAAAAACATTAGAAGCATTGAGCTATCATAAAAATGTGGTTTGTTTTAAACACATGTTAAATGGCATTGATACAACCTTAGCAGCCCCCAAAATATTTACTGCAACTAATTGGCAAGAATTTGCAGAACAAATATGTATAGCAATCAACACCCACAATAAAACTAGTAATCATTTTTTTGAAGCATATGGTTATGAAAAACAGTTACCGAAATTAATTGATGCGATAAATTAGTTTTTTTGAAGGAATACTTTTTGAATGCTTCACAAAAAAAAGGTTGTTCCAATATTTTGAAACAACCTTTTTAAAAAATATACAATTGGGTTATGCTACTGCTAACTTAACTAAATCGGCAGCTTCGCTTAATTGTACAGCACTTTGAACTTTTAATCCACTTTCGTCAATTAATTTTTTTGCTTCAACAGCATTGGTTCCTTGCAACCTTACAATGATTGGTATAGAAATATTTCCAATTTTATTATAAGCTTCAATAACACCAGCTGCAACTCTATCGCAACGAACAATACCACCAAAGATATTAATCAATATTGCTTTAACATTCGGGTCTTTCATGATAATTCTAAAACCAGCCTCAACAGTTTGGGCGTTAGCTGTACCACCTACATCTAAAAAGTTGGCAGGCTCTCCACCACTTAACTTAATCATATCCATGGTAGCCATCGCTAAACCTGCACCATTTACCATGCAACCAACATTGCCATCTAATTTTACAAAATTTAAGTTGTATTGGCCAGCTTCAACTTCTGTAGGATCTTCTTCTGTTACATCTCTCATTGCTGCTAAATCTGGATGACGCATTAAAGCATTTTCATCTAAACCCATTTTACAATCTACCGCAATAATTTTTTCGTCGCTGGTTTTAAACAATGGATTAATTTCTAACATGGCACAATCCAACCCTACATAAGCATTGTATAAATTGGTTACAAATTTTACACAATTTTTAAAAGCATCGCCGCTTAATCCAAGGTTAAAAGCAATTTTACGTGCCTGAAAACCCTGTAAACCTCCACCAGGATGTACCCATTCTTTAAATATTTTTTCTGGAGTATCGTGTGCAACTGTTTCAATATCCATACCACCTTCGGTAGAATACATAATTACATTTTGACCTTTTGTTCTATCTAATAAAATAGACAAATAAAATTCTTTCACTGGGTTTGGGCCAGGATAATATACGTCTTGAGCAATTAAAACCTTGTTTACTTTTTTACCAGCAGGGCCTGTTTGAATAGTAACCAAAGTACCCCCTAAAATGCCTTTTGCAAATTCAGTAATTTCATCTAAACTTTTTGCTACTTTAACACCATTTAATCCACTTTCGTTTACTTTTCCTTTACCACGGCCTCCAGCATGAATTTGTGCTTTAATTACAGCAAAATTATTGTGGGTTTGTGTTTTTAATTGACGATACGCTTCTTCAGCTGCCATAACACTTTCTACAGCAATACCTTCTTGAACAGGTACATTGTATTTTTTTAGTAACTCTTTGGCTTGAAATTCGTGTAGGTTCATGTCTTAAATTTTGTGTTGCGAAGATAGGCTTTAGGAAATTTTTAGCCGATTTTTTTTATAAAATAATTAAGCTTTGTTTAAGCAAAAAAACTCTCCACTCTTTATCTAGTAGAAATGTATTTACAAGCCAAATAATCCACTATTAATGGCTTTTAAAGCTTGTACTTTATACGTGTCTGGTATTAACAGAGAAATATTGTGCAAACTTCCTCCATAAGAAACCATGGTTATTGGTATCCCTTTTACTGCTTCAAATAAACCTTGTAAGGCTTGCCCATTGTTGTTAATATCGTTACCAACTATTGAAATGATGGTTTGCTTGTCTTCTGTTTCAACGGTACCAAAAGGCTCTAATTCTTTAATGATTTCTTTTATATAAACATCCGAATCTATGGTTACACTTACTGCAACTTCGGAAGTGGTAATCATATCAATTGATGTTTTATATTTTTCAAAAACTTCAAATATTTTTCTTAAAAAACCATAGGCTAGTAGCATACGGCTGCTTTTAATTTTAATAGCAATAATGCCATCTTTTGCTGCAACAGCTTTTACGCCCTTTGTATTTGTAGTTGCTGTAATGGTAGTACCAACAGCTAAGGGTTGCATAGTATTTAACAATTTAACAGGCACATTATACATTTGTGCTGGCCAAATACAGGCTGGGTGTAAAATTTTAGCACCAAAATAAGCAAGTTCTGCGGCCTCCTCAAAACTCAATTGTTCAACTGGTACTGTTTTGTTTACCACACGTGGGTCGTTGTTGTGCATGCCATCAATATCGGTCCAAATTTCGCAAACTGTTGCTTTTATAGCAGCAGCAATTAACGATGCTGTATAATCGCTTCCACCTCTTTTTAAATTATCCACTTCTCCCCTTGCATTACGACAAATATATCCTTGTGTAATAAATAAAGTTTTGTTTTGATGTTGCTTCAACAACTGGGTTAGTTTAACTTTTATGCTACCAACTTGTGGCTCTTCTTGACCATCGATAGTCATAAATTCTAAAGCCGGTAATAATAGATGATCTACACCTGCTTCCTCTAGCGATACACAAAATAATTTAGTGCTCATTAATTCGCCTTGGGCTAAAATATCTTTATTTAAAGCTTCACTAAAAGATATTTTTAATATGATGTTTAAAAAGTCGAAGTGTTCTTCTACAATAGCATAAGCTTTTGCTTGGAACTCTTCTTTTTTTAATAAATCCATTACAAAGTTTTTGTAATGAATTTCAAGTTTATCAATATTTTGTTTTGCAGATTCTCTATTGCCCTGTGCTAAACAATTACTTATTTCTACCAATGCATTAGTTGTTCCACTTAAAGCACTTAGCACCACAATTTTCGGTTCGGGGTTATTGGTAATTAATTGTGTTACCTGATACATACGTTCTGGCTTACCTACACTTGTGCCTCCAAATTTCATTACTTTCATATACTTCTATTATTGATTATGATACATTTCTATTTTATAAAAAAAATTGCATAAGATTTTTTTAAACCTTTCAATGTTTAATTTCCCCCCACAACCTTAATTGTTGAAAATTTAAATGAGTTGCAAAAGTAAGTGCTAGAACACAACAAAAAAATGATTTTCGAAGAATGTACCATTAAGCTAACCGCTCAAAAAAATTTACTAAACTCGTTTTCCAATCAGTGGGTATTATGCTAAAATCATTTTCGATTGCCGATAAATCCATAACCGAATAAGTTGGCCTTTTAGCAGGTGTAGAATATGCCGAAGAAGGTATTGGGTTAACAATACAATTTAATTTTGATAATTCTTTAATGGCTGTTGCAAATTGAAACCAAGAAATAGCACCAGTATTAGAATAATGATAAATGCCAAATTTAGGATTGGATGGTAATTGTTGTATAATTTCTACAATTGCAATTGCCAAATCTGGTGCATAAGTTGGGCAACCTATTTGATCTGCTACTACATTAATTTCATCTCTTTCTTTCATTAATCGCAACATTGTTTTTACAAAATTATTGCCATGTAATGCGTATACCCAAGAAGTTCTAATAATAATGGTTTTAGGGTTGTTCTCTATAGCCAATTTTTCGCCTAACCATTTGGTGTAACCATAATAATTTATAGGGCTGGTATTGCTAGTTTCTAAGTAAGGCGAAGTACCATTGCCATCAAAAACATAATCTGTAGAAATAGTAATTAGTGTTGCTTTTATTATTGCACATTGTTGTGCTATTTCACCAACGGCTGTTGCGTTAATTGTTAATGCAAACTCTTGCTCATTTTCTGCTTTATCAACTGCTGTGTAAGCGGCACAATTAATAAAAAAAGCTGGCTTATATTGTACAAAAAAACTTTTTATAGATTGTAAATTACTTAAATCTAGTTGTTCTCTTGTGGCAAATAAAAAATTATAGTTTGTATAATTTGGTGCAATTTGTCGTAAACAAAAACCCAATTGTCCGCTTGCACCTGTAACAACTATTAAAGGTTTTTCCATAATATTTTTAACTAATAGAATATATTTTAATATCTATTGTAGAACAATTATTTCAACAAATTTTTTAGGGTACTTTGCAATTGCTCACCTCTTAAGTTTTTTGCTATAATTTTACCGGTGGGGTCAATTAATACATTGTAGGGTATGCCTTCTACCCCATATAATTTGGCTGCAGCGTTGTTCCAATATTGTAAATCGCTAACCTGTGTCCAGGTTAAATTATCTTGCTTAATAGCATTTAACCAAGCATCTCTAGCATCTTCCCTATCTAAAGAAACACCCAACACGGTAAAATTTTTATCTTTAAATGTTTGATAAGCTACAACAACATTTGGATTCTCCATTCTACATGGTTTGCACCAACTTGCCCAAAAATCTACCAATACATATTTACCTCTAAAAGATGATAATGAAACAGGTTTTCCGTTTACATCATTTTGTGTAAAATCTGGAGCCATTCCACCTTCGGAAGTTGCAGCAGTTTTAGCCATTTTTGATTTATTCTCAGCAACCATACTTTGTATAATTCTAGAAAAAGCACCCACTTTTGCAGATGGCATTAATGCATTGTATCTAGCTTCCAACTCTTCAACACCTCCTTTAAAAACTGGATTTAGCATATATAAAACATAACAACTTACTGGTGATGTAGCATATAATTTTGTAAAGTTGGTAGCTTCTGATAACACCTTACTTTTTGTTGATTCAAATACTTTAATTAAAGAATCTCTCAACTTTCCTTCGGGTGTTTTATTTATTTGAGCTACTGTAGTATTTAATTTTTCTCGAAGAGGATTAAATGATTTTAAATAGGCTGCATAATTATTTTGCAAAACTGATCCAGTGATGGTTGAGTTAGAAATTTTAGCCATTGTACCTACCAAATTAATATTGTCGTTCTGCATAAAAATTTCTACTTCATTAGTAGTTCCAGTAAACGATAATTTATGCATATTTGGTTCGTCTGCTTTGCCTGCAATAACAAATTTTCCATTCCGTGAATAGTCTTGAGCAATCGTATTGCCAGATACTAAATCCACTAAAAAAACAAGGGTACTATCTTTTAACCCTGAAACATTGCCATTAATAATAAATCCTTCATTTTTTTGAGCAAAAACAATGGTGGGAATTAATAAGGTTAAAAGAATTTTTTTCATAACTATTAAAGAATTTTTATTTAAAAAGGGGTTTAAAATTTATTGTTTATGTCTATTTTGTAGTACCTCATTTACCTGCTGCAATTTAAAGCCCTTGGCGTTAAGTAAAAGCAAAAAATGAAACATTAAATCGGCTGCTTCGCCCAAAAACAAATCAGGGTTATTATCTTTTGCTTCAATTACCAATTCTACTGCCTCTTCTCCAACTTTTTGGGCTACTTTATTTATACCCTTTGCCAACATTTTAGCTACATACGATTCATCGGCAGAAGCCTTACTTCTTTGTTCAATAATATCTTCTAAATATGCTAGAAAATTTGGATTTTTATTTACTTCATCAAAACAGGTGTCTGCTCCAGTATGGCAAACTGGGCCAACAGGATTAACTTTTATTAAAATGGTATCATTATCGCAATCAACAGTAATTGATTGAAGCATTAAAAAGTTACCACTTTGTTCTCCCTTGGTCCAAAGTCTATTTTTGCTTCTGCTAAAAAAAGTTACTTTGCCAGTAAGGTTAGTTTGTTCTAGTGCCTCATTATTCATGAACCCAAGCATTAGCACTTTTAAGGTTTTGCTATCTTGTATAATTGTGGGCACTAAGCCATCGGTATATTTTGCAAAATCAATGGTCATATAAATTATTCTCCTAAGAATTGTGTTTGGTCGGGTACAGTAATGCTTAAATTGCCCGATCCTTCTTGCAAAATACATTGACAACCCAATCGTGAACTAATTCTAGGGTTAACAGCACGGTCAATAAAATCTTCTTCTCTATCGGTTAGTTCCGCAATGAATTGTTCACCGGCATCTATATATAAATGACAGGTACTACAGGCACAAACAGCCCCACAATTGTGGTGCAATTCATGGCCATTATCTAAAAGTACTTCTAATAAACTATCGCCAATTGCATTTGTATGTATTGTAATAGGCTCTAGTCCTTTTTGCTCAAATTTTACGTGAATGTCGTACATAATTTCATTTCCTTTAAAACGGCAAAAGTATTTGAATAAATGGTATGTTACAACCCTTGTTTGAAAGCAATTATACGATTTGAGGAAAAAAATTAAGCTAAATAATAAAAATATTGGCTTTTCTGTTTTTCAGGCGGGTGTCGAGCAAGCAAATCAGCGTTGGTTTGTGGCACTCGCCGTATTTGGTACACTGCACTTTTCCCTGTTTCGCAGGCGAGTGTCGAGCAGGCAAATCAGCGTTGTTTTGTGGCACTCGCCATATTTGATACACAGCACTTTTCCCTGTTTCACAGGCGAGTGTCTAGCAGGCAAATGAGCGTTGGTTTGTGGCACTCGCCGTATTTGGTACACAGCACTTTTCCCTGTTTCACAGGCGAGTGTCGAGCAGGCAAATGAGCGTTGGTTTGTGGCACTCGCCGTATTTGGTACACAACACTTTTCTTGTCAAAAATGTCAACCCGATAAATCATTGAACCGAAGAAATTCCAAACATCTTCTATTTGCATCGCTAAGTTTGTGGGTAAAGGAAGATGCGTTAATTTAGTAGTACGAATCGTCCCATAAATTTAGACAGGGCTGGGAAGGAAAAAATCAATTAATTAATATACTATTAGAAAATAAAAGTAAATTTGTTTATAAAAACTTTATATGTACACCGAAGCAAGGAAAATCCATTTGATAGAAGAAGTGCTGAAAGTTAATAACGAAGACACTTTAAATAAATTAGAAGATTTATTGAAGGTGTCAAAAAAAGCTGTGGTAACTACTAAAAAAAAGCTAAGTGTTTATGATTTTCTTGGAATGATAAACAATAAAGAAGCAAACGTAATGACAAAAGTTATTAAAGAGACTTGTGAAACCATTAATCCAAATGACTGGAAATAACCATTTACTAGATACCAATGTTGTGATTGAATTATTTAAAGGCAACAAAACCATTGCTGATAAAATCAATAAACTAAAAAAAATTTACATATCCTCAATAGTATTAGGAGAGCTATATATTGGCATTAATCGAGTAACCAATAAAACAAAACACCTAAAAAAATTAAACGATTTTTTAGAACTGTGTTACGTTATTAATATTGATAGTAACACAGCAAAGCTATATGGAGAGATAGTTACAGCCCTTTATATAAAAGGAAATCCCATACCTACCAATGATATATGGATAGCAGCAACAGCATTACAACATGACTTTACTTTAGTAACTGCTGATAAACATTTTAAACAAATAGATGACATAACAATAAAATCTTGGTAATAACTTTTTTTCATACGAGTGTCGAGCAAGCAAATGAGCGTTGGTTTGTGACACTCGCCGTATTTGGTACACTGCACTTTTCCCTGTTTCACCGGCGAGTGTCTAGCAAGCAAATGAGCGTTGGTTTATGACACTCGCCGTATTAGGTACACAGCACTTTTCTTCTCAAAAATGTCAACCCGATAAATCATCAAAGCGAAGAAATTCCAAACATCTTCTCTTTGCATAGCATACTTGCCCCCAGCATTCGGGGGTGTTTTGGTAAAGGAAGATGCGTTAATATTACTAATACACATCATCTCATGGCTTTACATAAGGCTTGGAAGGGGACGACGCTGGAAATTAAACATTAATCCTTTTTAATTAGATAGTTGCTGTCTAGCAAATGTAACATAACAGCTAGGGCTTAGGCAAAGCCATACCCCGAATGGCTTAGATTATAAGCTACGCCGAATTAAGATTTTGCCCTGTATTCTAAAAGCTTTTTAACACTGAATTCGCATAAATTCCTATATTCACAATTAATTTAAACTATACCAAAAAAGCAATTATGGGTTGTTGGTGAACAAGACAAATACAAGTAGAGAAATTAAAAAAATCTTTCTTCCTCCATTTTCGGTAAAATAATTTTTTCAACATTAAAACAAATTTTTCAAAATGAAAGTACACTCTCTTATTGTAACATTTTTGGCAATTGTAAGTATGGCTTCTGCCCAAAATAATGCTTTATGGTTGCGAACACCAGCCATTTCACCTGATGGAAACGAAATTGTTTTCAGCTATAAAGGTGATTTATTTAAAGTGCCCGCCAATGGTGGAACTGCAATACCACTCACGTTGCACGAAGCCTATGATGCCTCACCAGTTTGGAGTCCAGATGGTAAGCAAATTGCTTTTGCAAGTGATCGTTATGGTAATTTAGATGTATTTGTTATTCCTTCCCAAGGAGGTGAAGCAAAACGCCTAACTGCTCATTCAGGAAACGATATACCGTCTGGTTTTTCTCCAGATGGTAAAGATGTACTTTTTAGTGGCAATCGAAACGATGTCCAATCGTCTGCAAGATTTCCAAGAAAAAATCTGTTTCGTACTTTATATAAAGTCTCGGCAAGAGGTGGTAGAAATATTCTTATTTCAAGTGCTGGATTCCAATTTGCCAATTACGATGCAACTGGAGAAAATATTGTTTTTCAAGACAGAAAAGGAGGTGAAGACGAATGGAGAAAAAAACACACTTCATCGGTAACTCGTGACATTTGGATTTACAACACCAAATCTGAAAAATATACGCAGATTAGTGATTTTGAAGGCGAAGACCGTGAACCAGTTTTTTCAGCCGATGGGAAATCTGTTTATTACTTAAGCGAAAAAAAGGGATCTCAAAATGTGTTTAAGAGAAATATAGCCACTGGTGCCGAAGTTCAATTAACCAGTTTTAAAGACCATCCTGTTCGGCATTTGAGTCACACAAAAAGCGATGCACTTTGCTTTAGTTGGAATGGTGAAATTTACACCCTCAAAGAAGGAAATAAACCATCGAAAGTAATGGTACAAATTAATGCCGACTTTAGAGGAAACGAAGAAAAAATTGTTTCTGTAAATGGAGGTGCTACCGAAATGGCGTTATCGCCCAACGGCAAAGAAATGGCTTTTGTATTTAGAGGCGAAGTGTTTGTAACAGCAACAGATAACAACCAAACCAAACGAATTACCAGTACACCTGCCCAGGAAAGAACAGTAAGTTGGGGATCGGATAGCAGAACACTTTTTTATGCTACAGAAAGAGGATCCAGTTGGGATATTTACAAAGCAACCATCAATCGTAAAGAAGACTTGTACTTTTTTGCCGCAACCCAAATTGATGAAGAAGGTGTAATTACCACAAATAAAGATGAATTTCAACCACAGGTATCTCCCAACGGTAAAGAAATTGCTTATTTAGAGCAACGCAACGAATTAAAAATATTCAACCTTCAAAGCAAAACTTCAAGAATCATTATACCATTAGGACAAAATTTCTCATATTCCGATGGTGACCAAGAATTTAAATGGAGTCCAGATAGCAAATCAATTATTGCACGAAGTTCGAAAGGTAGTTTTGGCCGTGCTAATTTAGTTTGGTACGATGCAGCTGGAGATAAACCTGCAATTGATATAAACGTTAGTGGCTTTGGAGGTGGCAGACCGCAATGGATGTTAAAAGGAAATGCTTTATCATGGGCTTCGGCTAGGGAAGGAAAAAAACCATTGGCAATACAAGGACCCAGAGAATATGATGTGTATGTTGCCTTTTTTAGTCAGGAAGAATATGATCGTTTTACATTAACTAAAGAAGAATTAGTATTATCAAAGGAAAAAGAAGCCTCAGAAAAAACAGATAAAAGCACTGAAAATGACAAGGCTAAAGAAGATAAACAAACTTCATTGGTATTGGATTTTAATAATCTTGAAAATAGAAAAATTCGAATTACGCCTAGTTCGTCAAACATTACTTCTTATGCTTTTTCGCCAGATGGTACTAAGATGTACTATATGGCTGTTTATGAAGACAAGCACAATGTTTGGAGTTTAGATACGAGAACCAAAGAAGTAAAATCATTGGCAAAAACCAATAGCGGATCTGGTAGTATTGAATTGAGTAAAGATGGAAAAATACTTTTTGTATTGGCAGATGGTAAGATTAGTAAAATAGAAACTGCCGATGGTAAAACAAGCAATGTAGGTATATCGGAAGAAATGATTTTAAATACCACTGGTGAAAGGGAATACATTTTTTACCATGCATGGCGTCAAGTGAAAAATAAATTTTATGACCCCAAATTACATGGTGTAGATTGGGAAATGTATCGTGATAATTATGCACGTTTTCTTCCACACATTAATAATAATTACGATTTTCAGGATTTATTAGGTGAAATTTTAGGTGAATTAAATGGCTCTCACACAGGTGGACGTTATGCCCATCGTGCAGAAAATGGTGATTTAACAGCCAGTTTAGGATTATTTTATGATGAAAAAGCTACTACACCCGGATTAAAAATAACTGAAGTGATGGAGGGTGGACCACTATACAAATCACAAAGTAAAATAAAAGCTGGGCATATAATTGAAAAAATTGATGGTATTGAAATTACGGCTGATAAAGATTGGAATGCATTGTTAAACAGAAAAGTAAGCAAAAATGTGCTCATTAGTATGTACGATCCTGCCAATAAAACAAGATGGGAAGAAACTGTAAAACCAATTGCTCCTGGTGCTGAAAATGAATTGCTTTACAAACGTTGGACTACGATGATGCGTAAAATGACTGATTCATTAAGTGGAGGAAAAATAGGTTATGTCCATGTGCAAGGCATGAACGATGGAAGTTTCAGAACAGTATTTGATGAAGTTCTAGGTATCAATGTTGATAAAGAAGGGTTGATTGTAGATACCCGTTTTAATGGAGGAGGAAATTTACATGAAGACCTTTCTGACTTTTTAGATGGTAAACCTTATATTGAATTTCATCCTTATGGATTTAAATCGAGTAGTGGAGAACCCAGAGATAAATGGGTTAAACCAAGTGTGGTATTAATGAGTGAAGGCAATTATTCAGATGCTCATGGTTTTCCGTATGCATATAGAGCTAAAGGGCTTGGAAAACTAATTGGTAAACCCGTACCTGGAACCATGACCTATGTATGGTGGGAAACTCAAATTGATCCAACCTTGGTTTTTGGAATTCCAATTGTTGGCGTTTATGCAATAAAAGAAGGCCGAACTTTAGAGAATTTACAAATAGAACCAGATGTTAACGTAGCTACGCCTTACGAAGAAATCTTAAAAGGAATTGATGCTCAGTTAAAAGCTGGCGTTACCGAGTTACTGAAAAAGAAATAAACACTTTAAAATAAAAAAAGGTACTGAGTAATAAAGTATATAAGTCATGCAGAACTTGGGCAGTATCCCAAGTTCTGCATGACTTTTTTATAACGTTAAAAACACATTTTATACCAATTAGACATTGAAAGAATACTGTCAGCCTGAGAAAGAGACTATATTGGGAAGGAATTAAGTGAAGTAATTTTTAATTCTTTATAGCATTACAAAAGAAGAAGTGCTAGCTTAGCAATTTGATCAACATTTTGTAACTGCATACATTTAAAATGACCCCTTGGGCATTTTTTGTAACCAATTTTACTGCATGGTCGGCATCCTAATTTTACTTCGAATCTACTATCTGTACTATTTGTATTTCCATAGTAAGCACTCATGCCAAAAGCTGGGATAGTATTGCCCCAAATAGAAATAATAGGTTTTTTAAAAGCAGCTGCAATGTGCATTAAACCTGTGTCGTGTGTAATTATAAGTTTGGCTTTTCTCACCAAATCGGCACTTTCGTTTAAATTAAATTTACCACAGGCATTGTAAATTTTAATATCGTCGTTTAATGCAATGGCGTTGCCATCTTCTCTATCTTCTGGGCCACCCAATAAAATAATTGGATACGCTATTTTACTACACAATTCTTTTATTTTATCTACGGGCATTTTCTTGGTATTTAGGGCTGCCCCAATTACCAAGCCTATAAAACCAAATTGATGAGAGGCTGGTATATCATTGGGTTTTAATTCATCTTTTACTGGAATAAAATAATCTAACCCCTTACCATCGTTAACTACATTTAAGGTTTTTACGGTTTCAAAGTTTCTGTCTACAATATGAAGATTGGGTAAGGTATTAATTTTAAATACAGTAAGTAACCACTTTTTAATATTCAATTTATTAAAAGAAAATGCTGGTTTTTTTAATGCTTTTTTTATACTTAAAGTTCTAAGATTGTGGTGTAAATCAATAATACAATCATATTCTTCTTGTTGCAATTCATGTATCATCAGTTCCCAACTTTCGTCTAGTAAAATCAGTTTATCAACGTAAGGGTTACTTTCGATAATACCTTTAAAAGATTTTTTAGTTAAATAGTGTACTTGAACATCTGCAACTTGTTGTTTAATACAGCGAATGATAGGCGTAGTTAAAACAATATCTCCAATTGAAGAAAAACGTATGATGAGAATTTTCATGCTGGTACTTTGTTGACTGAGTTGAAAGAGTTAACAAGTTGATAAAGGTAACCAAGTAAATAATCGTTTTAACACTATCAACTATATCAACTTGTTAACTTATAACTAATCATGGCATCATTTCTTCCATTTCTAAATAGTCTAAATCTTTATGAAAAGTTTCTTCGGTAAAATAAAATGCTACTAATGTTATGGCCATTACAATTACACCAGTAACAACCCCACTCTTCCACATATTCATACCCCAGGATTTTTGAAATACATCTAAGAATAATAAATTAATTAATGGCAATGCCCCCCTCACAACATTGGGTATAGTAGTTGCAGCTGTAGCCCTTAAATTAGTACCAAACTGTTCGGCACCCATGGTAACAAAAATTGCCCAAAAGCCAGTGCTAAAGCCTAATAACGCACAAATAGCATACATGTGCGAATCGCTATTATTGTAACTACTAAAATATAAAACTAAACCAAATATGCACAAAATATAGAAACTTAATAGTGCTTTTTTTCTGCTTTTAAAATATTGGCTTAATAGCCCAATTAAAATATCTCCAATGGCAATGGCAGCATAAGCATACATGATTGCTTTACCACTTTCAATGGCATTTGCTCCATAAAATTCTTTTGCAAATCGATTACTATAGTTAACCAAAATACCAATAACATACCAAGTAGGTAAGCCAATTAATATTGCAAGAAAATATTTTTTAAATCGTTTACCATTAGTAAAAAACATGAAGAAATTACCTCTTTGTACACCCACTTGTTCTTTGGTATTTTTAAACATTCCACTTTCGGCAACAGATATTCTTAGCAACAATAAACCAATGCCTAGCCCACCACCAATTTTATAACACAAACGCCAATCGTGGTTGGTAAATTGAAAAACATAATAAGCAAAGACCGCACCAAACAAACCAATACCAGCTACTAAGGATGTTCCAACACCTCGTTTTTCTTTTGGCAATAATTCACTTACTAAAGTTATACCAGCACCTAGCTCACCTGCCAAACCAACGCCAGCAACAAAACGGGCCCAAGCATATTGATCAACAGTTTGTACATAACCCGTAATAAAATTTGCAACAGAGTACAGTGCAATTGAACCAAACAACACACTTAACCTTCCTTTTTTATCGCCAAGCGTACCCCATAAAATACCACCAATCAATAGACCAACCATTTGCCAATTAATTATTTTAGTGCTAGCTGCTAAAACAGCTACTTTGTCTGTAAGTAGTACACCAATACCACCTAAACTTGGCTCACGAACAATGGTGAATAATAATAAATCGTAGATATCAACAAAATATCCTAAAGCTGCAACCAATACGGGTATTGAGAAAATGCCAAATGTTTTTTGTTGATTCATAAAAGTGATGTTTTAAAAGTTAGTAAAGCTTTTTTATGGTTCAATAAAATCTAAATCGTTACCAAAACTTTCTTTTGTAAAAATTACCGCTAAAAACCCTATGCCAATAACCAAAGTACCCACCATCCAAGCTGCTGTAATGTAGTTTTGGTCTATATTATTAGAAGGTAAATGATTTCTTATAAATTGAAACAGCAATAAAATTATTGGTAAAAACCCCCTTACTAAATTAGGTATTGAAATTGCTGCTGTGGCTCTAAGATTAGTACCAAACTGTTCGGCACTCATGGTAATATATAAAACGGAGATACCACAACCAAAACCTAAACCCATGCATAACAAATACATGTTTGTGGCATTACCGCCACCCTTTAATACAAAAAATAAAACAATAAATAGTGTAATAATCCCATAAAAAAACAGGAGGGTTCTTTTACGGCTTTTAATATAATTACTTAGTAATCCTGCACCTACATCTCCAAACGCTAAAGCAGTATATTGTAACATTAATGCCTTTGGTTGATCGAAATTTTCGATACCAAATCTTTTTGCAAACTCATCGCTGAAGCTGATTAAAACGCCAATTACATACCAAACTGGTAACCCAATACAAATGGATCTTGCATAACGAATTAATAGTTCTTTACGGGTAAAAAACATGAAAAAATTACCCAATTGTTGCGTTTTTTCTTTAGCAGAATTATACAAACCACTTTCTAAAAACCCTGCTCTTAAAAAAAGTAAAGCAATACCCATTGCACCACCAATAAAATAACATAAACGCCAATCGTTGCCACTAAGGTCATGTACAAAGTAAGCTGCTATGCTTCCCATTACACCACTTGTGGCAATAATAGTTGCACCAATACCTCGTTTTTCTTTCGGCAACAATTCACTAGTAATAGTTATACTTGCACCCAACTCTCCTGCTAAGCCTAAGCCAGCAATAAATCGTAGCCATGTGTATTGATCCATGTTTTGAACAAAACCATTGGCAATTGTTGCTAGTGAGTAAATTAATATAGAACCAAACAACACACTTTTTCTTCCTTTTTTATCCCCTAAAATGCCCCATAAAATACCACCAATTACCAATCCTATCATTTGCCAACTAATAATTTTTTCTCCATAGGTTTTCATGGCAGTTTCGGCAACACCTAACTCTTTAAAACTAGATTTTCGTACAATACTAAACAGCAATAAATCGTATATATCAACAAAAAAGCCCAATGCACCAACAATTACAGGAAGAGATAATAAACCGTATTCTTTTTTCTGCATGGGGGAAAAGTTTCTCGTTATTTCGTTTCTCGTTGGTTCGTTTCTGGTTATTTCGTTTCTCGTTGGTTCGTTTCTCGTTAGCTCGTTTTTCGTTTTGTTGTTTCTTATTGCTTTTTTTTCTTTGATATTACAGTAACAAGTTTGTAGTTCAGTGAGGCATAACGAGCAACTTGAAACGAGAAACGTTCTTTATTTTTTCTTTTTCCCCGTAACCAATTTAATAATTACTGGAGCAGTAGTAATAAATACTATACCTAATACTATTACCTCTAAATGACTTTTTAAGTCGAAACCAAATTGAGATAATATCCATTTTTGTAAAAAATGCCCACCCACCAACATACTTAAAACCCAGGCTATACAACCTACAATATTATAGTAAGAAAATTTCTTTCTGTCCATATCCACAATGCCAGCTACAATTGGTGCAAACGTTCTAATGATAGGAATAAAACGGGCAATTACAATTGCACCTCCACCATGCTTTTCATAAAAATCATGTGCTTGTTCTAAGTAATGTTTTTTAAATAGTAAGTTGTCTTTCCAGCCATACATTGCTGGGCCTACTTTTCGCCCAAACCAATACCCAACTGCATTTCCTAAAATACCAGCAGCAGAAATAAGGGCACATAAAACCAGTAATTGTACATACTCGTTACCAATAAAAGGAAACGAATTTATAATGAGCTCTTTACTATAAACCCCTGCAACAAATAATAAACTATCGCCAGGTAAAAAGAAACCAACAAATAAGCCAGTTTCTGCAAATACAACAAACAATAAAAGCCATAAACCACCATGCTCTATATAAAACTGTGGTTGTAATAATTGTGTCCAATGAAAAGCGTCTAATAAAAACATTTCCTTACTTTTTATACGATTAAAATTATGCTATTTCAACTGTTGCATGTTCTAATTCTCCCTCCCATTTGCTTACAACACTTGTAGCCAATGCATTACCGATAACATTGGTGGCGGTTCTAAACATATCGCAAAAATGATCTATGGGTAAAATTAATGCTACACCTTCTGGTGGTATGTTAAACATGGCACAAGTTGCCAACACCACTACAAGACTGGCTCGTGGCACACCTGCTATGCCTTTACTGGTAAGCATTAACACCAAAAGCATGGTTAATTGAGTCGTTAAATCAAGATTAATTCCATATGCTTGAGCAATGGCTAAACTTGCAAAAGTCATGTACATCATACTTCCATCTAAATTAAAAGAATAACCTAAGGGTAATACAAAAGCTACAATTCTGTCTTTACAACCAAATCGCTCTAACTCTTCGGTTAATTTTGGAAAAACTGCTTCACTACTGGTTGTACTAAATGCAATAAGCAATGGGTTGCCAATTCGTTTTAAAAGCTCTATTAATCTACCTTTTAAAATAATAAAACCAACGGTTAATAAAATAATCCATAATACCGCTATGCCAATTAAAAAGAAGGAAAAATATTTAATATAAAACTCAAAAATTCCCAAACCTTTTGCAGCTACAACTGCAGCTATTGCACCAAATACACCTAAAGGTGCAAAGCCCATTACATAGTTTACAATTTTTAAGATAATATGAGAAGCTACTTCTAAAGCTCTGATTAAAGGCTTTGCATAATCGCCTATGGAGGCTGCGGCTACACCAAAGAAAATAGAAAACACCACCAATTGTAAAATTTCGTTGGTAGCCATTGCTTCTACAAAACTTTTTGGTATTACATGCTCTACAAAGTTTTGTAAAGAAAAAGCGGTTTGTTTGGTCATTAAATCTTTTAACCCATCGGTATCTTGTTGAGATAAATTTATGTATTGCCCTGGTTTAAAAAAGTTTACCAAAATTAAACCAATTAATAAAGAAACCAACGAGGCTGTAACAAACCACAAAATAGCTTTACCGCCTACTCTGCCAACGGTTTTTAAATCACCCAATTTTGCTATTCCCACCACCAAGGTGGTAAAAACCAATGGGGCAATAATCATTTGAACCAACCTTATAAATATGGTGCTTAATAATTTAATGTTGGTTGCAAAACTTTTATTAAAACCAGCAGATGCATGGTCATGCACAATATAACCAACTGCAACACCCAAAGCCATTGCCACCAAAATGAAGATGGTTAAATTCGATTTTTTTTTAGGAACTTCTGTAGATATAGCCATGGTAGCAAAGTTTATTTAGTTTGGCAATATAGCAATTAAGTACATTAAATTACATTTTATGTACCAACTGTAAAATTTTTGTAACAGATGTTCGATTAAATCATTATTTTCCGGTTTCTAATTTTAAAACTTAACCAAAACTATTATGAGTTTATTTGCAAAAAAGTCTTTAGAACAGATGCTGTCTCAAGCCGATGAAGGAGATAAGGGCTTAAAACGAACACTGGGTGCAGGCAATTTAATTGCTTTGGGAATTGGAGCAATTATTGGTGCAGGTTTATTTGTACGTACTGCTGCTGCTGCTGGCCAAGCTGCTGGTCCAGGTGTTACTTTATCTTTTATTTTAGCTGCTGTTGGTTGTGCATTTGCAGGCCTATGTTATGCAGAATTTGCAGCAATGATCCCTATTGCTGGTAGTGCCTATGCTTACAGTTATGTAACCATGGGAGAATTAGTTGCTTGGATTATTGGATGGGCATTAATTATGGAATACGCCTTAGGTGCTGCAACTGTTTCAATTGCATGGAGTGAATATTTAAATAAGCTGTTGGGAGGGCAGATTCCTTATGAATGGTGCCACTCGCCTTTTGAAAGCTTTACAGATAAAGCTGGAGTTTTACATAGTGGAATGATGAATGCACCTGCACTTGTTATACTCTTATTATTAACCTTGTTGCTAATAAAAGGAACACAAGAAAGTGCTACAGTAAACATGGTGATTGTATTTGTAAAAGTGGCTATTGTTTTATTATTTATAGCCATTGGATGGCAGTTTATTAAGCCAGAAAATCATACGCCATATTTAATTCCTGAAGGAACCGCTGCCGTAAAAGATAGTGCTGGAAAAATAATTGCAGATTATAGTGGATGGAACAAACATGGCTGGGGTGGTATTCTTGGAGGTGCAGCAATTGTGTTCTTTGCCTTCATTGGCTTTGATGCTGTTAGTACCGCTGCTCAAGAAGCCAAAAATCCTAAACGTGATATGCCAATTGGTATTTTAGGTTCATTGGTTGTTTGTACTATTTTGTACATTTTATTTGGACATGTGTTAACTGGTGTAGCCAACTGGAAAGACTTTGTTGACCCAGAAAAAGGACGTGAAGCTTCTGTTGCCTATGCTATATCTCAATACATGACAGGATATGGCTGGTTAGCCAAAGCTGTTACCATTGCTATTTTAGCAGGTTTTAGTTCTGTTATATTGGTAATGTTAATGGGCCAAAGCCGTATTTTTTACACCATGAGTAACGATGGTTTAATACCAAAAGCCTTTGGAGAATTACACCCTAAATACAAAACACCATTTAAAGCCAATTGGATTTTGTTTGTTTTTGTTGGTTTATTTGCTGCATTTGTTCCAGGCCATGTTGCAGGCGATTTAACCAGTTTTGGAACTTTGTTTGCATTTGTGTTGGTAAGTTTAGGTGTATGGATTTTACGAGTAAAATCTCCAAATATTGAACGACCATTTAAAACACCTTTTGCACCTGTGGTAGCTGTTTTAGGTGCTTTAATTTGTTTTGCAATGATATTAGGATTAGATACGCAAACCCTAAAAGTTGCATTTGGTTGGATGGCAGTTGGTTTAATTGTTTATTTTGCCTACAGCAGAAAAAACAGCAAGCTCAGAAATCCCTCGGATATTTTGCCTAAAGCATCGGATTTTGAAAAGCAATAATAATTAGTTGATCGAAATAACTGTGTGCCACATCTTTAAGGTGTGGCACACTTGTTTTAAATAGTTAGAATCCTGTTTTAAAGAAAGTTTTTTATTGCCCTACAACTGTTATTTTTGCAATCGCTTTGCTGAATATTGTTCAGAACGTACAAGTGTGCGACGCAACAGACGATGCAATGAAATACCAAAGCTGGTTACCTAATCATCAATCTCAAATTTCAAATAACAGATAGTTTATGGGAAGAATTTTTGAAGTAAGAAAAGCCACCATGTTTGCCCGTTGGGACAGAATGGCCAAACAATTTACACGTATTGGTAAAGAAATTATTATTGCTGTAAAAGCTGCAGGGCCCGATGTTGCCACCAACCCTGCTTTGCGTAGGTGCTTTCAAAATGCTAGAAGCGTTGGTATGCCTAAAGACCGTGTAGAAGCTGCTATTAAAAGAGCCATGGGCAAAGACACGACTAATTACGATGAAATTTTGTATGAAGGATATGCACCACATGGTGTTGCATTGTTGGTAGAAACCGCCACCGATAACCATGTACGTACCGTTGCCAATGTTAAAGCTTGTTTTAATAAAGGCAATGGTGCATTGGGCAATAGTGGTAGTGTAAGTTTTCAGTTTAAAAAAATGGGCGTATTTAAACTAAAACCTGAGGGGTTAAATATGGACGATTTGGAATTGGAATTAATTGACCATGGTTTAGACGAATTGGGCGAAAGTGTAGATGACCACGAAAACCCAATACTTGTGTTGCGTTGTGCCTTGGTTGATTTTGGCCACCTACAAAAAGCATTGGAAGAAAAAAATATGACCCCAATAAGTTCAGAGTTGGAATGGATACCCACCACCACTGTACCAGTTACAGATGAACAAGCTGAAGATGTAAGTAAACTAATTGAACGCTTAGAGCAAGATGAAGATGTGAACAAAGTGTTTCATAATATGGGATAATTTTTTTTAGAATGTATAATAGGACTGATTTGAATAAAATCATTCTTTTTTAATGTATAAAAAAATTATTCATACCCATATAATTGTATCTTCATTGTTAGGTAAATTTTTACCAAATATTAACAATAAATCAGTAAAAATTGGCTTGGCAAAAAATACACCCCACTGAATATTTTGAAACGAATGAAGCATTGAAACAAACCGCTGCATCTTTTTTTCAATATCCATACTATGCAGAAGGTTATAAATATATTCTTCGTTCAAAAAGTGTATACCTTAAATATGTTCTCAATACTTCTACTGCTGCATACTGTACAATTATGGAAGTTGGCGTTTTTCCATTTAAAGTAGGGCTTATTATCAGAGGGCCCGTAATTGTAAACTACAACATTAATCTAGACGATTTATTTAGAAGTTTGCAGCAATATGCTAAGAAAACAGGATATATGTTTTTAAGAATCAATCCTTCTGAGCAACAATTAGATGACTACTTAGCTAATAATAAGTCATTTATACCAGAAGATTATTTTCCTTATTATAAAGGTTCGCAAAATAAAAATTTCAATGTTAGCAATAAACCCCAAGATGCATTATTGGCAAGCTTTAATCAAATGTGCCGCCGAAAAATTAAACATGCCGATGCTGTAGATTTTATTTATAAACATGTAGAAAATGAAGATGAACTAAAACAAGTTTATGAACTTTTTTCAAAAGTTGGTAGCAAAAAAAACTTCAAGTATAGATCTTTTAAGAGTTATAGAGAAATATACAACAATGGCAAGGTACATAATCTATGTAATGTGTACACCGCTAGCTTACACAATAAAATTATTGCAGCAGGATTCATTGTAAAAGACAAAAATTATTACAACTATTTATCTGGTGGTTTAGTGGTAGAAGGTTATGATTCAAAAAATAGTCCCTCTGCAAAGCTGCATTATTTAGCCATGCAAGATTGTTTTTATAAAGAAGAAAAAGAATATTACAATATCAGTTATTCTGGGCCCGATTCGGATGTATATAAATTTAAATCTTCATTTAACCCCGAAGTAGAAGATATGCCAGAATACTATACTTTTATTTCAAACAAATGGGCAACTTCAATTTTTAGAGCTTTGAGTTTAAAAAATGTAAAAAAAGTAAGAAAGTTTATACGTTCTATTACAAAATAGCTGCATGAAACAATTAATAAAAAAATTGAAATTTAAAAAAATTGAATCCTTGGTTTACATCAATAAACCTGATGATTTAGTTGAACCATTTAAAATAAAATATTCGTTCAAAATTTTTGACGAGGGTAATAAAACAAATATTATACATGTAGATAGTAAAAAATATTTTAAGGCGTATGTTGTTTTAGATAATGATAAGTTTGTGCATGTAAGTTGTATGTTTAAAAACAATTTATTGGCTAAACAACTAGGTTATAAAAATGCATTTACAATTGGAGAATGTGTAACAAATAATGCATACAAAGGACAAGGCATTTATCCTTCGATACTAAAAAAAATTAAAGCCGACTATAAAAAAGATACAATAATAGTTTTTGTACAACCCAATAACATTGCATCTATTAAAGGAATTGAAAAAGCAGGTTTTCATAAGTTATATCAATTTATTATGTATCGTTTCTTAGGTATTAATTTATATACAAAAAAAGTTTAGAAATGAATCTTGATTTCGAAGTAAACTATAAAGGCTTAGACAATACAATTCAAAAAACGAATATTGAAATTAATGAGGCAAGTATTTGTAGCAACTTGTTTGAGTGTTCAATAAAAAAGAGTTTAGACAACAATAAATATGACTTTAATTTGAAATTGACGGAAGATACAATTGTTGATGTAAACTTGGATATATTTTTGAAATTTAATGAGCATGAAACAATAAAATCGGTTGAATCGATTTTTCCAAAATTTAGTTTTAAGAACTTCATTCCAGATCAATTAAAAGTAATTACTAGTGAAAGAAAAATTATTTTTTCTTTCAAAAAACCATACGCATTTACTTATAAGCAACAAGGAAATACTGTTTTAATAAACGTAATAATTGATGCTCCATATTTGCATCCAGCATGGGATTACTCGAAATGGCAAAGGTTTTCAACAGCTGCACCAATTTTAAAAAAAGGCGAAACATACAAAATAGGTTTCGATCTATTTGAATTTAAAACCAACCAACCAGTTGCAGTTTTAAAAAAATCTTCCTACCCTTTTGGATATAAATCGGCATTTATTTTAACCGATCATTGCGACTTTGATACAACAGAGAAACTACAAACATTTTTGTATGGCAATAACAACAATGGCTGGCTAAATAGAGGGTTAAAAATTACAAAGGGGGTATTTGCTTTAGATGCAAAAAGTGCAGAACAAAAAAAATCAGATTCGCTAGAAAATGAAGAATACAAAAAACTTATAGAAGCATTATTTGATGATGGAAGTGAAATTGTACATCATGCATTAAAACATTCTGGACAATTAACCAAAGAAGAGTTTCATATAACCTTCGATTCCTTTGCACAAAAATTTAGCCCTAAAACTTGGATAGACCATGGTAGTTATATAAAGTATTGTTACAGTCAGGGTGCTAAAGAAAATCCTGATTTTATGTTGATAGAAACAATGAAAAAACATCAATATAACAACCTTTGGTCTTTTGATGATGTGAATATTGATGCCAATCAAACACTCAATATATTAACCAACACTAAATCTTTTCCAACTGAGCTTGTTAAGGAAGTTTTTAAAAAAATATTCTCAGGTAAGTTTTTAATTGCAGGGCACTATTTTAGAACCATTATTCATAGAAACTATAGTAAAAATATTGTTATAGATTTTTTAATGTATGCAATAGCAAACACAAAAAATATTTTCATTAATTTACAAAAAAGAAAAGGTAGTTTTTTTAAAGACTGTGTAACCTATGTGAAAAATGTACTAAAGTTTAATCAATTTAGAAATAAAGAAGTTGTACCATACATTAGTGCCAATGTTTTAAATTTTGCACAACCATTATATTTAGAAACTAGAAAGCCTTTTACTCAATATCAACAAAGTGATATTTTAATGTTTTACACCTTTGAAACAACTCACTTGGTAGATATTTATCATAGAAAAAGTTTAGAAAAACTAATACAAGAAAATGGAACACATATTGGTCATACTTATATTTTAAACGATTTACCTTACATCAATTCAATTTTTAAAAAAGATCACAATAAATATTTATTAGCCGAAAAATGGATTTCTTTTTTAGATGCTTTACAAGAAAAAGTACAATCAAAAGAAATATGGAATGCAAATATGGGTGAATATGCAGCTTATAATATTTTACTTCAAAATATTATCATTGAATATTCATTCGAAGGAAATTGTATAATTAAAAACGACAATGAAACCAACGTAGATGGTTTTACATTTATAACTAGCCCGAAAGAAAACCTAAACATTCAAAACCAAAAAGCCTCTCCCTCTTTTACCGATAGGCACTATAATTACTACATTTTAAACCTACCAGCACAAAGTACAATTGTTGTGAGCATTTCACCAATGGAAATGTAACTTACCAGTGGCAAAAAGCCACCAGCGCCAATGGAAATTTTACAGATATAGGTGGAGCAAATCAAGCGATATATCGTCCAAAAATTTCAACACAGGTTTTATATTATCGTTTAAAAGTAAGTAGTACTCTTTGTAACATGGTAGGTTATAGCACAGTAAGTGTTGTTAATGTAAATACTGCATGTAGAACAATGGTTAATATACCAATTAAAAAATAGCTATACTCACTCAAAAAAAGCCACAAATTTATAGTTTAATTTGTGGCTTTTTTATTTTGAATTGGCCAACAACATATCACTATAAGATGTAGCTAAGTATTCCTCAGCACTTACACCTAAAAAATTTGCATAAAAATTACATTGTTCTTGAAGTTGTTTAATACCAATGGTTCCATCAACATCTATGGCTTCTACTTCTAAAAAAGTGCCTAAACCTTCTACCTTATCGAAATGAAATTTTACATGATCAATAAAGTAAATTTTTCGAATTTTGTCCACCACAACTTTAATACCATTTACAGTTGTTAAAATGTTTTTTAAATGGACATCGGGCTGGTGATTGTACAAAATAACATTCGATTGTTTGGCGTCATTTGTGTTTTCACGTTCGTAGTAGATGAGTGCATTTTCAATATTCCCTTCTCTCAATTTTAACCTTCCAAAAGCAACATTAAAATAGGTATCTATTTGGTGATCCTCTCCCTTAAAAAGAGGATTCAAAGTAAGCAATTTTGCTTCTGCTTTTTCTAAACTAGTACAAACTGCTTTAAACTCAATATTGGTAGGCATAATTTTTTATGCCGAAAGTAAGTAACAATCATCAATGAAAAATTGCTCTTGCAATTATTCAAAATTATCTTCCGTGCTAACAGTTTATAGCCACTGGTTATAATTGCACCAAATTGGTATGAGTGATTTTCAAAAATGGGTTAATTACTTATCTTCACACTCTAACAAACATTATATGAAAATTATCAAATCGCTTCAATTATTTGTAGTAGCTATTTTAATTGTAAATCTTGTGATTGCCCAAGATGCAGTTAGTTATCAAACACCACCTAAAGAAATTGCTGATTTACTTTTAGCAAAACCCACACCAAGCATTAGTATAGACAGTAAAGGAGAATGGATGTTGGTAAGTGAGCGTAACTCTTACCCAACAGTAGAGGAATTGGGGCAGCCTGAAATTAGAATAGCTGGTATGCGATTAAATCCCAATAATTTTTCGCCAAGCAGGCAGATTTACGTTAATAATTTTTCATTAAAAAATATTAAAACCAACAAAGAGTTTAAATTAATTGGTTTACCAGCTAACCTATTAGCAAGTAATGTAAGGTGGAGCCCAAGTGAAACTAAAATAGTTTTTACAAACACCACCCCAAACAGAGTAGATGCTTATGTAATTGATGTGGCTACTAAAACCACTATTAAAATTAATAAGCAAGCTTTAAATGTAGTTTTAGGTGGCGATATTACTTGGTACGATGATAATACCTTGATGTACAAAACTGCGATTGCATTGGCAAGTGCTGCACCTAAAAAACCAATAACACCAAAAGGCCCAGCCGTACAACAAAATATTGGTAAAGCTGCACCTGGAAGAACTTATCAAGATTTAATTAAAACACCATACGATGAGCAATTATTTGAATTTATGACCACCTCTCAATTGGTGATCAACAAAGCTGGCGTAGAAACCCCGATGGGAAAGCCTAACATTAATGCTTCTTACAGCTTATCACCAGATAAAAAATATATTTTATTAGAAACCATACGAAAACCTTTTTCTTATTTAGTGCCTGTTAATGGCTTTCCTACTACTTTAACTATCACAGACATTACAGGTAAGGTAGTTAAAGAATTGGCCCAACTACCATCTAGTGAAACAACGCCTTCTGGTAACGATAATGTACAAAATATTCCAAGAGGCTTTGAATGGAGGAACGATGAACCAGCCACCATCGTGTGGTGCACACCATTAGATAGTGGAATGATTAAAAATAAAATGGAATTTCATGATGTTGTTTACACACAAACAGCACCCTTTAATACCGAGGTAAAAGAATTATTTAAAACCAAAATGCGTTTTCGTGGTATTACTTGGGGTAATGAAAATTTTGCATGGGTAACAGAAGCTTTAACTGGAAAACAAACGGCAAGAGTTAGTAGATACAATAGCGTTACCAGCACTTTAGAAACTTTATTTGAAAGAAATATTACCGATGCTTATGGTAATCCAGGTTCGCCAATTAGTACTAAAAACAAATTTGGCAAACAAGTAATTCAAGTTAACGGAAACAATATTATACTAAATAATGTTACTGGATCTTCTCCAAAAGGTGATTTACCATTTTTGGCTTTATTTGATTTTACCACTAAAAAAAGTGATATTATTTGGCGTTGTACACCAGGTAATTTTGAATACGTCGTAGATGTTTTAGATGCAAAAACTTATACCGTAATTACTCGCCAAGAATCGCAGAAAGAAGTACCTAATTATTATTTAAAAAACTTGAAAGGTGGGGTTAAAGATGTTGCCATTACTTCTTTTGCAAACCCTTACCCAGGGTTGGAAGGTGTTACTAAACAAAAGGTAAAATATAAGAGAGCCGATGGTGTTGATTTAACTGGAGATTTATACTTACCCAAAGGTTACAACAAAGAAAAAGATGGTCCATTACCAGTGTATATGTGGGCGTATCCAAGAGAGTTTAACAGTGCCAACGATGCTGCACAAATTAGAGGTAGCCAAGATAAATTTACCACCATTAGTTGGGGGAGCCCATTGTTTTATGTTACCCAAGGTTTTGCCATTTTAGACAATGCAGAAATGCCCATTGTTAGTAGTGGTCCAGATACTAAACCTAATGACAATTTCATAGATCAATTAAAAATGAATGCAGAAGCTGCCATTGGTTACTTAGCAGAAATTGGTGTAGGAGATAGAAACAGAATGGCTGTTGGTGGCCACAGTTATGGAGCATTTATGACAGCTCATTTGTTAAGCCATACGAACTTATTTAAAGCAGGTATTGCACGTAGTGGTGCATACAATAGAACCCTTACTCCATTTGGGTTTCAGGCAGAAGATAGAACCTATTGGCAAGCTCCAAATTTATATTTTACCATGAGCCCTTTTAGCTATGCCGATAAAATTAAAACGCCTTTGCTTTTAGTACATGGCGACAGCGACGATAACCCTGGTACTTTTCCAATAAACAGCGAACGTATGTTTAATGCAATTAAAGGTCATGGTGGTACTGTACGCTTTGTATTTTTACCTTATGAAGCTCATAGCTATAGAGGTAAAGAAAATTTGTTGCACCTGCTTTGGGAACAAAACGAGTGGTTAAAAACGTATGTAAAAGAAGCCAAGTAATTATTACAAAAGATGCTCAGATAAAAAAGTCTGAGCATTTTTTTTATAGAATACGACCAATATAAAAAGATTGAACTATTTTACATTTGACTTATTTCATTTACGGCAATTGAATTGTTGTACGCCATATTATTTGAACACTAGAACCTTCATAAACTTTGGAGTTTTTTAGCCAATTTTCATTAAATTCGCTTAGTGAAAACAGACAAAAAATATCATTTAGACTTTATTATTGATAAGCTAACAAACTCAATAGAAAATACTGTATCGGGAGACAGCTTTCAAACAGAAGTTTCAAACTTTACAACAAAGGATTTAAAACAATCAATCAAGAAAAATGGTTGGCAGTTTAATTGGAAACGAGAACTTTTAAATAATAGCAGAGAAGTTTACAAATTGACAATTGTAAATAATTCAGACATCATTCAAGGCTTAATTAGTTTTACCATAAAATCCGACCACATTTATATGGACTTGATTGAAAGTGCACCTTTTAATCTTGGACGAAACAAAATTTATGAAGGTGTAGCAGGAAATTTAATTGCATTTGCTTGCAAAGTTTCATTTCAACGTGGCTTTGACGGGTTCATATCTTTCACAGCTAAGACAAAACTAATTGAACATTACGAAAAGACTTTAGGTGCTTACCATTTTGGAAATCACCTAATGATTTTGGAAACGAAAGCATCATCAATATTGGTAGAAAAATATTTTAAAACTGTATAATTATGGGACATATCAAAGAACCAAAAGGGGTTGACTTTATCATTCAAAGCCGACCTTTAACGAAAGCAGAAGAACTTGCTATAAGCGAACACATAAAGAACTATAAGCTGAAAAAAAATAATCTTGCTGATAAACCGAAACAACCAGTTAGAAAAGGAAAAGCAAACGTTCTTTTGGCATAGTTCCTTTCAGCTTGACAGCTCAAATAATATAATTGACCACTTATGAAAAGAGAAATAAAATTTATTACAAGACTTTTAATATTTTACTCTTTTACAAGTTTTGCATACTCACAAAACACAAAAGTTGCAGCAACGACAAATATAAAAAGTGATAGTGCAAACTTAAAAGCATTGGTTGTTAAACTTTTAAAGTGGCACGACACCGACAAAAATTCTGACTTTGAACCATTATTAAAAAATCCCAAAGACTCGATTTACAAAGGAATAGATTGGCAAGCCCACAAGAAAAGAATGGCAGAACTTGAAAAGACAAATTTCTTTACAAAAAACTTTTTAGACAATTATCAAAAAATTGCCATACATCTTGACAATGAATTTAAACAAAATAAGACAAAGTATGCAGTAGGAGATTTGCCACCATACGACCATGCAAACGAATGGTGTAATTGTCAAGACTATCCAAGCAATATTTGGAATCGTTTGAAAATTGTAGCTTTGAAAATCAAAGACAATTCTGCAACTTTCAAATGGACTTGGGGGGAGCAATTTTTATATTCAGTAAAAGCCAAGAAAGAAAATAACATTTGGAAAATTAACGAGTTGGAACAATTTAATATTAAAAATTTTTCGTGGTAGATTGAAAAAACGAATGCCGATCAACCAACACTTGGTTTTGTGGAAGTTGGGCTGTACATACATCGCTGAACTCTTTTTCTCAACTTCGACTTTAGATTTTTAATCAGCTGCGGTTCTGGGTGGACTAGCATTTATAATAACCCTGCAAGCAAACCCTGCCCGTTACATGCCATTTTTAACACCCTACAAACATTGAAACAGACAAAATTATTCCGTAACTTCGACACACAAAATATTATAGATATGGTAATCGAAAGGACAAACAAAGAAGTTATTATTAGGCTTCCATCATATGTTAGCACAGACGGACTTCAACGTTTGGTTGACTACTTAACATATAAGGAAGCGACTGCAAAATCAAAAGCCAAACAATCTGACGTTGACACTTTAGCAATGGACGTTAAAAAAGGTTGGTGGACAAAAAACAGAAGCCGATTTGTTAAATGAAAATTATTGTTGACACCAATATTATTTTTAGTACGCTATTAAATTCAAACAGTACTATCGGAGACCTTTTATTTAACTCTGACAAGCATTTTGAGTTTTACAGCTGTAGTTATATGCGTTACGAAATTCAAAAGAATTGGGAAAGACTCAAAAAAATTTCAAAACTATCGGACGAACAATTGCAAGTTTCTTACACACAAGTTCTCTCAAAACTAAAGTTTATTAACGAAGAAATAATTCCAGTGGAAACGTGGTTAGCTTCGGAAGAAATAACAAAAGGAATAGACATAGATGATACTGATTTTGTAGCACTCACAAAATTCTTGAAAGCCACCCTATGGACAGGTGACAAAGTTCTCTACAACAGCCTTAAAAAAATAGGCTATAAAAAATTACTCAGCACTACAGAACTGCTTGCACTTCGAACTACCAGAAGCGAGAAGTAAAAGGCATGTAACATTGGGTTTGTTGAAAGGCCCACTCGATACAAATAATCCATAAGTTATGAGCCATAAAAAAAGAGCAACCACTACAGTTGCTCTTTTTTTATATTATTTTGTCCCGTCCTGAAATAGCGATACACAAAACACAATCGTTATGTCAACAACTACAAATTATGTAAAGCGAAGTCAAAGAGATTACAGTATTTCCTTGAAGGTTCAGATTATCCAACAAATTGAACAAGGAAAACTATCTA
>JANOZK010000071.1:0-14595 GCA_031429335.1 Chitinophagaceae bacterium | reverse complement strand
GGCTACAGAACCCCAACGGCTGCCAGCAGTTGCAGCACCATTGTACACCAACATACTTGGTGCATTGGTAACAGTTGCATCGAAACCATTACTATTTGCCGTTAAGCTTGGACAAGCTGTACCACCCGTGCCGGTACCTGTTATATGTGTATTGGTTTGCCAGCTAGTGCTTATACCTGCACTTATTGGGCTGCTTACAAAACTAAATTTACGTGCTGCTTTGGATGGTATAAAACGCTCTACAGTTACATTGCCTGAAATTGTACCTGCAGAGTTGCCAATACTACCAGTTTTTGTGGAATTAGATACCAAGGTCAAATTTCCATTAGTTGTAAGTGTTGTAGAAGCATTTACTATAATAGTGCCACCAATAGATAATTTATTACTACCTCCAGAAGTAATTGTTACACCAGAAGTATTGTTGATTGATAAACTTACTAAATCAGTTGCATCTATTAATCCACTGATTATTCTAACAGAGCCTGCTGCTAAGGCCAAAGAGCCAGAACTTGTGCTAGTGATTGTGCCAGTTGTTGCCGACAAATTACCAGTAACAGTTAATGCATTAGCTCCAATAGATAAACCACCTGTGCCTAAATTGAGATCACCGATAGAGCCTGTTGCTAAATCGAAGGTGATTGGGCTAAATGTCGATAAATTATAAGCAGCACCAGTTGATGGGATATTGCTACCCCAAGTTGCAGATGCAGAAAAATTTCCAGAACCTGATGCAGTTAAAGTGGTAGGAAAGGTATACGTAAAATTGCTTCCACTATTGTCGTTATATCGAATTGCACTGATACTTTTTTCCGTTTCAGTTGAGCCATTTATTGCTGCAAGTGTTCTTGTCGAAGTAAAAGCATAATATCTTACAGTACTACCCAATGCAACCGTTGGTAAAGTTGCACTCCAAGATGTTAAAGAGCCTGTAGCTTGAACTACAGTTGTGCCAGTTGTAAAATCTGCATTGGTGGTGTAACGAACAAAAATTCTTTCTTCTACCGATGGAGCTGCAGATGTTGTAATTGCAACAGTTGCTGTTCTATCGAATGCAGGTGTTGCTGTAACTGCAGAAATACTTACTGGAGCATTGGTTGTTCGAGCAATATAAAATAAAGTATTTGTTAATGTATATCCAGCATCGTTAAACACAAATGTGTACCTACCAGCAGTACTCATATTTAAACCCATATCATTACCACTGTTATATGCACTTGGGGTATTTATTGCATCAACGCTTGCTTGTCCTACTCCACTAAATACCCATTTATTTTGAAACCTGTTACCGCTAGGACCAGAAATAAAAAGGAATCCGTTGCCACCACCACCAGGCATATTTATAGGAGTTACATCACCACCAGAACTTTGAACATTAATGGTTGTAGCCCACTGACCTCTACCATCTGTTGGGGTTCCAGTAGCAACACTCACTCGTCTGTAAGCAGCGGTTCTATAATCAGAATTGTAAGGGGTAGTTGTATAACCATTAAATGATCCTACTACTTGAACAGGTTCTCCACTAGCAATATTTTGGGAAATACCTCTCTGTAACAGAAATGAACAAACTAAAAAAAGTAAAATCTTCTTCATAATGCAATCGTTTAGTTAAAAAATATTATTTAATGTGTTAAAATTACACATTTACTTATAAATTCCAAATTTTCTGAAAAATTTTTTATTAATTACCTTTCAACATCAAAATTGTTAAACCCAATTACACTATTGTGTTATCTGTAATAGCATCCATAAATTGGATTAAACAGTTGCCCAATTTCCATTATCCCAGAAAGTTTTGATCTAAATTAAATTTCATATTGGTATTGTTTAGCAAATTTTTACCCATACCACAAAAAAAATCCTCACAATAATGGGAGGATTTTTTTTAATTTGATAGTTAGTACTGGTTAAATACCTAGATACTTTATATACCTTATATCCTTTTTTGCTTACGCTTCTCTCTCAATTTCTTTGCACCATAACCAACACCTGCTGCTACTAACAATGATAGACCTCCGTCAACAGGTACATCTTCTACATCATCACCAAAACCTGGTTGTGCATTACTTAATATGGGTAAACAAAGTATTAGTAATATTAAAACTGTTTGTGCATTTATATATTTTTTCATCATTTATTTTTTTAATGGTTTATAATTTTGCTGCTTTTAATACTTTCTTCTCTTTACCACATAATACTTCTATAAAATAATTGCCCTTGTTACAACTGCTTGTATTAAAGTTTACAATTTGGTTTGCAGTATTGCCAGAAACAGAGCTTGCAACAATTTGCCCTAATTGATTTACCAATTTAACTGTTGTAAATTCTAGTGCTGGATTGCTTATTTTAACTTGCAATTGATTGGCTATAATATTACTACCTTGAATAGTTGCATTAAATGTTTCATTTAACAAAGCATCTAGTACAGTAATTGGAGCTTTTTTATTGAGCAAAAGTACTAGTCTGTTTTCGCCTGTAGTAGCAGGATCTGCTTGGTCAACCACAAAACTATAAGTAGCATCTTCAGTTAAAACTGTTTGTGTATTGGTTAATTTGTCGAGCAATATTACCTCGTACTTATTTTGTTCAATGGTATTATAAGCCATTTTTAATGTAACAGTATGCCTTCCACTTGTTACTTGAACTCCTAGTGGAATAATACTATTTTCTTCGAAAGGACGCTCATCGTAACTTAACTTAACATTGTCTTTACTTAAGGCATACATGCTAAAATTATCGTTCAACATTTTAATACCATCATTCAATTTATCATAATTAGCCAATGCTTTTTCATTAAAAGTAAACAACGTATTGTCGTACATATCACTACCCAAATAAGCATCAATACCAAAGATATTTTTTGCTAATGTATTTTGTGTTCTAAAAACAACATCTGAGCTTGCAGTTGTTGCTTTGCTAGCTTCTGTAAAACTGATATTTGTTGCACTATTAGCAACCACAAAAAATGAACTGTTACTTTGCATTACGTAGTTTTCACCAGGCTGGCTAGTTGCTGTATTTACAGTTATATATCCATTGGTTACTGGGTTACGGAAATAAATATTTTTATTTGAAATAGCAGCATTTGTTCTAATTAGACTACCAATATTTACTGGGCTGGCATATGGGTTGCCAACAAAGTTGAAGTTTTGTGTAGAACCAGAACCACCTAAAACAATAGGTACATTAACATTGCCCACATTTAAAGTACCAGACATGCCAATTGTGGTTGCACTAGGTGTATATGGATTTCCATTTAACCCTTCATTTAGTGCACCCCTAACCAATATTCTTAAACCTTGACCTACACCCCAGTTCGAAGTGGTTGCATTGGTAACAGCCGACCATCCACCATCAACTAATGCACCATTAGCATTAGCTGTAGTAAATCCAAATGCACTTGCATTATTGGTGGTTGTAGTATGGGTAAAACCATTTACTGTTCCACCTTGACCTGTATAAGATAAGCCAGTTAAAATATTTAAAGGCCTACTTGTACTAAAAGGATGACTTAAAAAACGAAAACGTCGATTACCAGCTGGTATAAACCGTTGTACTGTTACATTGCCTGAAATTGTACCTGCAGAGTTGCCAACACTTGCTGTACCATTTGCATCAGAAACAAGTGTAATATTACCACCAGAAGCTAATGTACCAGAAGGCACAACTACTGTTCCTGTTATACTATAAGCAGCACTAACCGTTGTGGTTCCTCCATTTACTGTTACATCATGAAAAATACCAGCAGTTGATAAAGTTGCAGTTCCAGAAGTAGCTATGCTATTTCTGCTAAAGGGTTTAGTTGAAGTTACATCGTTGGTACTTGTAACTGTTTGGTAGTAAGGGAATGTTACATTATTTGTATTTCCACCTGGGTTTGCTGTAGGTATTTGTCCAAAAAGACCTCCATTATATTGAGCATAACAAACAAAATTAAAGGAGGTTGGTCGTCCACCACCAGTAATGGCAGCCCATGGAATTCTGATTTCAAAAACCTTATTGGTTCCATTATAATTTTTGGTTAATGAATTTGTTATTGAAGTATTCCAACCACCCGAACCATTACTAGTTTTATAATCATCATAGCCTGGTTTAAGGTAGCCCCAAAAGTCGGCTCTAAAAGGAAAGTTTGCAGTTACATTGTCGTATGTTGGAGAAATAAGGCTTCCATTTGCATCGGTTCCTCCATTTACAACTGCTATTGGGTTATAATCTATAATAAACATCATAGCATTGCCGGCATTATCATTATTACCAGTAGCAATATAAAGGTTTGTATTATCCCAAGTTACATACCAAACTAAATTATTGGATTGTTGGTTGCTACCATCTGTGTGAACACCATATTCATTGGCACCAATAACACCATCAATGGTTGGTGTGGTAAACTGGGCTTGTATTTTAGCCGTTAAAAATACCAATCCCAAAAAAAGTAAAATCTTCTTCATCTTGCAATCGTTTAGTTAAAAAATATTATTTAATGTGTTAAAATTACACATTTACTTATAAATTCCAAATTTTTTGAAACCTTTATTAGAAATTAAATTTCAACACTCAAATTGCTCAACTCAATTACACCAATGTGATATTTGTAATAGCCTAAATAAATTGGTGTAAACAGCTACCAAATTGGCATTATCCCAGAAAGTTTTATCTAAATTAAAATTCATATTGGTATTACATCTATTTTCATGGTAGCCAAACTACACCCATTGATTTATCATAATAGAAATATAGTAACTCAATCATTTGTAAAAAAACTCAAAATTGTGTGCTTGGTTCCTTCAATAACCGAGCTATTGCATTTTATAGGCTTGGAGATTGAGGTAGTTGGCATTACTAAATTTTGTGTACATCCACCATTATGGTATAAAAACAAAACAAAAATTGGTGGTACAAAAAATATTCAACTAGAAAAAATTAGGCAATTAAACCCCACTTTAATTATTGCCAATAAGGAAGAAAATGTACAAGAACAAATTGAAGCAGTAGGTAGTTTTACCCATGTGTGGCTAACAGATGTATCTACCATGAAAGATGCACTAACAATGATTGAGACCCTCGGTATTATTACAAATACTTTACCTAAGGCTAAGTTGTTGATTAAAGAAATAATTAACAATTTCAAAAGTTTGAGCTTACATCCATTTAATGCAACCAATAACAAATTTGCTTACTTAATTTGGCAAAACCCCTACATGACAATAGGGGGAGACACTTATATACACAATATATTAACCCTAGCAGGATTTGAAAATATTTTTAAAGGAAAAAAAAGATACCCAACCACCACAATAGCTGAATTAAAAGCAGTAAGCCCCAATTATTTATTTCTCTCCTCAGAGCCTTTTCCTTTTAAAGAAAAACATGTACAAGCCTTAGCCAAAGAGTTACCCAACATTAAAATTATTTTGGTAAATGGAGAAATGTTTAGTTGGTATGGTAGCAGATTATTGGAAACACCCAAGTATATTAATGAAATGTATCAACTACTTTAAATACCGATAATTGTTAGTTTTTTATATGTTGTAGTTACTTAAATTTGCAGCACTACAAATAAAATCAACAAAATGAAAAAATACAAACCAGGCGTACTTTTTGGAGAAGAACTAAAAGCTTTATACCAAGATGCAAAAGACAACCAATTTGCTCTACCAGCTGTAAATACTATTGGAACCAACACCATAAATGCAGTTTTAGAAACCGCAGCTAAAGTAAACTCTCCAGTAATTATTCAATTTTCGAATGGTGGTGCACAGTTTATTGCAGGTAAAGGCATGCCCAACGATAATTTACAAGGTAATATTTTAGGGGGTATTTCTGGTGCTTTACACATACATAATGTAGCCAAGGCTTATGGCGTACCTGTAGTTTTGCATACAGACCATGCAGCAAAAAAATGGTTACCATGGATTAGTGGATTAATTGATGCCGGAGAACAATTTTATAAAGAAAAGGGTCAACCATTATTTAGTTCTCACATGTTAGATTTATCTGAAGAACCTATTGAAGAAAATATTCATACTTCTGTTGAGTTTTTTAAGCGTATGCAACCATTAGGTATGGGTATAGAAATTGAATTGGGTGTTACAGGTGGTGAAGAAGATGGAGTGGACAATAGTGATGTTGAAAACGATAAATTATATACACAACCACAAGATGTAGCTTACTCGTATACCGAACTTAAAAAAGTAGGCGATTTATTTACTGTAGCTGCAGCCTTTGGTAATGTTCATGGTGTTTATAAACCCGGTAATGTAGAATTAAGGCCAGAGATATTAAACAACAGTCAAATACATATTGAAAAAACATTGGGCACTGGGCCAAAACCCGTTTTCTTTGTATTTCATGGTGGTAGCGGTTCTCCACAAAACCAAATTAGAGAAGCAATTGGTTATGGAGCAATAAAAATGAATATTGATACCGATTTACAGTGGGCTTTTTGGGATGGTATTTTAGAGAATTATAAAAAATATGAAGGTTATTTACAGGGCCAATTGGGTAATCCAGAAGGGGCAGATAAGCCCAATAAAAAGCATTACGATCCAAGAGTTTGGTTACGTAAAGCCGAAGAAAGTTTTAGTAAACGATTAGAAATTGCTTTCGACGATTTAAATTGTATTAACCGTAACGCTTAATAACATATTTCAAAACTAAAGATTACCCCGTACTAAATAATATGGGGTAATTTTTTTAAGTAATGAATCGAAAAATGGTACATCTGTGCCATGTGGTTTACATTATACCGAAATTATTCGTTTCAACGTCTAAAAAAGGCAAAACACTAAAACCTAAACTTATTTTGCCTTAACTTGCCAACCCAATTGAATTTTTAGCTTATGAAAAAGGAAAAAGAAGAAGACTTAGAACAAAACTTAACTGGAGAAGAAGCTACAATAATAACTGTTAGTGGAGAGGTAAAACCAAAATGGTATCAGCGAAGAAGAAAAGGTATTACTACAGAAACTTCAGATAAGAAAGAAACACCAGAAGGTTTATGGAACAAATGCCCCGAGTGCAATTATATACAACCCACAACCGAATTAGAAGAAAATAAATACGTATGCCCAAAGTGCAATTATCATCACCGAATTGGTAGCGATGAATATTTCGACTACATTTTTGATGACAATGAATACGACAGACTTTTTGATAATATTGTAAGTAAAGATTTTTTAAACTTTACCGATTTAAAAAATTATGGCAAACGTTTAGAAGAAATACATACTAAAACCGATTTAAAAGATAGCATGAGTGTGGCCGTGGGCAAAGTACATGGCGAAGGATTAGTGGTAGCTTGTATGGATTTTGAATTTATTGGTGGTAGTTTAGGTAGTGTAATGGGTGAAAAATTTGCCAAAGCAGTTGATTATTGCATAGAACATAAAATGGCCTATTTGGTAATTAGCAAAAGTGGTGGAGCAAGAATGATGGAAAGTGCATTTAGCTTGTTACAGCTTGCCAAAACAAGTGGTAAATTATCTCAATTAAGCGATGCTCAATTGCCTTATATTTCTCTTTTAACAGACCCTACATTTGGGGGTATTTCTGCAAGCTTTGGTATGTTAGGCGATTTAAATATTGCAGAGCCTGGTGCATTAATTGGCTTTGCTGGCCCTCGTGTAATTAAAGAAACCATTAAAAAAGATTTGCCAGAAGGCTTTCAACGAAGCGAATTTTTATTAGATCATGGTTTTTTAGATTTTATTATAGATAGAAAAAATTTAAAAGATAAGTTGGCTCAAATAATAAGATTGTTTAGGAAGTAATTAAATTATTGATTGTAGCTGGAGTATGACTAAACAAATGAACAATAGGCAGGCTTATTATAATTATTTCATAGAAGATAAATATGATGCTGGCATTGTGTTGCTGGGAACAGAAGTAAAAAGTATTAGAGAAGGCAAAGTAAGTTTTAACGATGCTTTTTGCATGTTCGAAAAAAATGAATTATGGGTAAGAGGTTTATACATTTCGTCGTACTCGCATGGAACTGTAAACAACCATATTGAAGTACACGATAGAAAACTTTTATTAAACAGAAGAGAGCTCAACAAATTACAAAGCAAGCTTAAAGACAAAGGGCTAACCATCGTACCCCTGAAAATTTTTATGAACGATAAAAATTTTGTAAAAGTAGAAATTGGTATTGCAAAGGGCAAAAAGAATTACGACAAAAGAGAAACCATTAAACAACGTGATACTGATAAAGAAATAAAACGTTATTTAGCTAAATAGGTTAAATAAAAATGATTGATTAACTATGGTATTACGTAGGCTTTAACATCATCGGCAGTAATTGTTTTACCCGATAAAATAATTAATCTCTCAACAACATTTCTTAGCTCTCGTATATTGCCTGTCCAATTGTGTTGTTTCAAAACATCAACTGCTTTTTCATCAATATTTTTTTTGGGTTGGCCATATTCGGTAGCAATATCCATTAAAAACTTATCTACCAAATCAGCAATATCACTTCTCCTGTCGTTTAACGAAGGCACATGAATGAGTATTACACCCAACCTATGGTACAAATCGAGCCTAAAATTTTTCTGCTCTACTTCTTGCAACAAATTTTTATTGGTAGCTGCTACCACTCTTACGTCAACAGTAATTTCTTTATCGCCTCCTACCCTAGTTATTTTACCTTCCTGCAACGCCCTCAATACTTTTGCTTGGGCAGATAAACTCATGTCGCCAATTTCGTCTAAAAATAAAGTACCGCCATTGGCTTGTTCAAATTTTCCAATGCGTTGTTTAATGGCACTGGTAAAAGAACCTTTTTCGTGTCCAAATAATTCGCTCTCAATTAACTCACTAGGAATTGCAGCACAATTTACTTCCACCAATTGTTGGGTATTTCTGTTACTTTTTTCATGTAGCCAGCGTGCAACCAATTCTTTACCACTTCCATTTTCGCCAGTAATTAAAATCCTTGCATCGGTAATAGCTACTTTTTCTATGGTAGCTTTTATTTTTAGTATGACTTCGCTGTTACCAATAATTTCTTGAACCTTTGAAACTTTGCGTTTTAAATTTTTTGCTTCTTTTACCAATACATTTTTATCGGTAGCATTTCTAATAGTTATTAGTAATCTGTTTAAATCAGGTGGCTTTGCAATGTAATCAAAAGCACCTTTTTTTACAGCATCAACAGCTGTTTCAATATTACCATGCCCACTAATCATAATAATAGGCACTTCAGCATTTATTTCATTTGCTCTGGTTAAAAATTCAATTCCATCTAGTTTAGGCATTTTAATATCACACAAAACAACATCGTAATTATAGTCTGCAAACTTTTTTAAACCCTCCTCTCCATCGGCAGCTTCATCAACTTTATAGCCTTCATTTCCCAAAATATCTTTTAACACATTTCGTATAGATTTTTCATCATCAATTACTAAAATAGTGGCCATAAATAACTTTTTAATTTAAATGTGCAATATAAAGATGTATTAGTTGAAACGTATGTTAATACCAGTTAAAAAGTTTCTAGCAGGTGCTGGGTTATAAAATCTTTTTCCTGCAGCATTGATATCGTTACCCAAACTATACAGTTCGTTGAGTGCATTATCAATTGCAAAAAATAGGTTTAGTTTAGCATTTTGAATTTTAAAAAAATAATTCATTTTTATTTGTAGTAATCTATAATTATTGGCAAAAGCATCGTTTGCATCTGTTAAAGGTATTTTATCGGTATAGTTTAAAATAACAAAAATGCTAAACTTGTTTTTAATGGTTACATCTAGGGTAGAAACAGTATTTATTTTTGGTACACCCGTTAATGCATTATTACTAAAATTATTAATGCCCACTATATAATTGGTAAATTTATAAGGCTGAAAACTATTGCTAGAACTCAATTTTAAAGAAGTAAAAAAATTATGATCATTGCTAAATACTACATAATTTAGGGTTGCTTCTATACCTTTTTGAAGCGTAGAACCAGCATTAACAAAATATTCTGCACCCACCAAATTATTTCTTCTCACAATAGCGTTGTTTAAAGTAAAATGATAGAGAGCAACATCAAATTGCAATTTATTTTTTAGTAGGTTGCCTTTAATACCTATTTCAAAATTCCAACCAAATTCAGCTTTTAAATTGCTATAAAAATTACCATCCGATGGTTTTATTTCTGCTAATGTTGGGGCCGAAAACCCTTTGGCAGCAAGCCCATAAACCGAAACATCTTTATTTAATTGATAAGATGCTGCCAACCTAGGTGTTGCAATAATGTTGGTAGTAGCTTCTTTAAAATTAATAAAATTTACGTCACTCAATCGTTTAAACGCATACCATTGTTCGTTAACACTTAATCCAAATTGTACATTTAATTTTTTATAACTCATATTCATTTGAGAAAAAATAAACCATTGATTAGCCTTCACTTCATCTTGAAATTGCAAGGTATCTATATACCCATTTTTATTTCCAAAATTGTAAATATTACTATTATTTACTAAATATTCGAACCCCGTTATCCATTTAATATTTATTGCTTCGAAAGCTTTTTTCACAATTAATTTCGATGTTACAGATGTATTTTTTTCCTTTCTTTTTTCAAAGTTGGTAATAAATAAATTTTTAAAATTAGTAGTACTCAAAGCCAAGGCTGTATTCAATTGTATTTGTTTGGTTAAACTTAAAGTATGATTAATTCCCCCAAAAAAAGTTTGGTTATCCACCGCAGTTTGTTGTTGTTTAGCACTAGGTAAAGTAGTAGTTGCTTGCCTTGCTAAAATAGGATTCAACAACATTTGTTCATAAGTAATACCACCTGGTGTTTGATAATTGAGTGAAGTATAAAAAGCTGAAATTTCGAATAAATGGTGCTTATTTTTATACCCAGCATTGTATTGAAGTACATTTTTATTTAATGCAGATTGTTCTCGGTATCCATTGTTTTGTTGATGGCTTTGCAGCAGTTGCATGGTACTATTTTTGCTGCTAAACTTCCATTGCATGTTTTCAGAAAATAAACCATAAGAACCCTTAGTTAAACCTATATTAAATTGATTTTTTTTCGTATTTGTAAAAGCTAAAGCAGATTGCAACAATAATGCACCACCTGTGCCAGCACCATAAACACTAGCTGTTGGGCCTTTAATAATTTCGGCAGTACTAATATTTTGCACCTCCATTAAATTTAAATAAGTATTACCACCAGCATCACTTAAGGGTAGTCCATTCCAATAAATCTTAATATTTCTTACACCAAATGGGCTTCTTAATAAACTGCCTCTAATGCTAAAACGATAACTTCCTGGGCTTCTTTCTTCCATACGTACCCCACTTACAGTGTTCATGGCACTCAAGAAAGATTGATCACTAAATTTAGAAAGGGATGCACCATTTAACAAAGCTATAGCTGCTGGCGTTTCTTTCCATTTTACATTACTGTACAAAGCATTTACAGTAACAGTTTCAACAGTATCAATCGCTTTAAGTATGGGTTGTGCTGTACAAAAAACTAAGCAATACATACAAATGCAAACAATAGATAAAATCAGTTTTTTCACTCGTTAAAAATAACTGATAATAGCAATCGTACATAAAAACATACAAAAAGCATGAATTAAACAAATAATTTTATCTAGAATTGTTGATAACAGCTATTTGTTCAATATCCAAAATTCCCTAAGTTTGTTTAAATATGAATTGGAACGATACCAAATTAAACATAGCAATTTTAGATTTGTATGAGGGTCATGCAAATCAGGGTATGCGTTGTATAAGAGAAATAATTAACACGTGGGCCGAGCATCATCAGTACAATGTACATTTCGATGAATTTGATGTACGATTAAAATTGGAAGTTCCAGATTTAACCTATGATATTTATATTTCTACAGGTGGGCCAGGCTCTCCATTAGATACTGTTGGTAGCCTTTGGGAAGAAAAATATTTTGGCTGGCTTAAATCTGTACAAGATTGGAACCAACAAAACCTCCACAACCCAAAACACGTTTTTTTCATTTGTCATAGTTTTCAATTAGCATGTAGGTATTTTGAAGTTGGCACTGTTTGCAAACGCAATTCCACCGCTTTCGGAGTTTTTCCCATACATCAACTAGAAGAAGGAAAAGATGAACTTATTTTTGATGGCTTAAAAGAACCCTTTTATGGTGTTGATAGCAGAGATTATCAAGTTATTGAACCCAACCATAGCAAATTGAGACAAATGGGTGCTAAAATTTTAGCCATCGAAAAAAACAGACCACATGTACCTTACGAAAGGGCAATAATGGCCATACGCTTTAACGACTTTTTTGTTGGTACCCAATTTCATCCAGAAGCAGATGCTGTTGGTATGAGTATGTACTTACAACGAGAAGACAAAAAAGAAACAGTTATTGCTAACCATGGTGAAAAAAAATGGCAAAGTATGATTGAACATTTAAGCGATCCTGATAAAATTTTGTGGACTTATTCTTGCATATTACCCAACTTTTTAAATAATGCTGTGGGAGCATTGATAGAAGCCTAAACTTATTTAATACAATCTTCATACAAATGCTTCTGCTCTTAAAAGGGTATTTGTTATTTTTAATACCTATCTTAGTATTTAAGAAGTACAAAATATTTAAAAAAATATTTTGTACTTCCCTATTACATTAATAACGACTAATAAATTTGAATATGGTTACTGCATTACGTGAAACATTTAATAAAAATTTTACTGAAGCAAATTATAAGGCATTTCTCGATGATTTAAACAGTAAACACCCCGGTGCATTGGAATTTAGAGTTGCAGAAACTCCTGTTTTTATTGATAAAATATTTACCAACAAAATTTTAAATGCTTGTGAAAGCATTGTTGATGTTATTACTGGGTATAATTTTAAAACCTTAACATCTCATGCAATACCTGCAAATGTTAGGGTACCAAACGAAAATGAACATACCCACTTTATTGCATTTGATTTTGGTATTTGCGAAAACGAAGCGGGTGAATTAGAACCCCAATTAATTGAGATGCAAGGTTTTCCTACACTATTTGGCTACGAAGTTTATGTAGATGCTGTTACTAGGAAGCATTTTGAAATTCCGAATAATTACTCTGCTTATTTTAGTGGTTTAAATGAAGACAGTTATATTAAATTGTTGAAAGATATTATTCTAGGAACCGATGAACCTGAAAATGTAATTCTTTTAGAAATTTTGCCACACCAACAAAAAACTAGAATAGATTTTTATTGTACACAAGATTATACGGGCATTGCAATAGTTTGCTTAACCGAATTAATACAAGAAGGCAAAAAATTGTATTATGAAAAAGAGGGTAAAAAGATTGAAGTTAAAAGAATTTATAACAGAATAATTTTTGATGACTTACAACAGCAAACTCCAGAAATTCAAGAAAAAGGAAAACTATTGTTAGAAGATTTAGACGTAGAGTGGGCAACGCACCCTAATTGGTTTTATAGAATCAGTAAATACACTTTACCATTTATTAATAACCCCTATGTACCCAAAACAAGTTTTTTAAACGAAATAAAAGTATTACCCACCGATTTAGAAAACTACGTTTTAAAACCACTTTTTTCCTTTGCAGGCCAAGGCGTTGTTATTGATTTAACCCTTGCAGATATTGAAAAAGTAAAAGATCCAGAAAACTGGATTTTACAAAAGAAGGTAAAGTATGCCAATGTTATTGCAACACCAGATATACCTGCAAAAGTAGAATTAAGAATTTTTTATTTTTGGAAAGATGGAGAAGCAAGACCTATTGCCACCAATAACTTAGCCAGATTAAGTAAAGGTAAAATGATTGGCGTACGTTACAACCAAGATAAAGAATGGGTGGGTGGCAGTTTAGCTTATTTTGAACAATAAGTTGATTTAACAATTAATACAAGATTCTAACTTACTTCTCTAAGTATTGTCTCACTTTCAAGCATCATCTCTTTTATTGATTCATATTCAACCAAAGGACAATACATTTTGCTGAATTAACGCATCTACCTTTTCCAAACACGCTAAGCATTGCAAAGAGAAGATGCTGGAAATGAATAAAAATATAGAAATAATTATCGTTAACTTGAAAATTAATAGCTATTAAATAATCTTTTACCTCCAAAAATGTATTTCTGAAATCAATTTTAAAGTCAACTTTTCAATTCCTTAACTAATAATTGATTATTACATGAAAACTTTTGAAATGACATGCTCAAGAGTATACTCACTCTTTCTTATTTTTTTGGGACTTCCAATTATTATGTTTGTCTTTGTGGTTGTTTGCATTTTATCTTATAACGATATGCCTGATTGGGCAATAATAATTGTAATAGTTTTAATAGCAACGTATATTCTTCAGTTAATATATTATATACTTAAAAAAAATAATCGAATACCATGCTTGGTTCAAATTGATGAAAATGGAATTAAAATTGAGTTATTAAAAAGTTCAATTTTTTTTCCAAGAAATCTATTCCAGTCAAATTGGGCAGATCTTAGAAATGTTAATTCAAGCTATGAACTTCAAAAACGAACCAGATTTTACAGTATCTCATTTAGTAAACCACCCATTACAATTTACATTGATACAACAGAAAAACTCAACGACCCAAGTTTAGAAACTGAATTTGGAAA
>JANOZK010000070.1:0-11024 GCA_031429335.1 Chitinophagaceae bacterium | reverse complement strand
AATCGTATTCAATACTTGAATACTTTCTTTAACAGGTATAAATAATGAATTTGACATATTGAATTATATAACAGACCAAAAGTAAACAAAAAAAAGCAAACTACAAAATTGGTCTGCTATGAATTTCAAATTGGTATTAAAAGCTATTTCCAAACTCCAAAACAGCCATTTATCCTTAAGATAAATCATTAATTTTTTTTCATAATAGCAACTCACTAGAGCCCCTATTTTACGATCAAAAAAACATTCTTATTATGTAAATATTTTTTTAAAGAAAAATGCTAGCACTTCAATCACAAATTGCATTAATAATACTGATGAAAGAAATGCTCAACCAAAAAGTCTGCAAAAACTAGTATTATTTTTTTTATTTTAGAAGCAAAAAATATTTACAACATTCTTTATTTTTTGTTTAATATCTCTAAATAATGAGCATTTTTTGTTTTTTTTAGAAAAAATAAATGACTAAATACTACTAATTTTTTTCAGATTTATTTTGAAGTTTATTCTTTTAAAATAGAAATCCTTTTAAACAAATATTATTTTTTCCTGCTGTTTAGTGGCTGTATTGTAAATCGGATCCTTTTAAAAAGAAGAACATCTCTATAAAATAATCACTATCGAAAATGGTCATGTATGTTTTGCCAAAGTCTATAATAAATAAATGTGTTTAACGATTATTTTTTTATTGTAATTTAAAATTGTAGAATAGCTTGTCGTAGATTTTTTAAAAAATAAAATTAATTGCATTAAACTATAAAGTAGTTAACTCAACAGTAGGGTAGCAGTAAGTTTATTGAAACCATTGCTATCATTGAGTTTGAAGTATCTAAATTAAGGTAGGGTCGTAAAAAAGCCCCAAAATTTCGGGGCTTTTTTTATTCGCTTGTAAGAAAGAATTATTTCTTCTTAGCAGCAGCTTTTTTAGCTGGAGCAGCCTTTTTAGCTGGAGCAGCTTTTTTAGCTGGAGCAGCTTTTTTAGCTGGAGCAGCTTTTTTAGCTGGAGCAGCTTTCTTTGCTGGAGCAGCTTTTTTAGCTGGAGCAGCTTTCTTTGCTGGAGCAGCTTTTTTAGGAGCGGCTTTTTTTGCAGTTGCCATGTTTTTTTAAAATTTAATGGTTAGTTAATACCATAAAAGTAAAATAAAAATTGTAACTACAAAATTTTTTTTTAAGCTACTGCCTCAACTGCACCTACAGAAACAATTGTTTTCGAATTTTTTGTCTTTCTAAATTCTACTGTACCATCTGTTAATGCAAACAATGTAAAGTCTTTTCCAAGACCAACATTTTTACCAGGGTGGTATTTTGTACCACGTTGACGAACAATTATGTTTCCAGAAATTGCTGGTTGTCCGCCAAAGATTTTTACACCCAAACGTTTACTGTTCGAGTCTCTACCATTCTTTACACTACCTTCACCTTTTTTGTGTGCCATTGTATAAAATTTTAAATATTAAATTATCAATACCTATTAGGGTAAAGTAAATAATACATTTTTAAATAAGATTAAGCGATGCTTTCTATTTTAATTCTAGTATAATGAGTTCTATGACCATGCTTTTTTCTGAAACCTTTTCTTCTTTTCATTTTAAAAGCTATCACTTTATCTCCTTGCACTAGGCTACTTATTATTTCTGCGGTAACAGTTGCTTTTACAGCACTGCCTGCAGTTAAAGTACCACTATTATCTACCATCAAAACATCGTTGAATTCAACTTTGTCTCCGGTTTTTCCTTGCAAATGCGGAACGTACAAACTATCTCCTGCTTGTACTTTAAATTGTTGACCTGCGATTTTTACTACTGCTAACATGTTTGCTAAAAATTAGGACGGCAAAAGTAAGGCTATCTACCCAAAAAATGTAATTTTTTTAAAACTATTTCTAATTATAGGGTAATTGTGGTTAAATAGATAGGCTATCTCCGCCTAAATGAATATATCGGCAGGCCTTTATCGAACTGCAAAGGTGCAGTAACTTACCACTTTTATCCATCAGCCCTATAACTTTTAGTCATAAATTTATCAATTTAGACCCTATAATTGGCTGTAGACTATAAAACAGTTACATTTTTTTAAAACATTTACAGAAGCTAACTTTAATTAAATCATTACTTACATTTATAAACATGCAAAAAATAAAAGTAAAAATTCTGTTTTTTCTTATAACCGGGCTAATTTTTAGTTTCCAAAGAAATTTTGCACAAGCCCAGAAGATCTATCTAGATAAAAATTGGCACTTTAAAGAAATAACTAAAAAAAATTGGTATAAGGCAACCGTTCCAGGAACAGTTCATACAGATTTATTGGCCAACAAATTAATTCCTGATCCTTTTTATAGAAACAACGAAACCAAACTGCAATGGATAAGCCATACCAATTGGCAATATCAAACAGTGTTTAATTTACCATCAACAATATTTGCACAAGAAAATATACAATTGGTTTTTGAGGGATTAGATACCTATGCAAACGTTTATTTAAACGATACTTTAATTTTTGTTGCAAACAATATGTTTAGAACATGGCGACAAAATGTAAAACCATATTTAAAGCAAAAAAATAATTTATTATACATTGTTTTTACGAATGCTCATACAGTTGCAGATTCATTTGCCAAAAAATCAACAGTAATTCATCCATGTGAAAACAACCGAAATTATGTTCGAAAAGCCCAATATCATTTTGGGTGGGATTTTGCACCAAAACTTACTACATGTGGTATTTGGCGAAATGTCTACCTAGAAACCATTGAATCCAATGTAAAACATAAAGAGGCACTTCCCAAAAAAGTAATGGGGAATAATTTTGGAACCATTCGATTAGTACAAGAAAAAGATTCCATCGGTCAATCTTTTTATTTTACCATAAACAATATCCCCACGTTTATTAAAGGAGCTAATTGGGTACCGGCCGATGTTTTTTTGCCAAGAGTAACAAAAACCAAATACAGAACTCTTTTAATTGCAGCGAAGCAGGCTGGCATAAATATGTTAAGAGTTTGGGGTGGGGGCGTATATGAAGACGATGCCTTTTATACGCTGTGTGATTCTTTAAAAATAATGATTTGGCAAGATTTTATGTTTGCTGGTGCTATGTATCCTGCTAACGATGATTTTCTAGAAAACATAAAACAAGAGGCCATTGATAATATTACTCGTTTAAGCAAGCATCCCTGCATTGCAGTTTGGTGTGGTAATAACGAAGTAGATGAAGCTTGGCACAATTGGGGCTGGCAGAAACAATTTACCATAACCAAAAACGATTCAATAGAGTTATGGCAAAATTATAAAAAAATTTTTCATGAACTATTGCCAAAATTGGTTAAACAATACGATAGTACAAGGTCTTATATTACCTCTAGCCCAACAAATGGTTGGGGACGTACATCTAGTTTAACTCATGGCGATTGCCATTATTGGGGCGTTTGGTGGGGATTGCAACCTATTGAAAAATATAAAGAAAAAGTACCTAGGTTTATGAGTGAATATGGAATGCAAGCTTTACCCAATTTTAGCAGCATTCAACAATTTACAAAAGCTGCCGATTGGGATACTTCATCGGTAACCATGAGGCTACACCAAAAACATCCCACAGGTTACCAAAATTTAGCAGTGTATTTACAACAAAATAAATTAAAACCAACTACTTTTAAAGATTATATCATGGCCACACAACAGCTGCAATCAAAGGCCTTAGAAACCGCTATTACAGCCCATTTAAAAGCCCAACCCTATTGCATGGGTTCAATGCTTTGGCAGTTTAACGATTGTTATCCTGGGGTTACTTGGAGCATTGTGGATTATTTTGGAAAAAGGAAGAAAGGTTATTTTACGGTGAAGCGATTGTATAATCAATAGAATTACTGCTACATGAACGGTTACCAATCGTTAACGAAAGCTGAGAACAGATTTATGAGGCTGTAAAGCAGCAAATCCAATGTTAGTGGTCCTTGTAGAGGACAGTGGCCTATATTGAATAATAAACAGAAAAGCAAAAAAATATGAAAGCAAATGGAAAAACAATTAATGAAATTCTTACAACCCTTTCTGCAGAAAGGGCAGAACCTTTTAACAAACTACACGATGTCATTGTAAAAAACTTGCCCAAAGGTTTTGAAGCAGCCATTAGTTATGGCGGGTTGGGTTATGTTGTTCCGCATACACTTTATCCTGCTGGTTACCATTGCAAACCAAGTGAACCTCTGCCATTTGCAGCAATAGCTTCGCAAAAGCACTCTATTAATTTTTACCATATGGGTATTTATGCCGACCCCAAATTGTTGAAATGGTTCGTTACCGAATATCCCAAGCACAGTAAGCAAAAATTGGACATGGGAAAGAGTTGTATTCGGTTTAAGAAGTTGGATGAGATTCCTTATAACCTCATTGGTGAATTAATCAAAAAAATGAATGTTAAAGAGTGGATAAATGTATATGAAACTATAATGAAAAAATAGACTATACAAAAACAATTAATATGGCAGAAAAAAAATCAAAACTGGCAGAAATAAAAACAAAACAAACTTCAGAAAGCGTTGATGGTTTTATCAATACAGTTAAAGACGAACAAAAGCGAAAAGACAGTTTTGTTCTTTTGGAAATGATGAAAAAGGCAAGTGGGGAAGACGCAAAAATGTGGGGCGGTTCGATCATTGGCTTTGGAAATAAAAGATACAAAAGTCCGACTAGTGGCAGAGAAGTTGATTGGTTTCTGGTAGGTTTTTCTCCTCGGAAAGCAAATCTTACTTTATACCTGATGATAAACCATAAAGAACATGAGGATGCAATTAATAAGTTAGGTAAACACAAAACCGACGGCGGCTGCATCTACGTCAATAAACTAGAAGACATTGATTTGAAAGTTCTAAAGGGAATAATTACTGCCTCTTTAAAACAAACCAAACAAAATGGAAACTAAAAAGTTAAAAAATGGCGATCAATGTATGGTCGTTGGCGGAACACATAAAGGGAAATCAGGCATCCTGCAAGACCTAAATACAAGTAAAACTGGACACATAACAATTACAGTTTTGCAAAACAATGGAGTGCGTTTTAAGACCCTTGATAAAAATGTTGTAGTTGAAGAATGATGACTTCGATGTTTAGAATGGTTGGTAAAATGCCCAACAAATTCCAAATAGTTGCCACTAAAAATTTCTATGATCTTTTACCCAGTCTTTAATATAATCTGCAATAGTTGTTGTAGTAGTGCCAGGAGGAAAAAGTTTGCCCACACCCATTTCGTTTAAAATTTTCATATCATCTTCTGGTATTATTCCACCACCAGTAAGTAAAACATCGTTCATGCCTTTTTCTTTCATTAAGTTAATTACCTTAGGAAAAACCGTATTGTGGGCACCACTTAAAATACTAATACCAATAGCATCAACATCTTCTTGTAGGGCAGCATTTACAACCATTTCGGGTGTTTGTCTTAATCCGGTGTAAATAACTTCCATACCAGCATCTCGTAAAGCAGTTGCAATAATTTTTGCACCACGGTCATGGCCATCTAAACCAACTTTGGCAACTAAAACTCTAATGGGTCTGTTCATACGGGCAATTTATTTACACTACAAAATTAACTAAGTTGAGCTGGTTTGGGCAAAAAACATACAGCATTCGTCTACCATTAATAAAATATATTTAGTCTTTTATTTTAATAAAGCCAAAGTATATTCTATTCTTTTCACTGTTTCTTTCTTACCAATTAATTCAGCAATTTCAAAAACACCAGGGCCAAATTTGCCACCCACTAACATAATTCGAAAAGGCAACATTAATTCTCCGGGTTTTAATTCATTGACTGCTGCTAATTCTTTAAAAAAAGCTTCTACATCTGTTGCTTCCCATAAAATGCTTTGCTGAAACATGCGTATGGCTTCTATGAAAAACAAGTTTTTCTTTTCATCCCATTTAGGTTGAATGGAAGCAATTTCAATGGTTTCAGGCAATTGAAAAAAGAAAGATGATTGTTGAATAAAATCATTTAACAGAGTACAACGATCTTTTGTAAGTTCAATTACTTTATCTATGAAAGCATCATCATAATTTGCAACAATATCGCCTAGCACTTCTTTAACCCTAGACCTTAAACCTTCAATTTTATACCTTTTAATCCACTCTCCATTAAACCATTTGGCCTTTTCAAAATCGAATTTTGCACCGCCTTTATGTACACGGTCAATTGAAAATTTCTCAATCAATTCTTCAAGCGTAAATAGTTCTTGCTCGGTACCTGGATTCCAACCCAACATGGCCAACATATTTACAAATGCTTCGGGTAAAAAACCACGTTCTTTGAAGCCACTATTTATACTGCCATCAACATTTGTCCAATCCATTGCAAATACAGGAAAACCAAGCCTGTCGCCATCACGTTTACTTAATTTGCCATTTCCATCGGGTTTTAAAATTAAAGGTAAATGAGCCCATGCTGGCATGTTATCTATACCAAATAAATACTGCCATAATAAAATATGAACAGGCGAACTTGGCAACCATTCTTCGCCACGAAAAGCATGTGTAATTTGCATCAAATAATCGTCTACAACAACCGCTAAATGATAGGTTGGCATTCCATCTGCCTTTAATAAAACTTTATCATCAACTAACGAGGAATTGAAACTTACTTCACCACGAATCATATCGTTAAAATGTACATCTACATTTTCTGGCATGTTAATTCTAATAACATGCGGATTTCCATCAGCTAGCTTTTTCTCTGTTTCAGCCTCAGTTAATGTTAATGAATTGTTCATTCCATCTCTGGTATGCTGACTGTATTGAAAATTGCTGATTTCTTTACGCTTAATATCTAATTCTTCTGCTGTATCAAATGCATAATACGCATAACCATCTTTTACCAATTGTTCTGCATATTTTCGGTAACTTTCTTTACGTTCACTTTGTCTATAAGGTGCATGTGGCCCACCATGAACAGGGCTTTCATCTGGAACCAAACCACACCATTGAAGGGTATCAAAAATGTATTTTTCTGCACCTTCTACAAAACGGGTTTGATCGGTATCTTCAATACGTACAATAAAATCGCCACCATTTTGTTTGGCAAATAAATAATTAAATAATACGGTTCTTACACCACCTAAATGTAAGCCACCTGTTGGGCTGGGTGCAAATCGTACCCTCACTTTTTTATTCATAGCTTGCAAAGATAATGGGAGTAGCTTAGTTTTTAGTTTGGGGTTGTTTAGTTACGAGTTAATTAGTTTTTAGTTTTATAGTTTGGGGTTATTTGGTTTTAAGGCATTAACATTTAATCCCTAATTCCCTATTACAAATTCCTGTTTCCCCCATCCTCAATCCTTATCTTTACCAACTAAATGAACATAGCTAAGATATTTTTATTTTGTATTTTTCTTGGGGCAATAAACAAAACTTTTGCACAGCTTACATTTCCTCATGTTTCAGTTTTGTATGATTCTATATGGAGTTACAAGAACTTACATTTGATTCCTATTCGATTTACCGACTCTACACATTTTGATACAAATTATCCAACTACTTTTATTTCCATTGAAACTGCCCTAAAAAAAAAGTTCTTACAAATTAAGGAAAATAATTTTTTAGGACGAGAAAATGTGAATGTATTAAATGTAAAAAATAGCGGTAAAGAAGTTATTTTTATGTTGGCTGGTACGCTTTTAAAAGGGGGTAAACAGGATAGAATGTTGGGCGAAACAAAGTTATTGCCACCCAAAAAAGAATACGACTTTTTAAACGTGTATTGTATAGAAAAAGGAAGATGGGATAAAAAACCTAAACCTTTTTCTTATGCTGGTTTTGCTGAAGTTGGCATTAGAAAAGCGGCTGATAGTAGCAATATTCAACAACAAGTTTGGAAAGAAATTGAAAAGTCGTTCAACGAAATAGAACTTGTATCTAAAACATATTCTTATTTGGAAGTACAAAAAAAAATGAAAAATAACCTAATTGATTATTATACTTATTTTAAAGAAAAGTTTAGCCTTTCGGATAGTTTGTATGCAGGATTTATTGTGGTAAGCGATTCTACCATTATTGTATGCGATGTATTTGCAAATGAAAAATTATTGACAGCAGCTTTCGATAATTTATTAACTAGCTATATGAATGCCATAAAAAATGGAAAGATAACCACCCAAATTGATTCAATAAAAATTCGGAAATTTGCAAATAAATTATTTGGAAACGACTTGTCTCAAAAAAAGTTTATTGAACAAAATGGCAAAATATTTAACTACAATAATAAACCTTTACATATAGTGGCCTATGGGGATTGAGGAGGGTTAAAGGTGTAAGGTGTAAGTTGAAAGGTTGAAGGTTGAAGGTTTAAGGTTTAAGGTGGAAGGTTTAATCAATAATTATTAATCAATAATAAACTTGTATTTAGTTAAAACAACTTGGTGGTTAAAGGCATTGTATCCTTCTTTTTTATGGAGTAAAAACGAAGCTGATAAAGTTATATACCTAACCTTTGATGATGGCCCTCATGCCAATATAACACCTTTTGTATTAGCCGAATTAAAAAAGTACAACGCCAATGCCACTTTTTTTTGTATTGGAAAAAATGTATTGCAAGAACCCCTAATTTATGAGCAAATTTTAAGTGATGGTCATTCAGTGGGCAATCATACGCAAAACCATTTAAATGGTTGGCAAACAGATGATGCAACTTATTTAAAGGATATTGAACTTGCAACAAAGTATATTAATTCGAAATTGTTTCGTCCACCTTATGGAAGAATAAAAAAATCCCAAGCTAAAAAACTGAATTCTGTAATTGAAAATGATCCATTTAAAATTGTAATGTGGGATGTTTTAAGTGGAGATTTTGACACAAAATTATCTCCCGGAAAATGTTTAAACCATGTAGTTAAAAATGCTACAAGTGGCAGTATTGTTGTGTTTCACGATAGTGAGAAAGCTTGGGAACGCTTAAAATATGCTTTACCCAAAACCTTGGAACACTTTAGTAAACTTGGGTTTGCTTTTAAAGCCTTATAGTGAATGGTCAATAATTATTCAACTATCCCTCTGCTTCCAGCAACTGAAACCCTGTTTTCGTAAATTCAATTTTATGTTGTTTGTATAAAGCCCCAGTAGTCATTTTAAAAGTTTTTTTACTCATACCAAAAAAGGCATAAATGGCTTCGGGTTCACTTTTGTCGTGGTAAGGTAAATAGTTATTATTCTCAACTAGCAAACGTAAAATTTTGTCCGTTTCTCCCTCTACTTTATTGTAACCTTTTTTACCAATTACTAAATCAATCTTATTGTCCTCTCTTATTGTTTTGATAAAACCTTTTAATTTATCGCCAATCTTTATATCTTGAAAAACTTGATTATCGTGTACCACGCCAGTATGTAAATTATTAATTATGCAGACATAACCAATTTCACTTTTTCTATATACCAATAACTCAACTTCATCCATTTCCTTAACAGTTAATTCTTCATTGCTAAGGTGGCGTTCGATTTTTTCGGTGGCAGCAATTCGGCCAGTTTGTTCATCAATATAAATTTTAACGAGGTACCAGCCGCCAGCCCTCATGCCCATTATTTGTTGCGATTTTGCTACAAATAAATCTTTCATTAATCCCATGTCTAAAAAAGCACCAGCACCCATTAATCCAACACATTTTAATAAAACAATATCACCAACAATGCCTTTGGGTTTCTCGGTGGTTGCTATAATTCTATTCTCCCCATCGTGGTATAAAAAAACTTCTATTTTATCGCCAATTTTTGCTCCTTGAGGCACATACCGTTTGGGCAATAAAATGCCATCTTCTCCATTATCTAAGTATAAACCAAAGTCAACTTTTCGGCTAATTACTAGTTTATTATATTGTCCAATTTGTATCATAATTACTTAAAAATATAAACGAAGTTAGGTATTATGTATTTGAACGAAGTTTAACTTACATTTATGGCTAAGATTGATAAAGAAAAGATGAAAAATTTTAAAAAATATTATATCATAACGGAAGCACCTGAAATTATTTATCAGGCACTAACCAATGCCGCAACTATTAAATTATGGACTGGTGAAGATGCAGAAATGAGCACTGAACCGGGTTCTGAATTTTCTTTATGGGAAGGCAGCATTGTTGGAAAGAATTTGGAATTTGAAGAAGGCAAAAAAATTGTACAGCAATGGTATTTTGATGGGCAAGATGAGGCATCAATTGTTACCATAAAACTACACGAACATAAGTTGGGTGCTAGTATAGAATTACGACATGATAATATACCAGATGAGGCTTATGAGGATATTGTGGAAGGTTGGACAGCTTCTTATTTTCGTTGTTTAAGTGAATTTTACGAGTAATGAAAACTGTATCTATTCAAGAAGTGAAAAGAGAATTAGCAGAATTGAATAAAGCTGAATTGCTCGACTTGTGTTTACGATTAGCCAAGTATAAAAAAGACAACAAAGAGTTGTTGGGTTATATTTTATTCAATGCCCATGATGTAGATGGTTATATTAAACAAGTGAATGAAGAAATTGTGGAGATGTTTCAAGATGTAAATAGTAGCCATGTTTTTTATGCTAAAAAAACGATAAGAAAAATATTACGAATTGCAAACAAATACATCAAACACAGTTCTAATAAACAAGTAGAGATAGAAGTGTTAATGTGCTATTGTAAAAACCTTAAAAAGCAAGGCAGTTATGTATTTAAGAGTACCGCATTGGCAAACCTGTATGCAGCCCAACTTAAAAAAATTGCCAAATGCATAGATGGATTGCATGAAGATTTACAGTTTGAATATGTGAGAAGTTTTGAAATGTTAAAGTAATAAAATTTACTTTTAATAATAATTTTTTTATGAATCGTAAAGAATTTCTACAACAAACAACCCTAGCAACTGCGGGTATTTTATTCAGTAACACTTCTTTTGGCAATATCGAAACTACTTTTCCAGTGGTACGTATTAATGAAGCTCAACGTAAGTTTAAAAGCCAAGCAATCGAAGATTTAATAACAGAAATTAAAAACAAAATTGGCAATAAAGAAA
>JANOZK010000069.1:0-2537 GCA_031429335.1 Chitinophagaceae bacterium | reverse complement strand
GCCCAAGTAGGTTTCCAACCACCCCTAATATCTGCAATAATTTGATTATGAATAAAATCTCTCAAAGTAGTGCTTCCTGCTGTAATAGTGGGTCTGCCACTGCCCAACCCATTGTAACTATAAGTTTCTGTACCTGTACCGCCACCACCATTTGTGTGAAAGGATACATATACAGAATTATTCAACTCGGAACTAGTGCCTTTTGTTGCTTCATATTCTGCATATTTTGGTCGTACACTTACATCCTCGGTGCAGGTTGGATATTTTTGAAAAATGGCATATTGTCTAGCACTTTCATCCATTCTAGCCCGTCCGCTTGCAGGTTGCCCTGTATTTAAACAATCTAAAGTTGCTCCAATACCACCACCCAATCTAACTGCATCTGCAATAACAGCTTGGCCAACTTCTGCTGAGAAATTAGATTGAATAATTTTATTGTTGGTACCAGCGGTAAAATAAAACTGCCCAACATATACCCAAGTATCGCTATGTATTTCTTGGTTTACTTTAACTACAGATGTATCTCCACTATGAATGATGGTATATGAAACATCTGTTGGCCTGTTGCTACCTGCTATACAACGAACAGAAACCCAATACAACCCACTTTGTGTTACATTAGGTACATAAATGGCTGTTGCATTTTCTGTGGCACTGGCTGTTGCAACTTTATAGGTTCCCCCATATCCAGCCAAGGATCCTACGGTCCAAGTTCCAGTTTCCGAATATCCAGATGACGGAACATCGTTGTCAACAATTATTTCGTTAGTGTTTACATCTCTTTCTCTAACACTCCAAACATTTGCACCTGCATTGGTTAAATAATAGAGTAAATAATTGTTAATACTTTCTATCGTAGTAAAGTCTTCAACAATTTCGTTGCTCGTACCTCGTTGGGTTACAAAACCAGATCCAGTATTATGCCAACCATGCCCTGGGCTTAACCAAACTGTTTTTCCTGCTAAAACTCCATTGGCAATTGGCGACCCTGTACCACCCGGAAAAACCCTAGTTACTACATTACTGGTTTGTGCGTTTATATCTGGATGTGCTTCATTATTCTTAGGGGCTTTATAAATTGGTGTCTCTGGATGGTTGGCAAAATAATTTAATGTTTTATAGGTTTGCGAACTTTGATCTTTGGCAAAAAGTAAAACCGATTTGGCTTGTGTTTTTTCTGCAAATCGCAATAATAATTCTGGCAACATTTCTACATAATCGGCTGGTAAAGAATTTTTAGTAAACGACTGGCGGCAATTAAAAAATATGTTGAAAGATTCTTCATTGATGCTTACACTATCAACTAAAAATTGAAAATTTAATTTCGGCAAATGTTCATTTTCTGATTTTATTAAATCATTTACCTCCTTAATAAGTGTTGAATTTTGTGCACTTGATATATTTGCATTAACAATAAACAGGGTAAATAAAATGGAGTAAAATTTATTCATATGAGTAACAACTTTGCGTTTATTTGCGGAAATTATACAAAAAATTCCGATTTATGCAGTTTTATAATAAAAACATCGAAATTATGTCTCTTTTTTAAATATTGGCTAAACTATATTTTCTGCATCTAAAAATAACAATAATATATAATGGTATATTATTTTGTTACTGACTTTGCAACCACCAATTATTTATCAAAATGTTACTAAATATTATTGACAGGGTAATTGCACCAGAAATACATAAAGCATATACAATGCTTTAACCCGTCTAATTTTAAAATACGAAAAACGCAATCGATAAGATGATGACTGAGCTTACAGAAGCTAGTAAAAACGATAGGAATATTTATTTCGTTCATATTTCATGTAACAACTTTTGCCAATTCTATATTCAATGGAAAAGTGAATACAATCGACGAAATTATATTACATATTTAGTGATTACTAGATTGCTGTTTACCAAACTTGACAATGTTGCTAACAGAAAAAATGTACTGTGGCAACTATAATATTTGATATTACTATTTGAAAGCGAATAACTAAATTTTTACCATTTGAACGAATTGCTTGTATGTTTACCGAACGGTTATGTGTCTATAAGTTTTTTTGCAAATAGAATGTAATAACTAATATTGCATTCAATTCAGGTAAAAAAGTCAATTAGTATTTCTTTATTTTATGGTTTACAAAGATTTATAGTAATAAAGAAATTCTTTTAAAATAACTGATTAAAGAATTAGAAACTGCAACTTGAATTTGATATAAAACATTATGGCAAAAAACTTATTAATTGTAGAGTCACCAGCAAAAGCAAAAACAATTGAAAAAATACTGGGCAGCGATTTTGAAGTGAAAAGTTGCTTTGGGCATATTAGAGATTTAGAAAAAGATGATATGGGTATTGATGTTAATAATCATTATCTGCCTAGGTATAAAGTGCCCGACGATAAATTAAAAGTAGTTAGCGAATTAAAAAAAATATCTAAAAATAAAGAAGTTTGGCTAGCATCCGATGAGGATAGAGAGGGTGAAAGTATTAGTTGGCATTTGGCAGAAGTATTAGGACTAGATCCAGCAACAACCAAG
>JANOZK010000068.1:0-12388 GCA_031429335.1 Chitinophagaceae bacterium | reverse complement strand
TAGATAGTTTTCCTTGTTCAATTTGTTGGATAATCTGAACCTTCAAGGAAATACTGTAATCTCTTTGACTTCGCTTTACATAATTTGTAGTTGTTGACATAACGATTGTGTTTTGTGTATCGCTATTTCAGGACGGGACACTACAATGAAAAAAGCGAAGATTCTTTTATGGTGTATGATGCTCTTTTGTCTATCCTCTTTCAGTCCGACTAAGGAAATAAAAATTTACCCTGCTATTAATACTTATTTAAAAACGGTAGAAAAAGATTTTGATAAAATTCCGGAAGAAAGAAAAGCACAATTAAAAAAAACAGCACTTTTTATACGCACAAAACTAAGTTCAGAAAAAAAAGTAAACCTTATGTTTATCTGTACACATAATTCAAGAAGAAGCCATATGTCTCAACTTTGGGCACTTGCTGCTGCTGAGTATCATAGTATAAAAGGTGTCGCAGCTTTTTCTGGCGGTACAGAGTTGTCTGCATTTAATGAAAGGGCAATTAAAGCAATGACAAAAGCTGGCTTTGTAATCACAAAAAAATCAGAGGGGGCAAACCCGGAGTATGAAGTAAAGTATTCTGATAAGGCTGTTCCAGTAAAAGCATTCTCAAAAAAATACATGGATGCCTCCAACCCCACTTCAAATTTTGCAGCAATAATGACCTGCTCTCATGCAGATAAAAACTGCCCTCTCGTACAGGGAGCATCAATAAAAATAGCAATCCCTTATGAAGACCCAAAAGAGGCAGATGGCAAATCGAATGAAACAGAAGTGTATAATGAACGCTGCAAACAAATAGCTACTGAAATGCTGTATATATTTTCATTGGTTAAATTCAAATTAAATATTTCGAGCCCTAGTATTTGAATATAAAGAGTAGCTGTTAAATAGAAATTTTTAAAAGCAGTATAAAAAAATATGAATTTCCCGGAGGATTTAAAATACTCAAAAGAGCATATATGGTTACGCATCAGCGATAACGTTGGCACAATAGGCATTACACAATTTGCTCAAAGCGAATTGGGCGAAATTGTTTATGCCGATTTACCACATGACGGCTACAGTTTTGAGCAGGACAAAGTATTTGGTTCTATAGAAGCACTCAAAACAGTAAGCGATTTATTTATGCCAGTTTCAGGCAAAGTTTTAGAAACTAATAAAAAATTATTACAGAAACCTACGTTTGTAAATGACGACCCTTATGGCGAAGGTTGGATAATGAAAATTGAAATAACTAATCCGGCAGAAATTGAAAATTTATCATCAGCCGAGCAGTATAAACTAAACATCAACCAATAAAATTATGAGTGCTATAAATTGTAATCCACTACAAAGAAAAAAGCTAAGTTTTCTTGACCGCTTTCTAACTCTTTGGATTTTTCTTGCCATGTTTGTTGGCGTAGGTATTGGATATTTTCTCCCAAACTCTTCCCAGTTTATTAATTCATTTTCCAGCGGCACTACAAATATTCCGTTAGCCATTGGCTTAATATTAATGATGTATCCACCACTAGCAAAAGTTCGTTACGAAAAAATGGGTGAGGTATTTAAGAATACGAAAATATTAAGCGTTTCGTTGTTGCTCAATTGGATTATTGGTCCATCGCTGATGTTTTTTTTAGCAATCATATTTTTTCATAATCAGCCTGAATACATGATGGGGCTAATCCTAATCGGCATTGCTCGTTGTATTGCAATGGTGATAGTTTGGAACGAATTAGCAGAGGGAAACAGAGAATATGCAGCAGGTTTAGTAGCACTCAACAGTATTTTTCAAATACTTTTTTATAGTGTGTATGCATGGTTATTTATTACTGTTTTACCGCCTTACTTTGGTGTAAAAAGCATGGAAGTAAATATTACTATCGCACAAATTGCAGAAAGTGTTTTAATTTATTTGGGCATCCCTTTTTTTGCAGGAATACTAAGCCGCTTTCTTCTTATAAAATGGAAAGGCCTGGATTGGTTTCATAACAAATACATTCCAGCCATTTCGCCAATAACATTGATAGCATTGCTTTTTACTATTGTTTTAATGTTCAGTCTAAAAGGTAAAATGATTGTTCAAATACCTTTCGATGTATTGAAAATTGCATTTCCGTTGGTAATTTATTTTATCATTATGTTTTTGGTTAGTTTCTTTATTGGCAAAAAAATGGGTGCTGATTACTCTAAAAACACAGCAATCGCATTTACCGCTACAGGCAATAATTTTGAATTAGCCATTGCGGTAGCCATCGGTATTTTTGGCATCAATAGCGGACAAGCCTTTGCAGGTGTAATTGGTCCGTTAGTGGAAGTTCCAGCTTTAATCTTTTTGGTCAATGTTGCTTTTTGGTTTAAGAAAAAGTGGTATGCGGACAAAGTAATTCAACCACTCTAACAAGCAGACTCTGCGAGTCAGGCAATTGGGCAGCCACACAACCCACAGCACTGAAGCCAACCTGCCCAAGAGCTTGGTTTGCCCTAGATAATGCAACCATCATGCGGTTCGACAAAGACCCATAATGTAGATAACAGCGGAGATAGTGTATGCGTTTAACAAAAGTACTTACGCAAGCCGGGCGGAAGTAATTTCAGCAACATTTTTCTATTATTCATCAGTTCCCACGTTGACCGTTCATTAATTAAAATTTAATTTCAAGTAAAATTTTCGTTCCTTTATCGGGCGACGTGCACTAGGCAGACGGAATTCTAATTCCCATCCTAGGTAAATGCTAATTGGTATTAACCGTATTTTTACAACAAAAAGTTTAGGATGAATTCGTTTGGAAGCATTTTAAGGGTACATATTTTTGGAGAAAGCCATGGCGAATGTGTTGGCATAACAATAGATGGTGTTCCAGCAGGGTTGGCACTAACAGCAAATGATTTGCTGCCCGATTTAGAACGTAGAAAAGGAGGTATTGCAAAAGGAACTACACCTCGTAAAGAAGCAGATTTTCCATTTTTTAAAAGTGGAATATTTAACGATATAACAACTGGTTTCCCCATTACCATTTTGTTCGAAAACAATAATACTAAAAGCGAAGATTACAATAAACAAAGAAGTTTTCCACGCCCAGGTCATGCAGATTGGGTGGCCCACCAAAAATTTGGCGGTTTTGAAGATTATAGAGGTGGAGGCCATTTTAGTGCAAGATTAACCGCAGGTTTAGTAGCTGCAGGTGCCATTGCAAAAAAGTTAATGCCACAAATAAGTATCGAAGCAAAAGTTATTGCAGTAGGTGGTGAGTCAAACGTTGAAAAAGGATTACAGAATGCAATCGATGCAAAAGATTCTGTGGGTGGGTTAATTGAATGTGTTGTAAATGGTTTGCCAGTAGGTTTAGGCGAACCTTATTTTAATTCTTTAGAATCAGTTTTAGCACACATGATGTTTGCTATACCCGCTGTTAAAGGAATTGAATTTGGATCTGGTTTTGAAGCTGCCAAAATGTATGGTACCCAACACAACGATGCAATCGAAGACAATTCTGGAAAAACCAGCACCAATAATGCTGGTGGTATTGTTGGTGGCATAAGTAATGGTAACTCTTTAGTATTTAGGTTAGCAATAAAACCTACTTCATCTACCCCCAAGGAACAACAAAGTCTTAATTGGGATACCGGCCTAGTAGAAAATTTTTCTATAAAAGGTCGCCACGATTTATGTGTTGCATTAAGAGCTCCAGTAATTGTAGAAGCAACAACAGCCTTGGTACTGGCCGATTGTATGCTATTGACTCAAAAAATACCAAGGGTTTTGTAGCTTATTCTATCACTTGTTTCTTTGTTTACACTTTTTCGCTGGTTAATTATTTTACCATCTAGACGTTCAATACTAAAACTTCAAAGTAAAATAGTAAACATTTTTTTTGTTGAACATAATATTAAAAATTTACTTTAAATCTTTTACTAAAAGGAAATAGTTATACTGCAAACAAACCTTTTGCGGATAGTAATGTTAGATTTCCAAAATAGTTAATTAAAATAAAAATCTTTTTAAATTAGCATTGAATTGAGTGCTATTTTTGCCCTGAATTTTTTAACTATAATATAGCTGTATGACTTGGAAGCAAATGTTCACATCTTCGGTAGGTAAGAAACTTGTAATGGGCCTTACTGGTATTACATTGGTTTTGTTTTTAATAGTACATGTTGGCTTAAATGCCTGCATTTGGGCAATGGACGATGGTATGATGTTTAATAAAGCTGCACATTTTATGGGTTCTAACGTTGTGCCACGAATATTAGAAATTGGCTTATTTGCTGGTATAATTTTGCATATTGTACAAGGTTATTTACTAGAGTTACAAAACAGAAAGGCAAGAACAGTAAAGTATGCTGTTGATTATGGTAATTCAGGAAGTAAATGGTACAGCAGAAGCATGGCTTTATTAGGTACTTTGTTATTGCTGTTTTTAATAGTTCATATGATTCATTTTTGGGTGCCCAGTAGGTTTGGTGGTTTAGAAGAAGTGTATTACAATGATATTTTACACCATAACTTGTTTAACGAAATGAAAACTATTTTCACAGACGATAAATTAGGCTTAATAGTAGTAATAGCCTATGTAGCTGGTTGCATTTCTTTGGCTTACCATCTAGCTCACGGTTTCCAGAGTGCCTTTAAAACTTTAGGGGTTACCAATAAACGATACCATGCAATGATTACCTCTTTAGGCTATGGGTTTTCTATTGTTGTGCCTTTGGGTTTTGCTTTGATGCCAATTAGCTTTTATTTTGGTTGGGTGTAGATAAACCAAATAGGTTAAAGGTTGGAGGTAAAAGGAGTGAGGTTTGGAGTGAATTAATAATTGTGATTGCCTTATTAAATATCAATTTTATAAATTGCTGATATATGTTAGATGCTAAAATTCCATCGGGGCCATTAGAAAGTAAATGGACAGATTATAAAGGTCATTGTAAGTTAGTTAACCCATCTAATAAAAGAAAATTAGAGGTAATTATCATTGGTACAGGATTGGCTGGTGCTAGTGCAGCAGCTAGTTTGGGTGAGCTGGGTTATAAAGTTAAAGCTTTTTGTTTTCAAGATAGTCCACGCCGTGCTCATAGTATTGCTGCACAAGGTGGTATTAATGCCGCAAAGAATTACCAAAACGACGGAGATTCTGTGTTTCGTTTATTCTACGATACCATAAAAGGGGGAGATTACAGAGCAAGAGAAGCCAATGTGCATCGTTTGGCCGAAGTAAGCACCAATATTATAGATCAGTGTGTTGCACAAGGTGTTCCTTTTGCAAGAGAATATGGAGGCTTACTGAGCAATCGTAGTTTTGGAGGTACCCAAGTACAAAGAACATTTTATGCTGCCGGACAAACTGGTCAGCAATTACTAATAGGTGCATATCAAGCATTAGAACGCCAGGTTGCACTGGGTAATGTAACCATGTACAGCCGCCACGAAATGTTAGAAATAGTAAAAGTAGATGGCAAAACCCAAGGCATTATTGCCAGAGATTTAGTAAGTGGAGCATTGGAACGCCATTTTGGTCATGCCGTTTTGTTGTGCACTGGTGGTTATGGTAATGTGTTTTATTTATCTACCAATGCAATGGGTAGTAATGTAACCGCTGCTTGGAAAGCCCATAAAAATGGTGCAACTTTTGCAAACCCATGCTTTACACAAATTCATCCAACTTGTATTCCTGTTAGTGGCGATCATCAAAGCAAATTAACCTTAATGTCAGAGTCGTTAAGAAACGATGGTCGAATTTGGGTGCCCAAAAAAGTAGCAGATACTAGAAAGTCAATTGATATACCCGAAGAAGAAAGAGATTATTATTTAGAAAGAAGATATCCAGCTTTTGGTAATTTAGTACCAAGGGATGTGGCTAGTAGAGCAGCTAAAGAAAGATGTGATCTTGGTTATGGGGTAGGTACTTCTAAACAAGCAGTTTATTTAGACTTTGCCGATGCAATTATACGTTATGGTAAAACGGAAATCACCAAACAAGGTAGAGATGCGAATGCAGCTAGCCAAGATGAAATTCTAACTTTAGGTAAAGCTGTCGTAAAAGAAAAGTATGGTAATTTGTTTGATATGTATGAAAAAATTACAGGCGAAAATCCATACGAATTAGCTATGCGAATTTACCCTGCAGTACATTATACCATGGGTGGTTTATGGGTTGATTACGAATTAATGACCAATGTAAAAGGATTATATGCTTTAGGTGAAGCTAACTTTAGCGATCATGGTGCCAACCGTTTAGGTGCAAGTGCTTTGATGCAAGGCTTAGCAGATGGTTACTTTGTAATTCCATACACCATTGGTAATTACTTGGCCGATGAAATTTACACCAAACCAATTTCTACCGATCATGAGGCATTTGTTGCTGCCGAAAAAACAGTTTCAGACAGGTTGAACACTTTTATGAACATCAAAGGCACACAAAGTGTAGAAAGTTTTCACAAACGTTTGGGTAAAATTATTTGGGATAAATGTGGAATGGGGCGTAATGCAGAAGGTTTAAAACAAGCCATTGCAGAAGTGCAAGCTTTGAAAAAAGAATTTTGGAGCGATGTTAAAATACCAGGAGAAATTGATTCATTTAATCCTGAGTTAGATAAGGCAGGCAGAGTAGCAGATTTTATAGAGTTAGGCGAATTAATGTGTATCGACGCTTTAGATAGAGAAGAAAGCTGTGGTGGTCATTTTAGAGAAGAGCATCAAACAGAAGAGGGCGAAGCATTGCGTCATGATGATAAATTTATGTACGTTTCAGCTTGGGAATTTAAGGGCGAACACCAATGGCAGCTTCATAAAGAGCAATTGAATTATGAAGTAATTAAACCAAGCCAAAGGAATTATAAATAAACTTTTAATTTACCGATTAATTATACAGTATGGAGCATTACAACATGAATCTTAACTTGAAAGTTTGGCGTCAAAAAAATACAAAGTCTAAGGGTGAGTTTAAAATGTACAGAGTAGAGGGCATATCTTCTGAAATGTCTTTTCTTGAAATGTTAGATGTTTTAAATGAACAATTAATAGTTGGTGGAGATGATTCCATTGCATTTGATCATGATTGCCGAGAAGGTATTTGTGGTATGTGTAGTTTATACATTAATGGTAAACCACATGGTCCTTGGCAAGCCAATACTACTTGCCAATTACACATGAGAGCATTTAAAGATGGCGACACTATTGTTATTGAACCTTGGAGAGCCAATGCATTTCCTGTAATTAAAGATTTAGTGGTAGATAGATCTGCTTTTGATAGAATCATTCAAGCAGGTGGTTATATCTCTGTAAACACTGGTAATGCAGTTGATGGAAATGCTCTACCAATTAATAAAGATAAAGCTGATGCAAGTTTTGCTGCAGCCATGTGTATTGGTTGTGGTGCATGTGTTGCCGCTTGTAAAAATAGTAGTGCCATGTTGTTTTTAAGTGCAAAAGTTTCTCACTTGGCTTTATTGCCTCAAGGAGAACCTGAGCGTCATAGTCGTGTAATTAATATGGTTGCTCAAATGGATAAAGAAGGTTTTGGTGCATGTACCAATACTGGTGCTTGCGAAGCAACTTGCCCTAAAGAAATTTCTATTAGCAATATTGCACGTTTAAACCAAGAATATTTAATGGCAACATTAACTGCTGAATAAATTTTGTGTAACATCTTTAAAAACTGCTCTCACTAGAGGGCAGTTTTTGTTTGATTACCTTTAGTTTACAAAAATGCCAAGTATGAGTTATATAATACCTACACAAACAAGAATCGGTCATGTACATTTAAAGGTTTCAGATTTAGAAAAATCATTGGCATTTTATCGAGATTTACTGGGCTTTCAACTGATGCAAAAGTTTGGTACCCAAGCTGCCTTTATTTCAGCGGGAGGCTACCATCATCACATTGGGCTAAATACATGGTACAGCAATGGCTCAAAGCCAGCACCCACAAATTTGCCAGGTTTATTTCATACAGCAATTTTATACCCAACTCGAAAAGATTTAGCCAATATTCTAAAAAGGTTAATTGATGCAAACCATCCATTAACAGGGGCATCTGATCATGGAGTTTCAGAGGCAATTTATTTAAATGATCCCGATAGCAATGGTGTAGAACTATATTGGGATAAGCCACAAGACCAATGGCCATTTGATGCTCAGGGAAATTTACAAATGGTAACGGAGCATTTAAACTTAAACACCCTGCTTGCATTGGCCCAATGATTCAATCATTAACAATTGTTAGTATTTGGCTTATTAACAAAATGTTTAAGTTGTTGAAGAATATGTAAAATCACTTTGGTTTTATAACGACCAATCTTATATTTTTGCACTCAATTTTAATAATTAACATTATGCGTTCAATTGCTTTTAGAGAAGCTTTAAGAGAAGCCCTTAGTGAAGAAATGAGAAGAGACGAAAGGGTTTTTTTAATGGGAGAGGAAGTTGCAGAGTACAATGGTGCTTACAAAGTTAGCCAAGGTATGTTGGCCGAGTTTGGGCCTAAGAGAGTAATAGATACACCAATCGCAGAGTTAGGTTTTACTGCAATTGCAGTAGGTGCTGCACAAAATGGATTACGCCCAGTTGTAGAGTTTATGACTTGGAACTTTGCAGTTTTACCATTAGATCAAATTTTAAATACTGCTTCTAAAATGTTGGCCATGAGTGGTGGGCAAATAAAATGTCCTATCGTTTTTCGTGGACCTAATGGAAGTGCTGGTCAATTAGGGGCACAACATAGTACCGCATTCGAAAGTTTATATGCCAATATTCCAGGCTTAAAAGTAGTGTCTCCGAGTAATGGGTACGATGCCAAAGGGTTATTAAAACAAGCTATTCGCTACGAAGAAGACCCTGTAATGTTTATGGAAAGTGAGGTAATGTATGGCGATAAAAGTGAAGTGCCAGAAGAGGAATATTACATTCCTCTTGGTAAAGCAGATGTTAAAAAAGTAGGTAGAGACGTAACAATTGTATCTTATAATAAAATGATGAAAGTTGCATTAGGTGCAGCTGCCGAATTAGAAAAAGAGGGTATTAGTGCCGAAGTAATTGATTTGAGAACAATTAGACCACTAGACTGGCATACTATTTTAGAAAGTGTAAAAAAAACCAACCGCTTAGTAATTGTTGAAGAACAATGGCCTTTTGCATCGGTTAGTTCAGAAATTACTTATCGAATTCAAAAAGAAGGTTTCGATTACTTGGATGCACCAATAAGAAGAATTACTAGTGCCGATGCACCAATGCACTATGCACCTAACTTAACAGAGTTGGCTATGCCAAATGTGGAGCGTACCGTTAAATTGGTTAAAGAAGTTATGTATTTAAAAAAATAAATAATTATAATTAAAGGATATGCCCGAGCAAAATGCTTGGGCATTTTTATTTTACGCAGAGCATTAAATTATGCCAATGTGAATTTTAATCTAGACAAAAATTTTCTGGTATCATGCCGATTGGATGGCTTTTTAGACCAATTTATTTAGTCTATTACAGATATCACTTCGGTACTATTTGCAATTAAACCAACCAACTAAAGTGTCTTTTAAAAAAAGTTAAAGTACTTGTTTTAGTTTCTTCAATATTTATTGTTATTTTCAAACTTTAAACGGTTGCCTACCTATTAAATTTTAATTATGAATAATTTATTGGGTGCTGCTTTGCAACAGTACAAAAATGAGGTTGGTATTAAATTTCAACTGTATAATAGTTTATTTACTTCATTGCCATTTCATACTATTGAAAGAACTGGTATTCTTGTTTCTATTTTATTATTAAACTGCGAAGACGGGTATAAGAAAAAGAAAAGTCCAATTGAAATAATTGACGATTTTTTTGCAAAGCAAACAAACTATTTTAAAGAAGAAGAAAAGATTGATCTTTTATTTCGTTTGGTTCAATATGTAGAAAGGCAGGTAGTTTTATTCGATGCTTTAGAAGATGCAGCTTTTAAAAATGTACACGACTTAAATGGAGTTGGCTCGTTTAAGCAATTGTCTATAGAAGTAGCAAGCAAACAAAAAGAAGCATCATTAAAAGAAAAATTAAAAGATTTTAATATCCAACTTGTTTTAACTGCACACCCCACTCAGTTTTATAGAGGTGCAGTTTTAGGTATTATTCACGATTTATCTAGTGCTATTAACAATAACAACGAAAATCAGATTTACACGTATTTACAACAGCTTGGTCGTACACCATTTTTTCAGCAACAAAAACCAACTCCTTATGATGAGGCAGTAAGTTTATTATGGTACTTAGAAAATACTTTTTATCCTGCAGCAGGCAGAATAATGGGTTTTTTAAAAACTACTTTTGGCGATGCATTAAACCCCAATAATCCAATTATTAAAATGGGTTTTTGGCCTGGAGGCGATAGAGATGGGAATCCATTTGTAAACGCTGCTATTACAAAGCAGGTGGCAAATGCATTAAGAGGTTCGGCCATTAAATGTTACTACTTAGATATTCGAAAACTTAAAAGACGACTTACTTTTAAAGGTGTTGATATTGCATTAGCAAAATTAGAAAAGAAGCTATACGATAATTTATTTATACCGGGGCATTTATGTGATATTGGTAAAGAAGAAATTATTACAGCTCTCCAAAATATTAAATTTCAACTTATTTACGATCACAATAGTTTATTTGTTAGTCAAGTAGAAAGCCTTATAAATAAAGTTGAAGTATTTGGTTTATACTTTGCATCATTAGACATCCGTCAAGACAGCAGTATTCATGTAAAAACCATTCAATCAATTGTTTCGAATCTCACCATATTACCCCAAAATTATGGTAGCTTAAGCGAAATAGAAAAAATGGAATTACTATCGAATATAAAATCCGTTGATGTAAAAAATTTAAAGTTCGAAAACGATGTAGAGAAGGATGTTTTAGAAGTGATGCTTGCAATAAAAGAAATACAACAAAACAACGGCGAAGCTGGTTGTAACCGTTATATCATTAGTCAATGTAACAGTGCTTTAAATGTGCTCGAAGTGTATGGCTTATTTTTAATGAGTGGCTGGCAAAAAGAAAGTTTAACAATTGATATTATTCCCTTGTTCGAAACCATCGAAGATTTGAAACACGCAGCTGCAACCATGCAAACTTTATATACCAATGCAAATTATAAGGATCATTTACAAAGGCGAGGCAATAAGCAAACGATTATGCTTGGTTTTAGTGATGGCACAAAAGATGGCGGTTACCTAATGGCAAATTGGAGTATTTATAAAGCAAAAGAACAATTAACCTCCATTTCAAAACAATACGAAATAGAGGTAGTTTTTTTTGATGGTAGGGGTGGACCACCAGCAAGAGGTGGAGGTAAAACACACAACTTCTATGCATCTCAGGGTAAATTAATTGCTAATAAAGAAATACAGTTAACCGTACAGGGGCAAACTGTAAGTTCAAACTTTGGAACTATCGACTCAGCTCAATACAATATTGAACAATTGTTACATGCAGGCATTTCTAATAATGTGTTCGATAGCAATAATGTAAGTTTAAGTGATGGGGAAAAGCAAATTATTGACGATTTGGCGAACGATGGATATGTTGCTTATAAACAATTAAAAGAGCAACCCTATTTTACAGATTATTTATTAAATGTTAGTCCATTAAAATTTTATGCGGAAACCAATATTGGCTCTCGACCAGCTAAACGTGGTGCAGGTAGCAAATTAAATTTATCCGATTTAAGGGCTATTCCTTTTGTTGGTGCTTGGAGCCAGTTAAAACAAAATGTAACTGGTTATTATGGTGTTGGTTATGCTTTAGAGAATATGGCTAATGCCGGTAAATGGAATGAGGTGAAACAATTATACCAAAACTCACTTTTTTTTAGAACCTTGTTAGAAAATTGTGAAATGGCTATGAAAAAGTGTTATTTTCCTTTAACCGCTTTTTTGGCAGAACATGAACAATATGGATCAATTTGGATTTTAATGAACGATGAATATGAAAGAACCAAGAAATATGTTGCTTTATTAAGTAATCATGCCGAATTAATGTCTAATTATCCGGTAGATCAGCTATCTGTTCAAATGCGAGAAAGAATTGTGTTGCCTCTACTCTCCATACAACAGTATGCTTTAACCAAAGTAAGATTAATGGAAGAATCTTATGAACATTCCCCAAATAAAGAATCTTTTCAAAAATTAGTGATGCGTTGTTCTTTCGGCATTATTAATGCCGGCAGAAATTCTGCCTAAAAACTAACAGATTTACCACTATCAGCTAACGTTTTATAGGCTATGTTAGTTTAGTTATAAACATTACGATAAATAATATGTAATATTTTTTGATGATTTTGTTAAAAATTCGACTATTTTGCACCAATTAGTATAAATTATTATTTTATTAACTATTTAAACCCTTAACGCTTATGAGTACCTCTACAGCAAAAAATGTAGCTC
>JANOZK010000067.1:0-10916 GCA_031429335.1 Chitinophagaceae bacterium | reverse complement strand
AGAAATTAAAGCTTAATTCTTATGAGCAATAAATTTAATAAAAACGAAAGTTTTGAAGCGAAACAACTTGGCTTCATCAATATTATTGTAGGAGTGTTCTTTTCGATATGCACTTTGTTCGTATTGATTTATTTTAGATTGGGATTTATTTCAATACTTGCCATATTAAGTCTTACAGCAGCTGCTATTGCTTCTTTTAAAAATGGAAAATCTCAAAAGGTTACTTTTAAAATAAATACTGATGGTATATTTTATTTTGATAAATGTATCACCAATTGGAGCAACTATAAACGCAGTTATTTCAAAAGAGAAATTGGAGGAATAAGTGGATTGAGTGAAGAAACTTTTTTAAGTATCGAATATTATAAAGATGAGGCGAGTGGATTTTTTATTAAAAAAATAAAATTGGGAAACGAGGATAAAGATGAAAATGATCTCATAGATGCCATCGAGTTTTATTACAATGCCAGCAAAGAATAAAAACCCCAACTCATCGTAGTATCTCACTGAGCGTTAGGCTGTGCCTACGCTCTTTTATTTTGGTAGCATTTTCGCCCTTGTTGGTCTTCGCTCACCTCTTCGCCGATGTTGTGTGTTTTTCCCCAACATCGTATTACATAAAACGTCGTTGGTCGGCTTTGCCATACCAACAAAGGCTAAAAGTCATTTGATACATATTTTATAATTTTTGTTTCATAGCTATTGTATTACTCCTTTTTTAATTGTAGGTTTAATACGCCAAATAACTATAAACAAAATTTTATGAAAAAGCTATTCTTATTATCTATTTTTTTGAATTGCTTCTTATGGGCAATTGCACAAAAACAAGAAAGAAAAAACTGTAAAAAATCTTTTATGCTTAAAGGAGTTGATATAAATGGCCGAAAAAGAGAAGTTATACTTACTACAACAAAGCGTTTTTATGATTTTACCCAACAAGAGCTGGGGCTTCAAAACATAGACGATAAAAAAAGATATGATGGATACCCATATACTAAAATCGGAGAGCCCTCTCAGCAACAAGATTGTGCAGGGTATGTTTTTGAAAAGTTATTTCATAAAGGTAAGTATTGGGTTACAGGTGAAGTTTTTTATAAATTAATTGTAAAAAATTTTGGAAAAAAAATAAATAATGAATTTACCTGGGGTGATGTTAAGGTGGGGGATGTGGTCATCTATATAAACGATCTAGATGTTGGCAATCATATTGCTATTGTAAAAGAGGTAATAACTACAGGTTCTATAGCAACTACTGTAAAAATTGAAACAAAAGATGGAACACAAGGAGTTTTTCTTCATACATTACCAAACCTTACCTCTATATCCAATGATCCGCTTATTACAATAATGGGTAAACCATCTATATTTCGAATTGATGCTTCTGCAATTGAAGTAACACCTTTTTCTAAAGGAGAATGTGATTCGGCTTCGCCCTTTAAAAATTGGATTGGTGTTTGGTATAATCGAGACGATCCGTATAAACTTACTATCAAAGATAACGGAGGTGGAATATTATCCTGTTCTTATGATAGTGTTCCTGTTAAAAGAACTTCATCTGGACAGTACGCTGATAGAGATCCAAAATTAATTACTGGTTGTTTATTAAACAAAGATACTTTGTATTGCAACTGGGTTTCTGATCCTGAAAATTTTGATGCAATGCGTAATCGAAAAACAAAACGTTTTGGCATAATTAAAATGTGCCTTAGTTATTATAAATTTACTTCAGAATGGTTTTTAAGTTGGATTGCCACAATTGAAACCCCCGATTGTAAAGGCTGTATTCAATCACCTATTTTCCAAAAAAATATTCGGTTTAGTGATAAAGATTAATCCCCCAACTCATCAATGTTTCTCACTGAGCGTCAGGCTGTGCCTACGCTCTTTTTTTTGTAGCATTTGCTACCTACTTATTTAAGCCACTTCCATCAATTTATATTCAGTAACAGGTTTTGGTAAGGTTAACCAACCAAACCATTACTTATAATTTTATGCTAATATTCGATGTTAGAGAATAATTTTGAGAATGCTTATTGTCGAAAATTTCATCCTTAGCGTTAAATAGTTTTCCTTCAATTCTAAATTGAACTGCATTATTTATTTTAAGATCAACATTGGTAGATATACCAGCCACCTGAAAACCATTTGCAGAATTTGTAGTAATTATTATTTGGTTTTTGTCGTAATAATATTCGCCACGTACAGCTATTTTTAGTTTTTCGGTTAAAGTGTATCTTATAATCACCACTGGCGAATACCAAATTCCATAGCTTTTGGTATTGTATTTGTCGGTGCCAATATCAAATCCTAGGATGATTCCAATTTTTTTAAGCGGCTCAACCATTGCATAAAAATTATGAAATGTTCTAAACGAGTTTAAACTATCGGGTTTATCGGTACCTAAAAAATTACTGTAATTTAAAGTAAGTATTTTGGTTGGCTTATAATTTACCTGTAACCCAAAAGATGGCTTTTGAATAGAGCTTGGCTTTTCTATTTTTTGCCAACCATTTAAAACTAGAAAAGCCAGGTTTAAATTTTCTTTTTTATTGGTGAAACTCAATTTTAAACCTGTTTCATAATAGGGAGAGTTTTCGGCTAATATACTTCTTGTTAAAGTCCAACAATCGGCACTAATAGCACTTTCAAACCCAATATGTGAAGGCATAATACCTGCATCTAGCCAAAGATTGGGTTTTTTAGAAACCTTAACACCAATATTTGCTTCATACACAAATTGAGCCCAAGTTGGCTCTAAACTTAAATTGTATTGAGCATAATTCCCAGCCATTAAACCCAAATTTGCTCTTGTATTATTGTTTAAATAGCTTGCTTTTACTACAACCAAATTTGCATTTACTTCATTGTGTTTTTTATGATTGTAAATGAAATTTTCTTTTTGATGGGTTTGTGGATTTGAAAAATCATAACTATAATACATTTCACCAAAAGCGGTAAAATTTATTTTTTTTAGTGTATCCGTTTGAGCAAATAAAAAACCAATTTGAAATAAAAAAGGTATGACTAAATTTTTTTTCAATTTGTATGAGCGTTCGTTTTTAATTTTCATCTTTCAGAATGGCTAGCACTAAAAAGGTAAATCTTTGTTTTAAAATTTGTGTGTGAAAATAGTAACTAAATTGTAAAGTAAACCCATCAGCCCAATCAATCCCTTGATTTGCAATTTGTTCATGAACGATTTTATACAGAAAGATTAGTTGTTTATAAATCGCAGAGGGAATTTAGACTAGTTAAACCTTCCAAAAATTGGAGAATGCTTATATCTTTAGTTTTTCTTAAAGTGGCTTTGTTGATACTATTTTTTAGAATCATTTTTCTTATCCTTAATTAAACTAAATATATTTAATGCAGTCTTTCGATAGAATATTTTCTTTAAAGGCTATTTATACCGATGTGATATCTGTAATTGCCCAAATAAATTTGTGTAAACAGCTATCCAATCGGCATAATTCCCAAAAATATAATTCTAAATAAAATTCAAATTGGTATTACTTCAATTCATTTAATGCAAGTAACATGAAAAAATCATTTCTCCTATTTTCTGGCATATTAATGATGGTTGCCTTTTTAACCCTAAGTTCGTTTTTTGCCAATAATAACCAAACATTAGTTGCAGGTGCAAAATTTCCCTATAAACAAGCAGGGTTAAAAGATAGGCAAGCTGCTGCACATTTATTGGGAAGATTTACGTATGGGGTAACACCTAACCAAATAGATGAGGTAGTGAATATGGGTTTAGAAAAGTGGTTTGTGCAACAATTAAATGCCCAATTGCCAAACGACAGTTTGAATTTTCTACTTAAAGAATTTGATGGTTTAAGTATGAGCAATAAAGAAATTAGTGAAAAATTTCCAAGAGGCCCCGAAGTTTTGAGAATGGCTATTAAAGAAGGGTATATTAACAAAGACGATGTTGACAAATCTGATAAATCTAACTACAGAAAACAATTACAAGAATACATGCAGCTAAAAGGTTTAAGACCCGAAAGAGAATTGTTTAATCAATTTATCAGTCAAAAAGTTTTGAGAGCAGTTTATACCAACAACCAATTGCAAGAAGTGATGACCGATTTTTGGTTCAATCATTTTAATGTTTCTATCACGAAGCCACAATGTGCTCAATTTATTCCAGTTTTTGAAAGAGATGCAATACGCCCCAATGTTTTTGGTAAGTTCGAAAATTTAGTTTTAGCAACTGCAAAATCGCCTGCCATGTTGTTATACTTAGATAATTTTAATAGTTCAGGTAAAAACGATGAATTTGAAAATCAAGGTAATCAATTCCAAAAAAGGTTAGAAAAAGCTGCAAAGGATACATCGGAGGAAGGTAAAATGATATTTGAAAAATTGAAAAAAGGGAACAGTCAAGGGTTAAATGAAAACTATGCTCGTGAGGTAATGGAATTACATACTTTGGGTGTAGATGGTGGTTACACACAAAACGATGTTACACAAGCAGCAAGGGTTTTAACAGGCTGGACTATTTATCCAATAAGCGATTATGGCCAAATAGGTGCTATGAAAAAAGTAATTGAACGTATTGGAGAAGATAAATTAACAGAACGAGGGTTTGTACACGAAGGAGATTTTTTATTTGCTATTAACCGACATGATAATAAAACAAAAACAGTATTGGGACAAAAATTTGATGGTGGTGGTTATAATGAAGGAGTGCAGTTGTTAACCATGTTAGCCAACCATAAATCAACAGCTAATTTTATATCAAAAAAATTGGCAATACGTTTTGTGAGCGATAACCCACCACAAAGCTTAATTGATAAAATGGCTAAAACATTTTTAAGCTCTCAAGGAGATATAAGGCAAGTACTGCTTACTATGGTTACTAGTGTAGAATTTTGGAACAAAGATGTTTTAAGAGAAAAAATAAAGTCGCCTTTTGAATTAGCAATAAGTACCATACGTGTTTTAGGGGCAGATGTAAAAAATCCAATTCAGCTAAATCAGTTAGTAACAAAAATGGGACAACAAATGTATTACTATCAAGCACCTACTGGTTTTCCGGATAAAGCACAATATTGGATTAATACTGGCTCTTTATTAAATAGAATGAACTTTGGTTTGGCATTAGCTGCCAAAAAAGTGCCGGGTATTTACTTCGATTTAGCAGTACTAAACCACAATAAAGAACCCGAAAGTGCACAACAAGCTTTAGAAGTGTATTGTAAGTTATTAATGCCCGAAAGAAATGTTACCGAAACAGTCAAAAGATTAACCCCATTATTAACCGACCCTAATTTAATTGATAAAGTTAAACAAGCTGCTAGCAAAAATGAAATTAAAGAAGTTCAATTAAATGAAATGGATGATAATGCAATGATGGGGGATAATCAAAAAAATAAAAAAGAAAGGTTTAATAAAAATGGGGTGGTAAAAAATGCACCTATTCAACAAGCAAGTTTTGCAAATAGCAGTATGTTAAGTCAGGTGGTTGGTATTATTATAGGTTCGCCAGAGTTTCAAAGAAAATAATTTTTAAATTACTTAAAATTTAATTATGAATACGAGAAGAGCTTTTTTAAAGGGAACAGGTTTAGCTTTATTTGGTATTGGAGTAGGAGGTGTGCCAACGTTTGTTGCGAAAGCAGCCAATAGTTTTAAACGAGAAAATTTATACAAAAAAGGGAAAATATTGGTTTGTGTTTTTCAACGTGGAGCAATGGATGGATTAATGGCAGTAACTCCATTTACCGATAAATACTTGCAAAATGCAAGGCCAACCATTTTTATGGAAGCTGGTGCTGGTAAGCCTTTGATAGATTTAGATGGCCGTTTTGGTTTACACCCTGCCTTAAAAAGTTTTGAACCATTGTTTCGAGAAAAAAGGTTAGCTATTGTACATGGCATTGGCAGCCCCAATAATACTAGAAGCCATTTTGATGCACAAGATTATATGGAAAGTGGAACACCTTTTAATAAAGGAACGAATAGTGGTTGGTTAAATAGGGCAGTAGGTTTAATGGGGCACGAAGCTTCACCTTTTAGAGCTGTAAGTGTAACCTCATCATTGCCTAGAAGTTTCTATGGCGATAATCCTGCATTGGCCATAAAAGATTTACGTGATTTTTCGATACAAATGAAAGGCAATCCCACTGGTGCCAATTTGGTAAGCAAAAGCTTCGAAGATTTGTACGATCAAACATCGTCGTCGCTTTTAAAAGAAACAGGTAAAGAAAGTTTTGATGCCATTAAAATGTTACAAAAAACCAATGTAAATAATTATAGACCTGCTAATGGAGCTGTTTATCCTGCAACTGCATTGGGTAATAGTTTAAAACAAGTTGCCCAACTAATAAAAATGGGTGTGGGTTTAGAAGTTGCTTTTGCAGAACATGGCGGTTGGGATACTCATTTTAATCAAGGTACAGAGCAAGGTGTATTTGCTAGAAATGCTTTGGAATTAAGCAATAGTATCACCGCCTTTTGGACAGATTTAGGCGAATTGCAAGACGATGTTACTTTGATGACCATGACAGAGTTTGGCAGAACAGTAAAACAAAATGGTACCAATGGAACCGATCATGGTAGAGGTAGTTGCAATTTTATTTTAGGCAATCATGTAAATGGAGGAATTGTACACGGTACAGTTAAAGAACTATCTGTTAATAATTTAGAAGATGGAAGAGATTTAGCTGTTACAACCGATTTTAGACATGTATTTAGCGAAGTTGCAAACACACATTTAAACATAGTTGGCGGTAGTGTGCTGTTTCCAGACTTTAAAGCAAATTCAATTGGTGTAATGAAGGCATAGTACTAATTATGTCAAAAATGTATGCGTAATTTTAATAAATGGCTTGCCGTTTATGTATATTTTTTTGGGGTTTACCAACAAGTATTAAATTTATTCAATGAAAATACTTGTTCTACTTTTTTTCACCACCTTACTCATTCAGTGCTCACCATTAAATTATTTATCAAAAAAGCAACAGCAAAAATTTTTGACAGATTATGATTCGGGAAAAGAAATTTTTAAAATAATAGCCAATAAAATAACTGTTTCAAATTACGATACCATTTGTGATATTGCAACAGGATCTGGGTATTCTATTTCGTTGTTGAGTAAGTATTTGCCTTTTACCACAACTTATATGGTAGAAGATATTAATAAAAAAAGTTGTAACGAAAAAGCTTTTAAGCGTACTTTTAATTTCTTTAAATCCAATAATGGGCTAGATCAATTTAGATTTGCAATTGGCACACCAACCACCATACCATATTCAGATAACTCCTTTAAAAACGTAACTCTTTTTATCAGTTTACACGAATTTAGCAACACAGAAAAAATGCTGAATGAAGTAAAAAGAATCATGCAAAAAGAGGGAAATCTTCATATATTAGAATCAGTTTATCAACATACACCAGCAATTGATTCAGTTTGTAAGTTTACCTATTTATCTGAAAAAGAGTTATATGATATTGTTAAAAAAGCCAATTTAAAAATTGTAACCGATACTACATTTTATAAAAAAACGGATACTACCAATTTGTATAGCAAGTATTTAATTTGTAAGAAACAATAGCTCATCTCAATATTCATCACTCATCTAATTCCTCATCAAACTTTTTCTTAGAAAAAATAGTATTCAATAACCTGCTTTTATAAATACTTCTATTGTACTTGTTGCCCAATGTAATTATAGTTGCTGTATCTTTTAAGAGCCTTGTAAACACGGTATTGTTGCCATGCCACCAACCATTGTGATAAATGGTGGTGTCTTTTTCATCTATAAACAACCTAAAGCCAAGGCCATAATTTTTTTTGCCTGGTTTTTCGTTGCTGTAGGGTGTAAAGGCTTTTGCTATTAATGTTTGATCTATAAAAGATGGGTTGTACAATGCCAAATCCCATGCAAGCATATCTCTAACTGTACTATAAATATTTTTATCGCCATACACCCCATCAAATTGGTCCATTAAATAGGGTTGGTTGCTAAAACCATAAGAGGGTAAATATTTTAAACTATCTGCAGCAGAAAAAACAAAAGTGTTGTTCATAGCTAGAGGAATAAATATTTCTTCTTTCATAAAGCTAGGAAAACTTTGTTGGGTAACTTTTTCAATAATGCTAGCCAAAATAACAAAATTGGTATTGCAATAGTGAAATGTTTTGTTGGGCAACGAATAGGGTTCTGGTTGTTTGGTTATCAAATATTCCAACACATCTTTATTAGTAATTAAGGTTGGTTTTTTCCAAGCAGTATCCATAAAATATAAATAGTTTGCTAAGCCGCTTCTATGGCTTAGCAACAACTGAATATTAATATTATGGTATGGAAAATTTGGAAAATATTGCTGTATCGAGTCGGTTAATTTTATTTTATTTTCTTGTACCAATTTAAGCACCGCAACTGCTGTAAATGTTTTTGATACAGATGCAAGATGAATGGGTGAATGTTCAGTTAGCCTCTCTTGTTTTTCTAAATTATAAAAACCGTTATAAGCTTCAAAAATAATTTCTCCATTTTTTGCTACTAAAATGCCACCACTAAAATTGTTTCGTAGTATTGTATCAAAAATTGCTTTTGCTTGTATATGGTAACTATTTTTTTCAATTGTTGTAAGCTTTCTAAAATTTATTGTTTGAGTTTTTTTATTTTGTTTAAGAGGGTTTGTACAACTGAATAAAAAAAATGTAATTGAAACTATGACGAAAAAATATTTTTTCATTAAAAAAATGGATTGTTTTTGGCAAATATACTTCTGTGAAACATTATAAAAGCTACCATAAATAAATGATTTCTTATACTTTTGCACGTATGAGCAATCCGTTAGAAACAAGTTACCCAAAAGAAAAAATAAAGATTCTTTTTCTTGAAAATATTAGCGATAAAGCAATTCAACATTTTAAGCAAAATGGTTATACCAATGTAAATAAGTTAAATGGAGCTTTAAGTGAGGAAGAATTAATTAAAGCAGTTAAGGATGTACATTTATTGGGTATCCGTTCTAAAACTCAAATAACCGAAAATGTATTGGCTGCTGCCACTAAATTACAAGCTATTGGTTGTTTTTGTATTGGGGTTAATCAAGTAAATTTAAAGGCAGCAACTAAGCAAGGTGTAGTAGTATTCAATGCACCTTATAGCAATACAAGAAGTGTGGCAGAATTGGTTATTGGGGCATCTATTATTTTAATTAGAAAAATTATCGATAAAAATAATGCAGCTCATAATGGCATTTGGAACAAAGAGGCAAAAGGCAGTTTTGAACTAAGGGGTAAAACATTGGGTTTGGTGGGTTATGGCAACATTGGAAGCCAAGTAAGTGTTTTAGCAGAAGGCTTGGGTATGAAAGTTGTTTTTTACGATGTAGAAACAAAATTACCTTTGGGCAATGCCAGCTCTTGTAAAAGTTTAAAAGAGTTATTGGGCATGGCCGATATTGTTTCTTTACACGTACCTGAAACAAATCAAACGAAGAATTTAATTAATAAACAAAATATTAAATATTTTAAAAAGGGGAGTATTTTAATTAATTATGCTAGGGGAGAAGTAGTAGATTTAGATGCTTTAGCAAAAGCTTTAAAAGATAATCATTTAAGTGGTGCAGCTATTGATGTTTACCCTTGGGAGCCAGAAAAAAATGGAGATAGTTTTACTACACCATTGCAAGGTTTAAACAATGTATTGTTAACGCCACATATTGGTGGTAGTACTGAAGAAGCACAACAAAATATTGGTGAAGATGTAAGTGTAAAATTGTACCAATACTTAGAAAAAGGAATCACCAATGGCTCTCACACCATACCTGCTATTGGTTTGCCACCTATTGAAACTGCTCACAGAATTTTACACATTCATAAAAATGTACCAGGGGTATTAAGTGCCATTAATACAACCTTAGCTAGCCATAAAATAAATATTGTTGGTCAGTACCTTAAAACCAATGAAAGCATTGGCTATGTTGTATTAGATGTAGACAAAAAACTATCTAAAAAGGCTTTGGAGCTATTAAAAGAGGTGAAAGAAACCATTAAAGTTAGAATGTTGTATTAGTTTTTAGACTAATTTATTGTGCAAAATAAGTTACAATTACACTGGCCCATTCCTTTCTTCCAACCAATATCTCCACACTAAAACCTTAAACGAAGTCCTTTCCGGCATCTTCTCTTTGTTGGCAAGCATTTTAGGTAAAGGAAGAGGGGTTAATTTAGCAAAAGTACATTGTACCTTTACTAAACATCAAACTATAGAGAATAAAATACTGAGAAGTGATGTAGGTTATTCCGCTTTTTAATTTTACAATTTGTATTTCTTCGCTTTATTAATTAATTTAGTAATACTTCCTTCAATTTTTGAACCAATTATTCTACATTTTTTTTGGTTCACTAAACTTTTAAATAGGGTTATCAATACTTTCTAACTATTCTTTATTTTTCTATATCTACTACCATTTTAAAGTTGGTTAAATGAACCCTAACTTCTTTCAACTTTTTTTGGTCTCTTTGATATGTAGATGGAACATTACTTTATAGATTCTAAAAGGCTTAGGGACTTATTTATTTATTAGAGAATTACTTGGTTTGAAAGTAATTTATTTTGGATAAAAAAATATTAAAAGAGATAAGCCACATTATTAAATACACTATCCAAAATAAAATTTACTTTTCATAACTTTAAATGTTTTTTACTTTTTGTTATTTAGCCAATAAGTCAACAACCAAATTGATGAGACAATTATAAAATATGCAAATTGTGATAAGTCAATTTTTTCTGGATAAAATATTTTTATTCCTAGTAAACCTGCCAGAATTAAACCAACCAATTTATTGATAACTTTAGCCCAAGGCTTTTGATAAAAGTTTTTGGTATTTATAATTTTTTCTTTTGTTAAGGACGATAACTTGTTATGCTCATCAACCTTTTCCATTAATA
>JANOZK010000066.1:0-59020 GCA_031429335.1 Chitinophagaceae bacterium | reverse complement strand
GATCGACCACCACTAAATGGATCGTCTTTTTTTGCCAATAATTGTAACATTAATTCGTATGGTAAAAAACCACTTGAGAGCATTAAACTATCATCTCTGTAATAGGGGCTAACCCAATCTTGTGGCTGCAATTGTAAGCCTGTTGCAATTTGTATGGCTTCGTGGCCCCTAGACGATGAATGAACATATTTGCAAATACTTCTATTGTTATCATAGGTATCGCACATGGCTTTTGCTGTAACCATTAGCTTATAGGCCTTTAATAAAATTTCTGGATGTTGCATTGTAGTAAATATCTTACATCTTAAGTAACTATATAACTATGGTAAGAAGTTATGAAACCTATCAAAGTTTTCCACCCCAAGTTTTTTGTAATTTGGGCTATCAACTGTAGAACTTTTATCAGCTTTTGTTCTTGGGCTTTACGCTTGTAGTGTTCAGCAAAGCTTTACAGCTAACGCTTCAAATGACAATTCACGAATACCCTTTAAAATTAAAATTACATTCGTAATCCCAAGGCCTTCAACTATATATCAATAATCAACTTATTGTTTATTTAATCTCTAGTTCAAATAATTTATCTGCCTCCAAAAAACCTTCTAAAATATCGCCCACCACACATTCGCCAACACCAGCTGGTGTACCAGTAAATACAACATCGCCAATGTTTAAAGAAAAGTAATTTGAAATGTTGGCAATAATTTGATCGAACGAAAACAACATATCATCGCTATTGCCTTTTTGAACCTGTTCACCATTGTTGGTTAAAGAAAAATTGATGGGGTTATTTAACATAGTTGGGTTCACATCAACCCATTTGCCAATGATGGCACTATTATCCCACGCCTTTGCTTTCTCCCAGGGCAATCCCTTTTTCTTTAATTCGTTTTGAATATCCCTGGCAGTAAAATCTATGCCTGCACTAATTGCATTATAGTATTTGCTTGCTTGTCTTTCGGGTATATATCTACCATTTTTACAAATTCGAAGCACCAGTTCAACCTCGTAATGAAGTTCATTGCTAAACTCTGGATAATAAAAAGGGGTATTTAATTGAAGTAGAGCACTTTTTGGCTTCATGAAAATTACAGGCTCGTCGGGTATATCGTTACCTAATTCCTTTGCATGATCTACATAATTACGTCCAACACAAAATATCTTCATAGTAAGCTGTTTAAAATAATAATAAGCATTTATAAAATCACATCATAAAAATGAACAGATATTAATAAAAAATGCCTAATGACTATTTTTCCTTAAGCTATAACAGATAAAATGACTCTTTTATTATGCAAAGAGTAAATTATTTACTGTATTCATTGTTCTTTCAATACCAATTGTTGCAAAAGATTCTATTATTTCGATACTTTTTTCAATTTTTTTATTTACGATTGGCTGTTCGGTTGGCAACCATTTACTTAAAACAAAGTCGGCCTGCATACCTTTATTAAAGTTGTTGCCAATACCAAATCGAAGTTTTGGGTATTTATCGGTGCCCATTATTAGTTGTATATCTTTTAGTCCATTATGACCAGCATCGGTGCCACTGCTTCTCAATCGTAGTTTATCAATAGGCAAAGCCAAATCATCCACAATAGTTAAAGTATTGTCTATTTCAATTTTTTCTTTATCTAACCAATATTTATAGGCTTTACCACTTAAATTCATATAAGTAGTAGGTTTTATGCAAATAAAAATTTTGCCTTTCCATTTTACTTCTGCAACTTCTGCCAACCGATCTAGCTTAAAAAAGCCACCGTGTTTTATTGCAAAGGCTTCAACTACATCAAACCCAATATTGTGGCGTGTATGTTTATACTCGTTACCAATATTACCCAAGCCAACAATTAAAAACTTACTCATGTTGCAAAAGTAATGAAGTGTTAAGCAAAAAAAACCCTCCAAAAATTTTGAAGGGTTTATAAAAAATTCAATTAATTTATTTTTTCTTTTCGTCTTTAGTTGCTTCTTCTTGCTTCAACTGACGAGTCATTACAACAGATGCAATTGGAATACGTGGAGAGTTCATTACTTCCATGCTATCTGCTTTTACATCCTCAACCCTTAAGTTTTCGTTAATTGTTAAGTTGGTAATATCAACTTCAATAAACTCTTTTAAATACTTAGGTAAAGTTTTAACTTTTAAACTTTTCATTTTAATTACCAACTTACCACCATCTTTAACACCAATAGAGTTACCAGTGTATTTTAATGGTAAAGTAGCAATAACTTTTTTGTCATCAACTAATTCTAATAAATCAATGTGAATTAAAGCATCAGAAACCTTGTCAAATTGCAAATCTTTTAAAATGCATTTGTACACTTTACCAGCAATGTTTACTTCTGCAATTTGAAACTCTGCTGTATAAACCAATGGTTTAAAAGCCTTTGCACTTGCAGAAAAGTTAATTTCTGCTGCACCTCCGTAAATTACAGCTGGCACTGCATCCTGAGAGCGTACTTGGCGGGTGGCTTTTTTGCCAAATTCGGTCCTCAGTTGTCCTTCGATTGTAACTGTTTTCATTTATTTTATTTTTTGGAGTGCAAAAGTAAGGAAAATAAACTGGTTTGAAGTTTAAAAGTTTAGGAAGTTTAATAGGTTATTAACCAATTGATATTGAACTTATTATCTCTTTTATGAAAAAATAAATAAGGAGTTTACTTTGTAAACTCCTTAAACTAATTAAACTACTAAACAATAAAACTTATTTATCCCTTCCTCTCAATTGGCTATGTACAAATAAGCTGGTAATGCTCTTATTTTCGTAAGCGTTTCTTATTGCAATGGCAAATAAATCGGCTACAGAAATAGATTTGATTTTTTTGCTTTCCTGTTTCATGGGTATTGTATCGCATACAACCAACTCTTCGAGCACACTATTCTCTATATTTTCATAGGCCTTACCACTTAATACAGCATGGGTACAAAAAGCTCTTACGCTTCTGGCTCCTTTCTCTTTTAGCAAACCTGCAGCTTTTGCAAGGGTACCACCAGTATCACAAATATCATCAATTAAAATAATGTCTCTGTCTTTTACATCTCCAATAACCACCATACTGGCAATTTCATTGGCACGTTTTCTGTGCTTATCGCAAATCACCATTTCGCAATTAAAATAGCTAGCTACTTCTCTTACACGATTGGTGCTACCTACATCGGGTGCAGCAAATGTTAGGTTTTGTAGTTTTAGTTGCTCGATATAGGGAATAAAAATTGCACTGCTATCTAAATGATCAACTGGTATATCAAAAAAAGCTTGAATTTGAGGGGCATGTAAATCCATGGTAATTACCCTATGTGCACCAGCTGCTTCTAATAAAGTGGCAATTAGTTTACTGCCAATAGCAACACGTGGCTTGTCTTTTCTATCTTGCCTTGCAAAACCATAGTAGGGTATTACTGCAACAATTCTATGAGCACTTGCCCGTTTAGCAGCATCAATCATTAACAACAGCTCCATTAAGTTTTCTGTAGGTGCAAAAGTACTTTGAACCAAAAAAACATAATCGCCACGAATACTTTCTAAAAAAATGGGCTGAAATTCGCCATCGCTAAACTTTTGGATGTTTACTTTACCCAAAGGTGTGCCAAAGCGTTGGGCAATTTTTTCGGCCAATTTTTGCGAACCTGTGCCAGAAAAAATCTTTACAGAAGGATTCATCATAACAGTAGAATGTGTGGCGAAGATAACTGCTACAAACCTAGCTTTGAAATTTGATTTTACGGTTTAATTAAAAATGTGGATTTTTATTGGAAAGATTTATTTGTTTATTAATTTATTTATTTAAATAATAACTGTATGGCAGGTATAAAAGACTGGAGTGAAGATGATAGACCCAGAGAAAAGCTATTTTTAAAAGGTGCAAACACATTAAGTAATTCTGAGTTATTAGCCATTTTAATTAACAATGGCACAAGAGATAAAAGTGCAGTTGAGCTAGCCAAAGAGTTACTACAAAAAACAGATAATAGCTTACAGAAATTGGCTCAATTATCTGTAAAGGAAATGCTACAAAAAAAAGTAAAAGGCTTAGGGCCAGCAAAATCCATAACCATTGCTGCTGCATTAGAACTAGGCCTTAGAAGAGATACACAAAAAATTACCAAAGAAAAAGTTATTAGCAGTAAAGAAATTGCCCAATTTTTAAAAACCAATTATCAATATTACAAGCATGAGGTTTTTGTAGCAATTTTTTTAAATACTGGCAATAAAGTAGTACATCATGAAGTGATGAGTGAAGGTGGAATTAATAGTACAATTGTAGATGTAAGAATCATATTAAAAACGGCACTAGCCAATAATGCAACCAGCATTGTTTTGGGACATAACCACCCAAGTGGCAATTTAAAACCTAGCCGACAAGATGAGTTGATAACAGAAAAAATTAAGTCGGCGGCAGCATTACTAGATATTAAAGTTATGGATCATATTATTGTAAGCGACGAAGGCTATTTTAGCTTTGCCGATTCGGGTATATTGTAATGCAAATTAATTAGGTTGATAATGACAGGGTGCACCTTTTTTAGGGCCACCACCCTCCTCTACCCTTTTACAAGCAGATGGTAATTTTTTATAGGCTTCAGGTTCTGCTTTCTCGGTATCGGCATCAAAACCTGCATTGTTTAATGCTGCTCTAATATCTTCAATACTGGTTCTGTCTGGTAAAAATTTAATTTTCAACTCCCCCTTCAATAAATCAAATTTCCACTCAACCAACCCATTTTCTAAGTAGCTATTATTTTGACCAGTTAAATATTTATCTAATTTTTCTCTACACTCCCAGCAACGTAAGTTAGCAGATTTTATAATCGCTGCTTGAGGTTTTGAGGCCATTACTTGAGCATTGGTAATGGTGCAAACCGAAATGAATAAAGTGAAGATGAATATTTTTTTCATGTAAAATTTTTAGCGTTTGTAACAATTAATTTTTTATATAAATCAAACACCTTGCCAATTTGCAGGATCTTTTCTCCAATTCATTAATAAACTTTCCATGTCGGCCGAAATAATATTTTTTTCGATAGCTACTTCAACTAAACTACTGTAATTAGTTAACGATTGGTATTTAACACCAGCCTCTGCAAAAGAATTTGCAGCTAATTCGAATTCGTAAGTAAAAATTGAGACCATACCCACCACTTCTAATCCAGCATTTTTTAACACATCAACCACTTGCAAACTGCTTTTACCAGTAGAAACCAAATCTTCGATTACCACTACTTTCTGGCCAGCTTCGTAACTACCTTCTATTTGATTACCCAATCCATGTTCTTTAGGCTTAGGTCGTACATAAATATAGGGCAGTTTAAGTTGGTCTGCTGTCATTGCTCCCCAAGCAATACCAGCAGTTGCAACACCAGCCAACAAATTAGCCTCTGCAAAGTTTTCGAAGACCACATTACACATTTCACTTTTAATAAAATCTCTAATAAAAGGAAAAGAAAGTACTTTTCGATTGTCGCAATAAATAGGACTTTTCCAACCACTTGCCCAGGTAAATGGGTTTTGAGGACTTAATTTTATGGCTTGAATTTGTAATAATTTTTCGGCTACGGCTTTTTCATTTGTCATGCAGCGAAGATAAAGTTGAATTTAATTTTAAGATTGTAGATTGCAAATTATTATTAACAATACTATGAATAAAAAAACAATTTTAGCAGCAGGTGGTTTGGTATTTAACCAAAATAATGAATTATTAATCATCTTTAGGCGTGGCAAATGGGATTTACCAAAAGGCAAATTAGACGTAGGTGAAACTATTGAAACCTGTGCTGTACGTGAGGTGGAAGAAGAAACTGGTATAACAAATATTAAACTAGACGAATTAATTGGCAAAACCTATCATGAATATTTCGACAAATGGGTGGGTGAAGATGTAATAAAAGAAACCTGGTGGTATGTAATGAGTATTACCGAAAATCAAATACCTACCCCACAAACTGAAGAGGATATTGAGGAGGTTATTTGGGCAAATAGCATAACAATTGAAAAATGTTTAACAAATAGTTATAGCAATATTGTTGAAATAATTAATGAATATAGAAAGGTGAAATAAGAAATAATTGTAAGTTTTATGAAACACTTGGTCGAATCCATACAAGAAAAATTTCCAACCTTTGAAGATGCATTAATAAACAGTATTAATACCAATGCCTTATTGAAAAATATTAAGAATGAGGAAGTATTGATACATACAGGACAAAATATTCGGTCGTCTGTTTTAGTTTTAACTGGTCTATTAAAAGTTTACCGAGAAGATGAAGATGGCAATGAGTTTTTTATGTACTATATACAACCAGGTGAGGCTTGTGCATTAACCATGATTTGTGTTATGAAACAAGAAACAAGCAAATTATTGGTTAAAGGTGTTGCCGATTCAGAAATTTTACTAATTCCCTTGATGTGCATGGAAACGTGGATGGCAGAATACAAAACTTGGTACAAATTTGTGATAGAAACATACAAAGCAAGATTCGAAGATTTATTACTTACCGTAGATCAAATTGCTTTTAGAAATATGGATGAACGTATAGAGTTTTATTTAAAAAAACATCAACATGTTTTGCAAAGTAACTTAATACCTATTACACACCAAGAAATTGCTAATGAGCTAAACTCATCAAGAGAAGTTATTTCTAGACTAATGAAGAAAATGGCAGAGCGAGGCAAAATAAAAATTCACAGAAACAATGTTGAGCTTCTATTTTAATTACTTTTTTTGCATGTGACAATTATCACGTTTTACAAAAAAATTGCCATGCAATTTTGCATTCTAAATAATTGTTATGATAATTGAACAAATATATACTGGATGTTTAGCACAAGGTGCTTATTATATTGAAAGCAATGGAGAAGTTGCCATTATAGATCCCTTACGTGAAGTTGAACCATATATTGAAAAAGCAAAAAAAAATAACACCTTTATAAAGTACGTTTTTGAAACACATTTTCATGCCGATTTTGTGAGTGGCCATATTGATTTAAGCAACAAAACTGGTGCAAAAATTGTGTACGGCCCAACCGCAAACTGTGGTTTTAATTGTTATGCAGCTACCGATGGAGAAGTTTTTAAATTAGGAAGAATTACTATTGAAGTACTCCATACACCAGGTCATACCATGGAAAGCAGTTGCTTTTTATTGAAAGATGAAAATGGCAAACCCACTGCACTTTTTACTGGCGATACTCTATTTATTGGCGATGTAGGCCGACCAGATTTAGCACAAAAAGTAAACGCTAGTTTAACAGAGGATATGTTAGCTGGCTATTTGTACGATTCTTTACACAATAAAATTATGCCATTAAATGATGATATTATTGTTTACCCTGCACATGGGGCTGGTAGTGCTTGTGGTAAAAACATGAGTAAAGAAACTACCGATACTTTAGGCAATCAAAAAAAAGTAAACTATGCCCTCAACATCAACTTAACCAAAGAGCAATTTAAAAAAGAAGTGCTTAGTGGTTTGGTTGCTCCACCAGCCTATTTTCCTTTAAACGTATTAATGAATATAAAAGGATATGACAGCATTGATACTGTTTTAGAAAGAGGTAAACATGCTTTAAGCGTTAAAGCTTTTGAAGCAGCATTTAATGAAACCGAAGCCTTAATCTTAGATACAAGAACTCCAGAAGTTTTTGCAAATGGATTTATTCCAAACGCTATTAACATTGGTATTGATGGAAATTTTGCCCCTTGGGTTGGCACACTAATTACAGATATTAAACAACCCATTTTATTGGTTGCCGAAACAGGAAGAGAGGAAGAAATTATTACGAGGTTAGCTCGTGTTGGATACGACTTTTGTATTGGATACTTAGCCGGTGGGTTTGATGCTTGGAAAAATGCCAATAAACTAGTTGAAAATATACATTGTATTACTGCAACTGAATTGGCTGAGGTAATTGATTTTACAAAAAAAAATGTGATTGATGTACGCAAAAAAAGTGAATTTGATAGTGAACACATAGAACAAGTAACTAATATTCCTTTAGATTTTATTAACGCCAATATAGCTAGTATTGTTAAAGACAAAATAACTTATGTGCATTGTGCAGGTGGTTATAGATCTATGATTTTTATATCTATTTTAAAGGCAAGAGGCTATACTAATTTAGTTAATGTATTAGGTGGTTTTAAAGCAACTAAAGAAACTAATCTATTTAACACAACTAATTATGTTTGCCCCAAAACCCTTTTGTAAATACAATAACTTAACAAATGAAAAAACTATTGATTAATTGGAATTTGATGCGTTTTGTTCGATTGGTGTTGGGAATTATTATTATTATACAAGGCATTATTACAAAGCAATACATTTTTGCATTAATTGGCTTGTTGTTTGCAGCTATGGCATTGTTAAATATTGGGTGCTGCGGTACAATGGTATGTAACAATAGCAAAACAGCTAATTCAGAAAGTACAACAAAAGAAATAAGCTATGAAGAAGTGGTTTAATGAAAACAGATTAATTATGATTGGAGCTTTATTGGGGGCATTAATTGGGTGGTTATATTGGAAAAATATTGGTTGTGCATCTGGCACATGTTCCATTACCTCAAAACCAATAAATAGCAGTATGTATTTTGGTTTAATTGGAGCCATAGTATTTAGTTTATTTAAAAAAGAAAATAAAAAAAATGCCAACAAATCCTAACAGCTTCGGTAACCTTATTAATGGCGAACAACCAGTTTTGGTAGACTTTTTTGCTGAGTGGTGTGGTCCATGTAAAACAATGGCTCCCATTTTAAAACAAGTAAAAGACAACTTAAAAGAAAAAGTAACAATTATTAAAATAGATATTGATAAAAATCCTGCAGCAGCCAAAGCCAATAACATACAAGGTGTACCAACGTTAATTGTTTTTAAAAAGGGTGAAATAAAATGGAGACAATCTGGCGTTGTTACTGCCAAACAATTAGAACAAATTGTACAAATGCACCTATAAAAAATAGTTATTTTAGTTGTTGCTTCAACTCTTCTAATGTAACTATACCTTGTTTTCTCCAAACTAATTTTCCGTTTTTATAAATAATAAAAACAGGTAAAGCCTCAACTTGCATTGTTTGCATTAAGTTAATATTTACACCCCCATCAACTTTAAATAATTTTACATTAGGCATTTCACTTAAAAAAGTTGCTATAATTGGTTCCATTTTTTTACAGGGTGGACACCAATCTGCACCAAAATCTACCAAAACTAAACTATCGGTTTTAATGGCTTTATCATAATCGTTTTGTGAAAGTTGTGGCATTACTACTGCATTTTGTACAGCTTTGTTTTGTTGTTTCCAAGCATTAATCCCCCCTTTTAAATGATATACTTGGGTATAGCCTTGTGCCTGTAATTGGGTTAATGCACTTGCACTTCTTACACCAGATAAACAATACACATATACTGGTTTGCTTTTATCTAAGTGCTGCACCCTTTCGTTAAACTCTTTCTCATTATTAAAATTTGCTTGCAAAGCATTCTTCAAATGCCCAGTATTAAATTCGGAAGCAGTTCTTACATCTAACAATTGAATGTTGGCTTGCAAAATACCTTTTTCAAACGCTTCGGCAGTTAAACTATTAATCTTTTGTTGGCTACAGGCCGATATAGATGAGCAAAAAATTAAGAGAGATAAAACATATTTATTCATTCTTCAAAATTGACTGTTTTAAGTTAATTACCAACTTAAAAAATGTATGTATAAAAAAGAAAATGTCGAATTTTACTAGGGCTCTAGGGGATATTAATCTACAATGGTTCTAAAGGTTAAATTAATTCGAGGTTTTTGAATTAAAGTAGTTGGTGGCAATCGGTGCTGCCAATTGGTTTGGGTTTCGCCCTTCATAACCAATAAACTACCATCTTCTAATTGTATATCAATTTTTTGCTTATTTATTTTATGCTTAAAAGCAAATTTTCTTTCGGCTCCAAAACTCAAAGAAGCAATTGCACCATTTTTTTTTAAATCTTTTTCACCATCGCTATGCCAACCCATTCCTTCGGTACCATTGTGGTACAAATTTAATAAACATGAGTTGTAGGTTTCGTTGGTATGTTGTTCTACTATTTTTTTTAAAGCTACTAAATCCTTAGTAAAAGGAAAGGCACTTTTGGTAGTTTTTGAGTAAGTATATTCGAAAGCTTTTTCACCGTACCAAGCAACTTTACGCTTAGTAATAATTAGCTTACCCATAATAAAAGCCTCATCATTTTTCCATTCGATATTTTCTATTAATTTATTGTAAAAAACATTTGCTTCTTTTAAAGTAAATATTTTTCCATAATAATACACCTCTCCATCTGTAGGTAATAAATTATTAAAATTATTGGTAGTGGTTGAAAATAAATCCATTAGTTAATAAAAAGAAATTGAATTTTAAATTATATATTCCTCGATTTAATTTCGGCTGCAACCTTTTTTAAGTTATTTACATTCATGATAAAAATAGGTATAAAGCAAAGTGCTGAGAGATTAAAAAAACTAAAACTTTTTTTGACTACTGTTAAAAAAATGCCTGTACTAGTAATAATCAAAATAGCTGCTCCTAAAAAGCCGCTTGTTAATTTCAGTATTTTTTCTTGCTTTTTTAGCTCTTCAATGGTTAAATCATCTAGTGGTTTTTGATTCATTTGTTCTTTTTTTAATCGGTTAGTACATCTTTTTTTAAAAATTTATATTTACTATCAATATGTTTATAGTTAATAAAAGTAAGATGTTAACAGCCATTAAGTAATATTTGTTTAAATAATTATTTACTAACAAGCCTGATAATTTTGGTATAATACTTTCAATTTCAAATAAGTTTTGCTAGTTTAGTAGAATGAAGTTGATTAATAACATAGCAATTTCAGTTTTTGTTCAACTTATTGGCATTTATCCTTGCCTGCATGCACAACAGGTTGGCAACTTTGTTGACTCACTCATAAACAATAAAACTATAAAAATTCCAGTTTACCAAATTCAAGAGAATAACTTTAGTACGAAGGTTTTTAAAATGGAATTTTGTAAAAGTAATTTTATTGATACAGCAGGAATAAGTTTATTAAATGATGCTGAGATACTTTCTATCAACTTAGTTTTTACTGATTATCCGGCTAGTTTAGATTTAAAACCTTTAAATAGAAGCAGATTTATCCAGTTAAATAAATATTTACCCAATGCACTAAAAAATAAATTAACACAATGGTTAATTATTCGGCAAATGAATGGTTTTGATAAAAATTCTGCAAAGGATATGTTGCACGGATTTGTGATTAACTACCGATTACCTATTACAGCGAAGGAGTGGAATAAAGAAATCGATTATATAAGGGCAGTAACGCCAGAACCAGAGCCAGAAGCCATACCTGAAGTAAAAAAAACACCCAAGAAAAAAGAAAAAGTAAGAAACTGGGATGCCATACATAACAACAGAAATATTTATAATTCTTTGTTCGATAGGTTTATTAAACTCATTAGTCAAAATAAAAGTTTAATTAAAGAGGAATTTGTAAAAAGAGATTCTGTAGTTACACTAGCCACTAAAGATGCTTTGCGTTATAAAATAATTTCGGGCAAAGAAGATGATTTGGATTTTACCAAAGATTCATTGTATGTTTTATTAGATGCTCTACCAAAAAAAGAAGAATATTTACCAGTAAAAATAAAACCGGTTGTAGTGTTAAAAACCGACTCCACTTTTTTTAGAGTAATAAGTCGAAATAATTTTAAACGGTTACTGGTGGTTGCCGATGTTACTAGTAGCATGAGCAGGTACAATGCTCAAGTAATTCAATGGATAAGTCGTTTAACAGACAATCAATTCTTGAATGCATTTGTTTGTTTTAATGATGGCGATGGCAAACAAAACGAATTAAAAGAAATTGGAAATACAGGTGGTATTTATGGGGAAGTTTATGAAAATGCAGCACAATTGGGGAGTCTCATAGAAAGAGTTATGATGAAAGGCAGTGGGGGCGATTTAGCAGAAAACGATTGTGAAGCTTTAATTAAAGCAATTGAAATGTTTAATAATTATGAAGATATTGTGTTAATTGCCGACAGTTGGGCACCAGTTAAAGACATTCAATTGGTTAATAAAATTAGAAAGCCAATTAATATAATAATATGTGGCAACGATTTAGGCCCTCATCCCGATTATGTAAACATCGCATATGCCACCAAGGGCAGATTATGCTTTATGGATAAGGATGTAACAGATTTTACGGCCTTGGCTAATAACGAAGTTCAAAATATAAAAGGTACCAACTATATTCTAAAAGACGGCAAAGTTGTATATGCGGTTAAATGATGTATTCTTTATTCTTGCAAATCAATAATCATAGCAGCATCTACTAAATTAAATTCAAGATTACCTTTTTTATCAAAGCCATGTAGTACTACTTTTAGTTTTGTGAATCTAGATGTGTAGTTTCCTTCTTTTCTTTCGAGCATTAATTTATTAGAAGATCCATCATATAAAATATTTCTTTTGTAATAACTTCCTGCCTCATAATTATAGGTTTCGCCATCGTCTTCATAATAAGTAAAATTATTAGCCTTATTGGCTTTATAAACATGTAATAGCAAAATTCCATCGCCCTTTTCTTTGGTATTTTGCACCGTGTTTTGCATTGGTATAATTGCACCTGCTTTTATAAAAACTGGCAGGTCTTCTAAGGGTGAATGTACAAAACAACTTTCGCCACCATTATACAATTTATCATTGCTTTGCTTGTACCATTTTTCATTACCAGGTAAATAAACTTCTGTAATTTGTTGGGTAGATGTACAAGGAGCTACCAATACATTATTTCCAAATAAAAACTGATTTTCATATTTTGAGTTGTATACATTATCGTCGTAAGTATAATTAATGGGCAACATTCTATTAATGGGTAAGCCAGTTTTATGTGCTTCATAAAAAGAACTATACAAGTAAGGTAATAGTTGATAGCGTTGTTCTAATATTTTTCTTATTTTAATGGTATTGTATTCGCCAAATAACCAAGGTTCACGATAGTTGTAGCCATAATGTGTATGATTTCGAAACAAAGGAGAATACACTGCCAAACTCATCCAACGAACAAATAATTCGGGTGTTGGGTTACCCATAAAACCACCAATATCCATACCTACAAATGGCACACCACTAACACCCATACTATTCAATAATCTAAACCCTAACAACATGTGTTCATCGGTACTGACATTATCGCCTGTCCATTGAGCACTGTATTTTTGAATGCCTGCATAAGCGGCTCTCGTTAAAACAAAAGGCCTTTGCCCATTCATTAATTTTTTAGTTCCTTCATAAGTAGCTTTACTCATTAACAAACCATATACATTTTTTACTGTAAAGAGTGTTTGTTTATTTCTGGCTTCACCAAACTCTATTAGGTTTGGAAATTCTCTTCCCCAAGCAGCAGGTTCGTTCATATCGTTCCAAAAACCACGAACTCCATTGCTTACATAAGCATCTTTAAAACTATTTCCCCACCATTTTCTAGTGGTATCTTTTGTAAAATCTGGAAAATGGCAACGACCAGGCCAAACATGACCAATATAATTTTTACCCCCTGGGTAAGTAGCAAAATGTTTAGCTGCTAACCCTTCTTCATAAGCTTTGTATCCTTTTTCGACTTTAATACCAGGGTCAATGATGGTAACCATATCAAAACCCATTTGTTTCATTTCGGAAAGCATGCCTTTTACATTGGTGAATTTATTGTTCCAAGTAAAAATTTTGTAATTGTCCATATAATTAATATCACTTACAATTACATCGGCAGGCATTTTTTTTTCTCTAAAGGTTTTGGCAATGGTTAACAATTGTTCAGGATTATCGTAGCCCCATCGGCTTTGTTGAAATCCCAAACTCCATAATGGAGGCATTGTAGTACGACCAGTTAAATCAGTATAATCTTTAATAATTTGTTCAACCGTATTAGCTCCAAAAAAATAGTAATTCATTTCACCATCGTTGGCCCCAAAATGAAAAATTTCTTCATCAGCACCACCACCAAAATTGAAATAAGATTTGTGGGTGTTGTCAAAGAAAATTCCATACGTTAAACTATCGTGTATCCCAATAAAAAATGGAATTGTTGAATATAAAGGATCTGCATTTGAAGCATATCCTGGCACATCACTATTCCAATGTTCAAAAAAAATGCCTCTTCTATTAATTCCACCAGTTTTTTCGCCAAGGCCAATAAATTTTTCGCTGCTATGCAATTTTTTATAACAACTTACTTGAGTACCAAACCAGCTAACTCCCAAAGTTTCATCATCGCCACACAACAACTTTCCGGCAGTGCTGTAAATATTTACCCTAAATGGTTTACTATCAACTTCAACCTTTAAAGCTCCAGTTAAATAAATATTTTTATTTAGTTGTTCTTCTTCTTTAACAGTAAAATTATTAAACTTCTCCGGGCTCTCGATAGCAAAAGAAAAATCGGTTGTTGGTTTTTCTCTGGTTACTCGAACCCGAACAATGGTAGCATTTATGAAACTAATTTCTGCAAAACCATTGGTTAATTCATACCAATAGCAAACCCTATTATTTGAATTGTAGGGAGTTATTTTTTTTACGTTCCCAATTTGTTCACTCAATCTGCTTGATTGAGCAAGACCGAAATTTGCAATAAATAATAAAATGCTGACAGTAATGAGTTTCATAATTGATACTTTATAAGATTTAAATTAATTTCTTTACAATAGGCTAAAAAGATGCACCTTGAAATTAGCAAAAATAACTTTTATGTATTATTTATACATTGCAAAATAAGTAAAAAAAAATAGACCTGATTTTGAGAAAAACTAAAGCTTTTTATTCAGTTTGCGATTACTCTGCCAGAAGAATCTTCATATATAGAATAACATGTAATCAACCACTCCATCAATGTGAATCCTAATCTTAAGAACAAGGCTTATAATTAATTGAATAAGTTTATAACAGAATTATTTTTATCCAAATCTCATCACAATCGAACAACTGTTTCATTTCGTTCAGCTTTGTTTTTAAACTTCGCTTCTGTATAAAATAGGAATATCTTTGAAAATAGTTGCAACTCATTCTACTTATAATTATTTTATATTTTTTTATAAAACTAATTCCATGAAACGTAGTTCTTTTTTAAAAAACAGCTTGCTAGCATTGGGTGCTATCGGTATTTCGAAAACCGTAAATGCAACAAACGACGAAAAAGGAAAACAATCATTTCGTGTGGGATTTTTAACTGATATTCATGTAAAGCCAACTGAAATTGCAGAACAGGGTATGAAGAAGGCATTTAAACATGTAAACGAATTAACACCTAAAGTTGATTTCATTATTAATGGTGGAGATGCAATCATGGATGGGTTAAAAGTATCCAAACAAAAAGTTGAGGAACAGTGGTTAATTTGGAACAAAGTTTTAGCGTCTGAAAATAAACTACCAATTTTTCATTGCATTGGTAACCATGATGTATGGGGATGGCAACTAATAGACCCAGAAGTTAAATTAGATAAATTGTATAGTAAAAATTGGGTAATTGAGCAACACAAAATGCCTAACCGATTTTATAGTTTTGAGCACCAAAATTGGAAATTCATTGTATTAGATTCGACACAAGAAAACAATGGAGGTTATATTGCAAGATTGGATGAGGAGCAAATGACTTGGCTGGAGAAAGAATTGAATAATACCCCTTTAAATCAGCATATTTGTATTGTTTCTCACATTCCAATTGTTTCTTTTTGCTCAGCCGTTTTTTATGATAAAAATGAGCCAAATGGTGATTGGAAAATTTCAAGAGCTTTATTACACGTAGATAGCAGAAATATTATTCAGTTGTTTAAAAAATATAAAAATATTAAATGTTGCCTGAGCGGTCATATTCATTTACAAGATGAAGTTGAATATTTGGGAATAAAATACTATTGCAATGGTGCGATAAGTGGAAATTGGTGGAAGGGTGCCTTTAAGGACTTCCCCCCAGCTTATGCCAGTTTTACTTTTTCTAAAGAGGGCTCGGTCGAAAGAGTTATGGTTGAATATTAAGCTACCCTATCGCTAACAAATTATATGTATTACGTTTGACTATGAATGATGTAAACATTAAAAAAAATAGCAGAAAAGAACCATAAATTTTCTTTAAGCCAGATTGAGTAATTGATTACAAATGGAAATGGTCATGGCTGAATTTGTTATAAAACGATTTACACAGTTACTGCCACAAGTTATTTGGATATTCGTTTGCTTTAATTAATTCATCAATGCTAGCTTGAACACCTGGTGCATCTTCTTTATAAGTAACACCGAACCATTGTGCCGAAGTTGGAATTACCTTAACAGTTCCCTCACTATTTTTAACAAACCTATCTACCACTAAAGGAATAAAAAATTCGCCTTTTGGGTTATTTATTTGGTTGTCTAAAAAATCATCGAAATGGGCGGCACAATTATTAATAAAATTTTCATGAAAAGCAAAAAAGTTCATACTAACACTTGCGTCTTCACTTACTTCATGCAATCCATCAGTATCTTCATAAGTAATAATTCCTGCTTCGTTTCTATAAATTTTAGTACGCTCATTTATATCGATTAAATTGCCTCGATCATCAACGCTACAAACACCCCTGCTTACACTTCCATTATCGCTCAATGCTTTTTTTAATTGGTATCCAATAATTGCATAGTTAGTTGTGCTTGCTTCATTCATTAAAAATTGATACGCCTTTACAAATCCATCGTAACCATAAAAATCATCGGCATTTATAACAACAAATGGCTCTTTTACTTTTTCTTTACAACAAAGTACAGCATGAGCAGTACCCCAAGGCTTTGTTCTTTCTTTTGGTATATTTCTGCCCTCTGTATAGCTTGTTAAAGCCTGAAAAACATAATCAACTTCAATTTTACCAGTCAATTTTTTCCCAATATTTTGGGCAAACATTTCATAAAATTCTTCTCTTATTATAAAAACTACTTTTCCAAAACCAGCTTTTATGGCATCGTAAATACTGTATTCCATAATTGTTTCGCCCGAGGGGCCAAAACTTTCCACTTGTTTCATGCTTCCATAACGGCTTGCCATACCTGCTGCTAAAATTACTAATGTAGGTTGCATACTTTTGTTTTAAGTTGTGCGAAGATAATGGTTAAACCTTTTAAAGAAAATGTTGCATATAGATTTGAAAATTGATATTCAAAAATTAACTTCTCCCCTATTTAATAAGGTAGAAAGTGATGTACTAAGGTTAGATAAAATACATCCCATTGTAAGTGGCAACAAATGGTTTAAACTTAAATATCAAATACTACAAGCCATTGAGCAAAACCACAACACCATTGCAACTTTTGGTGGTGCATTTAGCAACCACATCGTAGCTACAGCTTTTGCTTGTAAAACTGTTGGTATAAAAAGTATAGGACTAATACGTGGGGAACAGCCTAAAAATTTATCTGCAACACTAAACGCTGCAGTTGTTTTTGGAATGGAATTAATATTTGTAACAAGAGAAGAGTTTACCAATAAAAGTGAGTTAGAAAAAAAATTGAATATACCGTGTTATTGGATAAATGAAGGTGGATATAGTCATTTAGGCATGTTGGGAGCCTCCGAAATTTTGAACTTGGTAAATAAGCAATCCTACACACATATATTGTGCAGTTGTGGCACTGGTACTATGATTGCAGGAATAATAAATGCATCTTTACCCAACCAACAAATAATGGGTATTAGTGCTTTAAAAGGGTATATAAATATGGCAGCTGATATTAAAAATTTATTGCCTGCAGAAGTTCAATCTAGACCATTTGAAATATTACACAACTATCATTTTGGAGGATATGCAAAACACCCAGCAAGTCTGATTAATTGGATGAATCAACTATGGCAGTTTGAAAAAATACCTACAGATATTGTTTATACTGGAAAACTATTATTTGCAATATCTGATTTAATTAACCAGAACTATTTTGCTACCGATAGCAAACTATTAATTATTCACAGTGGTGGATTACAAGGTAATTTATCGTTACCAAACAACACTTTAAGGTTTTGATATAATGCCAACCTTTATCTTTGAAGCCATGTTAAAAAGTATAGTATTATTTGTATTTATAGTAATTTTTCAATTTTCTAATAATTTATTTGCCCAAGATACATTACCAAAATTTACAACTGTATTTTTAGGTAAGGATAAAGTACAAGTAAGTTGGACCAACCCATTTAATAATATGGTACAATTGGTAGTTCAAAGATCGTTTGATAGCCTTAGTTACTATAGAACCATATTTTCCTCACAATCGCCTTGGTTACCAAAAAATGGATTTATAGACAATAAAGTTCCAATTGGCTACAAAGTTTTTTATAGGATTCAATATGTTTTTGAAGGTGGTGCCTACTTTTTTACAAAAGCATTTAGTCCATCAAATTTTGTTTCATCGAGAATTGGCGACCCAATTATCCGAGATTCAAGCAATGATAATAAACCCAATAAAAGGTATATAAAAGTATATAAACCATCTAGAGATACCTTATTTACAACATTAGAGTATAACGATTATAAAAAATTTAGAGATTCCATTAACAGATATACTAAAGATACCATACTTAAAGCCTTCGACGATGATGAAGTAATTATAAGGCCCTACATTGATAAGCCACTTTGGAAATCATCCATTTATGTTTATACCAACGAAAAAGGATTTATTAGAATAACCATCCCTTTAGCAAAACAGAAAAAATATAGAATTGTATTTTTCACAGAAAGTGGCGAAGAACTTTTTCAAATAAATCAGGTAAAAGAAACAGATTTAATATTAGATAAGTCAAACTTTTACAGGGTTGGATGGTATTTTTTTGAACTATATGAAGAAGAAAAATTGAAGGAAAAAAATAAAATTTATGTAAGTCAAGATAAATAATGCCCAAAAACTTCTGTTCAACTTTTTGGTTCTCATTTTTGCATAAATAAAAATTAAACAAAAACATTTTACAACAACCACTAGTTGTATTTTTGTACTAACAACCGTTAATATTTAAAATAATAGTATTCGAACTTCATATTAAAGATTCAAACCAAAAAATTAGTAACATGGCAATAAGAGCAGATTTATTTCAAAGCCCCGATTATTATTTAGTTGATGATTTATTAACCGATGAACATAAACTAATTAGAGAATCGGTAAGAAGTTATGTTAAGAAAGAAATCTCTCCTATTATTGAAGAATACGCCCAACGTGCCGAATTTCCTATACAAATAGTACAACAAATGGGCGAATTGGGTTGCTTTGGTCCAACCGTACCTATTGAATATGGTGGTGGTGGATTAGATTACATTTCTTATGGTTTAATGATGCAAGAATTAGAGCGTGGCGATAGTGGTGTACGTTCTACTGCATCGGTACAAGGTAGTTTGGTTATGTACCCCATTAACGCTTTTGGTAGTGAGGAACAAAAACGAAAGTTTTTACCAAAACTGGCTAGTGGCGAATGGTTGGGTTGTTTTGGTTTAACCGAACCTAACCATGGCAGCGATCCTGGTGGAATGTTGACCAATATTAAAGAAGCTGGCGACCATGTAATTTTAAATGGAGCAAAAATGTGGATTAGTAATGCCCCTTTTGCACAAGTTGCAGTAGTTTGGGCTAAAGATGAAGCTGGCATTATTAGAGGTCTAATTGTAGAACGTGGGATGGAAGGTTTTAGCACCCCAACCACTCATGGAAAATGGAGTTTGCGTGCAAGTGCAACTGGTGAATTGGTGTTCGACAATGTTAAAGTACCAAAAGAAAATATTTTACCAAATGTACAAGGTTTAAAAGGGCCATTAAGTTGCCTTACTAAAGCTAGATATGGCATTGCTTGGGGAGCATTAGGTGCTGCAATGGATTGCTATGATACTGCATTAAGGTATAGTAAAGAAAGGATTCAGTTTGATAAACCAATTGGTGGATTTCAGTTGCAACAAAAGAAATTAGCCGAAATGATTACAGAAATTACCAAAGCCCAATTATTGGTTTGGCGTTTGGGTGTTTTAATGAATGAAGGAAGAGTTACGCCAGCACAAGTAAGTATGGCTAAAAGAAATAGTTGCGAAATTGCCACCAATATTGCTAGAGATGCAAGACAAATGCTAGGTGGTATGGGCATTACAGGAGAATACAGTATTATGAGGCATATGATGAATTTGGAAAGTGTAATAACTTATGAGGGCACACACGATATTCATTTATTAATTACTGGTATGGATGTAACTGGTTTAAATGCATTTAAGTAAATTGCTTCTGCAATTATGAATATACAAGGATTAATATTACAAGATAAAATACTATGGGATGCAGACCTTAGTTTGCTAGATGCATACGAACATAAGACCTACTTAGTAAGCAGGGTATTAAGTAGAGGTGGTTTAGAAGATATTAAAGCTGTGTTGAAGTTTTATACAGATGAGGAGTTGAAGGAAGCTGTTGTTACATCAAATACCCTAACAGAAAAATCTATGTATTTTATGAGTAGATATTTAAATATTGATTTAAAGCAATTCAGATGTTACAATCTCATACCGCAGAACCCATTCTTATCAGCACATTAAATCAATTAATGGAGGTTCCCTTTTTACAAGAATTTTATTTGGTTGGTGGAACTGGATTAGCATTACAAATTGGTCATAGAAATTCAATCGACATTGATTTATTTACCTATAAAGATTATTCACCAGAAAATCTTGCCGACAGTTTATCAGAATATTTTGGCGAGGCTTTTCAAAGAACAAATAATAATAAATCGATGTTATTTTGTTACATAAACAACGTAAAAGTTGATTTTGTTAACAATCATACACCATTAAAATATCCAATAAATTTCATAGAAGGAATTAGAATTGCCGACATTAAAGATATTGCTCCTTTAAAAATGAAAGCAATTTTTGGAAGAGGTGGCAAAAAAGATTTTATTGATTTGTACGTTTTACTAAAACAGTTTGAGGTTGAACCTTTAATTGATTTGTTTAAAGCTAAATTTCCATCTTATGATATTGGTCAGCTACTAATGAGTATGTATTATTTTGGTGATGCAGAAAAAGATGCAATGCCAAAACTTTACATTAACACCAATTGGGAAAAAATTAAAACATTTATTGCCCAAAAAATAATTGCCTATTTAAAAAGTTAAGCATGAAAATATTTTTGATAGGTATGATGGGTAGTGGAAAAAGTTTTTGGAGCACACAAATTGCCCAACAATTAAATTTACAAGCTTACGACCTAGATACAGTTATTGAGACCTCCTTGGGTAAAACTATTGCACAAATTTTTGATGAAGATGGAGAACCTACTTTTAGAGATGCTGAAACTAAAGCCCTACAATCATTTTCAAATAAACAAAATTTTATTCTAGCAACTGGGGGTGGTACACCATGTTTTAATAACAACATGCAATGGATGAATGCACAAGGAACCACTATTTGGCTAAATGAAAATATTGGAGCTTTAACAAAAAGATTGATTAAAGAAAAAATCCATCGGCCATTAATTAAACACTTAACCAATAATGAGTTAGAGCTCTTTATTCGTAATAAATTGCAAGAAAGAAAGTTCTTTTATAACCAAGCTTCACTTCAATTAAATAGTAAACAATTAGAAGATAGCAAGTGGATTTGTGGAATTGGGAGTTAGGAAATTGGAATATACTACCTTAAACCCTCAACCTTAAACTTTCAACCTTAAACTTTCAAACTTCCTCCCATGCATAAAACCTATTTAAAAATTTCAGCTTTTTTAGGGGCACTTACTGTGGTAATGGGTGCATTTGGTGCACACCAATTAAAAAAAATGGTAGCCGATACAGTTGTTTCAACTTATGAAACAGCAATACACTATCAATTTTATCATGTATTTGCTTTATTTATTACTGCAATTTTATATCAATCCTTCACCAACAAATTTATACAGCTTGCTGGCATTTTTTTTATTCTTGGGATGATACTTTTTAGTGGCTCTTTGTATTTATTGGTATACAAGGAAGCATTTGTTTTACCTGGTTTAAAGTGGGTTGGACCCATAACCCCAATTGGAGGCTTATGTTTTATAATTGGATGGCTCTGTTTGGCATTTGGTATTAGCAAAAAAAACGAAAATACTTAAAACTACTCTTCATAAGGTTATCCACCAATGAGCATGAAGATGTTGGTTCCCAAAAAGTAATCCACATGATTGCAGCTTAAGCCTAATGTTACTTAGTTTAGAGGAGTTTTGAAACTAATAATTTATGGCAAATCGTTTAAAAAAGAAATCATCTAACCAACCAAATGCTGAACAGCTTACTTCTGATAATGAAGTTAATGTATCAGTTGCCGAAGTTGCAAAAGATGAAAGAACTACCAAAATACTTGGAGCATCGAGTTTACTATTTACTATTTTTCTGTTTGTTGCATTTACTTCTTATTTATTTACTTGGCAAGAAGATCAAGACAAAGTGCATCAGTTTGGTGTAAAAATATTTGCGGTAAACGACCTACATGTAAATAATTTATTGGGTGTGCTTGGTGCTTATACAGCTCATACTTTTATGTATAAAGGTTTTGGCGTTGTTTCATTTTTATTATGTTCTTTCTTTTTTGTATTAGGAGTTAACTTACTATTTGGAAAAAAAATATTTTCATTAATTAGAAATCTCAAATATGTAACAATTGGCCTTGTAATTTTAAGTATCTCTTTTGCTTTTTTTTCTCAAAACTCTAGCTTTAGTTGGGGTGGTGCAGTTGGCGAATTATTAAATGATTGGTTTGTAAAATGGATTGGAAATATAGGAACAGGTGCACTATTAATATTAAGTGTATTTACATACATTGTTTGGCGTTTTAACCCAACTTTTACCTGGCCAGAACAAAAACTAAAAAATGTACTTGCCAACTTTAATAAATCAGATGAACCCTACGAATCTCCTATTTTAGAAGCAGAAGAACCAACACTGGATCAGTTTTTAAAAGAAAGAGAAGATATATTAGAGGCCAATAGAGCTAAGTTATTTATAGATAAAGATGCAGTACAACCAACTAGCAATAATAAGCTAAAGGCAGATAACAAAGGCATAACTGTAATTATGCCAGACGCAGAACCGGATGCAGAAAATGAAATAGAAATAGCCGAAATAAACGATACTATTATTGATGAACCACTTGAAGAAATTAACAATACCCTTGTTAAAGAATTACCCATAACATTAAATGATAAATTAGCTAAAACAACCAATCAAAATTTAGATTTAGAAATAAAACCCATTGTAGAAAATGATGAGTTTATAGAAGAAATATTTACACAAATTTCTGGTGAAGATGCTGTGGAAGAATTAGAAGATGAAGCCAATGAAAGTTTCGAAGATTCAACAGCTTTAGAAGTAAGAAGCAATGAATTGGCATCAATAAATTACGACCCCACACTAGATTTACGTGACTATAAATATCCTGCATTGGATTTACTAGAAACACATGGCAGTGAAAAAATTGTACACGACCCTACCGAACTTGAAGTAAATAAAAATCAAATTATTGCAACCTTAAAAAACTACGATATTGCTATACAACGTATTGCTGCAACGGTAGGGCCTACTGTTACTTTATACGAAATTGTACCAGCACCTGGTGTTAGGATTTCTCGTATTAAAAATTTAGAAGATGATATTGCACTAAGCCTTGCGGCCTTGGGTATTCGTATAATTGCCCCAATACCAGGTAAAGGAACTGTAGGTATTGAAGTACCCAATGTAAATAAGAGAGTTGTAAGTATGAAAACACTTTTAAATAGTGATAAATTTCAAAACAACAACTACTCCTTACCTATTGCAATTGGTAAAAAAATTGACAATGAAAACTTTATAGTCGACTTGGCTGCAATGCCACATTTATTAATGGCTGGGGCTACTGGCCAAGGAAAATCAGTAGGATTAAATGCTGTATTGGTTTCATTATTGTATAAAAAACATCCATCGCAATTAAAATTTGTATTGGTAGATCCTAAAAAAGTTGAACTAAGTTTATATCGAATTATCGAAAAACATTTTTTAGCAAAATTGCCAGGCGAAGAAGAAAGTATTATTACCGATACAAAAAAAGTTGTTCATACATTAAATGCACTTTGTATTGAAATGGACAATAGGTACGACTTATTAAAAGAGGCTGGATGCCGAAATATTAGAGAATACAATGAAAAGTTTACCCAACGCAAATTAAACCCCAAAAAAGGGCATCAATATTTACCATTTATCGTTTTAGTGGTAGATGAGTTTGCCGATTTAATAATGACGGCTGGAAAAGAAGTTGAAATGCCAATTGCACGTTTAGCTCAGTTAGCAAGAGCAATTGGCATACACCTAATTATTGCCACACAACGCCCTAGTGTTAACATTATTACAGGTACAATTAAGGCAAACTTTCCAGCACGTATTGCTTTTAAAGTATCTTCTAAAATTGATAGCAGAACAATTTTAGATACTGGCGGTGCCGAGCAATTAATTGGAAAAGGTGATATGCTCATTAGTTATAACGGAGAAGTTACTCGTTTACAATGTGCTTTTGTTGATACCCCAGAAGTTGAACGAATTTGCGATTTCATTGGGGAACAACGTGGTTACCCAGAAGCATTTATGTTACCTGAATATGTTGACGAAAAAGAAGAAGCTGGTAAAGATTTTGACGATGGAGACAGAGACGTTTTATTCGAAGATGCAGCCAAACTAATTGTTCAAAATCAAATTGGTAGCACATCATTAATACAAAGAAGAATGAAATTAGGTTATAACAGAGCTGGTCGATTAATGGATCAATTAGAAAGAGCCGGTATTGTTGGGCCTAATTTGGGGAGTAAAGCTAGAGAAGTACGTTTTAAATCTGAAATTGAACTACAAGACTATTTAAATGCAGTGGATTAAAATCCTTATTCCCTAAATATGTTTTTGTATTGTTTAAACATATTAATGAATTTATGGTCTGAATTTTGCAAGTAGTATATTTGCACCACAAAATTTTAAAATGAAGCAATTTATTACCCTACTTATCTTTTCCTTTTGTATCACTTCTTCTGTCATTGGTCAAGCAGATGCAAAAAAAATTTTAGATGGAGTTGGAGCAAAAGTAAAATCATTTAAAGCTATCTCAGGTGGCTTTTCTATAAAATCTATTACCAATAAAGGGCAAGCAAATGGCACCAAAACTGGTTCTATTTCTATGAAGGGTAATAAGTACTTAATTAAGCAAGGCAAAACAGAAATTTTGTGCGATGGTAGCAAAACCTACAGCTTTGATGGTAGTAAAACAATTACTGTAAGCCCTGCAGAAGATGCTTCTAAAAGTCTTACTCCACAAAAAATATTAAGTGGCAACTACGATAAAGATTTTACTTACAAGCTAATTTCATCGGTTGGTACAACTCACGAAATTGAATTATTGCCAATAGATAGCAGAAAAAATTTTAAAAAAGTAACCGTTTATATTGATAAAGTAAAAAACCTAATTACAAAGGCTAAAGTATTAGACAAAAGCAACAACATTTTAGAATTTAACTTCACCAATATTAATACAAGTACCATTATTGCCGATGCAACTTTTGTGTTTAATAAAACAAAGTATCCGAAAGATGTTGAAATTTTAGACTAAAATAATTTTTCTTAAAAAATGCCTCATATTCTGAGGCATTTTTTATTTGGGTACGGTTTTAAATAATTGGCCAACAATAAATAGTAAATTTAAAAATGAATAAAAAAAAAATTCAACTTACTTGTATCACGATTTGTTTATTTGTTAGTATCACAAATGCCCAACCTAGTTTTTCATTTGCCTCTAAAATCGAAAGAATAGCCACAACAAACAGGCTTACCAAAATGGTTGACTCTACCTTTGAAATTGGCTTTACACAAAACAATTATAAAACTTATCAAAGTGCATTTTGGGCAATGGAATTAATGCTGTACAAGCCTACGAAGTTTTATCCAAAAATCGATACGATACTCAATAATTTGGTAAATACTTCTGCCGATTTTCAACGGACTTTTTTAGAAATGTTGTATACCCTTTATCCAAAAAAATACAGCAAAAAAGTTAAATTAATTTGGCAAAATTTGGCAACTCAGAAAAATAAGGCCATGGCCCTAGAGTATTTATCACTTAACCAAATACACATTAAAACACCAAAATATACTGTTGATAGCTTACAATTATTTTACTTTCAAAAAAATAAAACAGCAAAAAATAAGTATGTAAAGCAACTCGAAATTTTAAGTAAAAAATTTTTACCCAATCAGATGGTGGTAGTTAGTTTTCAATTTAGCAACAGAAATAAACCAGGCTATTTAATGATTAGAACAAAGGAGCATAAGTGGTTAACTGTTAATGGTAATGTGTTTAAAGTTCCGCAGCTAGCTCGTTCTATAACCAACCTACCCTATTATTTAACCAATGGCAATACGCCACAAGGTTTGTACAAGCTTAATGGGTTTGCAGTAAGCGATAATAATTATATAGGCCCTACCACTAATTTGCAAATGAGCTTACCCTTTGAAATTACCAATGATTCATTCTTTTTAAAATCGGTGAATACAACAAAAGAAGCTTACCAAATGCTTTTAGGAAATTTAGCAAACTATGATAATTTATGGCAAAGTTATTATGCTGGCAGTTTAGGCAGATCTGAAATTATTGCTCATGGCACAGCCATAAATCCTAACTACTACCAAAAAGAAATGTACTATCCTAATACCCCAAGTTTAGGTTGTTTATGTGCCAGCGAATTGTGGGATGAAAGTGGGAAAAGAAAATATAGTGCACAACAAGAACTTATAGATGCATTAAAAAATATTGGCGGTGGATTTGGTTATTTATTAGTAGTAGAAACAAACTAAACATGCTCATTATTTAGCCACCATTTGTATTAGAAACAGGAGGGGGAACGGTTAATGGTTTGGGCAATTCTGCCTCAATTTTTATTGGTGGTGCTATTAAAATATCTTCTTCTTTTTTCCCAAATAATAATTCAAACTCTTGGCGATAACTAATGCTTACTCCTTGTCTGTTTCTTCGGCCCAACGCATTGCCACCACTAATATCTAAACTGTTTTTATTAAAAACAATGGCCCGTAATTTTTTATCCTTCGATAAAACAATTTCAATATTTAAATCGGGTAACCATTGAAAATTTCCACTTTGTGCAGCAGATGCACCCCAGCTAAAATCTAAATCGCCTCCAAAGGTTACTACAATATTGTTGTTAAAAAAGCTTCTCCCAATTTTGAAGTTAAATCTAGATCTATCAATTCTACTATTGTTGGTTGCATTTACACCATCGTTAAACAAATTACCACTGCTATAAACAGAAGTACCTAAATCTAGTTTTAAACTTTTGTCTTTAAACAAATTGAATAAAAAACTAGAAACTTGTTTGTTCAGCTCGGCAAATACTTTTTGAGAAATCGTATTTATACCTAAACCCGTATAGTTAATACCACCGGTTAAATTTTTTCCATAAGGAACAAACGAATTGAATACAATTAAAGAAGTAGCTTGTGTAATCATTTCGTTATCATCTTTCTCAATTCTGGCTATGAATTGAGAGAGTTCTGCATCGTTTTTTGCAGGGCTATTTGGAGGAAAATCTATTTTAAACTTTATGGTTGGCTGTGTTAACTTGTCTCGTAATTGTGCTATTACATAAACCTTATCTCTTAAACTATTATTTTGATTACTATTTAAACTGGTATTTGATGTTAATTCGGATAAACTTACATTTTCAGCTTCATACTGGGCATCAATGTGTAAATCGGCTTTCATAGCATCGCCAGTCCACTCAATATAATTTCCAGAACCTGGTAAAAGGAAAAATGGTTTTTTAATAAATGATTGAAAATTAAAATCATATTTTCCGTTGTCGATATTATACCTACCTCTAATATCTAATTTTTCATTGCTGCCTGCTTTAATTCGCAATCGTCCATTACCATTTGCTTTGATTACATCACCAGCTAAATCATCCAAAATAACATCAATCTCAACTTTATTATTGGCAGCTAAATCTAAATCAACAGATAGGTTGAATCCATTTTTTTTACTCTCAGGAGTCATTTCTTCGCCAAACTGCTTAAACACAATAAAATCGGCTTCGCTACTTTCTTTATTACTTGAATTAGGAATAAAAATATGTGAACTATCATTTGCTTCGCCTACAATAATTATTTTTGCATTATTCTCGGGGCCCTTAAAGCTTAAGCTTGCTTTGCCAGTTGCGTTGCCATAAAATTGTTGGTTATCTTTTGGCTTCGTATCTAACAATAATAACTTTGGAGTTGTTAAATCAAAATCGAAAAACATATTATTAAATCCTTTCTCATATAATTTGCCTTTTACAGTACCCTGATTTTTCTTTTTGTCTTTAATCGTAAAATTACCAAAGTCTATTCCATCGTCTACAAATTTTATAAAGGCAGAGTCTATGTTATAATAAACTTGTGTATAGTCTACCAATAGTCCTGCATCTCTTAAAGTAACATTTCCAAGTAAATTAATTACCCCTTTTTTTTCTGTTACTTTCAATGTACCAGTTGCAAGCCCATCTACATTAGAAAAAATACCTTTTAGATATTTTTGAATTAATGTAATTCTTGTATTGCTTAAAACTATGTCCGTATTTAATGTAGTAGTGTTTGTTGTATCCTTGGTTTCGTAATAACCCTTTGCTGTAAACTTATATTTTTCGTTGGGTGAATCCCAGTTCCAAGTTATTTTTCCAGTTTTTTCGTTATAGTTTGCAATCACTTTTGCAATACCTATCGAATCATCATCTAACCTAAATTGCTCAACATTTAAATTTGCTTCGGCGGAAAAATTACCAAAAAAATCTTTCAATTTCATACTTCCAGTTGCAACGCCTTGTATTTTGGGATCTTTAATTGCATAACTTACAAAATCGCCGAGTAATACGTTTTTAAAATCAATATTCAAATGAGTGGCATTATTATCTTCTTCATTTTCTGTATCAACAATAATTTGTTGATAGCCTTGTGTTAGCTTTAAATTATTTGCACTTAAAAATCCTTTTCTAGCTACAATTTCTCCTTCCTTTTCAATTTCCCACTTTTTATCGTTTACAACAAACGATGATGGCCTAAAATTTACCCTTACCCCATCTTCTAAAGTAAATACATCTGCAACTAAAAAAGCGTCATTCAACGTATTGTTGGCTCTCGTTTTAATGTCAACAATACTATGATCGTTGGCCGATGATATTTTTAGTTTAGTAAATGGCAGGTTCAAGCTATCACTTATTTTAGTAGAAGTGATGTCTCCCACTAAAAGCAATGAATCCAAATTGCCTTTCCCGGTTAAATCTATCCCAGTAAAAGCATAAGTATCGTAGTTAAAAGAGGGTATGTTGATATTGATCAATAAATTACTTTCAGTGGTATTTAGATTTCCACTTATTTGTGCATTATTGAAACCGGCTATTTTTTTATCCAATAATTTTAAGTAAGGTTCTATATTATTGGTGGTAATATTAAATGTAAAGTTTTGATTTTTTTGAACCATAGTTGCCTCTGTAACATAAGCTGGATAATACTTATGTAAAAATGATTGAAAGCTTTTTGGCAAGTTTAATATACTAAAATCACCAACGATTGTGCTCGTAAAATCGGCACTTGCTAACTTTAAAGTTTTTACTCCATTTAAATAATTAGATGCTAAACTTAATGAGTCGAATTTAATTTCGGCATCGTTATTTTTTACAACAGCATTCAATAGTTTAGCATCACCTGCAAAATTATCGATATTGGTTCCTGTAAAATTAACATCTAATGTACCCGTAATTTTTAAATCATCTTTTGTAAGTTTTAATTGCTGATAATTAGATTTTAATATATCTGCAAATAAATTAAATCGTGGTTGTTCCTCTGTAAAATCAACTTGTACAGTACCAATCAAATCAATATTGGGATCATTAATTTTCAATTGACCAAAAAAAGCATTTTTCTCAAATGTACCAAGGGTAGTAATATTGGTATAATTATACTCATTAAAATAAATCTGATTAATGGTACCATCAAAATTGGTTTTCATGTTAGCTAAATTAAAACTACGACCAGCAATTTTTCCTTTAACATCAATAATTCCAAGTTGATTATTATTGATGAATTTACCTAAGTTAAATCTACTAGTATTTAAAACACCAGTGTAAGTAGGCTCTCCAATATTTGGAAATTGCATAGATAAATCAGCATATACACCACCTAAATTGGTACTAATGTTACCCGTTGTTTTAAAGTTGTTGTACAAACCATTAAACCTCCCTCTAAAAATGATATTACCCAATGCTGCAATATCGGGGTTGGTAAAATTATTTAATTCGGGAGCAACTAATAATAAATCGCTTTTATTGGTTTGTATGGTGCCGCTATTTAATGTGATGAGGGTTTTGTCAAAATCAGGAAGCCCCTTCATTATTAAATTTCCTTCGATAACCGTATTACTACTTTTTGCGATTAGTTGATTAATCGTAAAATTTTCGACTGTACCATTAAAATTGCCAGATAAGGCTACTTGCCTTTTTAATTTTTTAATTGCTGGTGCAAAAAATGCAATATCATCGCTATGAATGGTTGCTTTAGCAAACTTTGCAACCATGGTAACCTTATTTTCATAATCACTAAAATCGTCGTTAAAGTGATTAAACTTCATTGCATAATAGTTACTTAATTGGCTTTTATTAGTTTGTAAATCTAAGTTTGCAAATTCCATTATTTTTGGATTTACTCTAAAATTTGCTGCCAATTTTTTTACTTCAAAACCCGACCGCTCCTTACAACTTAAATCCATACTGGTTGTAAGTGTATCGTTGTGTAATAGTACATTTTTAAAGTTTCCATTAATTTTAGAAAAAAACAAATGGCTAGCATCGAAATTAGAACTAGGATTTCGTTGATTGCCGTCATCTACAAAACTACCATTGTTAATATTTAGGCTGGCAATTTGCAAATACATTCGTGCAGGGTTTAAGCTGAAGCCAGTATCAATGGAAATTTTTGTAGTTTTTATTTTTGGCCTTAACCCCTCAAAATTTTGAATATTTACAAACGGTTTTTCGATGAGTACGTTTTCAATTTTGAAAATATTTTTATCAAAATTTACTTCATCAGCATTAACAATGCAACTACCAAGGTTAACTTCAATTCTTTCGCCTCTCCAACGATCATCATTTATAAAACGAATATTTTTGAAATCAATTTTTTTAAGCCCAACAACTAACCCTTGCTTTTTTGAAGAAGATTTTTTAGGTGATGCAAAAAAATCGGCTATAAACTGATAATTCCAAACAGAATCTGTCCTATTTAATTTAACAACTGCATCCTCTAAACCAATAAACTTTAAATCCGCTTTATCTTTAAAAATAAACCAATCGGTTATTCTAACTTTTAGATGTGCTGCATACAATAATGTATCTTTCTTTTTGTCTTTAACCAAAACCCCTTCGATATCGGCACTATTTAAAAAAGAAATTTTTATATGTTTTACCTCAACCTTTGTTCCCAGTTTTTCTGATAATTTTTCTGCAGAATATTTTACCAACCAATTTTGTACTGGCGAGGTTTGAATAGCCAACCACAAACACAATAGTGTTGCAACAATAATAAAAAAAGAAATTCTTAATATTTTTATAAATCGTTTCAGAAGTTGTTAATTTGAACTGTGAAAATAAAACAATAATGCCCTAATGGCAAATTCAATACCAAACTAGTAATTATGAGATACTCAATATTAACTTTTCTAATGATGCTATCTGTTTGTGCTATTACACAAACCGCTACAAAAGCAAGTGCCGTGGAAGTAGAAAACCTAGAAAAAAAGTTTGTTCTAGTAATTCATGGTGGTGCTGGTACAATTTTAAAAAAGAATATGACAGCCGAAAAAGAGCAAGCTTACATAAATAGTTTGCAACAAGCGTTAAATGTTGGATCGGAAATTTTAAAAAATGGTGGTACTGCTTTGGCTGCAGTTGAAGCTGCTGTAAAAGTATTAGAGGATAATCCTTTGTTCAATGCAGGAAAAGGTGCAGTATTTACCAATGAGGGTAAAAACGAATTAGATGCTGCAATAATGGATGGCAGAACTTTAAAAGCTGGAAGTGTGGCTAGTGTTACTACTATTAAAAACCCAATTGAAGCAGCAAGATTAGTAATGACAAATAGCGAACATGTTATGCTAATTGGAAAAGGTGCCGAACAATTTGCTGCAAAAAATGGGTGCACCACTGTTGAACCCAGTTACTTTTATACAACAGAAAGATGGAAAGCTTTACAAAAAGCCAAAGCAGATGAAGAAAATAAGTTACACAAAGAAGGGGCTTTGCTAAAACAAAAAGAAAACCACGATGAAAAATATGGTACAGTTGGTGCAGTTGCTTTAGATTACTATGGCAATTTAGCAGCAGCCACAAGCACCGGTGGTATGACGAATAAAAGATACAACCGCGTTGGAGATGCACCCATTATTGGCAGTGGTACCTATGCAGATAATAATACCTGTGCAATTAGCTGTACAGGCTGGGGCGAATATTTTATTAGATTGGTAATGGCCAAATCTATTGCAGGAATGATGGAATATGGCAACCTTTCTTTAAACAATGCTGCCAACGAAATGGTAATGAAAAAATTACCTGCTCTTGGAGGAGATGGTGGCTTAATTGCTGTAGATAAAAATGGAAACATTGCAATGCCATTTTGTACAGAAGGAATGTATAGAGGATACATTAAATCGAATGGCGAAACAGCAATTAAAATTTATAAACAGTAATAAAAATTTATAAGGCTGGTATTACTTTTTTTAGTTGCATAAACACAAAAGGTAGCACATTTTTAAACCGATTGTAAGTTGCTAGAGAAACGTTATTCAAATCAAAGTTTACATACTTTACAAATGCTTTATTTTGCCCAGATGTTCTACCATATTTATACCCATAAGTAAACCAACCATCGGGCTGTAATTCAGTTTCTTTTAAGCTAGTATTAGGAACACTAATAATAAATTTATTTGGTTTAATTATTTTTTTTGTGTTTTGCAATTTATTGTTCCTTAATGCAATAAAAGCTTCTTTTGCCGTTTCTTCACTGGGGTCTATTAATTCTACATTTTCTGCTAAAAAATTTTTATACCTATATATTCCATTTTTTTGATAATTATACAACTCTGCCAACACATTTTTAATCGTATCTTTCATATATGGATAATGTGTACAACCAAGTATTAATGTATTAAGGGGTAAAGTAATATTTTGGTTTCTCATTTTTTCTAATAAACTCACCAAATGGTACCTTACATAATTTGATGGATCGTTTAACTGAACATCTTTACAAGTGCCTGTTGCATCATACTCACACAATAGTTGGTTGTATTGTTTATTAAATTTATAAATCTCTAATAAAGTAGTGTCAATTTTGTTGATTTCACTGTTATAAGATGGGCCTTTATACCCACTTCTAATGCCTGTTGCAGTATCTATAAAAAAACTCCAATCTCTGTCTATACTCTCGGCTAAACCAACCCCACCCTGACTTATAATACTAGGTACATCCATATTTTGTTCAATAGCCATTTTTTTTATTGTTAAGGGATAACCATTAGAGGCAACAGTACCAGCAGTTGCAAAAACACCAATTGTACCTTTATTATTAACTTGATAAGCCAAAGCAGCTTTAGTACCCGCATCAATTACACCAATACATGGAATAGACAATCGATTCGCTTTTATATATGCTTGTATGTCGTTTAAAGCATAAGCTGTTGCTGTATTACATGCAATAACAATCATTTTAACTGGAGGCTTATTTTGTATCAACCAACTATTTTCGTGTTGGGTATGGTATTTTGTTTGCAGCAAAAATTGCATATTTTTTAAAATATGTTCCTTTAGTAAATCCGTTTTTTTCTCAGCTGCATAATTACCATAAGGCATGTTAGCTTGGTCTGCCAAATATTGATAACATTCTCCTTCAAAGTCTAATTTGCCATCGGCACCCAACTTGCCCGTTTTATTGTTAAATGCATCTAACGATAATAAAGCTTCTAATACAGTTAAACCACCTGTACCAGAATCAAATACACCAATTGGATTAGTACTTAATTTGGAGCTACTTTTTTGTTGTGCAATAACCTGGTTACATGCACAAAAAATAACAAGTAAAATGAAATGTCGAATCATACTATTAGTTTACAAGTTCCGCCAACCTACTTAGATGTGTTGTTTCGTTTCACAATGTAACAATAAATTTTAGCTTAATTTTGCCCAGCTAATTCGAGTAGTGGTTTCAAGTCAATTTTTTCTTTACTAACCTAAGAAGCTAACTTGTTTTTTGAGAACATTTATTTTGTGAATATTAAATATTTGAATGACTAATAGCCCGAACAAACAAATTACTTTAGCTGCATTTTTAATTACCCTTTTAGGTGCATTATTATTTTCGACAAAAGCAATTATTGTTAAATTAGCTTTTGCAAGTACAAAAACAGATGCAGTAACCTTACTTACTTTAAGAATGCTATTTTCTTTGCCTTTTTATTTAGTAGCAGCAAGATTGGCTTACAAAAAAGAAAATAAAACTACCTTAACCAATAAACAATGGTTCTATATTTTATTGTTGGGTTTTTTGGGCTATTATTTAAGTAGCTTGTTCGATTTTATTGGATTACAATACATTTCGGCAGGGCTAGAGAGGTTAATTTTATTTCTTTACCCAACTTTTGCTGTACTACTAAATACATTTTTATTTAAAAACAAATTATCTAAAACACAAATGGCAGCTTTGGCTTTAACCTATATGGGTATTGGTTTAGCATATTATGGAGAGTTAAGAATTGATACAGAAAATCCAAATTTTTATTATGGATCTTTTATGGTTTTCTTGTGTTCTATTACTTACTCAGTTTATTTAGTAGGTACTGGTAAAATGGTACCTAAAGTAGGGGTAACACGCTACACAGCGTATGCCATGTTTGCAGCAACTGCAGGTATTTTTGTACATTTTTTAGCAACTAAATCTATTAATAGTATTCAATTTACGCCAAGTTTAATAGGCTATTCGTTGGCATTAGCAATTATTGCCACAGTATTGCCCTCGTTTTTAATTAGTAATGGCATGAAAAAAATTGGAAGTAATAACGTGGCTATTATAACTAGTATAGGCCCTGTATCTACCATTATTCAAGCGTATTTTATTTTAGGTGAATCTATTTTTATAGAGCAATTAATTGGAACAATTTTAGTCGTAATTGGTGTTTTATTAATTGGTTGGAAGGCTGCAAATGCTTCTACCGAAAACTAATTAGTTCAATTAAAAAGTATAATTATTACAACGTATCTACCAACAATACAATGCTCTTATCTTCTCCAACCGCCTGCTACCCAAACATGACCACCTCTTTGTCTTTTCCAACGGCCTGGTACATATGAAAAGCCAACTCTTGGAGCAGCCCAATAGCCATTTACTAAAACATAATTACCGTTACGCCAAACATATTCTGGCCCTATCCATATATGAGTTCTAGAAGGTGCAACAGGTCTTTGTCTTACCATCATTGTAGGCCTTACTTTAACAACAAATTGTGCATGTATTTCTGAGATGTTTATTAAAGCAATAATACAAAACGAAGCGATTAATAGTTTCTTTTTCATAGTAGGTTATTTTTATAACCCTATGATTACAAACATTGCAAATAGTTTAATGACTACCAAAAAAAAAGCCCATCCAATAAAACGGATGGGCTTTGTATAAAAAGTAAACTATTAATCTTCGATTTTCGCTTTCCCTTTGTTCTTGGCAACTACTTCTTCAGCAACGTTATTAGGTGCTGGTGTGTAATGTGAAAATTCCATGGTAGAAGTTGCACGACCAGAAGATAGAGAACGTAACTGAGTTACATAACCAAACATTTCACTTAAAGGAACTTTGGCTTTAATAACTTGTAAGTTAGCACGGCTATCCATACCTTCTAACATTCCACGTCTTCTATTTAAATCGCCTGTAACATCTCCCATGTATTGGTCTGGTGTTAATACTTCAACCCTCATAATTGGCTCCAATAAAGTTGGTTTTGCTTTACGCCCAGCCTCTCTAAATGCAGATCTAGCACATAATTCAAAGCTCATAGCGTCGCTATCAACATCATGGTAACTACCATCAAAAATTCTAACTTTCATGTTGTTTACTGGATAACCAGCCAAAACACCTGTAGTCATTGAATTTTCGAAACCTTTTTGTATAGACTGATGGAATTCTTTTGGAATAGAACCTCCAAAAATATCGTTTACAAACTGAAAGTGTTTGCCTTCGTTTGCAGCCATCCACTCAGCATCAGCTGGTCCAAAATCAAACTGAATATCAGCAAATTTACCACGACCTCCAGATTGTTTTTTCAACACTTCACGGTGTGTAATCGTATTTCCAAAAGCTTCTTTGTACGCAACCTGAGGTGCACCTTGATTAACTTCTACTTTAAATTCACGACGCATACGATCGATGATGATTTCTAAATGCAACTCACCCATGCCACGTAAAATGGTTTGGCCTGTATCTTCATCTGTATTTACACGTAAAGTAGGGTCTTCTTCAACCAACTTAGCAATAGCCATACCCATTTTGTCAACATCTACCTGCGTTTTAGGCTCAACTGCAATGGCAATAACAGGTTCTGGTATAAACATGTTCTCCAAAGCAATCGGGTGCTTTTCATCGCACAAAGTATCACCAGTTTTAATTTCTTTAAAACCAACTGCTGCCGCAATATCTCCAGCTTCAATAGAATCAACTGGATTTTGCTTATTGGCAAACATCTTCATGATACGGCTAATACGTTCTTTTTTACCACTTCTTACATTTAATACATAAGAGCCAGCATCTAAACGACCAGAGTAGCAACGGAAAAATGCTAAACGACCCACAAAAGGATCGGTCATAATTTTAAATGCCAATGCTGCAAATGGTTCAGTTGAAATTGGTTTACGATAAACAGTTTCGCCAGTATCTGGATTAATACCTTCGGTATCATCAATATCCATTGGAGAAGGCAAATATCTACAAACAGCATCCAAAGCAGTTTGAACCCCTTTGTTTTTAAAAGAAGAACCACACATCATTGGTACAATACTTAAATCTATACAAGCTTTACGAATGGCCTCATGCATTTCATCTTCAGTAATGCTATTAGGATCTTCAAAAAACTTCTCCATTAGGGTATCGTCATATTCTGCAACAGCTTCTACTAAGCTAGCTCTCCAAAGGTTGGCTTCTTCAACCATATCGGCAGGTACATCAATTTCGTCAAAAGTCATACCTTCTGTTTCCATATGCCAAATAATACCTTTCATTTTAATAAGGTCAACTACCCCAGTAAAATCGTCTTCGGCACCAATTGGTAATTGTAAAGGCACAGCTTTAGCACCCAACATGTCTTTAACCTGTTGAACCACCATTAAAAAGTCGGCACCAGAACGGTCCATTTTGTTAACGAAACCAATTCTTGGAACTTTATAACGGTTAGCTTGACGCCAAACTGTTTCAGACTGTGGTTCAACTCCATCAACTGCACTAAATAAGGCAATTAATCCATCTAATACCCTCATACTACGTTCTACTTCTACAGTAAAATCAACGTGGCCCGGGGTATCAATAATATTAAAATAATAACTTTTAGTATTTGCATCTGCAACACCTTTAATAGTAGGAAACTTCCATTGGCAACTTACAGCAGCAGAAGTAATAGTAATACCTCTTTCTTTTTCCTGCTCCATCCAATCGGTTGTTGCTGCACCATCGTGTACTTCTCCAATTTTATGAATCATACCGGTGTAGCGTAAAATACGCTCTGTAGTTGTGGTTTTACCAGCATCAATATGTGCTGCAATACCAAAGTTGCGTTGAAATTTCAAATCGGCCATAACGCTTGTATTTGTGTTGTTTAATTTAAATGATGTTACCAGCTTTTTACTATACTTCAGCAGCGGTTGCGTCGCACACTTCAACTATGCAAAAAAAATGGTCTTTTTTTCGAGCCGCAAAGGTAAGGATTGTAACGATACAGAAAGATATTGCTACAGATTTAATGTTTTTGTGGAAAAATGGGGTACAAAGGAGCCTGGAAGTTAATTTATAATCAAAAAAATGAGTCTTATTTTTCCAATCCCCCTCAATCGGCCAATAAAAAAAATCTCTCCCCAGATTATTTATGAACTGCATTAGAAATTTGGCTAAAAATTTTTTTAATTCAAATAAGATTCTCAATACGGCACTATATTTTGAAAAAGGTCGCCATTAATTTTTATCTAACAAATCCTTTCAACATATTATGTGTTGTTCACCAATTTATTGTGGCAAAACTTTAACTTGCGGTCTATCAAATTTTGTACATGAAATATTTGCCGCTTAACCCCGCCATTTTTGTAAATAATCGCAAACGATTTATGAAGCAAATGCTGAAAAACAGCATTGCTATATTGGTTAGTAACGATGAGTTTCCAAGCAATGGAGATGCCATACATAGCTTTAAACAAAATAGCGATTTGTTTTGGCTTACAGGTATTGAGCAAGAAGATACGATGGTTATTTTAAACCCAGATTGTGAAGATGAAAAATATAAAGTAGTACTAGTGTTGGTAAGGCCCAATGAATTAAAAGAAAAATGGGATGGTAAACGATTACGAGCCAAAGAGGCTTCTGCCATTTCTGGTATTAAAACCATTGTTTGGTTAGATAGCATTGATGCTTTGTTACAAACTTGGATTCATTTAGCAGATACCATTTATTTAGACAGCAATGAAAACGACAGAAAAGCATCTTTAATACGCAGCAGAGATTATCGATTTATTGACGAAATGAAAAACCGTTATCCTTTACATAATTATGCAAGGGCTGCAAAAATTTTAAAAGATGTTCGTGCCATAAAAACTAAAGACGAAGTAGAAGTTATTCAAAAAGCAATTGATATTACCGAAGTAACTTTTAGGCGTTTATTGGGTTTTATTAAACCAGGTGTAATGGAATATGAAGTTGAAGCAGAATTGGTACATAGTTTTTTAAGTCAACGTGCAACTGGTGAAGCATATGGAAGCATTATTGCAAGTGGTGATAGAGCAAGAACATTACATTACGTAAACAATAACCAAGAATGTAAAGATGGCGAATTAATATTGATGGATTTTGGTGCTGCTTATGGCGGTTACAATGCAGATTTAACAAGAACAGTGCCTGTAAATGGTAAGTTTGCCAACCGACAAAAAACAGTATATAATGCTTGTTTGCATTTACACAATTATGCCAAAAGCATTTTAAAACCAGGCATTAGTATCGTTCATTATACAGATTTAGTGGGAGAAGAAGCTACACAACAATTTATAAAAATTGGCTTAATTACAAAAGCAGATGTTAAAAATGAAGACCCAGAAAATAGGGCTTACCGAAAATATTTGTATCATGGTATCAGCCATCATTTAGGTGTTGATGTGCATGATTTAGGCACCAGAACAGCACCCATACAAGCTGGAATGGTTTTTACAGTAGAACCAGGTATTTATATTGAAGAAGAACAAATGGGAATAAGAATAGAAAATAATTTATGGATTACTAAAAATGGACATATAGACTTAATGAAAAACATACCGATAACTGTAGAACAAATTGAAACCTTGATGAAAAAAAAATAAAGCATCTATCAAATTAATACTCATCAGCAAAAATTACAGTTCTACAAATGATTAAACAAATACCAAATATTTTTACTTTATTAAATTTATTTTTTGGTTGCTTAGCTATAATTGCTACCGTTCAGTCGGGGTTAATCATTAGCACCGATGCAACTGGCCAACAAGTAGTAGAAATACCAGAACAAATTTTTATGGCCAGCATATTTATTGGTGTTGCAGCCATTATAGATTTTTTAGATGGCTTTGTTGCTAGGTTGCTAAAAGCAAGTAGCGAAATGGGTAAGCAATTAGATAGCCTTGCAGATGTGGTAAGTTTTGGCGTTGCCCCAAGTATGATTGTATATCAATTTTTACGTTTAAGTTATGCCCAAACCGAAAATGGTTTAAACGTTAATTCTCTTTGGTTAATGCCAGCATTTATTATTGCCTGTGCTGGTGCCTATAGATTGGCAAGATTTAATATTGATACTGAACAATCTTATGGTTTTAAAGGGGTTCCAATACCAGCAGCTGGTTTATTTATTGCTGCTTTTCCGTTAATGTATTGGTATAGCAATAGCGAATGGATGGTAAATTTATTACGTAATCAATGGTTTTGGTATGTAATAATTATTATTCTTAGTTACTTGATGGTTTCAACCTTACCCATGTTAGCATTAAAATTTAAAGGAGTAACCCTTAAAAAGTTAGTTCCATTTATTATTATTGCAGCCGCAAGTATAGTAACCGCTTTTATTTTTGGTTGGTTGGCGGTACCAGTTGGTTTTGCAGTTTATGTAGTTGCTTCATTAGTTTTTAAACAACATTAATTTTATAATATGATATACAATGTTCAAATTAAAGTAATGCCTTTAAAAGATTTATTAGATCCACAAGGCAAGGCTGTACAAAGTGGGCTAAGCAATTTGGGAATAACTAATGTTACTGATGTTCGTGTGGGCAAACACATTACTTTACAAGTAGAAGCTGCTAACGAAGAAGAAGCAAAATCAGTTGCAGATGCAGCTAGTAAACAATTGCTGGCAAATGCAGTTATGGAGTTTTATGAAATTGAATTAGTGAATTAAAGTTGGTAAGTAAACCGGTTGATGGGGTTTACAAGTTTTGTTCAACCTTTTCAACTTTTCAACTCTTTCAACTATATCAACTTTAAAAAATGCTCTACCTAGTACCTACACCACTTGGCAATTTAAAAGACTTTACTTTTCGTGCTGTTGAGGTATTACAAAGTGTAGATGTGATTTTGTGTGAGGATACCAGAACTTCATCAAGGTTATTAAACCATTACAATATTCAAAAACCATTATCGCCTTATCATCAACACAACGAACATAAAATTACTGCTCATTTGGTTGATCAAATGCAAGCAGGTAAAACCTTTGCATTAATTACAGATGCCGGTACACCAGGCATTAGCGATCCTGCTTTTTTATTGGTAAGGGCTTGTATAAATGCACAAGTTAAAGTAGAGTGTTTACCTGGTGCAACAGCATTTGTTCCAGCATTAGTTAATAGTGGTTTACCAACCAATAGCTTTTTATTCGAAGGATTTTTACCTTTAAAAAAAGGCCGTCAAACTAAGTTAAAACAACTTGCATTGGAGGAAAGAACCTTTATTTTATACGAGAGCCCTATGCGTTTAATAAAAACCTTAGAAGAATTGGTTACTTATTTAGGGCCTGAAAGATTGTGTTGTGTTAGTCGTGAACTAACCAAAATGTTCGAAGAAAATAAACATGGAACCTTACAAGATGTGGCAAATTATTTTAAAACAAAAACTGTAAAAGGCGAAATAGTGATAGTAGTGGGTGGTAAAGAATAAAAAGAATAGTTTTATAAATGCTTTTTTGCCTTCTATCAGAAACTAGTAAAAAATGATTTTTACTAGTTCATTTTCGATTTTAGTAATCAATATCGCCTTTTTCCTGCCCCACTGTCAGTAATTACTCACCAATTCGTCACTAATAACAAAAGTGGAAAAGTCAAATAAGCAGTAAACCAAGTTTGGGTATATTTTTGACTACTATTAAATAAATAATACTAAAATAAAAAACAATAATTATGGCATTAGAATTTAACGACGCTAACTTTCAAACAGAAGTTTTAGAAAGTAAGCAATTAACTGTAATAGATTTTTGGGCTGAGTGGTGTGGCCCTTGTAGAGCAATAGGACCAGTTATTGAAGAATTAGCGAAAGATTACGACGGAAAAGTAAAAATTGGTAAAGTAAATGTTGATAGTAACCCAAATGTTAGTGTTAATTATGGCATTACTTCTATACCAGCTATATTATTTATTAAAGATGGTAAGATTGTAGATAAACAAATTGGTGCAGTACCAAAAAGTGTATTAGACAAAAAAATATTAGCACATATGTAATTGGCTAAAAAAAAATAAAAGATGCAATGACGAATGTTGTTGCATTTTTTTTGCTTATAGGTTTCTTTTAAATGTACAATTCAGCAAGTCGTTTTACAATACTATAAGACCAACAAATAAAAACACATTAATTTAGTAGCATGATCGAAAAATGGTTTAACTGGAAAATGGTATTAACATTTGGAGCAATTAGTATTGTTTGTGGTACCATATTTTACAGCAACTATTTGGCAAAAAAAATTGCTAAAGAAGAACGACAAAGAATTGAACAATGGGCAGAAGCTGTTCGAACAAACAGTGATCCAACGGTAACAGAAACCAATTTAACGGGAAAAATATTAGCAGAAAATAGTGTAGATGTTCCTATTTTATTATTATCGGAAAAAGATAGTTTATTAGATTATCGAAATGTAGATTCTCTAAAAATACTAACCGACACCAACTATTTTAAACAACAATTAGCTCTTCTCAAGCAACTACATAAACCTATTATTTGGAATAACCCATTAGATAGTACCCAAATAAATAAAGTGTATTACGGCGAAAGCGAATTATTAAACCAAGTTCGTTACTACCCAATTATACAATTAATATTGGCTGCATTATTTATTATTATTTTGGCTATTGCTCAATACAATAGTTATAAAAGTACACAAAACCAAGTTTGGGCTGGTTTAGCAAAAGAAACTGCACATCAATTGGGTACTCCAGTTACGAGTTTACAAGGTTGGATAGAAATATTAAGAGACACCGAAGGCAACGAAAAAATTGTACCTGAAATTGAAAAAGATGTTCAACGATTATTATTAATTACCGATCGATTTGGGAAAATTGGCAGCACACCAATTGTTGAAGAAAAAAATATTGTAGAACAAATAAAATACATGATGGACTACATAAAAAAACGTGCCGGTGCTCATGTACAATTTGAATTAAATTCAAAAGGAGAAGAAAATATATTGGCTATGATTTCGCCTCCATTATTTGACTGGGTAATTGAAAATTTATTAAAAAATGCCTTAGACTCAATGGATGGTAAGGGAAAGATTTTAGTGACCATTAACGACGAGGTAAGTAAAATAATTATTGATATTACAGATACTGGTAAAGGCATTGCCAAAACCAATATAGCTAAAATATTTAAGCCTGGGTTTACAACAAAAAAACGTGGTTGGGGTTTGGGGCTTACCCTTACCAAACGCATTATTGAACAATACCATAAAGGCAAAATAAGTGTATTAAACAGTGAGATAAATGTTGGTACTACTTTTAGAATTGTTTTGGCAAAATAGTAATTTTCAATATTTGTTGAAAAATTATAGCGGAAAAAACCTGCTTAAATTAAAAATCCCACGTTTTATAGTGGGACTTTCTTTAACAGAGCAATCGAAGAGCATGTACAGTAGTTAACTGCACATAAAGTTGAATTATTTTATTTTAGGTGCTGCAGCCAAAATTTCGGCACTAACACCACTTGCATATTTTTCAAAATTATCTACAAATTGTTGTGCTAAATTTTTTGCAGTTGTATCGTATGCATCTCTATCGGCCCAAGTATATCTTGGGTTTAACATGTTAACAGGCACATTAGGGCAACGTTTTGGCATTAGCATTCCAAAAATTGGGTGTACATCAAATTCTGCATTATCTAAATCTCCGTTTAATACAGCTGTAATCATATTTCTTGTGTAACTTAATTTCATTCTACTTCCTACACCATATGCACCACCACTCCAACCTGTATTAATCATCCAAACATTTACATTATTTTCTTTCATTTTTTTACCCAACATTTCTGCATATTGACCAGGGTGCAAAGGTAAAAATGGAGCTCCAAAACATGCACTAAATGTGCTTTTTGGTTCGGTAACACCAGCTTCGGTACCTGCAACTTTTGCAGTATAACCACTTATAAATTGATACATCGCTTGCCCTGGCGATAATTTGCTAACTGGTGGCAAAACTCCATATGCATCACATGTTAAAAAGAAAATATTTTTTGGTAACCCACCAATACTAGGTTGCAATGCATTACTAATAAAATCTAACGGATAGCTAACTCTTGTGTTTTCTGTAATGCTTTTATTATTAAAGTCTATTTTGTTCGTGCCTTCAAAAAAGCCAATATTTTCTAATAAAGCTCCCGGCTTTATAGCATGAAAAATTTCTGGCTCTTTTTCTTCGCTTAAATCAATAGTTTTTGCATAACAGCCTCCTTCAAAATTAAATACACTGTTTTCGGTCCAACCATGTTCATCATCTCCAATTAATTTTCTATTTGGGTCGGCACTTAAAGTTGTTTTGCCAGTACCACTTAATCCAAAAAATATGGCAACATCACCATCAGTACCCATATTGGCACTGCAATGCATGCTTAATACATTTTTTTGGTGTGGTAAAATATAATTCAATACAGTAAAAATTCCTTTTTTCATTTCGCCAGTATAGCCTGTACCACCAATTAAAATGGTTTTATCTGTAAAAGAAATCACGGCAAAATTGTGTTGTCTAGTTCCATCAACAATTGGATCAGCTTTAAAGCTTGGAGCTTGTATTATATGCCAATCAATTTTAAAATCTTCCAATTCTTCTTCTTCTGGGCGAAGAAACATATTGTAGGCAAATAAATTACTCCATGGATTTTCGTTAATTACCCGAATATTTATTCTATGTTCTGGGCTTGCACATGCATAAGCATCTCGTACCCAAATTTCTTCTTTACTGCCAATATAGTTGAGTACTTTTTTCTTCAATTGTTGGTACTTTTCTACAGAAAAAGGGATATTAAAATTATTCCAGTTTACCGTATTTTCGGTTAAAGCATCTTTAACTGTAAACTTATCTTGTGGGCTACGGCCAGTAAATTCTCCAGTTTTTATACAAAGTGCACCCGTGTCATTCAGTTCACCTTGGCCTCTTAATAAAGTTTGCTCAACTAATTCTTCTGGCATTAACTGATAATGAATATTGGTAGTTTCAGAAATGCCGATTTTAAGCAATTTCTCCGTTGGGATAGAAATAGTAGGTATTGACATAAAAACAATCGTTTGTTAGTATTGCAAAAATAAGGGGTTAATTTAATCAATAGAATACTTTGTGTAATAATTACACCTTTATTATTTATTTTTCAATTAAGGATTAAGCTTGTTTAAACTCGAATAGGGTTTACGAATAGAAAACAAAAAAAAGCTAGCCCAAATAGGCTAGCAAAAATTGAAAACAAAAAAATCAACTACTAGTATTCCACTACCTCAACCTCTGTTTTTTGAGGAGTAATTGTTACAATATAAATCTTATTATAAACTGATTCGTCCAAAGCCTTGTATTCGTTTTGCTTGATTAATAAATTTACCAAAGAAGGTGTGGTATTGCTGTGCCCTGCTACAACAATTGTTTTATCTTTTTCTAATAAAAGCATATCTGCAAATGCTTTTAATTCTTTATGGTTATACAATGTAAGGTTTAGCTTGTGCTGATTAGCTAATGGAGTTACAGTATTTCTGGTTCTGATAAAATTGGTAGAGTAAATGGTATTGGGTGTATACTTTTTTAACACCGCTAACAATTTTAAAGCTCTTACTTCGCCAGCTTTTGATAATGGTGGATCGGCATTCATGGTTGTAGAGCCAGCAGTTGTAGTATCTTTTTCGGCATGACGCAGTAAAATATATGTAGTTTGTTGTGCAGAGAGTACAACAGTAAACAAACAAGCGATAGCTAATACAAAGTATTTCATGTTAATAAATTATGGTGTGAAGATAATGCAAAAATGAAGTTACTTTAAAAGCTCAAAAACAATCCAATATTTTAATATAGTAATATAAGGAGCTAGTATTAAATTAAGATGGCTTAAATTTTGTTCTATCGTTTTGGGTATTGCAAGAGGATGGAATTTTTATTACAGAACCTCAAGAGAAATACCTAAGTTAGATATATTAAAAAGTTGATTAGAATTTCGTTGTTGATTCAGTCAACAAATTTTCACTTACAAATTCCTCGCAGTATTCTTTTATGAGTTGTCTAACTGCTCTAAATTCTGCTTTTATTTCTTCGTCTGTTCCAGTTGCTTTTGCTGGGTCAGGAAAATTGTAATGAAACTTCTTTGCTTTTGTTGGAAAAAACGGACAGCGTTCTTTTGCATTGTCGCAAACTGTAATCACAAAGTCAAAATCTACTCCAAAATATTCTTCAATGTTGTTTGAAGTATTATTTGAAATATCAATATTATCATCATGCATAGTTGCAATTGCTTTTGGATTTACTCCGTGTGTTTCCACACCTGCACTATATATTTTTACTTTCCTTCTATCTGTAAAATGTTCTAAATAACCATGTGCTATTTGACTTCTACAACTGTTTCCTGTGCAAAGCACTAATATATTTTTCATTGCCATTTTATGTTAGGTTTTACAAAAAGCCGAATGATATTTATAATACAAAACTTTTGTTTAACAGCAACCTCCGCCGGGTGTACAGCTAGAAATTTGAGGTTGTAATTGTTCTTGTGCTATTCCACAGTTGTCTTTTGCTAAACAATCGGTTTGTTTGTTGGTTAAAATAAATATGTTATTTTGGAAGTCTAAACCATATTTTCCAATTGTTTCAGATTGATATTCTACCTCAATTTCCAAATCTTCAATTCCTAATTTTGCTTCAGAAAGTTTGATAATGTTTAATAATTTAGTAGGCTTTAATCTGTGTTCAAAATCGTTTGCATTCCAAAGTTGAAAATTTGCAACCTTTTCATTTCTAATTGTGCCACCACAGTCAATAAAGTTTTTGGTTACTATTCCCACTTCTGTAACATGAAAATTTTCTGGAACAGAAGTTCCGTTTTCCAATTGAAATACTACGTTTTCTAAATTGTGTAATATGTTTTTAATTGCTGATAATTTCATTTTGTTTGTTATTTTGTTTAGCAACAAGAAGATTTTTTAATCTCCATTTTGTTAGTAATATTAGAAAAATAAGTTTGAAGAACTTCCAATGCTTTTTCGTTAATACAATAGCAAATTGCGTTTCCGTCGATGTTTCCTTTTATGAGACCTGCATTTTTTAGTTCTTTGAGGTGTTGTGAAATTGTGGGCTGTGCCAAAGGCAGTTCGTTTACAATGTCGCCACAAATGCAAGTGTCAACTTTTAGTAAATAGTCTAAAATTGCAATTCTTGCTGGGTGTGCTAATGCTTTTGCAAGAGTAGCTAATTGATTTTGTTTGTCAGTAAAATATGCTGATTTAGTGGTACCCATTTTAATTCTATATTCTTATATTGCAATATTACGATATAGTTTTCAAATGTCGAGATTTATTTTACTTTTTTGTGAAAACTAAATCTTTGGAGGGTGTTGGTACAATGGTAGTTATAGTAATAGTTATTTCAGCTAAATAGCATTACTACTGCTGGGTATAACCCTGATTGAAGTGTAAAGCCCCTGCTGAATAGCAGGGCTTGCAGCGAAAAGCAGGGAACCAAAGCTAAATTGAAATACAGTAGTTAATGTTTCAAAAAGTATTCCACTAAAACTCAACAATAAAACCAATAGTTGGCAAAAAATTAGCATCGTTATTGGGTAACAAAAAAGGTATAGCATTGCTTCCATTTTGTTGTATAGGTTGGCCATTAGATGTTAAAAATGCTGTATTCGCATCGTTACGTTTAAAGGTATAGCTATCTGGTTGAAACACTTTGGCTGCATAAAAATTAGTTACATCTAAAAATAAATCAAAAGTTACTTTTCTGAAATTCCATTTTTTATCAATTCTAATATCGCTGCTATTAAAACTATTTAATCTTAATGTGTTTAGTTGGTTAAAGTTTAAAATTCCTTCGCCTAAGGTTAAGTAATTGGCTTGGCTGGCTGCCATATCAAATGGTGTGTATGGGGCACCTCCTTGAAAACGAAACTTTAGCCCAATTTCCCAATTTCTTGGAAGCTTATAACCTAAGGTTGCACTTACTAAATGCCTATTATCCCATGCACTTGGGGCAAACAATCCATTAGCACCAGTGTATTCACTTTTGTAAAAAGTGTAACTAAAAATTCCAAAAAAACGTTTGGTGAGTTTTTGTTGGGCAAAGAATTCAAATCCAAAAGCTCGGCCTTTACCATTGGTGGTAACTGCTTCATTGCCCAATACATTAAAATCGCTGCCTTGGTTGGCCAAACTAATGCCATTACGTACACTAATGGGTACGTTACTATAACTTTTATAAAAGCCTTCAATGGTAAATCGAGTAACGTTGCTTGGCAAATATTCAAAGCCAGCCACATAATGATTGCTCATGGTGTAATCAGCATTTTTATTTACAAAATTTCCTGCATTATTGGTAAAACCCAAAATTGTATAAGGAGCTAAACGTGCATACCTACCAACACTTGCATTAAAGCTCCATTTATCTGCTAAAACATAATTAAAACTTATGCGAGGGCTAAGCGTTTGCAAAGCATTGGTACCATTGGTTGTAAATGTGTTTATATCTGTTCTTACACCAGCACTTACGCCCAATCGGTTGTCTAAAAAACGTTTTCCAGCTTGCAGAAAGCCTCCAAATTTGCCAATATTAATACTAGTATTAAATGTGTTGGTAACTAAAGGATTTGCAGAAATTCTAGCAAAAGTATTGTTGCTAAAATGAGCCAATTGAGCCGTTAATCCATAAGTTAGCTTAAAGCCATTTGTTGTAGTATTTACATCGAAACGCAGTTTATTTTCTGCTTCGATACTTTTAATATTTAAGGTTTGATTGGTAGCTGTTGGGTTTAAGTTATCGCTGTAACGTGTTAAACCGTTATCTAAAAAATTTCTACTAATAGCTAGGTTCCAAAAGCCATTCTTAATTAAATGTTTAATGCTTGTACCAATAGTATAACTATTTTGTTGTACAGATGGAGCACTGTTTAAAACGAATAATTTTTCTGGTGTAGCCTCTTTAGGTGCAGCAAAACTAAATCTATCAATTGCCCCAACGCCTAGGAAAGTTAGTGTAGTTTTTTTAGTTAATTGCGTAGTAGTTTTAAATTGAAAATCCCAATAATTAGGGCGAATGGGCAAGTCTATTGCACTAAATAACAATTGTAAATAACTTCTTCTGGCACTGGCTAAAAAAGTAGTTGGCTTTTTACCTTTAGATAAAGGGCCTTCAAATGTTGCTGCTAATTCTGTTGCACTTAAACGAATATTACCTTGTACTTTATTGCTATTGCCATTCTTTTGTTTAAAATCAAAAACACTACTCAATGCGTTATCATATCTTGCATCAAAAGCACTAGTACTTAACTTAACATCTTCTATAAAGCTAACATTTAAAATACCTTGTGGCCCACCACCTGCACCTTGGGTTGCAAAGTGGTTGATATTGGGTAGTTCAATACCATCTAAATAAAAAACATTTTCGTTTGGTGCACCACCCCGAATAATAATATCATTTCTAAAACCGCCACCAGCAACACCACCACCCACACCAGGCAAACTTTGTATTACCTTACTAATATCAAAATTGCCTCCAGGATTGGCCCTAATTTCTTCGGTGGTAAGTCGTTGTACACTGAGAGGAGTTTCTAAAGAAGCTGCTTTTACATTTAACCTTTTTGTTTTTACAGTTATATCTGTTAAGCTTTTTATAGCTAGTTCTAATTCAATGCTAAAAACAGTTTCGTTGCCTGAACTTACAATTACATTAAATTTATTTAAAGTAATATAGCCAACAAAAGAAAAACTAATATTGTGTGCTTTGGTAGTAATACCAGTTATTCTAAACTTTCCATCTACATCGGTTACTGTGCCTTTATTGGTATTGTCAATAACTATTGATACTCCTTGTAGTGGTTTCTGGCTATTCTTGTCTATTATTGTTCCAGAAATTGAACCAGTATTTTGTGCTTGTAATTTTGCTGTAAAAAAGAAAAAAAGCAAAACAGAACTTATAAATTTCATACAGGTATTAATTTTGTCTTCACAACAATCTTACACTAAGATTGTTTAGCATTTAAGAAAAAAAATAAAATAATAATTATGCAAAAATTGTTTCTATCACTCTCAATTGTATTTGTAAGTTTTACAGTGATGGCCCAAAAAAAGCCATTGGACCATACTGTATATGATGGTTGGCAAAGTATTGGTGAAAAAGCCATTAGTAATAATGGACAATATGTTGTTTATACGATTACCCCACAAGATGGAGATGCAATTTTGGTTATTCAATCTACAAATGGCAATAAACTATTAGAAATACCAAGAGGTTACAATGCAAAATTTTCGGCCAACGGTAATTTTTTAGTATGCAAAATAAAACCAACTTATCAACAAACCAGAGAGGCAAAAATTAAAAAGAAAAAAGCTGATGAACAGCCTAAAGATAGCTTAGCGATTATTGGTTTATCTAATTTAAAAATTGAAAAATTTGCACGGTTAAAATCCTATAAAATTGCTGAAGAAGGCAACTGGATAGCTTGGTTATACGAAAAAAATGAGAACGACAAAAAAAGAGATGAAGATGAAGGCACCTTGCTGTGCATGAGAAATTTAAATAGTACAAAAAACGATAGCATTAATAAAGTAACCGATTATTTATTTGATAAAAAAGGAAACAATTTTGTATACGAAGTAGTACCCAATAAAAAAGATTCAGTTTTAAAACCAGCCATTATTTGGCTAAAAACCAATAATAAATTAACCGATACTTTATTAAAAACCTTTGCCGATGCAAAGGCATATTCTTTTGATGAAGAAGGTAATCAATTGGCTTTTGTAGCAACCAACGATACTGGAAAAACTGAACAAAAAAATTATACATTGTACACTAAAACTTTAAATGAAAGTTTTAGTATTATAAATGGGCAAAAAGGCATTACAAACAATTGGCGAATAAACGAAAACGCTACTATTAGTTTTAGTAAAACAGGAAATCGTGTATTTTTTGGCACATCGCCCAAGCTACCTGCAAAAGATACCAGCTTACCAGAATTTGAACGAGTAAATGTAGATGTTTGGCATTATAATGATGATGATTTACAACCTGTACAACTAAAAAATTTAGATGCCGATTTAAAGAAAAGTTATACAGCGATGTACGACTATACAACGAAAGAAATTTTACAATTAAGCAACGAAAGTTTTGAAAGAATTACCACCACTTTAGAAGGCGATGGTACTACATTTTACACCCAAACCGATGCTGGCAAAAGGGTTCAACAACAATGGCAGGGTTTTACTTTAAAAGATTTGTATGCTATTGATGCAAGAACTGGTAAAGAAACTTTGATTCAGAAAAATTTTAAAGGTGTTACTTATCCATCGTACACAGGTAAATATTTATTACTGTACGATGAAGTTAAAAAACAGTTCAGTACCTATAATTCAACCACACAGCAAACGAATGTAGTAGCAAAAGACATTGCTTACCCATTGTACAACGAAGAAAATGATGTGCCCGACGATGCAGATGCCTATGGCATTGTTAAGTGGATGGAAAATGACAAATATGTTTTGGTTTATGATAAATACGATGTTTGGAAGGTAGACCCAACTGGCAAAGAAAAAAGTGTTGCCATAACAACTGGTCGTAAGGATAAAGAACAATACAGATTTGTAAATGTGGATGCAGATGAAAAATTTATTACCAACCAAACAAACTTGGTTTTTAGAAAATTTAATGAAGCAAATAAAAATTCGGGACTTGCTATTGTTTCATTAAACAATAAAAAACAGTTATTACAAGGTAACTATTCAATTTCGGGTATTACAAAAGCTAAAAATGCTGATGTGTTTTTTTATGCCCTGGAAACTTTTAAAGAAAGTGCAAACCTTTATATTAATAAAATAGATAGTGCGGTAAAACTAACCAACACAAATCCACAACAGGCCTCTTACAATTGGGGCACTGCAGAATTATTTAAATGGAAAGCTTATACAGGTAAAGAAACAGAAGGTATTTTATACAAACCAGAAGACTTTGATGCAAAGAAAAAATACCCGATGATTGTATATTTTTATGAAAGAAGCAACAATACTTTATACAATTATATAGCCCCTTCTCCTACTCCATCAAGACTAAATATTTCTTTTTTTGTAAGCAGAGGATACATTGTTTTTGTACCAGATATTTGGTATAAAACTGGCAAGCCCGGGCAAAGTGCATACGATTATATTTTAAGTGGTACAAGGGCTGTTGCAAAGCTTGGTTTTGTTGACACTACCAAAATTGGTTTACAAGGCCAAAGTTGGGGTGGCTACCAAATTGCACACTTAATTACTCGTACCAAATTGTATGCTGCAGCTTGGGCTGGTGCACCTGTTGCCAACATGACAAGTGCATATGGTGGCATACGTTGGGGAAGCGGTTTAACCAGACAATTTCAGTACGAAAAACAACAAAGCCGAATTGGTGCAACACTGTGGGAACGCACAGATTTGTATTTAGAAAATTCGCCTTTGTTTCATTTACCTAAAGTAACTACGCCTTTAGTAATTATGGCCAATGATAAAGACGATGCTGTACCTTGGTACCAAGGCATTGAATTGTTTACAGGGCTAAGAAGATTGAACAAAAAAGTTTGGATGCTCAATTACAACGACGAGGTACACAATTTAGCCGAACGAAAAAACAGAAAAGATATTCAAATACGTGAACAGCAGTTTTTTGATTGGTTGTTAAAAGGCGAAAAACCTGCAACTTGGTTAAGTGATGGATTACCAGCTACCATGAAGGGAAGAACTTGGGGGTTATAAATTAAGAATTATAAATTAATAATTAATGATATAATACCCTTTTGAATAACGTGTTCTATCATTTTTTTCTCAGCATCGTCTCCTTGCTTCGCCATGTGTAAAGCCAAGGTACGATGCCGAGAAAGGAACTAAATTTACGCATCTTCCTTTACCCAACACAAAGCAATAAAAGAGAAAATGGAAAATTGATTTGGCATTGCATAAATTTATGAAATTGTGCCATTATACATTTACGGCGAGTGCCACAAACCAAACGCTCATTTGCTTACACGACACTTGCCTGCGAATGAGATAGATATTTAAATGATTCGCTAAAAATTAACTAAAAAAATATCATTTAATAATGCCCTTCAATAGGCAAACAATGTAATTTCTAAGGTGTATTTGGTTTTTGGCAGTTCATCATTTCATTTTCCCTATGTAATGGCAAGGGACGATGCCGAGAAAGGAACTAAATTGAAGTATCTTCCTTTGCCCAACACAAAGCAATGCTAAGAGAAAATGTAAAATTGATTTGGCAATGCATAAATTTATGAAATTGTGCCATTATACATTTACGGCGAGTGCCACAAACCAAACGCTCATTTGCTTACACGACACTCGCCTGCGAATGAGATTTTATTAATCCTTTTTTAATACCTTTTCTGATAAGCAAAAGCATCATTAAGATAAATGGTATTAAAAAGAATAATATTAGCCAGTTCTTAATTTTCTTTAAGTTTTGATTGTTGAATTGTTCAATTTCTAACTTGGATTTTGGGTAACGAATAACAAAAATGATAATTAGAAAAGTTGGATAAATTGAGCCATTCAACCACCGTTGCAAAATTGAATTTTCTGTTTGAAAAGGGAAAATATATTCTGTAGGAATATCTAACAACAAAAGAATTACAACAAATGTCAAAAAAAATATTCCTACAAATGTCAATACGGTAGACACATAAGGAGAGGTTTGTTTTTTATCAGATTTATATAACCAATATACTTTTTGTACTATCTTTTTCATTATCAAAAAAAATTTTCAAGCATCGTCTCCTTCCAAGCCTTGAGTTAAGCCATGGGACGATCAGTTCTACGAAGCTAAAGTTTAATTCTTAGCAGCGTTTATTTATATGGTAGTAATAGTCATGCAGGATGTGCTATTCACAAATTTAACACATCTTCCTTTATCTGCCCACTAGCCTTGCAAAGAAAAGATACTCGAAAATTCTTCGATGGATGTTTTACCGTGAAGACATTATTGCCAAGAATAATTCATGCTACTCCTTTCCCGATAATTGCACAATAAAATAAATGGTTTGTATCATTCACACATTTGCATAACTGAAGTATGTATTAGAAGTAGCTTGTGGAAAATACAATCAAAAAACAGTAAATAACAATCAAGTTGTTTGCTGATGATTGAAATGATATTTACTAAAATAAAATGAAGTATAAAATTTAAATTGGGCTTATTGGTATTTCTAAATGAGCACAATAACAAAAGAACTGTACAATTGAAAAAACGTAAAATGATTAAACAAAAATAAATGGACCCAGATATAAAAATACCTGTAACTGTTAAGTCCAAAAAATTTGTATTAACTAAAAATATAGATTCATTTTTTAGTAATATATATCTCGTTTACAGATTCATTTTAAGGTATTTTAAAGTTGCTTTTTCAGCACCATTTGAGTGGAAGGAATTAATCAACCAATGCTATCAGGTTGGATATAAATCTTTACCCTTGATATCACTTACAGGTTTTATTACAGGTATAGTTTTCACAAAACAATCTCGTCCGTCGCTGTCAGAATTCGGTGCTACATCATGGCTGCCTTCTTTGATATCAATTGCTATTATTCGTGCATTAGCACCATTGGTTACTGCTTTAATTGCTGCTGGAAAAGTTGGTTCAAATATGGGAGCTGAATTAGGCTCAATGAAAGTAACTGAGCAAATTGATGCGATGGAAGTATCAGGTAATAATCCCTTTAAATTTTTGGTGGTAACAAGAATTACAGCCATTACTTTAATGCTACCCATATTGGTTATTTACACAGGTTTAATTGGTATGTTGGGTTCCTATCTGAATATTCATCATAATGAATTAACAAGCTTTACTGCCTTTATCAGTAGTACTTTTAAGTCAATATCTTTTCTTGATATCATAGCGTCTCTGTTTAAAGCAACCTGTTATGGTTTTACCATTGGTGTTGCTGGCTGTTATCAGGGATACAATGCACAGAATGGTACAAAGGGTGTAGGCAATGCTGCTAACGTAGCAGTAGTAGTTTCGATGTTTATGATTTTTGTAGAAGAAATGGTAATTGTGCAGGTGGTAAATGTTTTAAGATAAAAAACAGAAATAATTAGTTATGGTTGAAATGGCGACAAATATCAATAATAAAGAAATCGTAATTTCTATCAAAGATTTGAAAAAGTCTTTTGATACAAATGTTGTGTTAAATGGGATTGATATTGATATTGTAAAAGGAGAAAATCTTGCCGTACTTGGTCGTTCTGGAAGTGGCAAATCTGTATTAATAAAAATTATCTCTGGCCTGCTGAAGCAAGATAGCGGTACCATAAAAGTGTTGGGGCTGGAAGTAGATAAATTAACAGAAGATGCATTACAGGAACTGAGGTTAAAAATTGGCTTCTCTTTTCAAAGCAGTGCTTTGTATGATAGCATGAGTGTAAGAGAAAATCTAGCATTTCCACTAGTAAGAAATAAACGCTATTTAAAAACCAAAGAAGTGAATGAAGCCATTGAATCAGTGCTGCATGATGTAGGACTTTCCCAAACGATTAATCAAATGCCCTCTGAGCTTTCAGGTGGGCAAAGAAAACGTATTGGTATTGCACGTACCCTTATTATGAAACCTGAAATCATGTTGTACGATGAGCCCACATCGGGGCTTGATCCTATGACTTCCATAGAAATAAATAATTTAATTATTAAAGTACAACAACAATACAATGCCAGTTCAATAATTATTACACATGATTTAACCTGTGCAAAAATTACTGCAAATAAAGTAACGATGATAGTTGATGGAAGGTTTTTATTACCAGGAAGTTTTGATGAAATCTTTAATGACGTAAATGAAAATACAAAGGCTTTTTATAATTACAATTTTATCAAGAACTAATGAATACATCAAAAAATTATCGCCCCGTAATTGTTGGCATGTTTATACTAATTGGCATTGCAATACTAGTGGTTACTATTTTTACTTTAGGCGGGCAGAAAAAAACATTTGTACCATCTTACACCATACATGCTGTTTTTAATGATGTAGGTGGTTTAATAAAGGGTAGCAATATTTGGTTTTCTGGCGTAAAGATAGGTATTGTAAAAAGCATCTCATTTCATGGAAATTCTCAGGTACAGGTTACCATGAGCATCGAAAAAAAAGCTCAATCACATATCCATAAAGATGCACTGGCAAAGATTGGTTCGGATGGTTTGATTGGAAACAAGATTGTAATTATTTATGGTGGAGATTCTACCATGCCTATGGCAGATGCAAATGATTTTCTGCATGTAGAAAACACATTCAGTACCGATGATATGCTGGCCACCTTACAGGAAAACAATAAAAATCTCTTGGAGATAACAAGAGATTTTAAAAATATTAGCAAAAAAATTGATAGTGGAAAAGGTACTTTGTCAACCTTATTAAATGACAAAGTAATGGCAAATAAACTTGCAGGAACAGTTGATAATTTACATTCAACTATAGTAAACTTTAAAGCCCTTTCTGTAAAGAGTAAAGATGTTGTATTAAATCTTAAAAACTTTTCGGACAAAATAAATAAACCTGGTAATTCAATTAATGATCTTGTTACCGATACGCTTATGTATACAACTATTAAAGGAACATTGTCGCAATTAGAGAAGGCTGCCGATGTTATCGTATTATTTACTTCAAACTTAAAAAAAGTAAGTGACAGATTGAATCAAAAAGATAATGTAGCTGGTGTACTATTAAACGATTCACTTTCAGCTGCCTCTATTAAAATTACTTTGAAAAATTTAGAAACAAGTAGCCAAAAATTAGATGAAAATCTTGAAGCCCTACAACATAATTTTTTATTGAGAGGATTTTTTCGAAAAAAAGAAAAAGCAAACAGATAAAATTATGGTACTTCTGCATACGGCGAGTGCAACAAAACCCAAGCTCATTTGCCGACTCGACACTCGCCTGCAAATGAGTTCATCATTTGGCCTTTTTGTATTATAGTCATCGGACCATATTTGGATTACTTCTCATAATGTATATATTGTATCAAATATATAAGCATCTAAAAAATATGATGTTATGTCAATCAAACTAATCTGGAAGCAACATCGCTAATTTATCAGCCAAAGCTTTATGTTGAATTTCAGAATTACCAGGAAATTTCATTATAAACTTACCATTTTGATCAATTAAAAATTTTGTGGGATAGGCATTGATATCAAACTCTTTAACAAGATCCCTTATTTCAGGGTTGTACAATATATGTAGCCAATTGATACCATCTTCTTTAACAGCTTTTTTCCATTTAGCTGTTTGCACAGGAATACTTTCTCCACTTCCCCACTCGTTAGAAATTCCAATGATTTCAAAACCTTTTGATTTATACTTAGCATATAATGCTTTTAGTGCTGGATGACTTTGACGGCACGGAACACACCAACTTCCCCAGAAATCAATTAAGATCACTTTGCCTTTTAATGCAGCAACTTCAACCATGTTTCCATCTATACCAGCTTGAGAAAATTCAATGATTGGTTTGCCTATAGCTGTTTTACGATTATTTTCTATTTTGGTTTTTACAGCTTGGCCAATTGCAGTTCCTTTTAAATCATTATTAATTTTATTAAATTTTTCACTCATTGCTTCAGGACTTAAAATCAACCACATCGAATTTAATAACAAAATACTTATTATGGTATTGGGATTTTCATCAACAAATTTTATTCTCAGTGCTTGATTTTTTTGACGCATTACACTTGATTGCTGTTTTAAAGCATTCGTACCAACTGTATCACCTGTATTTAGTTTATTATTCATCTGTATTTGCAAATTCCAAGCTTCACTATCAAAAGGCAACATAGAAATTCTAAGTTGTTCGTATAGTTTAATTTCCTTATCAACACTTTTTATTTGAGCTTTAAATAATTCTTTTGCATCGGCCTCAACTTCTATTGCAGCATTCACTATTAAAAATTGCAGCATTGGTTGTTGCATTACTGCTTTACCTACTTTCAAATTCAAAGTAGTATCTAAAACTTGCATTCTTACCAGTTGTGGCTCCTCGGTACTTCCCTTCCAAACAATTAAATCCTCCGCTTCTTTTATTAGGGTGTCACTTTTGGATTTACCATTTTGTTGGTAGTACACTTTTACTTTATGGTCTTGTAATCCTTTTAACTTTAACGTAACAGTAAAATTATTTTGAGCAAAGCCCAAAAAAGGCAATAAACTAAGTGTTACAAATGCGGCTATTTTCATTTTAATATTTTAGGGTTATCTATTGTGAAATTGAAAAAAAGTTATTGATTATCAGTCATGCTAGGATTTAAATTTAAAATAGCAGGCGGTATTCTTAATGTAAGTCTTTCTGGTTTGAGTGTATAGTTAGTGCCATCTAATGGATGTATAGGATCTATATTATTAAAAACAGGATCATTCAAAAGGCGACGCATATCAAACCATCTCCAACCGGTACTAGCGAACTCCCTTTGCCTCTCATCCAAAATAATTCTGACCATTGCATCCTGTGTTGTGGCAGCAACGGCTGACTCAGCTAAGGTCATTCTGGTTCTTCGGAATGTTTCCAAATCTGTTTTGGCACCAGCTACATCACCAGCTCTTGCTTTACACTCAGCAATCATCAAAATCAAATCGGCCAAATTAGGTCCCCAATTATAAGTGGTTGGTGCATTTCTTTGTTGGCCAGGTAGGCCAGGTGCAGGTATAGCGTTAGAAGTACTATTATTAAAAAAGAATCTTTTCCGTTGATCGTTAGTTGTATACAAGTTAAAAACCCTAGGCTTCAAGTATACTGTATTTCTTGATGTTGCCCAGTTAATACTCATTTGCTTTATATAAATATTTTCATTGCTGATATTTTGTGCAGGATATCTATTGGCTCCTAGCCAAGGAGAACCAGCGGTTACCCAGGTAGCCATTGATGAATTATAATCATACAAAGAGAGTGGTAATCTGTAGTTGCTAAAAG
>JANOZK010000065.1:0-36629 GCA_031429335.1 Chitinophagaceae bacterium | reverse complement strand
ATCTTTTGTTTCTCAGATAAATAAGTTAATGAGTCTATAACAATTTGTTTTGCAACATTTTCCGCTAATAGTTTATACCAATTATTTATGGTTGCTGTCCAAAAATAAATACTACCTCTTCTTATATATGAGTTGCGTGGTTGTTTGAAATAATCTTCTTGCATCATAGATTAATTTAATGTAGCCTAAAGTTAGCAGAAAATACATTAAAGCATGGTTCGTGCGGACACGAACCATGGCAAAAATTTATACCAAAACTCTCTGGTATAATGCCGATTGGATAGCTGTTTAGACCATTTTTTTTGGTCTATTACAGATATCACATCGGTACAATGCTAATTCCAAGATTTAATTACCCCATCCTGCTTCTTTATAAAATAGAGTTTCTTGTTTTCTAAATAGTTGGGTGCCGTGCTTTCTTTTGTGGCAAACACTGGCTGAATATCGAATTCATTAAACAATCTAAACTCTGAATTAGATAAATTGTTTATAAAGTTAGATTTGTATTTAACCAATGTTTTTGTAAAATAGAACATGGTTTCATAACCTTTATAAAACCAATCACTTCCCCGAGCTTGATGTTTATTTTTGTACTGTGCCGCTAATTTTTTATCCAAAAAAGAGTTTCTTGAAAATAGGTATGGAGTCGAGTAAATAATTTCTATTCCTTTTGTCCATTCATCGGTAGCTGTAGTTTTATTAAATTCTTTAATACCATCCCAAGTAGGCATTCCAATGGCTACCGAACTGTATTTTTTACTGTTTTGTAAGGCCTGTACTAGTCTAATTCCAAAGCTTTCATTAACAGTTCCACAAAAAACAATATTTTGTTTACTGCTATCTAATACAGTTTGTAATTGCCTTGTAGTAAAAGTGTCTGTTAACTGCACAACTTTATATTTCAGTGGTATCGAGGGTGTATTCTTACTTAAGCTATTAAAGGTTTTTAATATCTCTTCTTCACTATTGCCTTTTCTCATGATATAAACTAAGTTTCCGGTTGAATAGTATTTTTGAATATGCTTATAAATGCCTTCACAATGCGATTTTAGTCCTGTATTTAATAAAATAAAATTTGGGTTATCAGTTACGCCACCATCGTTGGGGAAAGTTGCATTAATAAGAGGTATTTTCTTTAACAAAGCAAAATCGGCCATGGATTTTATTTCTGATCTATCCTTAAATGAAGCAATAATTAAAGAAACACTGTCCCATATTTTTTTTGCAAACACTTTATTCAGAGGGTCCATTTTGCTTTTCGAATCAAAAAATAAAACTTCTACTTTAATATTTTCTTTCTCCAAACTATCAATAGCCATCATTACTCCATGATAAAAATCTAATCCCGGTAAAATATTTTTGGGTAAACTATTATCGTTAACTGTAAAAGTATTTCCTTTAAAAACAGTATCGAGATAAATAGGTGCAAAAACCGCAATTTTATAAAGGGTATCTTTTGTATTGTTTTGGGCATTTGCTAATGATACAAAGAGTATACAACAAACAAAAAGTAATATTTTTTTCATATTTAAAAATGCGTTGGTATTTTAATTCGGTTTATCAACTATTCCCACTCAATAGTTGCTGGAGGTTTACTGCTAATATCATATACAACTCGATTAATACCTTTTACATTATTAATAATTTCGTTAGATATATTGGCCAAAAATTCATAAGGTAAATGAGCCCAATCTGCTGTCATTCCATCTACACTGGTTACTGCTCTTAATGCAACAGTAAACTCGTATGTTCTTTCATCGCCCATAACACCTACACTTTTTACTGGCAATAAAATAGTACCAGCTTGCCATACTTTTTCGTACAAACCACTAGACTTTAATCCATTAATATAAATAGCATCGGCAGCTTGTAACATATTTACTTTTTCTTCGTTAATATCACCTAAGATTCTTATGGCTAATCCAGGGCCAGGAAAAGGATGTCGATTAATCATTTCGGCTGGAATGCCTAATTCTAAACCCACTTTTCTTACCTCATCCTTAAATAAATACCTCAACGGTTCTACCAAAGTTAACTGCATACTCGATGGTAATCCACCAACATTGTGATGGCTTTTAATGGTGGCACTTGGGCCATGCACACTGATGCTTTCTATAACATCTGGGTAAATAGTACCTTGTCCTAAAAATTTTGCTTCTTTAATTTTTAATGATTCTTCTTGAAAAACATCGATAAACAATTTGCCAATAATTTTTCTTTTTTCTTCTGGATCAGATTTATCTTTTAAACCATCATAAAATAATTGCTTGGCATTAATGCCCACTACATTTAGGTCTAACAATTTATAGGTTTCTAATACTTGTTCAAATTCGCCTTTTCTTAAAACGCCATTGTCAACAAAAATGCCATGCAAGTTTTTACCAATTGCTTTGCTAATTAATGTTGCAGCAACTGTACTATCAACACCACCACTTAATCCCATAATTACATGGGCATCGCCAATTTGTTGTTTTAATTTTTCAATGGTTTCTTCAATAAATGATGCAGGTGTCCAATATTGGCTACAACCACAAACCAGTGTTAAGAAATTTTTTATAATACTTTTACCCTCTGAAGAATGATACACTTCTGGATGAAATTGTAAGCCATATAAGGGCTTTGTGCCGGTACTCGTTTTTTTAAATGCAGCAACAGGAATACTTTCTGTGGTTGCCAATATTTCGAAGTTTTCTGGCAAAGCAACAATACTATCGCTGTGGCTCATCCATACTTGAGAATTGTTAGTAATGCTATTTAATAAAGCATCTTGTTTTTGAATATTTAAGATAGCTCTTCCGTATTCTCTTTTATTGCTTTTATCAACCTTGCCTCCAAATAGTTTTGCTGTTAATTGTGCTCCATAGCAAATACCTAAAACAGGCACTTGCTCAATAATTGATAAAATATTTACTGTAGGATTTTCTGCATCGTTTACACTATATGGGCTACCACTTAAAATAACACCTTTTAAGCTAGCATCTATTGCAAAAGGTTTGTTGTAGGGTATAATTTCGCAATACACATTTGCCTCTCTAACACAACGTGCAATAAGTTGTGTAAACTGACTACCAAAGTCTAAAATCAAAATTTTTTCAGTCATAAGAACGAAGATAATAGTTTGAACATTGAGCCAATAATTTTTATAATCATTATTATTTTGCCTGATAGTATAAGTGGGAGAAAATAACTTTCATTACGCTATTTATAGGTATAAATGGTTAGGAAAGGCATTGTTAAAAGTATAACTTGCACCAAAATTAAAAAAATGAAAAATTTATTTAACTCCTTATTAATTCTAATGGTATTGGTAATATCATCTTGTAATACGGTATTTAATAAAAGAGTAAAAGGAAACGGTATTGTTACAACCGAGCAAAGATCAGTTTCTACCACCAAAAAAATTAAAATAGCAGGTAATATAAATGTTGAATTAACACAGGGAGGGTCTAGCTCTTTAACCATTAATGCCGATGCCAATTTAATACCTTACATAATTACAGTAGTAGAAGATGGTTGGTTGGTGATTAAATCTAAAAAAGATGTGAATTTAAGCTCTTCAAACCCAATAACTGTGGCAGTAGAAGCCAATCTTATTGAACAAATAAAAATTGCTGGTAATGGCAATGTTGTTGCAACAAATAAAATTGAAGGAGGAGAAAAATTAAATATTGTTGTAGCTGGTAATGGAGATGTTAATCTTGCTATAAATGCCCCAAGTGTAGAATCTACTATATCTGGTAACGGAAATATTGTTTTAGAAGGCGAAACAAAAAATGTTAAAGTGACTATTGCAGGAAATGGCGATTATAAAGGCGAAAAACTAAAAGCCGAACAAGTAAAAGTTAGTATTGCTGGCACTGGTAATGTTGATGTGTTTGCGGCTAAGAGTTTAGACATTAATATTGCTGGTAGTGGTGATGTTCGTTATATCGGAAATCCAACAATCACCAAAAAAATTGCTGGTAGTGGCTCCATTAATCCATTTTAATATTCATTGGTTAAAAAAGGTACTAACAAATAAAATTATACACTTGCAGTTTAAAGTAGCGTATGGGTAAAAAAGAAAGAATTATTTTAATATTATTGGCGTGTTTAAATTTTACGCATATTCTAGATTTTATGATAATGATGCCATTGGGTAATTACCTAATGCCTTATTTTAATATTACCACCAAGCAATTTAGCTTTTTAGTAAGTGCTTACACGTTTAGTGCAGCCATTGCAGGCTTTACGGCAGCATTTTTTGTAGATGGCTTCGACAGAAAAAAAGTTTTGTTATTTGGATACATTGGTTTTTTAGTTGGAACAATAGCTTGTGGTATCGCACCTTCTTTTTTGTTATTATTATTTGCAAGAATATTTGCTGGGTTATTTGGAGGCCTAATTGGAGCACAAGTACTTTCTATTGTTTCTGATGTTTTTCCTTATGAGCAAAGAGGCAAAGCGATGGGTGCAGTAATGAGTGCTTTTGCTATTGCAAGTACATTTGGTGTTCCGTTTGCCTTGTATTTATCTAATTTAATTAGTTGGCATGCACCATTTATTTTGGTAGGTAGTTTAGGTATTTTACTAATTCCTTTTCTGGTAAAATATATACCAAATATGAATGCTCATCTAAATCATAGAGACGAAAAAAAATCGCCTTTCGAAGCTTTTTTGATTATTAAAAATAATAACAACCTCTCATTAGCACTTTTGTTTAGCGGAATGGTTATGTTGGGTCACTTTTTAATTATTCCTTTCATAAACCCCTATATGGAGTTTAACAACGGGTATTCTAAAACCGAAACACCTTTAATTTATTTAGTAGGCGGAATTACTGCTTTTTTTGCAGCTAACATTTTAGGAAGATTCAGCGATAAGCATGGTAAATTATTTGTATTTAAAATTTGCATTTTTTGTAGTTTGCCTTTGGTTATTGGAATAACGCATGTAGGCCACATTGCATTATGGATGTTGTTAACCCTATTTGGTTTATGGTTTATTACAGCAACAGGACGTGGGGTTACTGCACAAGCAATGGTTAGCAATGTTGTACATCCAGAACATAGAGGCAGCTTTATGAGTTTTAATAGTAGTGTGCAACAATTGGGTTCTGGTATAGCTTCTTTACTAGCAGGGTTTATTGTAACCAAATCTGCCGATGGCAAATTAGAACATTACAATTGGTTGGGTTATATAAGCCTTCTTATTCTTGTTATTTGTTTTTTTCTGGGGAGTTATTTATTTAAGGCTAAAGATGAAAAGAAAAGCTAAAAAACTTATACTTTTGAGTCTAATTTTTATTGGTTTTAAAATACCACTTAGCTGATAAAATAACCACGAGACCTTCAATGCCATCAAAAAATCCTCCCATTTACTAATCTTCAGCATGTCTATATACCAACAAAAAATGCCCAGCATATCATGCAAGATTGCTGAGCATTTTTTAAAAAGGGGGATAATTTTATAATCTTTCGAAAGCCTTTACCTCTCCAACTTTTGCTTCTTGTACGTTTAGAACTAAACCAGAACCATTGGTTACAAAAGCTACAATTTTAGCATTTGCTATATTGGTTAAATTAGATGGTATGCTTAATGAATAATCTTTTAAGTTATTACTTCCAGAATTGGGTATAATATCACCAGCAATCGGGCTTATCGCTTTTCTTATAACACCATCGTATTTAAAGTTAGGAATACTTGGTTGCCCTCCATATAGGGTTGATGAATAATTAGCTTGTGTGGAGGTTAATTTATCTTCCACCAAATAAACAGTAAGCTTCGCAGTACCTGTTAATACTTGAGTATAACCAACATTTATAGATACTGCCAAACTTCCACTACTAATACTTGAGCTTATGGCCAAACCAGTGGTTGAGAATGCTTCAATATTGCTAATTACCTGGTTTACATTTTGATCATGTGGACCATTCCAAGTAATTGTTCTATTAATACGACCAGATGGAACTCCAGTAATACCTTGTTGCGTAGCTAATGTATTACCATCTGCACTTATAAATGGGTCATTGCCTGATAAATGTGTACTCACAATCACAGCGTTGTTGGTTTGTTGCTTTAATAAATCTACTGCATACAAAATTCTAGGGCAATTGCCACACCAAGTACCTGAATATTCTTCTACCAATACTTTATGTTTAAAATTAGTAGTAGTGTTATTTGCGGCAACATTAATTGTAATTACGTTACTCGTTAAGTTGTCTTTCGTGGCATAAACTGCAAAATTTCCAACTGTTGTAAAGCTAAAAACGTTACCTGTAATAAGTGTTCCATTTACATAAATTTTGCTGCTTGCAGTTACGTTACCACTGTTTAAGGAAGATAAAATAGTAAAGCTAACTGAAGAGCCAGTTGTTAAGTTTAATGTACTTGCATTAATAGTAATTGTTTCTTGACTTGGTGCATTAAAGTCGGATTCTGTTTTGGTACACGACTCTAACATTGCGATCAACAATACTAGAAAACTAATTTTGATTAAATGTTTCATCAGATTTTTTTTTAGATATACGAGAAAATTATGAAATCATTACACTTTTAGATTTTTTTTTGTAATGATTGCCAAATTGATTCGTATAATACCTTGAAACATTTCGATAATGAAAAAAATTGCCTTCTGTTTTATTTTGTTTTTTTGGTGGCAGCAAACTATCAAAGCTCAAGAAATACCTAGTGTAAAATTGGTTACACTAAATGGTAAAGACTTTTCTTCAAGTGAGTTCAATAATTTGATTGATAAACCAATTGTGTTGTCGTTTTGGGCAACTTGGTGTATTCCATGTATAAATGAGCTTTCTGCCATTAACGACCAATTAGACAGTTGGCAAAAAAAATTGAATTTTGATTTATATGCTATTTCAACAGACGATAGCAGAACTATTAAAAGGGTGCAGCCACTTGCAAATGGTAAAGGATGGAACTTTAAAGTTTTGTTGGATAAAAATCAAGATTTAAAACGAGAGTTGAATATTGCTGGAATACCTTATACCATTATAATAAAAAATGGAAAAATTATTTATCGACACTTGGGGTATGTTGATGGTGATGAGAATGAAATTTTGAAAATAATCAAAGAAAACCAATAAAGTATGCAGTTAAAAAAAATATTTGTTGCAACTTTCTTATTGAACTCTTTTTTGTTAAACGCACAATTGTCTGGTAGTTTTGAATCTAATTCTGCACTTTATTTAGACGACAATAAAATAAAATTAGAGCAAGTAGAAGCCGAACAAAGGCTTAGATCCAACAATTATTTAAGACTCGACTATAAGTTTAAAAAAGTTACGGCGGGTGTTCAAATAGAATCTTATGAACCGAAAGCTTTACTCAACTATTCTCCTTTATTAAAAAAAACCAATTTGGGTAATTATTATATAAGTTATCGAAATGAAAAAATACGTTTAGATGTTACGCTTGGGCATTTTTATACCCAGTTTGGTAGTGGGCTTGTACTTAGAAGTTGGGAAGATAGGCAGTTGGGCATTGCAAATTCAATAAATGGGGCAATCGTAAAATATTCGCCTTTAGAGCCAATTAAAATTACCACACTATTCGGAAAACAAAGAAATGGTTTAGGATTCGATTTAAGCAATAGTACAATTGGTGCTGTAAATATTGATGTAGAGCTATCAAGCATCTTAAAATGGAAGAAAGTAAAATTAGGATCGGGCCTAAGTTATGTTAACCGAAAAGAAGCCAAACAAATGCCTACTACTTTAGATATGAATAATTATTTAACTTCCTTTAAAACAGATTTTTCGGTTGGTGATTTTTCAGCCGATTTTGAATATGTGTTTAAATCGAAAGATGCATTAGTAGAGTTTAATAACCTACGCCCCGAGTTACAATTTGATGGCGATGCTTATCTATTGAATATCTCATATACCAAAAATGGTTTTGGAGTAACTACAAACCTTAGAAGACTAGAAAATTTTGGCTTTTATTCAGAAAGAAAATTAGCTGGAAACGTATTTAATCAAGGTTTAATTAATTATATACCAGCTTTAACCAAACAATACGATTATGGCCTTACCAATATTTATGTATATGCTGCACAAGCCAATATAAGCTTCGAACCAAACCGAAATAAGGCTGGCGAAATTGGCGGACAAGTAGATATTTTTTATAACATAAAAAAAGAAACTGCTATAGGCGGTAAATACGGCACAAACATTTCAATTAATTTTTCTCATTGGAGTGGGCTTAAAGGACGCTATGATGCCTTACAAAGAAAGTATGCTGCCGAAGGGTTTGGTTTTGGACAAAAATATTATTCTGACATAAGTATTGAAATAAGAAAAAAATGGAATGTAAAATGGAAGTCGGTAATTACTTATTTAAATCAATATTACAATGCTCGTTATGTAGAGGAAGCCATTGGGGAGGTAACAGCAAATACTTTTGTTTTTGATAATACCCATAAGCTTAAGAAATCAAAATCATTTAGGTGGGAGGTGCAACATCAATGGGCTAAGGGGAGGTTTAATAATTGGGTTGCCGCACTTGCCGAGTTTAATTTTAGCCCAAGTTGGTCTGTGTTTGCTTTAGATTTATTTAATTACGGAAACAATGATTCAAATAATAGAACACACTTTTATAATTTTGGCAGTACTTTTAATAAGGGTGCTTATCGCATACAAGCAAGCTATGCAAGGCAACGTGGCGGCTTAGTTTGTGTTGGCGGTGTTTGCAGATTTGTACCACAAAGTGCTGGAATTAATTTAGGGATAAACGTCAGCTTTTAATAATATTTAAAGGTTATACAAATGAAAGAAAGGATTTTGTGTTTTGTGTTTAATTGATTATCATATATTTGTTTGAACTAGAAAAAATAGGATATTTTTTATGCCATCAAACAAATTAGATATTGAATTTTGGATTGATAATTATGCGGATTCCTTTTTAAGCTATGCTTACTATAAAGTTGGGAAAAAAGAAGAAGCCGAAGATTTGGTTCAAGAAACATTTTTATCTGCCTATAAATCAAGAGACACATTTAATGGTTCTGTTTTGGAAAAAACATGGTTAATGGCAATTTTGAAAAATAAAATAATTGATTTTTATAGAAAATCAAAAGATGTTCAAAGTTTTTCTGATTATGCTAATCAAACGGAATCATCATTTGAAAATTCTTTTTTTAATAATGATAATTATGGAAGATGGAAAGGAGGAATTGGTGAAAATTATTTTTCTACTGCAGCCGATAATTACGTTTTAGGTAAAGAATTTCAGCAATTTCTAAAAATGTGTCTCGAGAAAATGCCAACTAAGCTCAGATCAATTTTTATTGCAAAATATATCGACGACGAAAAGACGGAAGATATTTGTAAATCACATGAAATTACCCCAGCTAATTATTGGGTAATTATTTTTAGGTCTAAAACACTTTTAAGAAACTGTCTTGTACAAAAAGGAGTTATGGAATAATATGGAATATTTAAATAAAATATTAAATAATTGCAACGAAGCTTCTTTACTTGCTATAAAAAGGAAAGATGTAAAGATTGGGTTTAAACAACAATTTGAGTTAAGGGTTCACTTGTATTTTTGCAAGTGTTGTCAAAACTTCGAAAAACAATCTGCCATAATTGATTTATCATTACAAAAATACTTTGGTGGCGAAAACCTTGCTATTACAGCATCCGAAGATTTTAAAGCTAAACTCAAATCACTTTTAAAGTAATTCTTAAATTTATTTTAGAGACTAAGCCATAGTGATAATCGTAATTATTCAGCCCAAAATATTTGTTGTTAACAATAGTAATTCTTTGTATAATTATTTCAATCATCAACTATATATTTTAACAATAATAAAACCAAACTAAGGCTATGCAAATACCAGTTGTTCGTTTGTTTTGTGGGTAGCAGCATTAATAAACTGAGATGGTATTTCTATTTGCTCCAAAAGTTCATCCTCTAACACATTTGCATACGTTTCAAAATACACAATTACATCTTCCCGTACATTTTTTTTTAGCCATTTAAAACCACCGGGTAATCGTTTTAGTATTTCTTTGTCCTCTAAATATTCGAGGTTATGAATATCGGTTGGTGTTAATCCAATTTCTTGCATTTTCTTAATCATTAAGGCAACAGGTGCATTGGTTACACCACAATAATCTTCTGCTAGTTCTGTCCACTCTCCAATGCCTGTTTGTGCATATTGTAAAATTTCTTCTTTGCTAATATTGGCAACCACTTGCAATAAATTGCCACAGTTGCAACCACCATGGTTGCCCCAAGCATAGTATGCTCCATTTTTTAAACGCTGTGCAGTTTCTCTTAATGCTGTTATTAATGCGAAAGAAGGAAGAGCCATAAAGTTGAATTTTAATCTAAAGTAACAAAAAAATATGTCTTTGGTTTGTTGGTAGAATAATTTAATTAAAAATGTACCTTAAAAGTAAACATAGTGCCTACTAGGGTATCCAAATAGTTGGTTGGTACAATTGGTTTCGTTGTAGAATTTTTAAATTTCAACCATCCGTTTTGTATAATCATTATTATATTTACAAACTATGGCAAAAGAGGTTGTATTAAGTGGAATTAGGCCCACCGGATTTTTACATTTAGGAAACTATTTTGGTGCTATGCGAAATTATGTTCGTATGCAAGACGAATTTGATTGTTATTTTTTTGTTGCCAATTGGCATTCGTTAACTACACACCCAGATACAAAAGAATTGAAGCATGCAGTTAATAGGGTAGTGGCCGAAAATATTGCATGTGGCTTAGACCCAAATAAAGTTTCATTATACGTTCAAAGCGATGTGCCTGAAATTGCAGAGTTATATTTATTTTTAAATATGATGGCGTATAAAGGTGAGTTAGAAAAAACAGTAACTTTTAAAGAAAAAGTAAGGCTTAACCCCGAAAATGTGAATGCTGGTTTATTAACTTATCCTGTATTACAAGCTGCCGACATTTTAATTCACAGGGCAGTTAAAGTGCCAGTAGGAAAAGATCAAGAGCAACATATGGAAATGGCCAGAAATTTTGCAGAACGTTTTAATTATAGATATGGCGATGTTTTTCCTTTACCATATGGATTTAATTATGGGGGCGAATTAACAAAAATTTTAAGTTTAGATGGCAATGGTAAAATGAGTAAAAGCGAAAACCAATTTGCTACGCTATACCTAGCCGATGAAGATGATGTGGTAAGAAAAAAAATAATGAAAGCAAAAACCGATAATGGTCCACTAACTACTAACAGTTCAAAGCCAGATTATATAGAAAACCTATTTACCTTAATGAAAATTGTAAGTGGCGATGATGTTGTTAATAAGTTTGATACGGACTTCAACAACAGCTCTGATGGAAATTGTGTGATACGTTATGGCGATATGAAAAAACAGTTGGCAGAAGATATGGTTAATTTTATTAAACCAATTAGAGAAAAAGCTGCCGACTTACAAAATAATCAAGCTTTATTGGATAACATTATTAAACAGGGGGCAGAAAAAGCCAGAGAAAGTGCCAGTAAAACCATAAACCTTGTAAGAAAAGCTGTACTTGGATAAAGTTAAAAATTTACTAACCTATTTTGTTGCTTTTTTAATGTAAAACCCTACTTTCACCACTCATAATTTTTGGAGTTATATACTTTACCCTTTTTACTTTATTTTTTTATTGAATTAATAACCATGGCCAAAGCTAAAAAACCAAAACATGTTGCCGTTGCCGGAAACATTGGAGCTGGTAAAACTACACTTACCGAAATGTTAAGTAAGCATTATCGTTGGATACCTCAGTTCGAAGATGTAGAGCACAATCCATACTTAATGGATTTTTATGAAGACATGCCTCGTTGGAGTTTTAACTTACAAATATATTTTTTAAATAGTAGGCTTAATCAGTTGTTAGATATTCAACGTGGCACAGAAACCATTATTCAAGATAGAACCATTTACGAGGATGCAAACATTTTTGCCCCTAACTTACACGATATGGGTTTAATGAGTAAGAGAGATTTTGAAAATTATTTCAAGTTTTTTCAAACCTTAAAAACAATGGTTGAACCCCCAGATTTATTGATTTATTTAAAAGCTAGTGTACCAACTTTGGTGGGTCAAATTCAAAAAAGAGGTCGTGAGTACGAAGAAAATATTCGTTTAGATTATTTAAAAAAATTAAATGAGTTGTACAACAAGTGGATTGAAAACTATAGAGAAGGGCCACTATTAATTATTGATTGCGATAAAAATAAATTTGGCGAAAACGAAGAACATTTAGGAGAGATTATAACTAAAGTGGATAGTACTTTATTCGGTTTATTTTAACCTCAAACATTATATACAAGTTATAAAAAAGAGACCGTTTTTAATGGTCTCTTTTTTTATTTAAAAAATTTCTGATGTAATTTTTTTACTCTACCTAAAATAGTTTAGCTCCATAAAAACCGATGGTTGTAAAAATAATACAACGTGCTAAAACACCCACACAACACCATAAAGCAAGTTTGTGCATGTTTACATTAAATCCAACACCTACTGCAATACTTACAGGTGCTCCAACGGTAAATGTTCCTAATAAGCCAAGACCTACTATGCCATATTTATCCCAAAGTTTATGAGCTAAATTAGGCTTTTTTTCTTTTATTATTGCTTTAGGTTTTCTAAATTTAGCTATTAATTTTTCAATATGTTCACCTAAAAATGCTGCAACAAAAACACCTAAAATTCCGCCAATTAAACTTGCAGCAAAAATTACCCATGGCGATAAGCCAAATGCAAAACCTGCAGGTATTGCAGCATAAATTTCGAAGGTAGCTAGGCCAGCAACGGTAAGTATTTTGTAAATCATGGTGAGAAGGTGGGAGGAATGGGGAATTAGGGATTAGGGGTTGGCTGGAAGTTGGGAGGTTCATAGTCGATGGTCGATAGTCCATTGACCATTAACCATTAACTACTACGCCAATGCCCTTAACTTCTTAATTTCTTCAGTAAGTTTTGGTAAAATTTCAAATGCATCGCCAACAATACCATAATCTGCTGCTTTAAAAAATGGTGCTTCTGGATCTTTATTAATTACTACAATCACCTTACTTCTATTAACGCCAGCCAAATGCTGTATTGCACCACTAATACCAACTGCAATGTATAAATTTGGTGCAATTTGAACGCCTGTTTGTCCAACGTGTTCATGATGTGGTCTCCAATGAGCATCACCAACTGGTCGGCTACAAGCAGTTGCTGCACCCAATTCTTTTGCAAGGTCTAAAAGAATGCCCCAGTTTTCTGGTCCCTTTAATCCACGTCCACCACTTACTACAACATCTGCTTCTGTTAAAAGCACATCTCCACTAACTTTATTAATGGCTGTTACTTTAATTTTTGATTCGTTGATGGTGTAGTTTAATGGTGCAACTTCTGCAGAACCATTACCAGCAACTGTTTTATAACTATTTGGATTCAATGAAATTACTTTTATGGCAGAATTAATGGAAACGTTTGCAAAGGCTTTACCACTAAAAACTGTTTTTTTAACGGTAAAACCATTATCGGTATTGGGTAAAGCACAGGCACCTGCTACTAAACCAGCTTTTAGACGAGCAGCAGTTCTGGCAGCAACAGCCTTACCAGTTTGGTTATGCGAAAACACCAATACAGTTGCATGAATATCGGTAACCGTTTGTGCAATTAAATTTGCATACACTTGTGCGTCAACACTGTTTAAAGATGCTGCTGCAACTTGATAAACTTTGCTAATTCCATAATTGCCTAACCCAGCTAAATCGTTGTTAACCGTTCCTAAAACCAATGCTTCTGCGGCAACGCCCAATTGTTTTGCAACATCCGAACCATAAGTTAATGCTTCTAAAGACGATTTTTTTATATGACCATCGGCATGATCCACAAATATTAGTACTGACATATTTATAAGTTTAATGGTTAATTGGTTGAATAGTTAATTAGTTGAATAATGTGATAAAGTTGAAGGGTGCCCTGCTGGTCAGCAAGATTAAAACGACGCAACAGCTGCTTTATAGTAGTACTTCGGCTGGTTACATAATTACCACTTTGTTTAAATGGCTTTGGCTTCCTCGTGTAACAATCTTACCAGTTCTGCTACGTTATCTGCAGCTACTAATTTAACACCAGCTTTTGCAGGTGGTAACTCATAACTTTCAATACTGGTTAAAGCATCTATTGCTATTGGTTCTACAACTTTTAAAGGTTTAGTTCTAGCAGCCATAATACCCCTCATATTGGGTATACGTTGCTCGGCAAAACCCTTTTGGCAGCTTACAACAACAGGCAGTGCAACTTCTGCAACTTCTTCTCCACCTTCAATCTCTCTATCAATTGTAGCAACATTTCCATTCAACTCAAATTTGGTTGCCAAAGAAATATAAGGTGCATCTATTAACTCAGCCACCATACCTCCAATTGATGAGCCATTGTAATCGATGGTTTCTTTACCTGTAAATACTAAATCGTAGGCACCCTCTTTTGCAATTGCTGCAATTTGGGCGGCAATATAATAACTATCGTTGCTGTCTGTATTTATACGTATAGCTTCATCGCCACCCAAGGCTAAAGCTTTTCTAATTACTGGTTCTGTACTAGCATCACCAACTGTAATTAAGTGAATAATGGTACTAGCATCTTTTTCTTTTAATTCAATGGCTCTAACCAATGCATACCATTCGTCATAGGGATTTATAATCCATTGTACACCAGCATCTTCAAATTTGGTATTGCCATCCTTAAATGCAATTTTTGAAGTAGTGTCGGGAGTTTTACTTACACAAACTAAAATTTTCATATAATAAACGTTGATTAATGTGAGTTAATAATAGTTGCATAAACAACTAATACAAAGATAGGGCTGTTTAATTATCAACAAAACTTAAAGTAAAAAAAACTAAAAAAATTACCAATAAGCCACCTAGTTTAACAGTCGTGAAATATATACTTGGCCTTTCTATTGGCTTTTTCGTTTTCTTGAAGCTGGTTTTTCATTCATACCATCCAATATTTGTTTCTCGGTTTTAAGAATTGGATATTGGGTGTTTTTTTTAAAATATATGGTAATACTTTTTTGTATAGAAACATCCGTTTTTAGGGTAGCATAAACAATGATTGAATCTTTTTTGTAAGTAGAATCAATAAGTAAGTTGTTGCCCTGCCAATTACCATAGTTTGAAGTAAATTTTATGTGAGTAGAATCTAAGGGCATAAATTTACCATTGCTCAATTTTGCATCTATATTTATATAATTGAAAACTTCTTTCTTTAAACTATCGGTATATAAATTAAAAAAAATGCTTTCAATTTTTTGAGCAAATGAGCATTGAAATAAGAAAAGTAAAGCAAAAGTTGTAAAATTTCTTTTCATAATAGTATTATATAAAGAAACGTGCCAAAAAAAGAAAAGTAGTATTTATTTTATAGAAACCAACGGTTCGTTTGGTTTTGCATAAGATAACCTATCTACTAAAATGGTTGTATAGTAGGCATCTATACCCAAGCTGCAAATACTGTTGGCTTTATTTGCATCTATAAAGCCATCTTCTTTTACAAATGCTTGGTCTATAAAAATATCTGTAATTGATCCAATTACTAAGTAAGTTCCATTTTGTTTAATGGCAATTATTTCTTCTAATTTCAATGCATATTTAATTACACTTTCTGCAACAAATGGTGCAAGTATACCTTCTTTAAAAATTGGCGTTAATCCAGTTTCATTAAATTCACTTTGCTCTAATGTATATTTTGCACTTGTTTGGTGTGCTTGTTTCACCATATTGGGCGTAATATGATTAATGGTATAAGTACTTGTGGCCTCAATATTACTAATGGTATGTGGTGCAGCTTCTTTGGGGCGGTTTTGAAAAGCAATTAACGCTGGGTCGGCACCTAAATGAATGATATTGCTAAATATAGCCAAATTGGTTTGCCCCAATTTATTGATAGTGCCAATTAATGATGCACTTTTAAATCCACTTAAACTATTAATGAAATTACCTCGGTAAAAACGGCTCCAGCTTTGTATATCGGGCAAATTGTAATGTTTCATAATCCTATATAATAAATAAAACGCTAAATGATGTAAAAACTAGGCAGGAATTTCAATTTTACTGCCTAAAAATTTTGGTTTTGTTTGCAATAAATAATCTATAAAAACTTTTACCCTAGCAAGCTTTTCTCTAGTTTTTACTTTAAAATCTACGTTTGTAGGAACGTCTTTTGCATTAAATCCTATACAATCAATTCCTTCTTTTTCGGCAATAAAAATAGCTCTTTGGTTGTGAAATTCTTGAGAAATTGTAGTTACACTATTTTGCCCAAAAATTTCTTTCAAACGTACCATCGAATCAAAGGTTCTAAAACCAGCAAAATCCAAATAAATAATGGTAGAATCAATACCAGCCAATAGTAAATCTTGTTTCATCATTGCTGGTTCGTTGTAGTTACTTGTACTATTATCGCCACTTATAACCAAGTACTTTATTTTATTTGCCTTCAATAATTCAGTGGCAGCTACAATTCGGTAATAATAATAGGGGTTAATAATATTATTTTTTAGATATTTACCAGTTCCTAGCAGTAAACCAGCTTTGTTATATGGTATTAAATTAGTATTGGTAAAAGTTTTGCCTTGTGCGGTGCTAATTATTTTGTTATTGCAATAACAAATTAATATACAGCTTACGCCAATTACAGTTACTAAACCCCATACTACTTTTTTAAAAATTGGGGTTGATTTTTCAGTTAATTTGGGCATACATTTTATTAAAAGAAGTAATTTTTTTGTTTTTAAGTACCTCATACAAATCTAAACACGGCTCTTATTTTTAAATTGTTAAACCTTACTTAAAAACACAATTTCAGTCGCCCATGTTCAACCCTTATCTTCGCTGCTATGCATTACGTTTCGGCTGAAGGCCTCACTAAAAGTTATGGTATTAATCCATTGTTTAAAAATATTTCCTTTCATATAAATGAAGGAGAAAAAATTGCTTTAATTGCTCGTAATGGGGTTGGAAAAAGTACTTTACTGCGTATTTTAAATGGAGAGGAAACTTTAGATGAAGGAAAGCTTTTTATACATAAAGACGTTACCGTTGCCTTATTTGAACAAGACCCGAAGTTTGATGAAACTAAAACGGTTTTAGAAAATATTTTTCATACCAATAATCCAATTTTAAATGTTATTAGAGAGTATGAACTAGCAAGTGATAGTGATGATGGAGAAAAAATGGCTGAACTATTTGAGAAAATGGACGACTTAAATGCTTGGGAGTTTGAGGTTAAGGTAAAACAAATTTTAACCAAACTAAATGTTCACCACCTAGAGCAGCCTGTAAAAGATTTAAGTGGTGGTCAACGCAAAAGGGTAGCCCTTGCAAAAACATTAATAGATATAGGTTTTGACCATAAACATACTTTGTTAATGATGGATGAACCTACCAATCATTTAGACGTTGAGATGATTGAGTGGTTAGAAAATTATTTAAATCAAGAAAATGTAACCATACTTTTAGTTACCCACGACAGGTATTTTTTAGATGCTGTAAGTGATGAAATTTGGGAGCTTGAACGAGAAAATATGTACGTGTACAGAGGCGATTATGAAAATTACATGGAAAAAAAAGCGGCACGTATTGAAAGTGAAATGGCAAGCATTGATAAAGCAAAAAACGAATATCGAAAAGAGTTAGAATGGATGCGTAAGCAACCCAAAGCAAGAACAACTAAAAGTAAAAGCAGACAAGATAATTTTTATGATGTAGAAGCTCGTGCCAAGCAAAAAATTGAAGATGCTCAGGTGCAACTGCAAGTAAAAATGAGTAGGTTAGGAGGTAAGATCATTGAAATGAAAAAAGTATACAAAGCCTATGGCGACCTACCCATTTTAAAAGGGTTTGATTATAGCTTTAGTAAAGGTGAACGCATTGGTATTATTGGTAAAAATGGTGTTGGAAAAAGTACTTTTTTAAACATGATACAACAATTAGAAGCTGTTGATAATGGTAAAATAAATGTTGGCGATACCGTAGTTTTTGGTAATTTTTCTCAACAGGGTTTAGTAATCAAAGAAAATGTAAGAGTAATAGAATATGTGAAAGATATTGCAGAAAATTTTCCATTAGCAAATGGAGGTAGTTTAAGTGCAGCACAATTTTTAGAGTTGTTCTTGTTTTCTCCAGAAAAGCAGTACACGTATTTAAATTCGTTAAGTGGTGGAGAAAAGAAAAGGTTACAATTGTTATCTGTACTATTTAAAAACCCCAATTTTTTAATTTTAGATGAACCCACCAACGATTTAGACTTACCTACTTTGGCGGTACTGGAACGCTTTTTAGAAGCCTACCAAGGCTGTGTAATGATTGTAAGCCACGATAGGTATTTTATGGATAGATTGGTAGATCATTTGTTTGTATTTGAAGGTAATGGAGAAGTAAGAGATTTTCCTGGAACCTACACACAGTATAGAATTTGGCTTAAAGAAAATGAAAAGAAAGAAAATAAATGGCAGGTTTTAGAGCAAGTAAAAAGTAGTGGTAAAACCACCGAAGAAGCAACAAGTGCAACACCGTTAAATGCAGCTAGTAAACCAAATATTGCTACAACAGCAAAGCGTAAACCAAGTTTTAAAGAAAAACGTGAGTTTGAAGAATTAGAAAAATATATTGATGCTTTAGAAGCCGAGAAAGAAAAATTAACACTTGAAATGAGTGCACCAAATATTAACTATGATGCGTTAGAAAAAATTAGTAATCGTTTAATACAAATTACTAGTGAATTAGAAACCAGTGAAATGCGTTGGTTAGAGTTGAGTGAAGCTTTTACTTTTTAATTGGTTTATCGATAAATTATTTTTTTGTATCTTAAACAAAAAAACCACCCCACAAGAATATGGGGCAGGTTTAATCATCATTATTAATCAGCAAATTTTTGCTAAATATCTTCTACTTTATACACCTAAAATAACAAAGTAGTTTAAGCTGTTTTTCGTAGTTCACTATTATACATAGTAACGTTTTTAGTAGCAGAATTTTGAACAATATATTGTTCAACACTCTTAGCAATAGAATTGAATAATTTTTCATCTTTCAATTCACCACCAAAAATTCTCCAATTAACAGGAATATGGTGTGGGCGTTGAATGCCTTCAATTAGTGGACGATTCCCTAGAATTGTTACTGAAATATTTTTACCTGTAATTTTAATTTGCTCCATCTGATGTGTTCTGCAAACTAATTCAGCATTGAGTGCAATGCTGGCTGACCCATTGGGTACATTGAATTGCCATTTCATAGTATATTGGTTTTTTATTAAAACGTAAGCAAGTATCATTTTAGTATAAGAACATTAAAATTTTGATGAAATATACAAATTTCAATTTGTTATACGCTTAAACAAGTTTAGCTTTGAAAGAATCTATTTATACTTTATCTATCTTAACATATGCAACTACTTTTGGGTAATTTGGCTACACAGTTAGAAGGCGAATTTTATTTTAACGATTCAAGTTTTCATCAAGGGCAGCTGAGAGCTTTTTCAACCGATGCTTCTGTTTATGAAGAAAAACCTTTGGCTGTGGCAATTCCTAAAACCGAAAAAGATATTGTTCAACTAGTTGAATTTGCCAATAAACATGTTATTACATTAATTCCACGAGCAGCTGGTACATCGCTAGCTGGGCAAGTGGTGGGCAATGGTATTGTTGTAGATATTTCTACTTATTTTAATAAAATACTAGAAGTAAATACCAACGAAAGTTGGGTGAGGGTGCAGCCAGGTGTTATTAGAGACGATTTAAATGCTCACCTTAAAACTTTTGGGCTAATGTTTGGCCCAGAAACCTCTACAGCTAATAGAGCCATGATTGGTGGCATGGTAGGCAACAACTCTTGTGGTTTGCATAGCATTGTTTGGGGTGCAGTAAGAGACCATATTCTGGAAGCAAAAGTAGTTTTAAGCGATGGTTCGGTGGCTTTAATACAAGAACAAAACGAAGTAGAGGCTGCAATAACAAATAATTCTTTCTTAGATGCTATACAACAACAGTTGTGTTCGGTTTTGAGTAACCAAAACAATCAACTAAATATTAAAAATAATTTTCCTAAAAAAACGGTTGTAAGAAGAAATACAGGTTATGCATTAGATAGCTTATTAGAAATGAATCCCTTTAATAAAAATGGAGCATCATTTAATTTATGTAAATTATTAGCAGGTTCGGAGGGTACATTGGCTTTTATTACAGAAGTTAAATTAAGATTACTGCCATTGCCACCAAAGCATGCAGCACTTGTGTGTGTGCATTGTAACTCAATAAAAGATTCATTATTAGCCAATGCAATTGCATTACAATTTAAACCAATGGCATCGGAGTTGGTAGATAAATGTATAATGGATTATACCATCAATCATCCGCAGTATCAACAAAATAGATTCTTTATCGAAGGAGATCCTGCTGCAATTTTAATGGTTGAGTTTATGGAAGAAAGTGAGGATGCACTCACCAATAAAGTGAGCAATTTAATAAATGGTTTAAAAGATAAAAAGCATGGTTATGCTTATCCAGTTTTATTTAATGATGATGTAAAAATGGCCTGGGATGTTCGTAAAGCAGGGTTGGGTTTATTAAGAAATTCTGCTGCCGATGCACAGCCAGTAAACCTTATTGAAGATTGTGCTGTTGCCCCAGAAGATTTACCCAATTATATTGAAGATTTACAAGCGGTATTGCAAAAATATAAAGTAACAGCATCGTATTATGCACATGCTGGTGCTGGCGAATTGCATGTAGAGCCAATGGTAAATTTAAAATCTGCAGAAGGGCTATTTATTTTTAGAGGAATTTTAAAAGATACAGCAACTTTAATAAAAAAATACAATGGCTCATTATCTGGTGAGCATGGAGATGGCAGATTACGTGGCGAATTTATTGCACATGTAATGGGCAACGAAGTGATGGATTTATTTAAGCAAGTAAAAAAAATATTCGACCCTAATAATGTATTTAATGCAGGCAAAATTGTTGATACACCTGCCATGGATACACATTTGCGAATGAAACAAGATATTGCAATACCTGCTATAAATACCAGCTTTGATTTTAGCCAACAAGGCGGTATTATGCGTTTAGCAGAAAAATGTTCGGGCTCTGGCGATTGCAGAAAAAGTGAAGTAACTGGTGGATTAATGTGTCCAAGTTACATGGCAACCAGAAATGAGTTTAACACAACAAGAGCAAGGGCAAACGTATTGCGTCAGTTTTTAACCAACCCACAAGATAACAATCCATTTAACCACGAAGAAATTAAAGAGGTGATGGATTTGTGTCTTAGTTGTAAAGGATGCAAAACAGAATGCCCATCGGGTGTGGATATAACCAAAATGAAAGCAGAGTTTTTACAACAATATTACGATGTAAATGGAGTGCCATTGAGGGCAAAACTCATAGGTAATTTTTCTAAACAAATGCAATTGGCTGCTTTAGCACCCAAAATTTATAATGCTGTTTTGAAGGTAGATTTTTTTAGAAGAAATATCAATCGATTAATTGGATTTCATCCTAATAGAACCATGCCTTTTTTAGCCAATGAAACTTTATTACATTGGAATAAAAAGCGAACAAAAAATGCAGGGTTAGAATGCAAAAAAATAGTTTATTTTTTCTGCGATGAGTTTACTAATTATTTAGATGCATCTATCGGTAAAAAGGCAATCGAATTGTTAGAAAAATTGGGCTACGAAGTAATTATTCCAAATCATATTGAAAGTGGAAGAACTTTTTTGTCGAAGGGATTGGTAAGAGAAGCTATAAAAATTGCTGAGCAAAATTTAAAATTACTAAGTAGTGTAATTTCTAATGAAGCTGTATTAATTGGCATAGAACCCTCGGCAATATTAACTTTAAGAGATGAGTACGCCGATTTGGTAAATAGTACCCTAAAAAAAGATGCAAAAAATTTAGCTTCCAAAACTTTTATGATTGATGAATTTTTATATAATGAAATACAATTGGGAAATATTGTAGAAACTCAGTTTACAAATAATACAAAGGAAATTTCTTTGCACACCCATTGCTATCAAAAAGTATTGTCATCATCAAAGTATAGCTTATTTGTTTTGGGTTTTCCTACCAATTATACGGTAACAGAAATTGCTTCTGGTTGTTGTGGTATGGCTGGTTCTTTTGGCTATGAAAAAGAACATTTTGAAGTATCTCAACAAGTAGGAGAATTGGTGCTTTTTCCAACTATACGTCAATTAAAAAAAGGGGTTGTAGTTGCAGCTGCTGGTACTTCATGTAGGCATCAAATAAAAGATGGCGTTCATCATGCAGCACTTCATCCAGTAGAAATATTACTAGAGGCTTTGTTGTAAAAAAGGTAATCATCATTAATATTCTTCTTTTTGACGAGGGTCTTCTTTTTTCTTTTGCTTATCATCTAGCTTGTAAGGGTTATTGTCTTTTTCTTTTGTTTTGCTTTTTTGTTTGCCATCTTTTAGAGGCATAGGAACTGGGGCATTTCCAAGCATTGGATCTATGCCATTCATGTCTACTCTAAAGTCGAATAATTTTGAAATATAGGTCCACCTGCCATCTACCCATCTAAAGCCTTCAAAATCTCCATCTGGTATTAATGTATGTTTTAGAGCCGGATTTTTTTCTTCGCTTACTAAATGATCAAAAACAATTACATCCATTTCTTCATCGTAATTCATTCTTGCTTTTGCATCTTTTTTGTATTCTAAACAAAATCTAAATGCTGGTTGTTTGGGTTTTATTTCATCATTTGGATATTGAAAATATCTACCTCCAAATAATGGGTTTCCAGTATTATCGAAAGTGATGACTTCAATCCATTTGCGATTACTTTTTTCATTGTTTTCATCGAAACCTAAAAGTGTATAATATTTTTTATTGTTGAAGGTTTTTAAAATTATTTTGTAATACAATGCACCGATCCAACGTTGGTTGCTTCTAGCAGAATCTACAGGGTTATAGGTATCTTCTGAGTTATCAAAAAGGGGAATAAGTTTTAGGCTTCCATCTGCCGTGTTCATTTGTATCGCACCTTTTTGGCGTAAGGAACTAAAGTCTTTTGATAATTGCCAAGTAAAAATTTTAAAGCTACTATCAGGAGCATATAATTTTGAAATTGTTTTAATAGAATCGAAGTGGTAGTAAAATGAAAATGGGGTTCTTAATGCTTTTACAAAACCTCTGGTAAAAAAACTATCAGCACGGTATCTATCAACTGCTTCACCTGCCATAACTAAATCATTGGCATATTGATTAATACTTTCCTCGGCTTTAATCAATATTTTTTTATTTTCAGTGCTTAACGGTTGTGCGTTTGTTAAACAAATCATACAAGAAAACGAAAGCAATAAAAGTATTTTCATTTGTTTTAATTGAATACAGATTGGTACAATTTAATATCTCTTAAATCACTTTACAAATTTTAAGGTATTGTAAAAATGTTTTAACATGACTAAAGTACAAATTTGAATTGGTTAATAACCAGTTTAACACAGAAAGAAAAAAACTTTAAGGTTTTGTTATAACGTAGTGATAACTGTAATAGCCCCAATAAATTAGACTATAGAGCTATCCAATTGGTATTATCCCAGAAAACTTTAGTCTAAATTGAAATTCAGAATGGTTTTATAGCATTGGCAAATGCCAATAAATTATCGAACCTCCAATCAATTAAGTGATGTGGATGTTCTGTATCTGGATTAGTAGTTGCAACAAAAACAGTATGCATACCTGCATTTCGACCAAATTGCATATCGCTTAATTTATTACCAACAATAATGCTTTTCGAAAAATCTATCGTAGGGAAATCAGCTTTTGCTTGAAAAGCCATACCAGCATTGGGTTTTCTATTGGGAGAATTATCTTCTAGATCTGAACAATAATAAATTTTATCTACTCTACCGCCTATTTCAATAATTTCATCATTCATTCGTAGGTGGATAGCATTTAAATCGTTTACCGTCATTAATTTTTTACCAATTCCTTTTTGATTGGTAACCATTACAATTGTTGCAAATTGTTTTGCTAAAATGCCCATAGCTTTTTTAGTGTATGGATAAAAATGAAACTCTTGCCAATTAAAAATATAACTGGCCTTTTTTTCTTCATTTATTACACCATCTCTATCTAAAAACAATGTCCAAGAATCATCAATTATACTTAGGTCGATCAAGAGGTTTGTGTTTTATAATTTTATTTATTTGGTTCCAAAAATATCGGCCTCTACCAATTCACAAATAATATGCCCTAATAAAATATGGCACTCTTGTATTCTTGGTGTATCGGTACTTGCTACATTAATTAAATAATCGCTACAATTTTTCATGGTTCCTCCAGTTGCACCTGTAAAGCCAATGGTGGTAATATTTTTTTGCTTGGCTACTTCAAATGCTTTTACAATATTTTTACTATTTCCACTGGTGCTTAAACCAATAATTACATCTCCACTATTACCAATTCCTTCTAATAATCTAGCATAAATTACATCATAACTGTAATCGTTAGCAACCGCAGTTAAATAGGATGTGTTACAGTGCAAAGCTTCGGCAGGTAAGGCTTTACGGTCTATATAAAATCTGCCACTAAATTCAGCAGCTAAATGTTGTGCATCGGCTGCACTACCTCCATTTCCACAAAATAAAACTTTGTTTCCTTTATTAAAGGCGTTTATAATTAGGGTAACACATTCGGCAACGGTTTGCTTTAAAGCTTCGTTGTTTAAAACAGCAAATTTTACATCAATAGATGTTTGAATAATAGAAGTGATTTTAGAATTCATATTTTTATTTCAATTATTGAGTTGTCCAAGTTTTTAATCCATTTTTTGTAAAACTATAAGGTCTTACAACGCCGCCAAATGTATTTAAAGTTTCCATTACTTTATATCTTGTATTGCCGGGGCAATAAAAAATCATAAAACCACCCCCACCAGCACCACTTATTTTTCCACCAGTGGCACCAGCTTTTTTTGCAGCTTCATAAACATTTTCGATATTGCTATTAGATATGTTGTGTGCCATTTGTCTTTTTTGCTGAAAACCATAATCTAAAATTTGTCCAATTTCATTTAGTTTACCTTTCAACAGAGCTTCCTTCATCATTTTTGCTTGTTCCTTTAATTGGTGCATTGCATCAATGCTTTTTTCGTTTTTATTGGCAACATTTTTTTGTTGTTCTTTAATAATGGTTGCACTTTCTCGGCTTGTTGCGGTAAAATATAGAATAAGGTTATTTTCTAGTTCGCTTAAATACTCTGATCTAATTCTTAATGGGTTTACAATTACTTTATCGTTATTGTAAAATTCCATAAAATTTACACCACCAAAAGTTGCTGCATATTGATCTTGCTTACCACCTGCCAATTGCAAATCTTTTCTTTCAATATCGTAAGCATAATGTGCAATGTCGTAATCGCCTAAAGGTAATTTCAACATTTCTACAAATGCACCAATTATAGCAACAACTAAGGTAGATGAAGTACCCAAACCACTACCAGCAGGTGCATCTACAAAAGTGCTCAGTTTAAAATTGGCTAAAGGTATATTGTAATCATTTTGAATACGATTATAAACCCCTTTTAATAAATCTAAAGTTCCATCTAAGGGCAAGTTATTAATGCTATCAAAATGTTGTATTTCTTTTCTATCTAATGCTTCAATAGTAATACCTTTTTCTGCTGTTGGTTCAATACTTGCGTATGCGTTTAAAGATATTGTGGCATTTAAAATAGCACCTCCGAATTCGTCGCTATAAGGGCTAACATCCGTTCCACCGCCTGCTAAACCAATTCTAAGTGGGGCTTTACTTCTAAAAATCATAGTAGTCGTTTTTTGTAAAAATAGGGGGTATTTTTAAAAAGTTTTGAACTAAGCAATTTGTTCGTTACTCAACAGTGGTTGCGTCGCACCATTCAACCCAATAACCATTTTCATCAATTAATTGCTGCCTAATAACTTTCGTTTTCGTTTGGAAAATTTTTTGATTTAACATCTGCAATATATTGTTGAACAGCAGTTGTTGCTAGTTCGTTTATGTTTAAATATTGCCGTAAAAATCTAGGTTTAAACTCAGTATTAATGCCCAACATATCGTGCATAACCAAAACTTGACCATCACAAAAATTTCCAGCACCAATACCAATGGTGGGTATGCTAACACTTTGGCTTACCTCTTTTGCAAGTGCTGCTGGTATTTTTTCTAAAACAACTCCAAAACAACCAGCTTCTTGTAATAATACAATATCTTTTTTTAATTTTTCGGCTTCGATATCTTCTTTTGCTCTTACAGTATAAGTACCAAATTTGTATATACTTTGGGGTGTTAAACCTAGGTGTCCCATAACTGGTATGCCTGCACTTACAATTTTTTTAATACTCTCTACTACTTCTTCCCCACCTTCTAATTTTAATGAATGTGCACCTGTTTCTTTCATTATTTTAATAGCAGAAGCAATTGCAACATCGGTATTACTTTGGTAAGTTCCAAAGGGCATATCAACCACTACCAAACTTCTTTTTACAGCTCTAACAACGCTTTGAGCATGATAAATCATTTGATCTAATGTAATAGGTAAAGTGGTTTCATGGCCAGCCATAACATTGCTAGCACTATCACCAACCAAAATTATATCTATACCTGCTTCATCAATAATTTTTGCAAACGAATAGTCATAAGCCGTTAACATGGAAATTTTTTCTCCATTTGCTTTCATTTTTAATAACGTAAGTGTTGTAATTCTTTTTACTTCTGTGTGGGTTGACATTTGAATTGTATTTAAGCATGTAAACTGAATATGGCTCTGCGTTAGAATAAAACATATTCAAATGTGTGGGTTTATGGTAAATCCTCTCTTTTTAAAATTAGGAAAGATTTTTTACTTCTTCGTATAAACTTTGAATTAAGCCATCGGCTAAACCAATTTTTGGAACATAAATTTCACTCATATCGGCCCAACGCATCACGTTAATGTAAATTTGTAAAGCTGGCACAATTACATCGGCTCTATCTTCTCTTAATTTGTACAATTGTATTCGCTGTTCTAAACCAACAGCTGAAAACTCTTTATAATAATCTTTTAATAAATCTATATGTAAAGGTTTTCCTTCTTTCTTTTTGCTTAGAGAAAATACTTTATTAATATTTCCTCCACTTCCAATAGCAATCATGGGTAAATTGCTTTTGGTGTTTTGTTTTAAGTGATCTTTCATTTCGTTCCAAGTATCTTCCGTTACTTGACCCTTTAATAAACGGATGGTACCAATGTTAAATGATTCTTTGTATTTCAATTTTCCATCGGCAAAAAAAGTAAGTTCTGTACTACCACCTCCAACATCAATGTATAAGTAGGAGTGTAGTTTATCTAAATTTTCTGCGATATGATTTTCGTAAATGAAAGCGGCTTCATCGTCGCCACTAATAATGTTTATTTCAATTCCTGCTTCTAGTTTTACCTTTCTTATAATATCTTCACTATTGCTAGCATCTCTCATAGCACTAGTTGCACAAGCTTTTATATGTTGCACATCGTATGCTTTAATTAAATGGCCAAAAGCCTTCATGGTTTGTAAAATCATGCCACGTTTTTGCTTAGAAATTTCTCCTTTTTCAAACACATCAAATCCAAGTCTTAAGGGAACTCTAATTAAGTTGAGCTTATTAAACTGTGGCTTTCCATTATCGTTAATCACCTCTGTTATCAATAATCTTGCTGCGTTACTTCCTATATCAATTGCTGCTAATTTCATTCGTTTTTTTCACTGTTTTTTGAGATAAGTAGAGATAAGTTTCTACTTGAGAGCGTATTTTCTTTTTACCAGCGAAAGGTACATAGTTATTAGAAAGTTGGGCATCTAATATTCTAGCTTTTACATTATCTCTTAATTGAATGTGGATAATATCTTTAAGTTCTTTTTGAATTATTGGATCTGTGATAGGTATAGCAGCTTCAATTCTGTGGTCTAAATTTCGTACCATCCAATCGGCCGAGGAAATAAATATTTTTTCATTACCTCCATTTTCAAAAATTATTACTCTTGCATGTTCTAAATATTCATCCACAATACTGATTGCCTGAATGGGTACTTTTAATTTTTTTTGTTCGAAAATTGGGCAAAATATGCCTCGTACAATTAATTGAATTTGAACTCCAGCATTGGCTGCTTCTGTTAACTTGTTAATTAAAGTTGCATCGCTAAACGAGTTTACTTTTATAATTATTGATGCAGGTTTTTTAGATTTTGCAAATTTAATTTCTTTATTAATCAACAAATCAAACTGTTTACGCATATTGGTAGGGCAAACCAATAAGGTGTTGCACTGTTGTAATGGTGCTAATCCTGTTTTCCAGTTTTCGAGATACCTAAAAATTTTATTAATGTCGGCCATTACATTTCTATTACTGGTCAATAAGCAATGATCGCCATAAACTTTTGCTGTTTTTTCGTTCAAATTTCCAGTACTTACAAAGCCATATTGAATAGTTTTGTTGTTGATTCGTTTTTTTATTAAACAAAGTTTTGCATGAACTTTCATTTTAGGAACACCCAATAATACTTTAATGCCTTCTTGCTCTAAAATTTCTTTCCATTCTAGGTTGGCTTCCTCATCAAAACGTGCCTTTAATTCTAGCATTACAATTACCTCTTTTCCATTGCGGGCAGCATTTATTAAAGCATTAATAATTTTAGATTCTTCTGCTAAACGATAAGCGGTAATTTTAATACAATTTACGTCTGGGTCCATCGCTGCTTCTCTCAACAAATCTGTTACAGCGTTAAAGGAATGGTATGGAAAATGCAGCATTACATCTTGCTTTACAATAACATCGGTAACTCTATTGGCTATTTGTAAAAGTGGGTGAATTAATGAACTTCTTCTTACACTTTTTGTAGAGAAAACATCAGGGAAATCCATAAAATGCCTAAAATTATGAATACGTCCACCGGGTATTAAACTGCTTTTTCTATTAAGGTTCAACCTCCTAATTAAATACTCCAACAACCCAGCATCCATTTCTTTGTCGTAAACAAACCGTACAGGTTTACCCTTTCTTCTGTTTTTTAAACCTTTTTCCATTTTTTCTACGAATGTTGTAGATAAATCATTGTCTATATCTAATTCGGCATCTTTGGTTACTTTAAAAACATGGGCATCAAAGTAATCGTATTCAAAATAAGAGAATATATAAGGAAGGTTAAAACGTATAATATCTTCTAATAAAATTAACTGTTGCTCCCCAGCTTTTGCTGGTAGTTGTACAAACCTACCAACGGCTTTAGATGGCACTTCGATTAAAGCATATTTTTGTTTGTAAGCTGTATTCTTTTTACGCATCACAACCCCTAAATAAATACTTTTATCTCTTAAATAGGGTAGTTGAGGTAAACTTTCAATCATTAATGGAATTACATTGCCCCGAACATTCTCATCGAAATAATTTTTTACAAAATTTTGTTGAGTTTTATTTAGTTGCTTTTCGTTTAGTAAAATAATTTTTTCTTTTTTAAGCTCTTTTAATATGCCCTCCCAAATTCTGTTAAACTCGTTTTGTTGTTGTAATACGATGGTTTGTATTTGGTCTAAAATATTTTGAGGAGCTTCTTCCATGTGCATGTTTGCCTTGCGTCGTTTTTCGGCAAACTCAATCATACGCTTTAGAGTGGCTACACGAACCCTAAAAAACTCGTCGCTATTATTAGAAAAAATTCCTAAAAAACGTATGCGTTCTTTTAGCGGTACTGTAGGGTCGTTTGCTTCTTGTAAAACTCTGGCATTAAAACTAAGCCAACTTATATCTCTAGGAATTAAATGTTTTTTATTCATAAAAGTGTAACATCTTTATGTTTCAAAAATAGCAAACTTGTTAATGTTCTAATGTTAAGTTTATGAAAGGTAGTTACGATAAATATTTTTTTATTTTTTCTACTATACCGGTAGTAGAAAAACCTTCAACAATTGGATTTATTACTACTCGGCCACCATTATTTTTTACTTCTTTAGCTCCCACAATTTGCTCAATGGTGTAATCACCCCCTTTTACCAAAACATCGGGTAATAAATGAGATATTAATTGCAGTGGAGTGTCTTCTTCAAAAATGATAACTGCATCTACAATGGCCAAACTTGCCAAAATTAAACTACGGCTTTGTTCATTGTTAATAGGGCGTTCGGAGCCTTTTAGGCGTTTGGTACTTGCATCACTATTAACTCCAACTATTAAAAAATCTGCTTCGTTAGCAGCCTGGGATAATGAAAAAATATGTCCTTCGTGTAGTATATCAAAACAGCCATTGGTAAATGCAACTTTTTTGCCTAATACCCTCCAACTAGCTATTTGAAAAACCATTTGTGGCAGCGTGTAAATTTTTTTGTGTATGGCGGCTGTTTGTTTCATTTTTACATCATTAAGTTTTTTGTAATCTTTAGAACTGAGTGGCTAAAATAAAAATTCAATGACTCACAGCTCTTACATTATATTTTCTCGTTTATTGGGGTTCTCTATTTTTATTGTACCAGGGCAATAAAAGTAAACAAACAAAACCTACCATTAAAACAATAATACATTGTGCAAACCATTGCAAAGTGCCATTGGCATACCCAATAGCATTTGGAATAGCAGGAGATTGTAATGTAAGAACAACAGCTAATAAAGCAGCGTAAGCACCAATGCCACCAGGGGTAACAATCATGCCAATACTTGCAAATGCTAAACAACTTATTGCAGCTTCAATACCTAAGCCAAATGTACCGGTAGTAGCATAAAAACCTATCCATGTGCCTAGTAAATACAATGCCCAAATACTTGCCGAATATAAAAAAAAGAGTTTTTTATGTTTTAATTTTCTTGCTGTGCTTAAGCCTTCCCAAACCCCACTAATAACTTTTTGTATTGTTGTAAAAAAGCCCATCATTTTTTTACTAATAACAAGCCATATTAATATAAAAAAAACAATTAATGCAGTTGAAATTAGCACCATTTTTTTTGTTTGACTCATGGTTTCTTTTGGGTTACCTGCCATAAAGGTTTGTAAATGCTGGTAAGCTGCCATTACAACATCGAACTGAAAAATAAGGGCTAATAAAAAAATTATAGCTAGGCTTACCACATCGAAGGCTCTTTCTGCTACAATGGTTCCAATTATTTTTTCAACTGGTACTTTTTCGTATTTCGCTAAAATGGTACACTTTAATACCTCGCCTAAACGTGGTACAGCCATATTGGCCATATAACCAATCATTACTGCAAAAAAAGTGTTAAGAAAAGAAGTGTTGTAACCCATTGGTTCCATCAATATTTTCCAACGCAAAGCCCTAAGTATGTGGCTTGTACTTAGAATAGCAAATACTGGAATAAATAACCAATAGTTTGCAGTGCTTAATGCTAGCTTAAACTCGTTCCATTCTTTAGGATTACTTTTAATTTGATTGATACTTAACCAAATTAAAAATATACCTAATCCAAAAAAAAGTAAATATTTAAGTACTTGTGAAATTTTTTTATTCATTATTTAAAATTACAAAGCAATTTAAGCAAGCTTAGGTTAACTAAATTTTATTTGTTTCGTTTGGAAAAACCACCCAAGGCTTAAAGGTTTTGGCTTCTTCAAAATCCATTATAGCATAAGAAATAATTATTACAACATCTCCAACTGCTGCTTTTCGAGCTGCAGGGCCGTTTAAACAAATTACTCCACTATTTCTGGGTCCTTTAATTACATAAGTTTCTAGTCGTTCGCCATTGTTTACATTAACTACTTGCACTTTTTCGTTTTCAATTAGGTTGGCTGCATTCATTAAATCTTCGTCAATGGTAATGCTACCAACATAATTTAGATTAGCCTCGGTTATTGTTGCTCTGTGTATTTTAGACTTAAAAACTTGTATTTGCATAAGTATTGTGTAATTGTGTAAAAAATTAATTCAATTTCATGTTATCTATTAGTCTTACTCCACCAATATTGGCTGCAATTAGAGCCACATATTTTACGGATGGTTGGTAAATATTTAATGGTTCTAATGAATCAGCCTGGCAAATGGCTACATAATCAATTGTAGAAAAACCATTGCTCATTAGATTTTGTTTCGAATTTTCAAGTATTTGTTCAAAAGGCAAAGTTGTTATTTGTTGTTTAATATATTGTAAACATTTAAAGATAGCTGCAGCATTTTGTTTATCGAGTTCATTTAATCTAAGGTTTCTGCTACTCATGGCTAACCCAGATGGTTCTCTAACTGTTTCACCTATTATTAGTTCGATGTTTGATGACATACCCATTAAATCGATTAGTTTATTAATTACCATACATTGTTGGTAATCTTTTTGCCCTAAATACAAAATGTTTGGCTCAATAATAGCCAATAATCGTTCAACAATTTGGCAAACTCCAATAAAATGACCAGGCCTTGCACTACCTTCTAAAATGGTTTCTATAAAACCCAGTTGGTAGGTTTTAGGGTTTGTAATACTTGTATTTGGGTACATTTCTTCAACGGTTGGCAAAAATAAAATTTTGCAACCAGTTGATTCCAACAACAAAGTATCTTGTTCTAAGGTAATAGGGTATTTTTCAAAATCTTTTGGATCGTTAAATTGTGTTGGGTTAACAAAAATGCTACAAACTTGAAATACCGATTGTTGAATGCCTAATTCAATTAAAGATGTATGGCCTCGATGTAATGCTCCCATAGTAGGCACAAAACCAATGCGTTGGTTGTTTTTTTTCTCCTTTAAAAGTTGATATTGAAGCGTTTCTATTGTTTTACAAATGACCATTTTTAGTGTTTATTGAAGCAGAAATTGACGTTATGTTGCTTTTCGGGCTATTTTGTTTACTTTTGCAAACTTATAAAATCTAGCTACCCCAAAACAAGCTGAATTAATGTCAAAGAAAAGAATTTTATTTATAGCAACTGAAATGTCTCCTTATTTAGAGTTGACAGAGTTTGCTGAGATAGTGAATAAGCTAGCTATAAAAAGCAATGATACTGGTTTAGAAGTTCGTTGCATTATGCCAAGATTTGGTGTTATTAACGAACGCAGACATAGGCTACATGAAGTGGTAAGATTGAGTGGTATCAATGTTTCTGTTAATGATGATGATTTTCCATTACAAATTAAGGTGGCCTCATTGCCCAATGCTAGATTGCAGGTTTATTTTTTAGAAAATGAGGACTTCTTCAAAAGAAAACAAGTTTTTCATGATGAAGAAGAAAACTGGTTTGATGATAATGCATTACGAACAGTATTTTTTGCGAAGGGGGCATTAGAAACTGTACGAAAGTTTGGATGGCCTCCAGACATTATTCATTGTAGTGGTTGGATGAGTGGATTAGTACCTGCATTAATAAAAACTGCCTACAAACGAGAGCCTGTTTTTGCACATAGCAAAATAGTTTTCACCATTGGTGAAAATACATTTACAGAAAAATTGGGAGCCGATTTTTTGAAACTTGCACTAATTAACAACGCCATTACCCCAAAAGATGTTGATGTTTTTAAGGAATTAACCAACACTGCTATGTTTAGAGGTGGAGCCTCTTATGCCGATGCAATTACTTTTGGTACAGAAAATCCAGATCCAAAATTACTAGAGGATTTCTCTAAGGTTAGAGGTAAAAAAGTGGTACCATTTAAAGGATGGGATAGTGATTTAACAGAGTATTTAGAATTGTACAACGACCTTGCAGGCAAATAATTAACTCTTATCAAAAAATTTTACACTACGTGAAGAATAAGTTACTCTTTGCTTTTATAGCTTTTTTATTAGTTGCAGCATGTACCAAAATTACCAATACCGAAATTGGTAATGGATTAATACCACCAATTGATGGAATAATAACAAAGGATACCATTATTGGGGTGAATACATTTAACATCAATACAAATACTCCAGACTCCATTCGAACTTCTAAATTTCAAGAGATGGTATTGGGTAATATCGATAACGATCCAATTATGGGTAAAACATCTGCCATCATTAATGCTGAGTTTAAACCTACCTTTTATCCTCAATATTTTGAGGTTGGCCGTGGCGTTGTTCCATCTACAGGGTTAGATAGTATAAGGCTTGATTCTGTTGTTTTGGTTTTAGGTCACCGAGGTTTTTGGGGAGATTCTACTAATAATGTTAATTTAAAAGTATTTGAAATTAGCCAATCTAGTCGTTTAAAAACCGATTCCGTTTACCCATCTTATGCAACAATGAATAGAGCAGGTGAATTGGGTAGTGCAAACATTATTCCAAGAACTTTAAAAGATTCTGTAAAACCTTTTGGTGAATTAGCCACCAATCAAATAAGAATAAAATTATCCAATGCCTTCGGAAACAGACTATTAAAAGAGTTTGATAGCAGCAATGTTTATCAGAGCGAAGCTCAGTTTTCAAGTACTTTTCGTGGGTTTTCAATAGTTCCACAAACTGGGTCAAATACACTATTTAGGGTTTCACTATCTGATACCAATAGCAAATTGGCTATTTACTATAAATACACCCAACGTAACACAAAAGATACTACTGTAGTGCGTTATTTTAGGCCAGGAACAATTGCTGGAGCAAGTAACAATATTATTAGAACTAGAGGCGTAACACCTGCTGGTTTGGCTTTAAGTAACCCAATGCAAACATTAGACACGATGGTTTATTTGCAAGCAGGCCCTGGTCCCTACGTTCGTATTCAAACCCCAGGTTTGCTAAATATTAGCAACAGATTGGTGCATAGGGCAGAATTAGTAATGGAACAAGAAGCCGACAATGTTACAACCGACGAATTGTTTACTGCACCAAACTTGTTTCTGTGTGCCGTGCAAACTAGATTCGATTCTACCAATAGATTTTATGTACCTAGTGATATAGCTATTGGCCAAGGAGGCGTAGTAAGTAATTTGGGAAGTTTTGGGGGCTTTGTAAATTTTAAGGTTGACCCAACAGGTAGAAGAGTTGCATCGTACAGTTTTAATATTACACGTTATGTGCAAGGTATAATTACCAGAAAAGAAAAAATGTTTGATCTGTACCTTTTTGCACCAGTTGAAGATTTTGTTTTTGGCGGTAACGGATCATCCCTATTATTCCCTATTGCTCAATCTGCATTTAATCCACCTGCAATTGGTAGGGTTAAATTATTTGGTGGAACCAGTAAAAGAGATAGCAGAAAAATGCGAATAAGAATTATTTATTCGAACCTTTAAGCATTATTTTTTTACCCTTATATTTGCACACATTAAAAATAAAAACTTATAATTCATGCCTTACTTATTTACTTCTGAAAGTGTTTCTGAAGGACATCCAGACAAAGTAGCAGATCAAATTTCTGATGCTTTAATCGACAACTTTTTAGCTTTTGATCCTCAAAGTAAAGTTGCTTGCGAAACACTTGTAACCACAGGTCAAGTTGTACTTGCTGGTGAGGTTAAATCTAAAGCCTATTTAGATGTTCAAGAAATTGCTCGTGGTGTAATTCGTAAAATTGGTTATACTAAAAGTGAGTATATGTTCGAATCCAACTCTTGTGGTATTTTATCTGCTATACACGAACAAAGTGCAGATATTAACAAAGGGGTTGATAAAAAGAAAAAAGAAGAGCAAGGTGCTGGCGACCAAGGTATGATGTTTGGTTATGCAAGTAACGAAACTGAAGATTTTATGCCATTGGCATTAGATTTAGCTCATAAAGTATTGATTGAGTTGGCTGCATTACGCAGAGAAAACAAAGCAATTAAGTATTTACGTCCTGATGCCAAAAGTCAGGTTACTTTAGAGTACGACGATAACAATGTACCCGTAAGAATCGATGCCATTGTAGTATCTACCCAACACGATGATTTTGATACCGAAGAAAAAATGTTGGCTAAAATTAAGAAAGACATTGTAGAAATTTTAATTCCACGTGTAAAGGCTAAGTATAAAAAATATGCCAAGTTGTTTAACAACAACATTAAGTATCACATTAACCCAACTGGTAAGTTTGTTATTGGTGGTCCGCATGGCGATACTGGTTTAACAGGTCGTAAAATTATTGTTGATACCTATGGTGGTAAAGGTGCACACGGTGGTGGAGCATTTTCTGGTAAAGATCCAAGTAAAGTAGATAGAAGTGCTGCTTATGCTACTCGTCATATTGCAAAAAATCTTGTTGCAGCAGGTGTTGCAAGCGAGGTGTTGGTGCAAGTTTCTTATGCAATTGGTGTTGCACAACCAACTTCTATTAATGTAAATACTTACGGTACTGCAAAAGTTGCAATGACCGATGGCGAAATAGGTAAAATGGTTGAAAGTATTTTTGATATGAGACCTTACTTTATTGAGCAACGATTAAAATTACGTACACCAATGTATAGCGAAACTGCTGCTTACGGGCACATGGGTCGTAAAAATGAAGTGGTTACCAAAACTTTTAAAACGCCAGATGGTAAAACTAAAACTGTAAAAGTTGAATTGTTTACCTGGGAGAAATTAGACTATGTAACCAAAGTTAAAAAAGCATTCGGCGTTAAATAGTTTTTAAAGAAATGACTAGTCCTAGAAAAACGATACAGGATTAATAATAAATAAAAGTACAATTTTAAACAGAAGTAAGCTCAAATTTACTTCTGTTTTTTATTTTATAAGTTCTCATTTGTATTTCAT
>JANOZK010000064.1:0-14729 GCA_031429335.1 Chitinophagaceae bacterium | reverse complement strand
TAATCAGGTACTAGAGATTGAAAGTTTTGGATTTCTGTTGAATAATTCTCTTATACGGATTTCTGTATTAATTTTTCCTTAATTTAGAACAAAACCATATTTATCGAATAAAGGCTTTACTCTTTTTTAATAAATTCAAATTTACCTCTTATAATAAATTCAGGTAATGCAAAACCTTAAACCATTTGCTTTTTTTATTTTTTCAGCATATAATAATCTTTTGAATTACTGCAGCTATCCAAAACTTGCATGATAAATTGTTGGTTATCCAATAAAGCATTGTTAATGAAAGTTTTTGAAGTAACTAATTTCTTTTTTTGTTCAGGTAAATCTTCAAAATGTAAATTAATGGAGTCTATTTGTATGTTTGTAACGAAAACATTAAACTTCAAATTTCTGCAAAAGGGAGGCATATTCATTGTACTAGAAATTGCTAATGCTTCATTTTTAATTTGACCATATTTATTCATATGGTTATCCATAATTTTTTTAAACTCGTTGTTGTATAGGTATTGGTACTCACCTTCATCAATGATTGTAAATTTATTTCTTTTAAAATAGTTTACTATAGCTGTGTCAATTGACTTTATTTTTTTTTGCTTGTTTAAATAGTTTATTTGTAATAAAATCTTAGGCTTATTTTGATTATAAGAAAAAGCGTTTAAATTCTTTGGTTCATTAGGCAAACAAAAACCGAATGCTATAATTGAATAAAACAGAATTATTTTTTTCATAAAATTATATAAAGATTCCTAGGTTTACTCACTCTGAGAAACAACCTAGGAATAGTGATTGAAAATATTTCTAAATTTACAAATCGAGTTCCAAATCATGGCAACTTTCATATGTTGCAAACATTAAAGCTAAACATGCAGACATCCATGCAACACAATTGTTACCATTTTCGTTAATGCAGGTTTCATATGTTCCGTAACAAAAAGCAGAATTTATCATAAAAACAGCAATACAATCTACAACACCCACTTTTTTAAAAGCATCAAACTTACCTTCCTTTGCAGATTCAGTTAATGCTATGCTTAAAACATTTTGTCCTTCTACAGTTTTTAAAAAACTGTAATTTGTACTAAATTTTTTAAACAATGTTTGTTGATTAGTAAAAAAGTTTTTTAAGCTTTCTTCACTTACAAAGTCAGTAACTTTAAGCAATTCTGCTATTTCATTTTTTGTAGCTGTTTGTTCTAAAAATTTTTGAAAAAGTGGTAGTTTTTTACTTTTGCTTAAAGCAACAATAAAGTTAAATTCTTTATTATAAAAATTGATAAATTCTTTATCATTTTTTAAAGATTCAATATTACCTAAATTGTCTAATACACTTTTCGCTGACAAATGAGAAGAAATTGTGAAGCCTAATACAAATAAACATACTATTACTTTTTTCATTTTTTTAAATTTGAATTTGATGCTAAGGATTCTTTAGCTTGATTTTTGTGGCTGTTTTATGCAATAAATACGGCGTGAACCTAGAGCAATTTATTTAGCTTACCTAGGTACCGCCAAGCACCTTGAACACTAAATATAGCTAAAGGAACACACCGCTTCCGGTGCGTTCACAGTGCTACTTCGTGTTCATTGAAAAATTGGCGGTTTTCGGTAAACGAAGTATCTGCAACGCAGTATATTGCGAATCTTTTTTATTTATTCATAAGCAGAATTGTTTCTGCTAATATATATATTATTTTACTCAAAGAATTAATTTTTTTTCTTCAAATATTATACCCTACAAACTATTACTTTTGCAACTTAAAAATTAAATCCACTTTTTAACCTGTATTAAAAAGAATGACAAACAGCTACACTTCGTTGGTAAACCAAACGTTTCACTTTCCGCAAGAAGGGTTTGATGTAAGCGATAATGATTTCCTTTCGTTTAATGGTATTGATTTAAAGCCAATCATTGAAAAATATGGTACGCCCCTAAAACTTACTTATTTGCCTAAAATTGGTATGCAAATAAATAAGGCAAAAAAAATGTTTGAAACCGCTTTTAAAAAGCATAAGTACGAGGGTAGCTACAATTATTGTTATTGCACTAAAAGCTCTCATTTTTCTTTTGTAGTTGAAGAGGCTTTAAAGCATAATATTAATTTAGAAACCTCTTTTGCTTACGATATAGATATTATTAACCAGTTGTATAAACGAAGAAAAATAACTAAAGATATTTTTATTGTTTGCAATGGGTTTAAGCAAAAAAGTTATACTAGCCGTATTGCTAAACTTATTAATACTGGGTTTAAAAATGTAATTCCAGTATTAGATAATGTTGATGAATTGAAAGCTTACAGACGCAGTGTTAAACAGCCTTTTAAATTAGGTATTCGTGTAGCTGCTGAAGAAGAGCCCAATTTTCCGTTTTATACCTCTAGACTCGGTATTAGACAAAAAGATATTTTAGAATTTTATGTAGATGAAATTGAAGGAAATGAAGATAAGTTTCAACTAAAAATGTTGCACATTTTTTTAAACAAAGGCATTAAAGACGATATTTATTATTGGAGTGAGTTGAATAAAATCATCAATTTATATTGTCAGCTCAAAAAGATTTGTCCGGAGTTAGATTCTATAAATATTGGCGGTGGGTTTCCTATAAAACATTCATTAGGTTTCGATTATGATTATCAATTCATGATTAACGAAATTGTAAGCAATATTAAAAAAGCTTGCAAAAAAGCCAAAGTACCCATGCCACATATTTTTACCGAATTTGGTAGTTATACCGTTGGCGAAAGTATGGCACATATTTATAGTGTTATTGCAGAGAAACAACAAAACGATAGAGAAACTTGGTACATGATTGATTCGTCTTTCATTACTACTTTGCCAGATACTTGGGGTATTGGCGAAAAGTTTTTAATGTTGCCCATTAATAAATGGGATAATGAATACCATAGGGTTGTACTAGGAGGTATCACTTGCGATAGTCACGATTATTACGATAGCGAAGAACATATAAATGAAGTATTCCTGCCCAAAATAAAAAGTAATAAAATTGCCGATGTCGAGAACCAAGAACCATTGTATGTAGGCTTTTTTCACACAGGTGCTTATCAAGATCAAATTAGTGGTTATGGCGGTATAAAACATTGCTTAATACCATCGCCAAAGCATATAATAATTGAATACGATAAAAATGGTGTGCTCGAAGATTGGGTGTATGCAAAAGAACAAACAGCAGCCAGCATGCTTAAAATTTTAGGTTATTTACGTTAATTAATTATAAACACATACACATTTTAAATTATGAAGAAAGTTTTTTTATTAGTTGTTATTTTACCAACACTTATTTTGGCTCAGCAGCCCAAAAAAGTTGCACCTAAGAGGCCTGTTACAAATACTACAAAAACTGTAGCTCCAAAAAATTCTTTAAAAACCGGCTTAGATACTTTAAGCTATGCATTAGGTACTAGAATTGCATTAAACTTAACTGCCAACAACATTGATAGCTTAAGTTATATCGCATTCACAGACGGCGTAAGAGATGCTTTACGCAAAGCCAAGTTGAAGTTTACTGACGAAGAATGCAACAGTATTATTAACATTAAAATGCAAGAAATGGCCGGTAAAGGTTCTGCAAAAGAAAGAGAAGCTAGTGCTAAATTTTTGGAGGCTAACAAGAAAAATACTGGCGTTATTACAACTGCAAGTGGCTTACAATATCAAATAATAACGGTTGGAACAGGTATTAAACCAACTGCTGATGATACTGTAGTATGTCATTATGCTGGTACATTAATTAATGGAAAAGAATTTGACAATAGTTACAAACGTGGGGAACCAATTAGTTTTCCTGTTACTGGAGTTATAAAAGGCTGGACAGAAGCCTTACAATTAATGCCTAAGGGAAGCAAATGGAAATTGTTTATTCCTAGTGAATTAGGTTATGGAGATAGAGGTGCTGGTCAGGATATTCCTGGTGGAGCAGCATTAATTTTTGAGGTAGAGTTGGTTGATGTTAAACTTAAGCAATAATTGCAATTCTTCCTATATAAAAAGGGTAAAAGCTATGATGCTTTTACCCTTTTTATGACTTGAATTTTTTAAAAAGAGATCAATTAATTTTGATGTATAGTAATAAAACTACTTGCTTCTAATAGCAACAACAGGGTTCATTCTAGCCGCAATAGAAGCAGGAATAATACCCGATAATATTCCTAAAATTATACAAATACTTAATGCAAGTATAATAATATTTGGAGCAATAAAAATTGGGAAAGGCATAACACTACTTAAAATTTTAGTTAATATCCAAACCAATAAAAGGCCAATTAAACCACCAAGTACGCATAAAAAAGCACTTTCTAATAAAAACTCGGTTAGTATTGTTCTGCTTTTAGCTCCTAAGGCTTTTTTTAGCCCAATTTGGCTGGTTCTTTCTCTTACAGTAACAAACATTATATTGGCAACCCCAAATGCCCCTACGATTAAACTTAAACCAGCAATTGCCCAGCCACCAATGGTTACAGAGCCAAAAAACGATTTTGTTTGTTCTGCAAAAACACTAATATCATTTAAACTAAAATTTTCTTCTCCGGTTGGGCTAATACGTCTAATTTGTCTCATTACACCACGTAATTCGTCTTGCAAATATTGTGGATCCACACCAGTTTTTCCTTGAACAATAATTACTGGGCCACTGTTATCTGGCTTATATACAGAAGCAAAAAAACGATATGGAGCTAAAATGCAATTGTCAAAATCGAATGCATTGGCAAAACTTTGACCCTCTTTTTTAAGTACTCCCAAAATAAACAGTCGTTTACCCTGAAAGCTAACTTCTTTCCCTTCTGCTTTTTCAGGTTTACCAAATAATTGTTCTGCAATATTGTATCCAATTACAACTGCTGGCACACCTCTAATAAACTCTACATCATTTATGTATCGGCCAACTTGCATTTCTAAAGATTGTATTTTATTAAAATCTTCGGAAGCACCAATAAAATTAATACCAGACAAACTACTGTTTTCGTAAGAAGCTGTTCCGTTACTGCTCACTGTAAATGCAATATGCTGGGCAAGTGTAGATTTTGATTGAATAATTTGCATTTCTTCGAACTTCGGACTTGGTCTCTTTACGAATTTCCACCAAGGGTAATCTGTACCACCGCCACCACCATATTGCCATTTGTCTATATAAATGCTATTGCTACCTAATTTTTTAATATCGGTTTGTACTTTTCTTTCTAAACTATCTACCGTTGATAAAACACCAATTATGCAAAATATACCAATGGTTATGCCAAACAACGATAAAAAAGTTCGTAATTTATTAACCCTTAGTTCCTGAATAGCCATTTTAAAACTATTCCATAATATGTTGAGTAATTTAAACATTTTTCAAAATTAGTTGATGAAAGTAAACCAAAAATTATTTATTTATAAATGAAATAAAAATTGGCAACGATTATTTTTTTTAGAAAACAGATCAATTTTTAATAAAATTTTGACTATCACATAAATACTATCCTACTAATAGTTTAATAATTAACAAGCAGGTTTAAAAGAGAATGCTGTATTTTGCAAAACTTTTATCGTATTAAAACCAATTCAACAAGTACTTTTTAATTATGGATAATAAAGAGTTAAGAAGAGAACAAGCACTAGAATATCATGCACAAGGCAGGCCAGGTAAAATTGAAGTAATACCTACTAAAGAAGCCAAAACACAAAGAGATTTATCGTTGGCTTATAGCCCAGGAGTAGCTGAACCCTGTTTAGAAATAGCAAAAAATCCGGAGGATGTTTATAAATACACAGCCAAAGGAAATTTAGTAGCAGTTATTAGTAATGGCACAGCAGTATTAGGCTTAGGCGACATTGGTCCAGAGGCTGGTAAACCTGTTATGGAAGGTAAAGGTGTTTTGTTTAAAATTTTTGCCGATATAGATGTTTTTGACATTGAAATAAACGAAAAAGATCCAGTAAAATTTGTTGAAATCGTAAAAGCACTAGAACCAACCTTTGGTGGAATAAATTTAGAAGACATCAAAGCTCCAGAATGTTTTTATATTGAACAGGAATTGAAGAAAGTATTGAAAATTCCTGTAATGCATGACGATCAACATGGTACTGCAATTATTAGTGCAGCGGCATTGCTAAATGCTCTCGAATTACAGAAGAAAAAAATTGATAAAGCTAAATTAGTTGTAAATGGAGCTGGTGCCGCAGCCATATCTTGTATAAGATTATATGTTGCCTTAGGTGTTAAAAAAGAAAATATAAAAGTATTTGATAGTAAAGGTTTAATACATAATGGACGAACAGATTTAGACGAACAAAAAAAGGAATTTTCCATAGAAGGGAAAGATATGAGTTTGGTAGAAGGAATGAAAGATGCTGATGTGTTTATTGGTTTAAGCAAGGGCAACACCGTAACTAAAGATATGGTGAAGAGTATGGCAAAAAATCCTATCGTTTTTGCTATGGCAAACCCCGATCCAGAAATTTCTTACGAAGATGCATTAGCTGTAAGAAACGATATTATTATGGCAACAGGGAGAAGCGACTATCCTAACCAAGTGAACAATGTATTGGGTTTTCCATATATTTTTAGAGGGGCTTTAGATGTAAGAGCTACAACCATTAATGAAGCAATGAAACTAGCTGCTGTAAAGGCTTTGGCAGCTATGGCTAAAGAACCAGTACCCGAAATTGTTACACTTGCCTATAACCAAAAAACAATGTCGTTTGGGCCAGAGTATATTATTCCAAAACCGGTTGATCCAAGACTATTATCAACGGTAGCACCAGCAGTTGCGAAGGCTGCAATGGAAAGTGGTGTTGCAAAAAATCCAATTATAAACTGGGATAGTTACGTTGTACAATTAAACAAACGTTTGGGCTTAGATAACCAATTGTTTAGAGCTATTGGAAATAAAGCAAAAAAGGACCCCAAACGATTGGTATTTTCAGAAGCCGATAACGAAAAAATTTTAAAAGTAGCCAGCATTGTATATGATGAAGGAATTGCCTACCCAATTTTATTGGGCGAAGAAAAAAAGATAAGAAAAATAGCTGCGGATCATAATATTGATTTAACTGATATACCAATTATTGATCCAAGAGATGATCAACATGAAGCAAAGAGAGAGTTTTATGGCGAATTGTTTTTTGCCAAACGCCAAAGACGTGGATTTAATCATTATGAGAGTATTAAAATAATGAAAGATAGAACCCATTTTGGGTGTATGATGGTAGAAACAGGTGATGCAGATGCCATGTTAAGTGGTTTAACTAGAAATTATGCCGATGCAATTAAGCCAGCTTTGAATATTATTGGCACCGATGAAGGGGTTAAAAAAATTGCGGGTATGTATTTATTAAATACTAAACGTGGACCCATTTTTTTAGCAGATACCACCGTAAATTTTAATCCAACTGCCGAAGAATTGGCAGATATTACTTTACTAGTTGCAAAAGAAGTAAGGCATTTTAATATTACCCCACGAATTGCGATGCTTAGTTACAGCAATTTTGGTAGTAGCAATGGAGCAGAAGCAAAATTGGTTGCAAAAGCTACTCAAATTTTAAAACAAAAAAATGCAACTTTAATAGTAGATGGCGAAATACAAGCATCACTTGCCTTTAATAAAGAAGTTTTAAAAGAGAATTATCCTTTTAGTAATTTGGTTAATGAAGAGGTAAATGTTTTAATTTTTCCTAATTTAACTGCAGGTAATGTAGCCTATAATTTATTGAAAGAGATAGGAGGTGCAGATGCTATTGGTCCTATTTTATTGGGATTAAAAAAACCAGTACATGTTTTACAATTAGGTAGTAGCGAAAGAAACATTATAAATATGGCAATTATTGCTGTTATAGATGCTCAAGTAAAATCTAAGTTAGATACCAAAGTAGAAGTTGAAAAAACGAATTGGTGGAAAAGAATGAGAAGCAAAAAACGTTAAAATGAATTATTTTAATACAACTAACTAATTCTTACAACATGAACTTTTTTACACACTTTGGACGATACATTTTAATGATAAAAAGAATGTTCTCAAAACCCGAGAACTTTAAAATGTATTGGAAAGAATTTATGCACCAATGTGTTGAAATTGGATTAGGTGCATTACCAATTGTAATCATCATCTCTCTTTTTTTGGGGGCCGTTACAACTGTACAAACAGCTTACCAATTGGTTAGCCCATTAGTGCCATTAAGTACCATTGCCATGATTGTTAGAGATAGTATGATTCTTGAACTATCTCCAACTGTATTAAGTATTGTATTAGCAGGCGTTGTTGGCAGCAAAATTGCCAGTGAATTGGGTAATATGCAAATCACCGAACAAATAGATGCTCAAGAAATTATGGGTATCAATACCAAAAATTATTTAATTTTTCCTAAAATTTTGGCGGCTTTAGTAATTATTCCTTGTTTGGTTGCTTTATCTGCAATTCTAGGTATTTGGGGTGGTCGTTTGGCTGGCGATATGAGTGGCATTATTTCTACAGATATTTTTGATATAGGGTTAAGACAAAATTTTAAAGCATTTAATGTATTTTTTGCTTTAACCAAAGCCTACACATTTGCTTTTATAGTAAGCAGTATCCCAGCATATTATGGCTACCACGTAAAGGGTGGGGCTCTAGAAATTGGAAGGGCAAGCACTACTGCAGTTGTGGTAAGCTGTATTTTAATTTTAGTGGCCGATTATGTTTTAGCTGCATTATTATTATAATCACCCAATTATTTTTCTTGCTATTAGCAGAGTTGTATATATTGTGTTAGCTTTTAAAACTTATTTAAGTTTCCTTTTAGCTTATACCAATATGAATTTTAATTTAAACCAAAATTTTCTGGTATAATGCCGATTGGATAGCTGTTTAGGCCAATTTATTTGGTCAATTACAGATATCACTTCGGTATTAGTAACAATTCTAAAAAAATATCTTATGCCCATAAGAATGGTTGATGATGACCAAGACAACTACTCCAACGAAAACGAACAAACCCCAGGTCGTGGTGGTAGAGGAGGAGGTGGCGGTGGTAATCTCATAATGCAATTTTTACCAATGATACTTGGTTTGTTTTTAAAACAACCATTTTTATTGTTGGTTTTTATATTAGGTGCTTTGATGTTTTTTTCTAAAGGCAGTTGGAATAGGAGTTCGGTGAGTAATATTGCTCAAGTATTTAGTACGGGGGGCAATTTAAACAAAGATACTTTTGCAAAAGCTAATGTTTATGAAGCTTTAGACGAAAGTAAAACCGTTTTACCCGAGTCGGTATCGTTACTAAAATTTGCACCCGATCGGTTAAATCAAGGTCAACAAGGGAGTTGTGTTGCTTGGAGCAGTGCTTATGCTGCCAGAACAATAGTAGAAGCAACTAGCAATGGTATTGCAGGTAACCAAACTGCATTTAGCCCAGCTTTCATGTACAACCAAATTGGTTTAGAAGGTTGCCAAGGATCTTACATCATAAGAGCCATGAAAAACTTAACAGAAGTTGGGGCTGTACCTTTTAACGATTTTCCATACACCGATAAAGATTGTGAGCGTAAACCTGATAGGCAATTGATACAAGTTGCTGGGGGAAAAAAAATGCATGGTTTTACCAGGCTTACAGATGATGAAGGAACCAAAGAAATAAATCTGCATGCCATAAAAGAACATTTAGCAAAAGATGTACCTGTTGTAATTGGAATGATGGTGGGTGGCAGTTTTATGCAAGAAATGGTTGGGCAAGAGGTATGGCAACCAAAACCAGATGATTACAATATGATGGGCTTTGGTGGTCATGCGATGTGTGTTATTGGTTATGATGAAAGAAAAGAAGGAGGTGCTTTTCAAATAATGAATAGTTGGGGTAACGAATGGGGTGTAAATGGTGTAACTTGGGTATTGTATAAAGATTTTAAACACTTTGTAAGAGAAGCATTTGGTTTAGACCCCATGCCAAAAATGGGTGCAGCCATTGCCCAAAATTTATCAGTTGATCTTGGTTTGGTTGATGCAACTACTAAACAATATATTCCCATTAAAAATACAAATGCCAATAATTTTAAAACCATTAATCCAATTGCTAAAGGATCTAGCTTTAAAATTGAATTAAAAAATAATACAGAATGTTATGTGTATGTAATTGGTAAAGAAACAGATGGTAGCAGTTATGTTTTATTTCCTTACCCTTCAAAGGCAGACGCTACGAAAACTATGTTTTCTGCCTATTGTGGATTAACTGGTTACAGGTTATTTCCTAGGGGCAAAAAGTTGCAGGCAGATGAAATTGGAAATCAAGATTTTTTTTCAATCATAACCAGTGTAGAAGAACTGGATGTGTTTCAATTAAATGCTGCTATAAATAAAAATAAATCAGCTGGTTTCGAAAATGCTGTAAATGCTGCAATTCGTCGCCAAACGGTTAATGGGGTTCAGTTTAATGGTAACAACAATGGTACTTTTGGTTTTAAAACAACTGTAGGCGATAAAAGTGCTGTTGCATGTATCATTGCCATTGATAAACAATAGTATTTTGTAAAACAATTTTTTAAAATACAAATTGAATGAACACAAACTTTGCCATTTTCCAAAAAATAATTACTAATCCTATAAAGTATAATTTTTTTATGCTTACTAAATTACCCATGGGGTTTTTTAGTGGCTTAAAAATTATTGAATTAAATGAGCAAAAAGCTGCTGTTGCTGTAAGGTTCAAATGGATTAATCAAAATCCCTTTCGTTCAATTTATTTTGCTGTATTAAGTATGGCAGCAGAATTAAGCACAGGTATTTTAGCTTTTGGCTTTGTGTATAGTAATAAACCAACAGTTAGTATGTTGGTTAGTAAAGTGGAGGCAGAATTTTTAAAAAAAGCAGTTGGTAAAATTGTTTTTACCTGTAACAATGGAAGTGAAATTGCAAATGCTATTTCTCAAACACTACTTACAGGAGAAGGAATAACTGTATCTTGTACCTCAACTGGTGTAAATGAACAAGGCGATGTTGTAGCACAGTTTAGTTTTACTTGGAGTTTCAAAAGAAAATAATTGCTACATTTATTTGCTGAACAAAGTACAAAAGGTACAAGTGTGCCCTGGAAAAAGCAGGATTTAAAACGACGCAACTATTGCACATTAAACATTCTACCGTTGGTTACAAAATTAAAATTGTTTACATATGAAAATTGCTTTTCATGGTGCTGCACGAACCGTTACAGGTTCTAAGCATTTAATTACACTAGATAATGGAAAAAAAATATTGTTAGATTGTGGCTTGTTTCAAGGCATGGGTAAAGAAACAGGCAACCTAAATGCAAGGCTTGGTTTTGATGCTGCTGAAGTAGACGTAATGCTGTTGTCTCATGCTCATATAGACCACAGTGGGCTTATTCCAAAATTGTACAAAGAGGGTTTTAGAGGCCAAATATTTTGTACTCCAGCTACATTCGATTTAGCTAAAATTTTATTAGAAGACTCTGCTACAATTCAAAGAGACGATACCAAATATTTAAATAAACGTAGGGCAAAATCTGGTTTACCTGCTGTTGAACCACTCTATAGCATAGAAGATGCTACCAATTCTTTTGCTTTATTAGACAAACAAGCATATCAACATTGGTTTAAAATTACCGATGGTGTTCAAGCAATGTTTACAGACGCTGGACATATTATTGGAAGCTCATCGGTAAACCTAAAAATTACAGAAAAAGGGGTAACCAAAAGATTAACCTTTAGTGGAGATGTTGGTCGTTACAGAGATATGATTTTAAAAAGCCCTGAAACTTTTCCACAAGCCGATTATATTATTTTAGAAAGTACTTATGGCAATAAATTGCATGAAGATAACTTCAGCTCAATTGATGTGTTATTAAATTGGGTAACTAGAACTTGCGTTGAAAAAAAAGGTAAATTAATTATTCCATCTTTTAGTGTTGGGCGAACACAAGAGTTGTTGTATTCTCTTAACCAATTAAGTTTAGAAAATAGGTTGCCAAAAATTCCTGTTTACGTAGATAGTCCTTTAAGTAAAGAAGCAACAGAAATTGTAAAAAGTTATCCTAGATATTTTAATGATAGAGTAAAAAAAGTACTAGAAGAAGATAAAGATCCTTTTGACTTTGGAGGATTAAAATTTGTTGAAAATGTTGAAGAAAGCAAAGCATTAAATGCCAATACCCAGCCCATGATTATTATTTCTGCAAGTGGCATGGCAGATGCTGGTAGAATAAAACACCATATTGCCAACAATATTTCTGATGCAAAAAATACTATTCTTTTGGTGGGTTATTGTGAACCCAACTCTTTAGGAGGCCGATTAATGAACAAACAAAAAGAGGTACGCATTTTTGGCGATTTTTTTAAAGTAATTGCACAAGTGGGTAGTATGAAAAGTATGAGTGCCCATGGTGATTATGATGATTTGTGCCAATATTTAGCTTGCCAAAACCCAGCAATGGTGAAGCAACTTTTTCTAGTTCATGGAGAAGAAGAAGTACAACTAGAGTTTCAAAATAGGCTTCAAAAAAAAGGATTTAAAGAGGTGATGGTTCCTAGTATGCATGAGGTGATTGTGTTAGATTAGTTGGTTTGCAGCATTTTGGTTAATATAAACGTCATATACTTATAATATTTTTGTATATGTCATTAAAAAAAATTACCTCATTTTGTTGTTTATGTTTTTTAATCAACGTTGTCTTTGCTCAAATTAAAATGGTTAAGGTTGGCTTATCTCCAGCTGTTGCTATAACCCCAAACTATAGTATAGCCATACAACCAAGTGCAGAGTTTAGTCTTTCTAAGAAAATAAAACTGTTAACTGAATTTACTATTCCATTTAATAATTTTGAAAAAAACAGAGATTTTTCAGGTATCAATTTTTTTAAAACAAAGGACGAAATTAGGTATCACATAAAACCCATTAAGCCATTATACATTGGCCTACAAATGGCCTACACCTATAGAAAGTTTGATGCAGTAACGAACGGTCGTTTTTACGAAAAAAAGTATTACGATACGGTTGCATACTTATATCAATCGGCTACAATTTCTTCTCCCGTTCTTACTATATCCATGCAAGTTGGATGGTTAATTAAATTTTACTCAAGATTCTATGGCGATTTTTTTCTTGGGGCAGGTTACCGAAATGTAAACACAACATACAGCAATATCAATGGTTTGCAAAAAATTAATGTTGATCGTCCTAAAGATTCATTTTTCTTTTCACCAGAACCGGCACACCAAATTAATAGAGTAGTGCATAGGCTACAAGTAAATGGAGGATTCAGGCTTTTGTATCAATTACATAAATAATTTATTCTAAATTAGAGCTTAGCAAAAATTTATTTATCTGCCCATTATAGCTCATGTATTTATCTTTGCCACATGCATAAATTAAGCATGGACGAGTTAGGTCGTAAATCGGTTGAAGAATTTAAACAAGCCGAAAAAAACGCAGTAATCATTATTTTAGATAATATTAGAAGTGTTTACAATGTTGGAAGTATTTTTAGAACTGCCGATGCTTTTTTAATTGAAGGCATTTGTATTTGTGGCTACAGCCCAACTCCCGAACATAAACAAATGGCAAAAACTGCTTTAGGTGCATCAGATACAGTTGATTGGATTCATTACCCCAATGCCTTAGAGGCAGTTAAAGAATTGCAACAAAAAAATTACGATGTTTTTGCTATAGAACAAGCAGTAGGTAGTATTCATCTTCAAAATTTTAAAGCCAACAATTACGCAAAACTAGCAGTAGTTTTTGGCAACGAAGTAGAAGGTGTGCAACAAGAAGTAATTGAGGCTTGTAACGGCTGTATAGAAATACCTCAATTGGGTACAAAACATTCTTTAAATGTGGCAACAGCAGCTGGCGTTATTTTGTGGAAGTTGATAGAACCAAAATTATTACTTAATAATTAGTAGTTACTTACAATATGACAACTATAAAAAATTATCTTTCTTTAATAAAATTTTCGCATACAATTTTTGCAATGCCATTTGCTTTAATTGGCTTTTCATTGGGATTGTCGAAGCAAGGGGTTACTGCTTCTTCAATTTTTAATTTTACCCATACAATAAAAGATGCAAATTTTAGTACTTCATCATTTCAACAGTTTTTGGACTCGCCTTTTCTACAATTTATTTTAGTAATTATTTGTATGGTAACAGCTAGGTCGGCTGCAATGGCATTTAACAGATATTTAGATAGAACTTTTGATGCAAAAAATCCAAGAACAGCTATTAGAGAAATTCCAAAAGGTATTATCTCGGCAAACAGAGCCTTAAATTTTGTAATAATCAATTGTTTGTGTTTTATTGTAACAACCTATTTTATTAATGAAATTTGTTTTTATTTATCGCCTGTTGCATTATTTGTTATTTTATTTTATAGTTATACAAAAAGGTTTACGGCTTTGTGTCATATAGTGTTGGGCATTGGTTTATCGCTTGCACCACTTGGTGCATATTTGGCTGTAACAGGTGCATTTGCATTAGTGCCAATACTATTTTCATTTGCTGTAATGTTTTGGGTTGCCGGTTTCGATATCATTTTTGCATTGCAAGATGTTGAGTTCGATCAATCTCAAAAACTATATTCAATACCTGCAACAATTGGTATAAAAAATGGGTTAAAAGTTTCAGAATTTTTACATGTTTGTAGTGCAGGCTTTATTGTAGCTGCAGGTATTTTGGGCAATTTTAGTTGGTTATATGTTATGGGGTTAGTAATTTTTATTTTTATGCTCCTATATCAGCACTCAATTGT
>JANOZK010000063.1:0-34470 GCA_031429335.1 Chitinophagaceae bacterium | reverse complement strand
CCCACTCATAGCCAAACAAGTTTTCAAAATAATTATTGCTCCATTGAGTTGGTGTGGTTGTCCACGCTCCTTCTAAACCACTGGTAATTGTACTTTCTCCATTTCCGGTACCAAAAGAATTCTTCCAACCTTGGCTTTGCTCCTCAATGGTTGCAGCAGCAGGTTCTTTACCAACGTGTTCTGTAGAAGCAGCACCGTGTGTTTTTCCAAAAGTATGCCCCCCTGCAATTAATGCAACAGTTTCTTCATCGTTCATAGCCATACGACCAAAGGTTTCACGAATGTCTCTTGCAGATGCAATTGGGTCAGGATTGCCATTAGGCCCTTCTGGATTTACATAAATTAGACCCATTTGTACAGCAGCTAAAGGGTTTTCTAATTCACGATCTCCCGTGTAACGCTTATCACCCAACCACTCTTTTTCAGCACCCCAATAAATATCTTCTTCTGGCTCCCAAACATCGGCACGGCCACCACCAAAACCAAAGGTTTTGAAACCCATAGTTTCTAATGCACAGTTACCTGCTAATATCATTAAATCGGCCCATGAAATTTTTTTACCATATTTCTGTTTAATAGGCCAAAGTAATAAACGAGCTTTATCAAGGTTTGCATTATCTGGCCAACTATTTAAAGGTGCAAATCGTTGCATGCCTGTTCCTCCGCCACCACGACCATCTGCAATACGGTATGTACCTGCAGCATGCCATGCCATACGAATAAAAAATGGACCATAATGTCCATAATCGGCAGGCCACCAATCTTGAGATTGTGTCATTAAAGCGTTGATATCTTTTTTTAAAGCGGTATAGTCTAAACTTTTAAATTCTTCCGCATAATTAAATGATTCACCCATTGGGTTAGATAACAAAGAATTTTGACGCAGAATATTTAATTTTAATTGATTAGGCCACCAATCTGTGTTTCTGGTACCACTACCAGCAGTTTGCTTTAAAGCTCCCCCCATAAAAGGGCATTTACTTTCTGCATTTACCGCATAACTAGGGCCACCAGCAGATGTACTTTTATTTTTTTCGTTATCCATAATTGTAAACTATTTTTTTAATTATTTGAGTGCAAAATTATTGATTATACAAACAATAATTTTATTAATTTATTGAGATTTTTGTTGCCAAAAAAGTTTGTGTATAAGACTCGTTTAGGAAAGTAAATAACAATAAACAATGATAATTGTTGACCGCTTTATAAAGCAATTTTAAGATGTGAACTACTCAACCAAGGATTTACAAATATTTTTTGCAATGGATGGACCTTCATATACGAAGCCTGTCCATACTTGAATTAAACTAGCTCCAGCATTTAATTTATCATTTGCATCATTCCCAGTAAAAATGCCTCCACTTGCAATAATGGGTATTTGATTGTTGGTTTGTTGGGCTAAATAAGTTACTACTTCTGTACTTTTTTGTGTAACTGGTTTGCCACTTAAACCGCCTGCACCAATGGTTTCAATAACAGAATTTGGGGTTTGTAAATTGGCTCGGCTAATGGTAGTATTTGTTGCTACTAAACCACTTAGTTTAACTTCAAAACTAAGTGCAACAATATCGTCTAACTGTGTTTGGGTTAAATCCGGTGCTATTTTTAATAAAAGTGGTTTAGGATTTATTTTGCCTTGATTAATATTTTGTAAATGCCCTAAAATTTTAAGCAATGCTTCTTTTTCTTGTAGTTCTCTTAACCCAGGTGTATTTGGGCTGCTAACATTCACTACAAAATAATCGGCAAAATCGAACAGCTCGTTAAAACAAATCTCATAATCTTTCCAAGCATCTTCATTAAGGGTAGATTTATTTTTCCCAATATTTCCACCCACAATTAAAGGCAAATTTCTAGCGGATATTTTTCGATTATTCCAAGCTGCTAATTTACTTTTTACTGCATGAACTCCATGGTTATTAAAGCCCATTCGGTTAATCAATGCCTTATCCTTTGGCAAACGAAATAGCCGTGGTAATTCATTGCCATCTTGTGGTTTGGGAGTTACTGTACCAATTTCTACGAATCCAAAACCAAGGGTTTCAAGCTCGTTCAAATACAAAGCATTTTTATCGAACCCGGCACCTAACCCAACTGGATTTTTAAAGTTTAAACCAAATACATTTTTTTGTAATGAGGCATGATTGTATGTAAAAGTATTGCTAATGGATTTTTTGAGTATACCAATGTTACATGCCTGTTTTAAACAGTTCATTGAAAAATAGTGTACGGCTTCTGGTGGAAAATTGAAGAGGATATTTCTAATTAATGGGTACATGCTACAAAATTAATTGTTTCTAATTCTTAGTATCGAAGTAGAGTGTTTTTTATGATTTAAAAATTTGTTTGTAAAAAGTTTTCATACATATTTCTCCATGCAACCCATTGTGGCTGGTTGGTTAAAAAATGATTGTGAAAAATGGTGATGAATTGGCCGTTTACTTTTTTTACGATATTAAAATAGTTTTGTAATTCTGTTGCAGCTTCATCTATAGTTAGCTTTTGTTCAAAAAAACTATTGGCCTCCATATAACAAAATGGGTGAATGGTTAAATTGGATATCGCTTCTTTTTCTAAATCGTACCATTTAAAAGGCAATGTAAATGAAGCCCTAAAACCATTTATGCTGCCGTATCCCATAGAATAATCGTTTTGTATTTGGTTGCTAATTAATGAACGATACGTTTCTGGCAAACTCATTCTAATGTAATGTTGTCGGCTATCAATAACATTTTGTTGAGTGATTTTATTGATTGTTGTAATTTCTTGCTGCAATAATTTTTCATTATCGCCACTTTGCCAAGATGGATGAATGCCTACCGAATACAATTGTGCATGTTGATGTACAAGTTTTTGCATGGCAGTTGAATTTGGCGATACATTTTTATCGTACCCAACTCTTTTATTAGCCAATAAAAAAAAATAAATTGGTTTTAACTGGTATTTTCGATGAAGCAGATTTAACCAATCATAAATATCGAATGGATCTTTTTGGGTGTTTGCATACACGTTTAATCTATCTGCAACTGCATCGAAATTTGCTTTCACAAAATCTCTAAAAAATCCAACTGTATTTATTAAGATGTTATGATTTTTATAGCTATAAGCAATGTCTATATCGTAAGTGGGAATATAGTAGAAAGGTGAAGGGTTGAAGGTTGAAGTTTTAGTGTGTAAAGTTAATAAATCAATAACTTCCATTACCCATAAATTAATTAGAGGCAGCTGTAAAAAGTTGTGTTTAAATGCAATACTATTGGTATGGTCATAACGGCCATACCCATCTTTTTGATGTGGTAAATATTCTTCGTAGCGAGTAAGCAAAAAAAATGAGGCTGAAAAAAAATCAAATGGAATATCGCCGCTTGTATTAAAAAAAATGGGCAGGTTTTTCCAAGATGAAATTTTAATGTTTTGCTCTACAATTCCAATTTCATTTAATAACCCATGTGGTTCAATCCAAAGTTCAGTTTCAGTGATCTTATTTGATGAATAATTAATTTTTGCTCCAGAGTAATTGCTAAGTTCAGATTTATCTTGCGTTATGATAATATCATCAGAATTAAATGCAGCCCATAACGCCCTTACAGTATAGTTAAATCTTATTGTATTTGTAGTTGTATAAATGAGCATTTTATAAATCGCTTCTAAATTCTTGCCACATTTGATTAAACGTTTTTTCGCTAAAATCTAATTTTCCTCTATGTGCAGTCCAACCCTTAAAAACTTTATTCACCACCCAATTTTTTAAAGTAGCATTACCCATATTCATTGCCCCTCTATTTAAACTGGATGTTTTCCAAATTTTCCAAGCTATACGTTCTGCAATAGTGCTGTTGCCTTGCAAAACGGCTTCGTGGCGGTTATCTAATAATAACTCGTGTAAATTAATTTTTACTGGACAAACCTCGGTACAATTACCACACAAAGAAGATGAGTAACTTAAATGTTTATACTCATCCATGCCACTTAAATAAGGTGTAATTACTTTACCAATTGGGCCACTATAGGTTGTTTCGTAACTATGACCTCCAATATTTTTATATACAGGGCAAGCATTTAAACAGGCTCCACAACGTATGCAATACAAAGCCTCTCTGGCGGTTGGGTTAGCTAGTAAATTGGTTCTGCCATTGTCTAATAAAATTACATACATTTCTTCTGGCCCATCGGTTTCGTTGGGTTGTCGTGGCCCAGAAATAACGGTATTATAAACTGTAATATTTTGCCCAGTACCATAGGTACTTAATAAAGGCCAAAACAAATGCAAATCATTTATTGAAGGTAGCACCTTTTCTATGCCAACTATTACAATATGTGTTTTGGGCATACTACAACTTAATCTTGCATTGCCTTCATTTTCGGTTATTGCAATTCCACCAACATCGGCCAAAATAAAATTACCCCCAGTAACACCAACTTCTGCTTGTACATGTTTTTCACGAAGCAATTGTCTTGCAACTTGTGTTAATTCGTTGGGAGTTAAACCACTTGGCACACCTAGCTTTTCTGCAAATAATTTAGCAATATCTTCTTTGCTTTTATGCATTGCTGGTGTAACAATATGGTAAGGAGGTTCTCCATCTAATTGTTGAATGTATTCGCCTAAATCGGTTTCTACGCTTTCTATACCACGGCTTTCTAAAAAACTATTTAAGTGAATTTCTTCGGTAACCATGCTTTTGCTTTTTACCAAAGTTTTGCATTTTTTTAATTCGCAAATTTTACCAATTTCGTTTAATGCCTGTTGGGCATCTTCTGCCCAAATAACTGTTGCACCTCTCGCTGATATTTTTGTTTCAAACTCCTGTAAATAAGTATCTAAATGCTCTATAGCATTCCATTTAATATTTTTAGCTTTTTCTCTTGCATCTATTACATTGGTAAATTGTTGTTTACCAATTGGCACAACCGCATTGTATTTACCAATGTTAAAATTTATTTTACGCCTATGCTCTAAATCGGCTGCCTTAATAGTGCTTTTTGCAATAAATGAAGCTGCAGTATTACTCATGCTGTAAAAATAACAATTGTTTTTATGCTGCTTTAATGTTTTTTAATCACCGCTCATGGCTTTATTATTCCATTTGTCAGTTTAAGGTCAGATTGTTGTAATAAAAAGAACAATTTTACAACCAACCCTATACAAAAACAACATCATGAATAAAATATTTACCCTAACTGCTTTTTTATTGTTCAGTGCATTTGTACAAGCACAAAAAATAACAGGTTTTTTAAAAGACGATAAAGGCAAAGCTATTAATGCTGCTTCGATTACCTTACAAAGAGCTAAAGACAGCTCGGTAGTTAAGCTTGCAGTTTCGAACAATGAAGGCAAATACAGTTTTACAAATATCGCTGGTGGCAAATATTTTGTAAGTGTTAATGCTATAGGATATGCTCTAAAAAAATCCAATGTATTCGATTTTGGCTCAACAGATGTAAACATGGAAGAATTAACATTGGCAAAAGCTGTGAAGCAATTAGCTGATGTTACCGTAACCAGCCAAAAACCAATGATTGAGGTAAAAGCAGATAAAACGATTGTTAATATTGAAGGAAGCATCAATGCACAAGGAAGTGATGCATTTGAACTGTTGAGAAAATCGCCTGGCGTTACTGTAGACAGAGATGATAATATTAGTTTAAGTGGTAAAAATGGAGTTATAATTTATATAGATGGAAAACCATCGCCATTAGCTGGTAAGGATTTGGCAGAATTTTTACGCTCTCTAAACTCTAATCAAATTGAAGCAATAGAATTAATTACAAACCCTTCGGCCAAATACGATGCTGCTGGCAATGCTGGAATTATTAATATTAAGTTGAAGAAAAATAAGGCATACGGTACCAATGGAAGCGTAAATGCTGGTTATGGTATTGGTATTTATGGCAAATACAATGCTGGTTTAAACTTAAACCACAGAAACAATAAAATAAATCTTTTTGGCAATTATAGTTTCAATACAAATATTAATGAAAATAATATGAATTTGTATAGAAAACAACTAGATACATTATTCGATCAAAAAGGAACAATGACTAATACCAATACATCGAACAATTTTAAAATTGGCATGGACTATTTTGTAAATAAAAATAATACCCTAGGCTTTGTAGCTTCAGGTAATTTTAATAATAACTCGATGACTAATTTTAGTAGTACACCTATTTCTTATATACCCACTGCTACTGGATTTAGAACTTTAATTGCAGATAATAGAAACGATGGATACCGAAGAAATGGCAATTTAAATGTAAATTATAGATATACCGACTCTACTGGTAAAGAGTTGACTGTTGATGCCGACTATGGGCAATTTAATTTAAACAGTAATCAATTTCAGCCTAACTACTATTACAACTTTGCACAAACTACCGAATTATCTAGAGCTGTTTACAATATGATTGCCCCAACTAAAATTAATATTGGAGCAATGAAATTAGATTATGAACAACCGTTTGCAAAAGGTAAACTTGGTTTTGGTGGCAAATTTTCGTATGTAGAAACCACCAATAATTTTGAAAGGTTTGATGTATTTACAAGCAGTAAAAAACTAGATACACTACGAAGCAATAATTTTAATTACAAAGAAAATATTAATGCTGCCTACGGCAATTACAATACACAATTAAAAGGTATTAATATACAAATTGGGGTTAGGGTAGAAAATACCAATGCAACCGGAACTTCTACAGGTTATAAAAAATCTGGAGCAAACTATACACCCTACGACAGTACATTTAAAAGAAACTATACCAATCTTTTTCCAAGTGCTGCCATAACGTTTAATAAAAACCCTATGAGCCAATGGAGTTTAAGTTATAGTAGAAGAATTGATAGACCCGCATATCAAGATTTAAACCCATTTGAGTTTAAATTGGATGAATATACTTTTCAAAAAGGAAATACTGAGTTAATACCACAATATACCAACAGCTTTAACATTACCCACAGTTATAAATATAAATTAACTACTACTTTAAATTATAGCCGTGTAAACGATGTATTTACCCAGTTAATTGATACTGCCGAAAAAAGTAAAAGTTTTAGAATAAAGAAAAATTTAGCAACACAAGATCTTGTGAGTTTAACTTTAAGCTACCCTTTTCAATACAAATGGTATAGCTTGTTTGTAAATACCAATATTAATTATTCGCATTACAAAGCCAATTTTGGAGCTGGTAGAACGATAGATTTAGATGCAACCGTTTTTAATATTTATATGCAACACAGTTTTAAATTAGGTAAAGGTTATACAGGCGAAATAAGTGGTTGGTATAACTCTCCATCAATTTGGCAAGGAACATTTAGAAGTAAAGCAATGGGCAGTTTAGATGCAGGTTTACAAAAGCAAATACTTAAGGGAAAAGGTAATTTAAAAATTGCTGTAAGTGATATTTTTTTTACCATGCGTTGGGCAGGAACCAGCGACTTCGCTGGCCAAGTATTAACTGCTAATGGCAATTGGGAAAGTCGTCAGTTTAAAATTAATTTTAGTTACCGTTTTGGCAAGCTGAGTGTAAAATCGGCTAAACAAAGAACGTCTAGTACCGATGAAGAAAGCAAACGTGTACAAAGTGGTGGCGGTGGGATCGGACAATAAAAATTAAAATGTTAAAAAAAATAAATTATTTAGTTGATAAGCAGCGAAAAGAAATGAAATAATCTCTTATATATGAGTTTTCGCAGTTGAAGGATTCATACAATACGTACAGTTTAGTTTAGGTTGAATATAACAAGCCGTTGAATGTCTATTCGACGGCTATTTTTTTGTTTTAACAAATACCCAAGAATTGTTAGGTTAAAAAATAAACAAACAATTAAATTTGGGTTATGATGGTAACTGAAGGATTGCAAAACAAGTATAAAAATATTTTAGCTTCAAAATACACCTTCCTTTTAATCTTGTTTTTTATAAATAATTGTTGCTTTGCACAATATTTTTTTACAAAAAATTATCCAAAAAATTATTTTAGTAACCCATTAAGCATACCCATGCAACTAAGTGCAAATTTTGGAGAATTAAGAAATGAGCATTTTCATATGGGTTTAGATATACGAACCAATCAAAAAGAAAACTTGCCCATTTATGCCTCGGCTGATGGCTACATTAGTAAAATACGAATTGAACAATTTGGCTATGGCCGTGCCATTTATATTAAACACCCAAATGGCTTTACTACATTATACGCCCACTTAAATAATTTTTACGATACCCTAGAATGTTTTGTAAAGGCTAAGCAATACCAAGAAGAGAAATGGGAACAAAGTTTTGAATTAGAACCCAATCAATTTAAAGTTTATAAAGGTCAATTTATTGCGTTTAGTGGCAATACTGGTGGCAGCCAAGGACCACACTTACATTTTGAAATCAGAGATGAGAAAAATCAAAATATAAATCCCCTATTGTTTAATTTTAATATAGAAGATACCAAAGCACCAATAATAGATTATTTGTATTTATATAACAGAAACTATAGTACTTATGCTAAAGCACCCATTAATATTCCTATAAAAAAAACGAAAGCCGGCTTAATTGCTCTGGACTCAATTATTGCTGTTTATAGCAATAAAATAAGCTTTGGTATTTGGGCAGAAGATATTACCAATGGTTCGGCATACAGATTTGGTATTTATCAAGCAGAAGTTTGGATAGACAGTATTTTACAGTTTGGCTTTAGACTAAATAATTTTTCTTACACCAAATCAAGATATGTAAATGCTTGTATCGATTATACAACAAAATATACGACCGGTAAGTACATTCAACATTTATCGAAATTGCCAGGCAACTACTTAGATATTTTTGCACAAAATACGGGCGATGGAGTTATTGAATTAAATGATACGAGTATAAAAAAAGTTGAAATTATAATTAAAGATGTTGCTGGTAATAGTTCAATACTAAATTTTAAAATACAAAAAAAAGAAGGTACAAATGAGTATACCTCAAACACGCTGGTTGATACATTACTACAACCTAATGTAGGGCATGTTTATACCAAGGCTGATACAACTTATAATTTTGATAAGTATGCCTTTTACGATACGATTCCATTTAGTTCAAATAAAAATTTAGAAAAGTATACGAATAACGAAACCATACCTGTTCATAATACATATACAATTTCGTTGACCATTCAACAACCAATTATTGACACTCTAAAAAATAAGTACTTACTAATTTTAAAGAATAATAAATTTACTTCGTACAGCATTGTTACTTGGCAAGATTCTATTGTACTAGGAGATTTCGATAGGTTTGGAACTGTACAATTAGCCATTGATACAATAGCTCCAAGTTTAAAACCTATTGACTGGGACACTAATTTCACTTTTAATAATCAAACAAAACTTTTATTTCATGTAAGTGATAATTTAACAGATATTAAAATGTTTAGTGCCGAGCTAGACGGAAAATGGCTAATGTTTAGTAGAAAGAATAATTTTTACATCTATGATTTTGACGAAAATTTAAGCCTAGGTTTACATGAATTAAAAGTTACAGTAGAAGACCAAGTAGGCAATATTGCAACAAAAGAATTTTGGTTTACAAAAGAGCCTCCAAAAGCAAACAAAAGCAAGAAAAAAATTGTTACCAAAAAGAAAAAATCAAGTAAAACGAAAAAAAGAAAATGACACACTTAGAAGAAGGTAAAAAAGCACCTAGTTTTTCTGGAATAGACCAAAATGGGAACAAAATTTCTTTAGCCGATTTTAAAGGACAAAAAATTGTATTGTACTTTTATCCGCAAGATAGCACCCCAACTTGCACTGTTCAAGCATGTAATTTAAGAGATAACTTTGCCTTACTTAAAAAAGAAGGATATATGGTTATTGGTGTTAGTCCTGACGATGTAAACAGCCACAAAAAATTTGAAGCAAAACACAATTTACCTTTTCCGTTAATTGCAGATACCAAACATACCATTATTGAAAAATTTGGAGTTTGGGGCGAAAAACAGATGTATGGCAAAAAATATATGGGCTTACACCGTACCACTTTTGTAATAAATGAAACTGGAATTATTAAAAATATTTTCACAAAACCAAAGAGCAAACAACACGCCGAAGAAATTATTGCAGCATATTAAAAGTGTAGTTTTAGCTAATTTTATGGGAAAATTAGAGCCCAAAAGCAAATTATCTCACTTATTTTCACAGCTTTACATAAAGTTGACTGAAATCAGGTTTATTGATTATACTTACAAATTTTTGTTCATATAGTTTATAGCCATTATATTGCAACAGAGCAAAAGCCCTAGCAACCATAAACTATAAACAAAATGAGAGTAAGGATTAAAGAAAAATCCCTATTGGCAAGATTTGCTGCTTACAACTTAAAGTCTAACAAAATGGCAATTGTTTTTGGCAAAACAATACTGCTGCATAACACAACGAAAGAAGATTTTTTGGCCAATACCAAGTGGGTTAGGCATGAGGTAGCCCATGTTTATCAATATCAAAAAAAAGGGTTAATTTATTTTATTGTGGCCTATTTGTTAGATACATTTAACTTGGGTTATCAATACAATAGATATGAGGTAGATGCAAGAAACCAGGAAAAAAATCCGCATATATTAAATGGTATTGAATTTGTTTAACAGTTTTAGCTAAACAAATTGTAAACAGCCCAACTCATTACATAGGCCAAAAATGTCATGTAAATCAATTGAAAAATTGGCCATTTCCAAGATTTTGTTTCTCGTTTTACCACTGCTAATGTACTCATACATTGCATGGCTAATACATAAAACACCATTAACGATAATGATGCTGGCAAAGTATACACCTTACTACCATCTGAATGAGTTGCAGCATTCATTTTTTGTCTTAACGATGTATCGTCTGTTTCTTCAACACTATATAAGGTTGCCATTGTGCCAACAAAAACCTCTCTAGCGGCAAATGAAGTAATTAATGCAATACCAATTTTCCAATCGTAACCCAATGGTTTAATTGCTGGCTCAATAACTTTGCCCAACATACCTGCATAAGATTGTTGTAATTTTTCTGTAGATGCAAGCTTTGCCAATGAATCTTTTTTTGTTGGATTAGCTGAACTTAATGTTGCATATTTTTCATCAATATTTTTCAAATTATCGCCAGGTCCGTAACTACTTAAAAACCACAACAATAAACTAATTACCATAATTACTTTTCCTGCATCGGTAACAAATATTTTGGCTTTTTCAACCATCGTAATACCCACATTTGCCCAACGAGGGCTTCTGTAAACAGGTAATTCAAGTATAAAAAAGCTTTTTTCTTTAATATTAATAAACCACTTCATTATATAGCTAACTAGTAGTGCCATAATAGTTCCCAATAAGTATAATGCCATCATTACTAAACCTTGTAAACTTAAGAAACCAAAATAATAGTCCGATGGAATCACAAGAGAAATTAATATGGTATAAACAGGTAACCTTGCACTACAACTCATTAACGGTGTTACCAAAATAGTTAACAATCTTTCTTTTTTATTTTCAATATTTCTGGCACTCATTATAGCAGGTACAGCACAAGCCAAACTACTAATCATGGGCATTACACTTTTACCATTTAGCCCAACTTTACGCATTAATCTATCGCTTAAAAAACTAATTCTTGCCATGTAGCCAGTATCTTCTAAAATACTAATAAGTCCAAACAAAATCATTATTTGTGGAACAAAAACAACAATGCCACTTAGCCCAGCCAATACTCCATTTATTAATAAATCACTCCACCAAACATTGGGTAAATGACTATTTAAAAAAGAACTACTCATTTGAAAACTACTTTCAATCCAATTCATTGGAAACTGTGCTAACCAAAAAATACTTTGAAATAAAACAAACAATACAATCAACAAAAAACTATAACCCCAAACTTTATGCAATAAAATATCATCTAACTTATCCGAAAATAATTTTCTTTCTAATGGATTAGGTTCTATCACATGTTTTTTCATTATTAATTTAATGCGTTGATATCGTTGTAAAATCTCTTCTGCTTGAGTTTTAGTTGCATTAAATTTTGTAGTTTCAACTACTTGGTTTATTGATTGGTGTGTGCTGTGTTGTAGATTAAAGTTTTCGTGATTAATTAAGTAATGAACTGAAGTATAATTATTTAAATTGGGTATAATTTTTTGAATAGCATTAATGCTAGAACCTGCTATTGCAAGGTTATCGATAAAATCAGCATTTATTTCTTGTGGCTCTGTAGAAGTTGACAGTAATACTTTTTTAAGTTGCAATAACCCTTTACTTTTTCTTGGATTAATTTCTATAACCGGTATGCCTAACTCTTTCTCTAAACCAGCAACATCAATTTTAATACCTTTTTTAACTGCCAAATCGTTCATGGTTAAAGCAACTACAACTGGTATTTTTAAATCTAAAATTTGGCTGCAAAAAAGTAAGTTCCTTTTTAAATTGCTTGCGTCTGCGACAAACAGTATTACATCGGCTTTAATTGTTTCGTTTGGTTGAATGAGTACCTTATAGGCCACCCACTCATCAGCTCTTCTTGGATATAAAGAGTAACTACCAGGCAAATCAATTAAGGTTGCTTCAACCTCGGTAGTTAAATTAACCTTACCAGTTTTTTTATCAACTGTTACACCAGGAAAATTTCCTACTTTTTGATTTAAACCAGTTAAGCTATTAAATAGTGTGCTTTTGCCACTATTGGGGTTACCAACCAACGCAATATTTAGAGGTTTAGATAGTTGCATACAATTGTAGCAAATGTATATGGCTAAAATGGTAGATTATTACGAGATTAGGAACAGAATATTATTAACCGCATTGAACTTGTTGGATGATACGCTTATTTTTGTGCAAATATTTATGTATGTATAAGTGGATGTTTTTTTTAGTAATTCTTCCTATTACCATTAATGCTCAAAGTAAAAAGAAAAAAGCTAAAATATTGGCTATTCAGCAAGAGAAAGTAAACACCCAATTAATTAATCAACTTACACAACATGTTCAATTTTTAGCAAGCGATTCATTAGAAGGCAGAAGAACAGGTACTCAAGGAGAAGTATTGGCCATGAAATATATTATTAACGAATATAAAAGGTCTGGCATAGAACCAAAAGGAACCAATGGCTACATTCAAGAATTTGAAATTAATGAAGGCAAAAAAGTAACTTCAAATACCAGTTTAATGGTTAACGAAAATTTATTAGTTAGTGGTACAGATTATTTTCCATTAGCATATAGTAAAAATGGATCAATAAATGGTAATCCCGCAATTGCCCTAAAAGAAAAAAATGAACCATGGTTTATTGATTTTAAAGACGAGCTAGAAAGCAATAAAACAAATCCCCATTTTGATATAGATGATTATATAAAGCAACAAGTTAATAAAGTTGCTGAAAAAGGTGCAACTGCTTTATTTATTTACAATTCATCTTCTATCATCGATAATATATTATTTAACAAAAACGATAAATCAGCAATTACCACAATACCAGTAGTATTTATTTCAAAAGAAGCAATGAATAAATATTATAAAGATCATTCGGCTACTATAAATATTAAACTAACTGTTGCTATAGAAAATAATATTAGATTAGCAAGAAATGTAGTTGCATATATTAATAATTATGCAGCAACAACTGTAGTTATAGGTGCACACTATGACCACTTAGGTTTTGGTGAAGATAAAAATGCTTTAGATGCTTTGCAAGAAGTACACAATGGTGCCGATGATAATGCAAGTGGTACAGCAGCTTTAATTGAATTAGCCAAAATGCTAAAAGTTTCTACAGCAAAAAATAATAATTATTTACTCCTTAATTTTAGCGGAGAAGAGTTAGGTTTATTTGGTAGTAAATACTGGTTAGAAAATCCTAGTACTACAATTACACCCAATTATATGATTAATATGGACATGGTTGGTCGTTATGATACTTCTCATAAACTTACCATTGGTGGTTATGGAACATCGCCAATTTGGGGAGATGTTTTTGCAACCAATACTAGTAACAAATTATTAATAAAATTTGATAGTTCTGGTAGTGGCCCAAGTGATCATGCAAGTTTTTATAGAGCCGGAATACCGGTGTTATTCTTTTTTACTGGCAGCCATGCAGACTATCATAAAACTTCTGATGATTGGGAAAAAATAAATTACACGGCTCAAAAAGATATTGTTCAATTCATATACTCGGTTATAGAAAAGACCAATACAAAAGGTAAACTGGCTTTTACAAAAACCACCGAACCACAAATGGGCAAAACAAGGTTTACTGTAAGCTTGGGTGTATTACCAGATTATGGTTACACAGGCACAGGGGTAAGAATTGAAGGTGTAAGTGCTGGAAAACTTGCAGAAAAAATTGGTTTATTAGGTGGCGATATTTTATTACAATTGGGCGAATATAAATTTGTTGATGTAAATAGCTATATGCAAACCTTAGGAAAATTTAAAAAAGGCGATGCTACAAAATTGACTATTAAAAGAGGAGCAGAAGAAAAAATATTTGATATTGTTTTTTAAAAAGTATAATGAAGTTAAAACTAGATATAGATTCGTTAAACGATGACTTCTTTGAAGATACAAGGCTATTGGGCATTATAGCACCCATAAAAAATTATCATTTATGTTGGCAGTTTAATAATTTGTTAGGATTTAATTTTAGACTAAATGCAGATATAGAGATTCATGTAAAAAAGAAAACAAGGAATTACTATTTTAATATTTATGAATCTAAAGAACAAAATAATTTTTTAAGCCACTATTTATACCATAATCAATTTGATGGAGAATATTTATTGCCAGAATTTAAGCATATGGATTATTTGTGGTTAATGAAAGGCGATTCTGTAGAAGAAGAAAAATGTAATTGGATTAAAACAGCTGTAAAATCTATTGCAGGTGTACAATTAGTAGCAGAATTAACCAACGAACAAATAAAAACAAAAGGCAATATGGTTTTTTAAGTGGTAGGCCATGGACAATAGACGATGGACCTTCACCTTTGACTACTCACCATTGACTATGGACTAAAAACCAATAAACTTCTAAACTTTTAAACTCCCAAACAACATGTGGCAAGAAACCGACAAGAAACTGTACAAGAAATTTCAGTTCAAAAATTTTTCAGAGGCATTTGCTTTTATGACAAGAGTAGCCATAGAAGCAGAAAAAGCCAACCATCACCCCTATTGGAGCAATGTGTACAATACTGTTGAAATTTGGTTAAACACCCACGATGCAGGAAATATTGTTACCCAAAAAGATCATGATTTAGCAAAAAAAATCGATGGATTGTTGTAGTATAATTTAGGCAACACCTTAAGAAATTATTAAAATTTTAGAAATAAAATAATTGAAAATTATACCCCTTATTTAAAAAATAGAACGCCTTTATCCATATAGTATTATCTTTAAAATATGCCTTTTATTTTTAATCGCTTTAGTGGTCTATTACTCATTTTTTTTGTACATGGAATGGTGTATGCCTTTTTATTATTACGTAAAGGCATAAAAAATGATAGCAATAGCGATAAATGGCTTAGCCTTTTTTTACTACTTTCTATATTATATATATGCCCATGGATGTTGGGCTTTGCAGGTTGGTACAATGGTAAAATTTGTATGGAGTGTAGAAACTTTTTGTTCTACATGCCGTTTCACCATACCCTATTAATTGGACCAGTAATTTTAATGTATGTACAAAGTTTATTAAACCCCACATTTAAGTTTACAAAAAAACATTTTTTACACTTTTTACCTGGCATCCTATTTATTATATGGAACATTATTGTTGCCGTTACAGACAGAATAGTTTTAAAAGATTATTATTTAATGGATGGTGATAATGACCCCGATTTTGAAATTTGGTATGTAGCAATAAGTTTAGTGAGCATTTTATTTTATTTGGTACAGTGTATAAAATATTACAACAATTATCGCAAATTTATTGTGCAAGAACTTTCGTTTGCAGACACGGTTACGTTTATTTGGGTTCGTAATTTTTTAATAGCATTCTTTATTTATTTTTTATCCTCACTAATTATTGGTGTTTTAAACTTATTGGGTGTAGGGTTAAATTATAGCGATACATGGTGGTATTATTTATTATTTGCTTTATTGTTTTATTATATTGCAATTACAGGTTATACTAACTCTATAGAAAACAAAGTAAAGTTTGAGCTAGATTTTCTAAAATACCAAATGCCTTTTCAATTAACTAATTCAACTACAGTAACAGAAGATGCAAGTTTCGAAATCATAAACAATAGTCAAGCAACCAATGATTATATCGCAACAACTACCTCACCCAACAATCAACAAATCATACAATTAAAAGAAAAAGTGTATGAGGTTGTTGTAACGCAAAAAAAATACCAAAACCCTAATTTAACCTTAACAGATTTAGCCAAAGATTTACAAACCAATCCTTCCTTACTATCTAAAGTAATTAACCAAAGTTTTGCCATGAATTTTAACGACTTTGTAAATTTTTACAGAGTTGAAGAAGTAAAAAATAAATTACAAAATACCGCCAATGCCAACTTAACCATAATGAGCATGGCTTACGATGCAGGATTTAACAGCAAAGCAACTTTTAACCGTGCCTTTAAAAAATTAACTGGCAAAAATCCTAAAGAATTTATGGTTGGCCAAACTGTAGAATAAAGCCAAGCACCTGTGGCGTGGTTTATAATCCTGCTTATTGAAGGGCACCCTTGTACAGTAGAATACATTTCAACAAAATACAATACCACCATTGTGCAACAAGTCTCAAAACTTGTTTTCAAATCTTCTAACGTACTCATTTTCAGCACTTCAAAATTTGATACTTGTTTCAAAAGCCTCAAAACATTATTTGAGGCGGTAATTTTTTGTTTGTAAGCCAAATTGCATCAACAAAAGAATTAAACAATGAAAAATTTGCTCACTTCAATTTTAGTACTTCTTGCCTTACAAGCAAATAGCCAAACTATAGATACCCTAGTTGCTATAAAAATAGACTCGGTTACTGTAATTTCAAAAAAGCCTTTCATTCAAACATTAATTGATAAAACAGTTATTAATGTAGAAGGTAGTGCAACTAATGCTGGTCAAAATGCTTTAGAATTACTAAAATCTGCTCCAGGTGTAGTGGTTGATGGCAATGAAAATATACAAATGGGTGGCAAAACTGGTATTACCCTTTTAATAGATGGAAGAAACACCAATTTAAGTGCTCAAGATTTGGCACAACTATTAAAAAGCATTGAAGCTACTAACATTAAAGAAATTGAATTAATTACAAACCCGTCTGCCAAATACGATGCTGCTGGTAATGCTGGTATTATAAATATAAAATTGAAAAAGAGTATTACTAACGGATTAAACGGAAATATTACTGCTGCACATACACAAAGTACCCATGCTAGAAACAATTTTAATAGTGTGCTAAATTATAGAAAAAATAGAATAAACATTTTTGGTAATGTTGGCACAAACATGGGGTTTCAAAATACAGTTGCCAACAACGACAGAATTACAGAAAGCAAAAGTTTTATTCAACGAAGCATTGAAGGTGATGCTTTTGGTGGCAATAATATTAGAACAGGTATTGATTATACGATTAACAAAAAAAATACAATAGGTATTTTATGGATGAATAATAATAGCAATACAAATATGGATAACAATAGCAATACATTGGTACAACAAAAAAATTTAGCTGATACGAATGTGGCAACCAAAAGTTTAGCCCCATTTAATACAAAAAGAAATAACTTAAACTTTAACTATAAATTTTTGAATAATGGTGAAGAATTAAATTTTGATGTAGACTATACAAAATTTAACTCTAGTTTAAACAATACAGTGAACAACGAATTAAGTAATCAAAACAACATAAAATATGCCAGCAATGCTTCTAAAAATAATGCTGCTGTATTCATTAAAATAGGTTCACTAAAAATAGATTATTCAAAAAAACTAAACAGTAACACCAACTTTGAAACTGGTTTAAAATTAGTAAACACATCAACCAATAATGAATTGAACGTAGCCAATGCTACTAACAATATTTGGTTGCAAGACACGGGTAAAACAAACATATTTAAGTACAACGAAACCATACATGCTGCTTATCTAAACTTTAATAACAGCTTTAAAAAATTTACTTTTCAAGTAGGTTTACGTGCCGAACAAACAATTGTAAAAGGCAACTCTACTAATTTAAAAAACGAGGAAGTAAATAATCCTGACACTTCTTACCTTAACTTATTTCCTACTGTATTTCTACAATATAAAATAAACGAAAAAAATCAGTTAGGTATTAATTATGGTAAACGTATAGATAGGCCAAGTTACCAAGATCAAAACCCTTTTATTTACGTGTTAGATGCTTTTAATACCGAAATGGGTAACCCTTACTTATTGCCACAAATTACTCACTCAATCGAAGTAAGTTACGTATACAAATATGCTGCTACAGCAAAACTTAAATATGCCGAAACCAGTAATTTTATTGAACAATTAACTTACCAAAATGGAACAAATACCATACTTGTACCACAAAACGCTGGAAGCAGAAAAACAATCAACTTAAGTTTAAGTACTCCTTTGCAGCCTACTAAATGGTGGAGTGCTTATGTATCGGCAGAACCTTTTTGGCAACAATTCAACACCATCCTTTTTGGTTATGGGGTAAATACAAGTAGTAAACAAAATAGTGTAGGGTTTAATGGGTATTTAGGCAATTGGTTTTCGCTAAAAAATAGTTGGAAAGCAGAATTAAGTGGTTGGTTTAATTTTCAAAATACAACCACTATTTATAGCTCTAAACCAATTGGTAGCATAAACATGGGTGTAAGTAAAAACTGCTTCGATAATAAGCTAATATTACGTTGCAGCATTAACGATTTATTTAATACACAACGTTGGCAACAAAACGTAAATACCACTCAACTAAACATGCTTACTTACAGAAAATGGGAAAGTAGAAATATTTCGATTGCTTGCACATTTCGTTTTGGTAACAACAAAATAAAAGCAGCCAGAGAAAGAGAAACTGGATCAGAAACAGAGTTAGGAAGAATAAAAAATAAATAATTGATTGATGGTAGATACTAGATATTGGATACTGGATATTGGATACTGGATATAATATATTAGATGTGAAACTGAACCCCCAAACAAAAAATACTAAACTAAAAACATCAAATACCAAAAAAAACACTAAACACCTAACAATAATAAAAAAAAAAACATGAAAAAAAGCATCCTCCTTGCAATCGTTTTAGTCTGTTGCACAGGCATTTCTTTTGCACAAACAAGCAAAAGTATAATGGTAACAATCATTCTTAAAAATAAATCCATATTACCAAAAAAATGCACCATCATTTCTTACGCACCAAGCGAAATAGGTAATAGTACACGAGGATATTGGTTATTACCTGGCGGCACAAAAAAAATAAAATTTGAAGAAGGCACTAAAGTATATTTAGCAAAACAAGATCAAGTTTATACTGTAATGAGTGGCAAAAGAATAGATCAACAAACCCCTTTTTTAGTCGTAAAAAAAGAAGACAATAACCAAATTTTTAAATTTTAAAAAACAAACATGAAAAAAACAATTTTAACAACAGCAGTAGTATTAATTGCAGTGCTTTTACAGGCACAAAAGCTAACTCCAACAAATTTAAAAAATTTAGAAGGTGCTTGGGTTGGCTCACTTACTTATTTAGATTATGTAAGTAATAAACCAATTACCATGCCAGCCAACACAACTTATTTACAAAGTACAAGTAACCCCAATATTTATTTGCGTTCTATTGGTTACTCAACAGAACCTCATGCCAACAAAAAAGATTCTCTGATTCTTAGCAATGATGGTACAGCGTTGAACGAAGAAAAGGTAGTTGCTGTTAAGCTATTTTCAAAAGATAGCATTGTAATTGTTACTCAAGTAAAAGATATTGATGGCAATGACAACAAACCTGCAATCATACAACACACACTAACCATAACGCCAACTTTGTTTATCAACAAAAAAGAGGTTAAATTTATAGGTACAAAAAATTGGATTAACAGAAGCACTTATACTTTTACCAAAAAAGTTAAATAAATGTTCCGTTTCATTGCTGCAATAAAATCGCCCCAAATACAAACAGTTGTAAAGTCAATTATTTTTTGGGCGATTTTTATACTCTTATTATTTGCAAGTGGTATTGTTGCTAATAACTTGTTGCCAAAAACTTTCGAAAGATTTTCGTATGGTATTTTAGGCACCTTAGCAGCATTTGTTAGTACCTATATTTTGGTTAAATCAGAAAACAAATCATTAAGGGATTATGGATTGATTTGGCAAAAAAAAACGCTCAGCAATTTTACTATTGGTGTAGGCATTGGATTTTTTATTTTTACTTTATTAATCATTTGCTTACTTGTATTTTCGAATTTAACACTCCAAAAAAATGCAATAGTTTTGCCAACCAGCCATTATTTTTGGTTACTTTCAATTATACCACTTGCATTAATGGAAGAAATTGCTTTTAGGGCTTATCCATTTATACAATTGAATAAATTTTTTGGCTTAAGGCTAACACAAATTATTCTTTCCGTTTCCTTTGCTTTATACCATTTTATACAAGGTTGGGGCCTGCAAATTTCGTTTTTAGGGCCTGGGCTTTGGTCGTTTGTTTTTGTGCTTAGTGCATATTATTATAAAGGCATTGCTGTGCCAACAGGTATTCATGTAGCATTAAATTTAATGCAGCAATTGTTTGGTGTTGGTAATAACAACAAAAATTCAATTTGGGTATTAGCAGAAAAAAAAGTAACTGATGTTACCATTGTTGCTGCTGATAAAATGGGACTTTTATTTCAAATTTTTGTTTTAATTATTGCAGTAATTCTAGGTGAATATTTAATAAAAAAAGAGAGGAACCAAAGTTCATTAACTGCTTGATTTTCTTAAGCATCAACTCTTCAAATCCACATGCAAACTTTTAATTGCTTGCTCAAAAAAAATGGTTGCTTGTTTATCGAAACTTGTGGTATCATCGGTTGTATAAAAACTAAGCTTAGATTCTTTTAAACAAATCTCGTTAAGTAGCGTATGCCTTTGTAAATAATTAACCAAACTATTGGCAACAATTTCTCCTTGAGAAATAATTTTTGTATCGGCTGGAGAATATTCTTTTATCTTTTCTAATAATAATGGGTAATGCGTACAGGCCAATAATAGAGCGTCGATTTTCGAGGATTGATGCAACAACAGGTTAATATATTCTTTTACATAAAAATCGGCTCCCTTACTTTTATGTTCATTGTTTTCTATTAATGGCACCCACATTGGGCAAGCCTGTTGAAAAACCTGTATTTCTGGGAAAAAATTTTGTATCTCAATTTGGTACGAGTTAGATTGTATTGTACCTGCTGTACCTAAAACACCAATATGACCTGTTGTTGTATAATTGCCAATTACCTCTGAAGTGGGGCGAATAACACCCAATACTCGAAGATTTTTGTTGGCTAATTTTGGCAAATCATTTTGTTGAATAGTTCGCAATGCTTTTGCCGATGCAGTGTTGCATGCCAATATAACCAAAGTACAACCTTGATCAAAAAACCATTGAACACATTGCCAGGTGTATTGATAAACTGTTTCAAAGCTACGAGTGCCATAAGGTGCTCTAGCATTATCGCCTAAATAAACATAATTGTATTGTGGCAATTGGTGTACTATTTCTTTTAATACAGTTAAGCCACCATAACCACTATCAAAAATGCCAATAGATCCTTTGTGTTGCATGGGTTAAAATTACGCACTCTTTAAAACATTTGGCCAACAAAAAACCATCTCATAGAAGAGATGGCTTTTTTATAAATATATTTTTGATTTGAAAAAATTAAATACTGCTTTGGCAATACTGAATTCAATTATCAAATTAGTTCTTTTTAGGTCCTGGCTTTGGAGTTGGTGTAGTTGCAGGTTTAGCAGGTGCTGTAGCTGAACCACCACCAGAGATACCCATTGCTTTCATTTGGTCTTCAATTTCTTTTGGTAATGGCACTTTTAGCTTTGCCAAAACACGTAACATAAATTCTTCTGATTTATCGGCGAATATAATTACGTCTTTTTTTACTATATGTGTATACTTTTGCTCAACATAAACCATTTGAACGCCTGCATAAATTTTTTCTAAGAATGGTCTTAACAACTCTTGTTGTTTTGCTTGCAACATTTGTTGTTGGTATTGTTGCCAGTTTTGTATTTTATAAAAGTGGCCAGCAATTTCTTTTTTCATTACTTGTTTAACACCAGAATTCATTTTAGTAGAATCTGCTTTAAAAGTACTATCCTTATTGGTAAATTGGTACAATTCATAATCGTACTCCGGCTTTAAAGAGTCGTTAACGTATTTTTGTAACAATGTATCTACCTTGTTAATACCTGGCATAAAAGATAGCATTGCTTCTTCGTCAAAGACACCAATTTTGGTTTGTGCAGTTACTGTTGTTGCAGTAAATAAGCCTAATGCAGCTACTATTACTACCAATAAAACTTTCTTCATTGTTTTTGTTTGTTTATTTTAATTTTAGTTTACTAACTTTTAATTCCAAGTTCCCTTAAAATATCTTCGCTTTTGTCAATTTTTGGGTCGGCAAATATAACAGTAATTCCTTCACTTTTATCCAATATAAAATCATATCCACGGCCAACGGCCATTTTTTGTACCGCTGTATATACTCTATCTTGAATAGGTTTAACTAATTTTTGTCTTTCTTTAAACAAATCTCCCTCGTAACCGAACCGTTTTTTTTGTAAATCTCTTATTTCTTTTTCTTTATTAAAAAGCTCATCTTCTCTTTTTTTCTTCAAATCTTCGCTTAACATAAACTGTTCTGCCTCGTAACTTTTGTACATTTTGTCTAAAGCAGCCTGTTTGCTATCTATTTCTTTCTGCCATTGTTCGGCAATAGCTTGTAATTTTTTATCGGCTTCTTTGTATTCTGGAATTTTTTCAAGAATATACTTTGTATCGATAATTGCATAACGTTGGGCATTTACAACTAAGGTAAATAATAGAAAACCAATGGTTAATAATCCAATTTTTTTCATAAAAATGCACTTTTAAGGTTAATGATTAGTAGTTGCTAAAAGTTTATTCTGGTTCAAAACCTAACATAAAGGTAAACCTAGAAGCATCTTTTAGTTTTCCGTTTGGTGTTACCCTATCCAATCCTATGCCATAATCAAATCCAAGTAAACCAAACATGGGTAAAAAGAAACGCATACCCACACCAACCGAACGACGTAATTGAAAGGGGTTGTAATCTTTAAAGCTATACCAACCATTTGCAGCTTCGAAAAAAGTAAGTGCATAAATAGTACTGCTTGGGTTTAAGCTTAAAGGATACCTAAGCTCTAACACATATTTATTAAACATGGTAAAATACTCAGAGGCTCCTTGTTGATCGGGATTAACTTTTGGATTCGATGTTTGATAAACAGGGTAACCACGTTGTGCAATAATATCGAAACCCAACAAAGCAAACTGGTTGCTCAAGCCTGCATCGCCCACTTGAAAACGCTCGAAGGGAGATATTTTTAATTGGGTATTGTACCTGCCTACAAAACCAAATTTAGCAGCAGCTTTTAGTACAAACTGTTTGTTTTTTTCTGGACCAGATGGTTTGCCTAAGGGTACATACCACTCGGAATTGAAACGCCATTTATGGTATTCTACCCACTGATATGGATTGACAGAATTAACAATACTTTTATCTAAACTAGAATATGGTGGCGTAATCTGTAAACTTAACATAAAGTTAGAGCCCTGCCTTGGAAATAATGGCTGATCGACACTTGAACGTTGTAATGCTATTTTAAGATTTAGGTTATGAGAAAAACCATTGTTAAAACCAGGCAAATTAACCTGATCGATAAAATAATTTTTTAGTTTATATCTCGAAAAACTTAAACCAACACTTAACGAGAAAAAGTCATCTGGCCATTTTAATTGTTTTGCTAAACTAACTGTTGCCCCAGTAGTTTTTATATAAGAGTTATTGGCAGCATCGCTTGTAAAGCCTCCTGTAACTGGGTCGAAAGCATTCGCAAATTTGGTATCGAAAACCGAAACCGTAAAAGCATTCCTTTTTTTACCACCTAACCAAGGCTCGGTAAATGAAAAGTTATATGAACGAAAGGCTCTGCCATTACTTTGAATACGTAAACTCAATTTTTGTCCATCGCCCATAGGTAATGGATCCCAAGCTTTTTTCTTAAAAATATTTTTTATGGAGAAATTGTTGAAGGTAATACCTACTGTACCTGTTAACCCAATACCACCACCCCAACCTGCACTTAACTCTAATTGATCGGCACTTTTTTCTTCTAAAGAATAGTCAATATCAACCGTTCCATCATCTTGATTTGGTCTTGGATTAATACCTATTTTTTCTTGATTGAAATAATTTAATTGAGCAATTTCTCTTTGAGAACGAATTAAATCGCTTCGTCTAAATTTTTCTCCAGGTATGGTTCTTATTTCTCTTCTAATTACGTGTTCTTTGGTTTTATCGTTACCGGTAATATGAATGTTTTTAATGGTAGCTTGTGGCCCTTCTATTACCCTAATTTCATAATCGATGGTGTCATTATAAACTGCAGTTTCAATGGGGTCGGTTCTAAAAAACAAATAACCATCATCCATGTATAAACCACTAATATCGCCACCTTCAGGAGAAAGTTGTTTACCCAAACCTTTGTTTAAAACATCTAAATTATAAACATCGCCTTTTCTAATGCCCAAAACAATATTTAATACAGAATCGGAATATTTGGTATTTCCTCTCCAAGTTAAATTACCAAAATAATATTTTCGACCTTCGTTTACTTTGATGCTTAAATTTAAGTTACCCTCTGTGTTGGACATTTTTTTGGTTTCTTCAATGGCCGCATCTCTGTACCCTTTTTCATTGTAATATTCAATCAATTTTTCTAAATCTTCTTCATACTTTTTATCGCTAAACTTGGCCGATGCAAAGAATTTTAATCGTATGTATGGATCTAAAACTCTTTTTGTTTTACTAAAAGTTAAAAAGCCGTTTTCTTTTAGGTAAGTATCAAAATTGTAAACCTTACTGTTTTTAAAAGCACTCTTGTCATCGGGTTTTTTAAAAGAAAATCTACTTTTTTCTTTGGTCTCTTTAAATTGCTTTTTAAGTTTAAGAGGGTCTAAAGTATTTCCATTAAAATCTATATTGTTTACTTTTACTTTTTGTCCTTTATCTATATAAAAATTAAGTACAACTGCATCACCAAAAGTTGAGTCTTTCTTTTCTTCTATTCTTACTTTAATATTTCTGTAAGCTTTTTCTGCATAAAATTTTTCAATTGCTTCTATGGCACTTCGTTTCATGTTTTCTGTAACAATACGGTTGGGTACTAAGCCAGTTTTACCCATTAAATCTTCTTTATCGCCTTTTTTTACCCCAAAAAAATCATACTTCGATAACCTTGGCCTTTCTGTAACAGCAATTTCTAACCAAATATTTGTTTTTTCTAGCTTGGTAATAAAAATTTGAACATCGCTAAAATAGTTCTGCCCCCATAATTTATTAATGGCTTTAGAAAAATTATCCCCACCAGGTATTGTTACCTCATCGCCAATACTAATGTTAGCAATCGATAAAAGTAGCGTTTCGTCGAAATAGTTGTTACCAGTAACTTTTACCCCAGCAATTTTATACTTCTGAACTTTTTTTTGTTCGAAAATATTTAATAAATCTACATCTACAGAAGTAATGGTAGTATCAGTTTCTTGCGAAGAAGCTGCTAGCGAAATAAGGATTGTCACAACGAATAAAAGTAAAATTTTCTTCAAATTACGTATCGGCATATGTGTATTTTGGGGGCTGATGTAGCAAAAAAAAGCCAATATCAGCAGTTGGTTATCTGGTTTAGGTGAGCAAATTAAAGGGAATTCTTAAAACTGTTTGTTAAATAACTTTATAAAGTGCATTGTTTAACTAATTTGTAGGAATTATGGGTTCTTTTAGTTGTTTTCCTGTTTTACCAAAGCGTCTTTCTCGGTTTTGAAAGTCTAAAATGGCTTCTTGCAGGTTTTCTTTTCTAAAATCTGGCCAGCGTGTATTGGTAAAATACAGTTCGGCATAAGCCAATTGATACAATAAAAAGTTACTTATTCTGTATTCGCCACTGGTTCTAATCATTAATTCTGGGTCTGGAAAATTGCTGGTGGTTAAATATTGTTGTAAGGTATCTTGGTTAATGTCTTCTGCATTTATTTTGCCATTTTGTACATCTAACCCGATATTTTTTACGGCATTTACCAACTCCCATCTAGAGCTATAACTTAATGCCATAATTAAGTTTAAGCCAGTGTTTTGGCTGGTCATTGATAAGGCTTCTTGTAGTTCTTCTTTTGCAAAATCTGGCAACATTTTCATATCGCCAATTACATGAAGTTTAATATTGTTTTTGTTTAAAACTGCTACTTCTTTTCTAATGGTATCCACCAATAATGCCATTAAACCATCTACTTCTACTTGAGGCCTATCCCAATTTTCGGTACTAAAAGCATATAAAGTAAGGTATTGAATGCCCAATTCTGCACTGCCTTCCACAATATCTCTTACACTTGCTACCCCATGAAAGTGGCCAAATAAACGGTCTTCGCCTTTTTCTTCAGCCCAACGTCCGTTGCCATCCATAATAATGGCAATATGCTTTGGCAAACGTTGTTTATCTATTGTTTCTAATAGTTGCTGCATGTATTGTACTAATTTAAGTCTGCAAAAGTAGCAAAATGATAGGGTAATTTGAATAAAGGTTTAAAAGGAGCAAAACTTTAATAAAATAACTGTTTAAACTAATGCAAGTGCTAGCAATGATCAAACTATTTTAACTGGCGGTATCGTAAAATTAAAAGCATTAATAATAAAAGTCATTAATGAGGGCCATAGCAACTTTTTTATATAATTGAGCCTGGCATTGTTAGAATTATAAGAAAGGGTTCTATTTCACTACTTATACCGAAGTGAAATACAAAATAATCCAATCTGTTTTATGTCGGTATAATACCATCTAAGATTTCAACATAGTCCTTAGGCCTATTTATTAAATCAAGATGGTATTAGATAATTTTTTTGCTGGCCGCCCTTCTAAAACAATAAATGGGGTAATGGGTAATGAAAAATTACCAAGCATACTTATCATCAAGTTTACACAATAGGCAAGTTTAGCTTTTATTCCTTTTTCAAAAGAATTATAAAACCCACAATGCAGTAAAAGTATTAAGTTATGATGCCTATGAAGTTGTTGATATTCTTTTACTGTTAATAGTCTTTCTGTCCAGCTACCAGTAATTGGGTCGCAAGTGTTGGTTGCATGTGTTAGTGGTGTAGGTATGGTTTTATTATTTAAATAAGCAGTTACGGCATGTTCAATATCGGCTTTAATTAATCCACGTGTGTTTATGGCTAATAAATGAAGTTCTTTTTCGGATAAACGATTCGTATAATTTAAAATAATTCTTTTACGTACTTCTAAAAAGGAAACACCTGCAAATGCATTGTCTTCTGCACTTTGAAATGCGTTACTATCGGCTAATTCGTCTTTTATTTGTAGTTTTTTTAATGATCTAGATTTAAAAGGATTTTCTGCAACCGAAGCTGTTGTAAAAACAGTTACCAAAGAAGGGTTTATAGTTTGTAACGTAAAAAAAAGATGATCTAAATTGTAAACATGTTCAATAACATCGGTACCTACAACAACATCTAATTGTTTGTTTGCAAAATGTTTAAGTAAGGTATTTTCATCACCAATTATCCAACCATCTAACTCAATATTTAATTGTTTGCTTAGTTGTTGTGCTGCTATTAAAAAGCTTGCACTAACATCGCTTGCATGTACTTCTTTAACGCCACAATATTTAGCAAAAATGGCTAATAAACCGTTGCCGGTTCCAAAATCTAACAAACAAACTTGGTTACTATTGGTTGCTGCAAAAGCTTTTTCTAAAACCATTGCATAAATGTGCAAATAGTGGTGTTTATGTTGTAGTAAGTTTTGTAAATAACTACTTGCATAATTATTAGACGTAATTGTAGAGGAATTTACAGTAGCCAATAATTTACTGAAGCCAGTTATATAATTTTTAAAAGGTTGCATTTATCTTTTTTCAAATAACCACCATAATTTTTTTCGTGGTTTTACTTTGTAATTTGTGTTCACATATGTTTTAATATGATCAATTGCTTCATCAAAATCGTCTGTTAATAAAACCAATTTCATATCTTCTGGCGAAATTGTTTTTTCTTCGATCATATATTGAATATAATCAACCAAAGGTTGAAAATATTTTTTCCCATACAATACTACAGGAAAATCGTTGATGGTTTTTGTTTGTATTAAGGTAAGTGTTTCAAACAACTCATCCATTGTTCCAAAACCACCTGGCATTATAATAAAAGCATAGGAATATTTTACCAATACAACTTTTCGGCTAAAGAAAAAATTGAAGGTAATACTTTTTTTTACGTAAGGATTTTCATGTTGCTCAAATGGCAATTTTATGTTACAGCCAATACTTATACCACCATTTTCAAAGGCACCTCTATTGGCTGCTTCCATAATACCAGGTCCACCACCAGTTATGGTAGCAAAACCCAATTGGGCAATGCGTTTACCAAATTCTCTTGCTGCAACATAATATTCGTGATTTTCATCAAATCTGGCACTACCAAACACTGTAATACAAGGCCCCACAAAATGAAGGGTTCTAAACGCATAAATAAACTCTTTAAATATTTTCCAAGCAAACCCTAATTCATTAATTCTAGGTTTTGGGCCATCTAAATACACTTGCTCGGTTGTGGGAATTATTTTTTTTTCAGTATCCATTCATCTATTAAATAAAATTACAAATAAAAAATAGTTGCACTAATTTATTGCTTTTAAAGCAATAAGATTAATTCCCTTTACACAATCTTTTTTAATCATTATAAAATTATTTATATAAACCCTAATTTGCACCAGAAACTTTTGAAGAATTGTTATCATTAGTTTTTATTAAACTACTTAAATTATGCGTATTATATCTTATAACACCAATGGTATTAGAGCAGCTATAAAAAAAGGATTATTAGAATGGCTGCAAACCAATCCTGCCGATATTATTTGTATTCAAGAAACCAAAGCAAGTAAAGACGATGTTAATGTAGAAGCAATAGAAGCTTTGGGCTTTGAAACTTTTTGGTTTAGTGCTCAAAAAAAGGGCTATAGTGGTGTGGCAATTTTTACAAAAATAAAACCCACTTATGTTGAGTATGGCAATAAGGTTGAACAAAGCGATTTTGAGGGGAGGATAATTCGATTAGACTTTAACGATGTTACTTTAGTTAATGCCTATTTTCCTAGTGGTACTAGCGGAGACGAACGCCAAAACTATAAATACCAATGGTTAAACGAAATGTTCGACTATTTAAATCAACTGAAAAAAACGAGAAAAAAAATTATACTTACAGGCGATTATAATATTGCACATACCGATATTGATATACACGATCCAAAGAGCAACAAAAAATCATCGGGCTTTTTACCTGAAGAAAAAGAGTGGATGAGCAAATTTTTAAACAGTGGTTGGATTGACACATTTCGTTACAAAAACCCTGAAACAGTTGGTGCATATAGCTGGTGGAGCCAACGTTTTCCTAGTATGCGTTTACAAAATAAAGGTTGGAGAATAGATTATTTTTGCGTTACCGAAACTTTAAAAGAGAACATTAAAAATGCAAGTATTTTTCCTGATTTAAAACACAGCGATCACTGCCCAATTTATGTTGAGTTAAGTTTAAAATAAAAACTTACTTCAATAACTTTTGACTAACAGATTTATCGGTATAATCTAGCCTAATTTCATAAATACCTTTTGGTAAATTTTGGGTTGTTATTTCTAGCGTTGAACCTGCATTGCCATTAAAATTTTGAGCAAATACTTTTTGACCCAATATATTAAAAATACGAATGGCTCTAAGATTTGTAGGTGGCAAATAGTGTTGCACAACAATTTTATTGATAAATGGATTTGGGGTAATTAATACGCCATTATCTTTTAATTTTTGGGGTAAGGTTTTGGTAGTTACAGTAATATCATCTACAAATAAATTTTGACCATTGCCATTTATTGCCTTTATACCAATAAGTATTTTATTAGCAGTATTTGGTACGGCAAAAGTTATATTTTCTTGTTTCCAATCTGTACTAAAGGGGGTATAACTAGTATTGCTTGTAGAAGTAACAGTTGCCAATTGATTACCTCCTTTTTGCCAAACGGTACTGAAGGTTTTACCACAATCTGTAGAAAGTAAAATTGCTAAACTATCGGCCCTACTATTGGTTTGATAAGCTTTATAAAAAGATAATTTTATGGAGTCGGCTTTATTAATTGCCATTATTGGTAAATACATTAAATCTATTTGTCCAACATTGGTATATGAAAAATTATTTATAACAACACTATAGTTTTCACTATTTTTTGCATCTTCTGTTCTTATCCAGGTAGTACTATTATCGGGATTAATTCTTCTTAAGTATTGATAAGGAAAATTTAACCCATCGAATGTTTCTTTATAAATAATATCATCGTTAATAGTATAAACTGGGCCAGTTAACACTTCAACTTGCCTGCCAAATGAGTAAGAATTATTTGTTCCAATAGCCCAAATTTTAAAATATTGAAATACATTGTTATTGTTTATCAACGTACTAAAATTGTTAGCTTTACCTTTATAAATAATGGTACCTCCATCAGGTAAATTATCGCCAACATTGTAAATAATTCCATTCACTGGTAACCCTATATAGTTGTTAGAGGTAGCAATTATTACCTCATTTGAAGAAGCAGTCCAACTTAAGTCAACAGTGTTACAATTACTTATTCCTTTAAAATTTTGTGGTGCAGCAACAATATAATTCTGTAAAAATGTTTCGGCTTTTTGTAATGCTTTAAAAGCATTCACTCTACCAGAACCTAACTTGCCTATCAAGCTTTGGTTTAAAGAATAAATTTCATCGGTGGTGGTTAATAAAATATTTCTAATATCACTTGCCGAGGATTTTCCACTTAACTTGCTAGCAATTAATGCAGCAACACCTGTAACTTGTGGTGTACAAGCAGATGTGCCACTAAAAAAAGCATAACTATCATTGGTTATGGTAGTTAAAATATCTGTTGCAGTGCCCGTTCCATCGCCACCAGGAGCAGAAATATCTACCCAATTTCCATAGTTAGAAAATCCCGATTTAATATCTTTATTATTGGTAGAACTAACACCAATTACCCTTTCATAACAACCTGGGTAAGTAAGTCGTTCTTCGCCATTATTACCTGCTGCAAATATGCACAAGCCCCCTTGCAAAACATTACCACCCCCATTGTTACAAAAATAATCTATGGCATCTAAGATAGATTGCCTGTAAACACCTGCAATTGCAAACACCCAACTGTTACTTGTAATACAAGCACCATTATCGGCAGCCCAAACAAATGCCTGATCAAAACCACCATTGTTAGCACCTGCAATAACTTGGCAACTCATTAAACGTATACCACTATTAGGTAAGCCATTGCCCCCAGCAATACCACTTATGCCAATACTATTATTAGTAGTTGCACCAACAATACCAGCAGTAGCAGTTCCATGATCTTCTGGGGTAAGAATATTGCTATTGGTTACAAAATTGTAGCCAATGCCTGGCCACATATTTTGTATTAAATCAGCGTGATTAAATTGTATGCCTCTATCTAACATGGCAACAATAACTTCAGGTTTACCTTTTTCTAAATCCCATGCGTTATTTAGTTGCATGTCTTTACCAATAGTACCCCCACTTTGTCCAGTATTGTTTAAGCTCCATTGTTCTGTAAATCTTGCATCGTTTGGTAAATAAGTAAGTTGATTGTTGGTTGCAGTAGTAATAATTTTGTAAAGAGGTTCTACCACTTCAAAATAATTGGTTGCTAAATAGCTAGCAACAACTTCCTTAATATTTGCTTTAGCGTTTAAGGTTAATGTAAGCCATCTATTAAACCCCCACAGCTCGTGTAAAGGTTTTTTTTGTTCGTTTTGTTTGGCAAATAAATAAGTTGCTTCGGTTACTTGTAGCTTTTTATTTAAATAATCTAACTCAGTTATGCCAAATAAGACAACCCCATTTTTTTTTGCTATTTTTTTTTCTATGGATGAAAAATAAGCTTCTTTGAATTTTACAGAAATCTGACCAACCTCATATCCTGTTGAATCAATATTTTTCAAATCAATGAATGGCCTAGAGCCTTTTTGCAGAGAATTATTTCCATTTTGAGCAGTCGCAGCATTAAAAAAAATAACAAAAAAAAATGCAAAACAACACTTTATGCCTAGGGTGTAATATTTAATATACTTATTGATAGGATAAAAGTAAATCAAAATATTTGATAATGATTGATAACTGAATAAAGAAAAAGCTTTAGGATAATACCACTAAATTTACCCACAAAATGGTTCAAGAAATTAAAAAAATAAGCATGTTTATTTACAATGTAACTATTAAAATTGATCATTCAATACAAGAAGCATGGCTTATTTGGATGAAACAAAAACATATACCCGAGGTAATGGCCACCAACTGTTTTACTAAATTTCAATTTGTACGTGTAATTGATATAGATGAAACCGATGGAATAACCTACGCTGCACAGTATTATGCCGCTAGTAAAGCAGATTATAACCGTTATACAGAAATACATGCTGCAACATTACGAGAAGATGCAAACCGAAGCTGGGGCAACAAATTCATTGGTTTTCGATCATTAATGCAGGTTGTGGATTGAGTGTGGATAGTTTTTAAAATACAATTTTTAAAAACCAAATCTTCCCTATATTATGTTGAAAGCCTTGGTATTACTACATTATAGCATAAAAACTGCTGAAAGCCTTATATACAAAGGGTTTCAGTAAAATTATTTTGAAATTAAAATTTAGTTTATTTTATTAAAAAAATTTAAACTCCTTTGTTAGTAAGGGTTTTATAGCATAATCAAAAATGATTTTAACATAAAAATTGTTTTACTTTCTGTAAAAAGCAAATACATTTGTTTCTCTAAACAAAAAACATTTTTAAAACACAATTATTATGAACAAAGCTGAATTGATTGCCCAAATTGCAGAAGATGCTGGTGTTACAAAAACTCAAGCAAATGCTGCTTTAGATTCTTTTGTTACAACTGTAACTAAAACATTAAAAAAAGGCGATAAAGTAACTTTAGTTGGTTTTGGTACTTTCTCAGTTTCTAAACGTGCTGCTCGTATGGGTCGTAACCCACAAACTGGAGCTGCTATTAAAATTAAAGCCAAAAAAGTGGCTCGTTTTAAAGCTGGTAAAGATTTAAGCTCTAAAATCTAGTGCTAAAAACATAGCCAATAAAAAAATCCTGCTAATTCGGTAGGATTTTTTTATTGCATTTACTTCCTAAAAAAGAAGATTTCATATTAAAACCATTGGGTATACAATTATAACTAACAGTTATATACCTATTTTTATTTATAAATTTTTTATGTAAATTACAGTATAATTTACATAAATGCTTACACAAAGTAACATAATACCCTTTAATGTTTTTTGCCTGCTAACCAATAGTAATATATACCTACCACCCTAATTATTTTTTACACTATTTTATTTCACTTTAAAAATTAAAAATTATGAAACAAAAACTAATGCTATTCCTATTAATAGCAAGTGGGTTTTGCCTTACCACCAACGCACAAATAAAAAAAGGTAAATGGATTGGTGGATTAAATTTAAATGGCTACGACAGAGTAACTAAAGATGTAATTCCAACAACCAGAGACGCAACCTATAAAGATAAAATGTTTAACTCTCAAGTTACCATTGGCAAAATGTTGAATAAACATTGGCTATTAGGTGTGGGTTTGACTTATGAAAACTCTGGATCCCTTAGTCAAGACCCATTTATGAGTAGTCGCCCCCAAAAATTTAGATTAAATAATTATGGGCCTATTATAGAAGTTGGGTATTTTTCTGAATTAGCTAAAAATCTTTACTTACGTAACAATTTTAGTATTGGATATTTAATAAGAAAAAGTTTGTTAAAACAAGATTATGGATTACCCACAGAAAGAGATAATAGGCAGGATGGGTATTCTGTAAGAAGCGTATTAATGCCTTTGAAAATAGAGTATCTTTTTAAAAACAGGTATTTAATTGGGCTTAGTTTAGCAAATATTAACTACAACTTTAGACGTACTAACATAGGTCCTACCAACCAAGCTTATGTTACTGAGTCACTATTTTCTTACTCATTAAACCCACTAGAAAACGGCATTTCATTTTCTTACATTTTTTAAATAACTTTATATGCAAAAAAATATAAAAGCACACAGCACACAGCACACAGCACACAGCACACAGCACACAGCAC
>JANOZK010000062.1:0-32110 GCA_031429335.1 Chitinophagaceae bacterium | reverse complement strand
TTTAAAACGCTTAACGAACTAGAAACATTTGTAGGTAACCTTACAAAAAGTCTTCCGAAGAAAAATATTATTAGTATTTGCTCATACAGTTATATTTTTTTAGATCAATTTTGGTCTGTTTTATAATTCCATTTGGTATTAATTGTATATTTGGTTTATGCAAAACGACTTAGCAACAAGATGGGTTAAAGATTTTGGCGATATGTTATATCGTTATGCTTTACCAAGAGTAAGCGATAGTGGTATTGCAAAAGATTTGGTACAAGAAACTTTTTTGGCCGCATGGCGTAATATTGACAATTATAAAGGCGAAGCCAGCGAAAAAAATTGGTTATTTACCATACTCAAAAATAAAATTATCGACTTTTATAGAAAGGCCAGTACAAGGCTTACAGATAATGTTGATACAGCTGAATCAAAAGATCTATTTGACGAAACCGGACATTGGCAAAACACTGCTGCCCCAAACGATTGGGGAATAGATTACAATACAGCTATTGAGAGCAAAGAGTTTTACAGCATTTTAGAAAAATGTAAGGGCAAACTGAAGACCATTCAAAATGCTGTATTTAGTATGAAATATTTAGATGGTGTTGAAAGCGATGAAATTTGTAAGGAGTTAAATATTACGCCGTCTAACTATTGGGTTTTGTTACACAGAGCCAAATTACAACTTAGGGGCTGCCTAGAAAAAAATTGGTTTGTACAATAAATTGTATTTTATGGGATTGATGATAGATTGTAAAACTGCTACAAAAATGATTTCTCAAAAAGAGGAAAAGCGTTTAAGTTGGATAGAGCAAATAAAACTTTATTATCATTTTTTTATTTGTAAAGTTTGTAGTCTTTTTTTTAATCAAAATAAGGTTGTTGTAAAAAGTGTTGCATTGATGGATAAACATGAAAACTCAACCTTGTCCGAAGATGAAAAAATACAGATGGTAGCAGCTCTGGAAGATTCTGCTGCTTAAATTATGGCGTCTTGTACAAGCAAAAATTTTTGCATTTCTTTTTTACTACCTCCCCATAAACACCATTAATATTTGAATATCACTTGGGTTTACACCACTAATTCTTCCTGCTTGGCCTAGGGTTCTGGGGCGAATTTTTTTAAACTTTTGTAATGCCTCTGCGGATATTGCTGAAACCTTATCGTACTCGAATGTATCGGGTATAATTAGGTCTTCCATTTCACTCATTCTTTGTACCAGCTCATTTTCTTTTTCTATATATTTTTCGTACTTCACTTGTATTTCTGCTTGCTCAACAAATTCGGTTGGTATATTTTTTAAACTGTTTTGTAAGCTGTTCGAATATTGCATCATGCCTGCTAGGCTTACATTTGGGCGTAAAATTATTTTGCTTGCCTTTTGTTTTTCGAGCAATGGTGCCGAATTAATTTGTTGGAAATATGGGTTTATTTCTTCTATGTCTATTGGTGTGGTTTCTAATACTTTTTTTATGTTTTCAACTGTTTGTTTTTTCTCAATTACTTTATCCATTCTTTCTTGAGAAGCAAGCCCCAATCGATAGCTGATTTCGGTTAATCGAATATCTGCATTGTCTTGTCGTAATAAGGTTCTAAACTCTGCTCGGCTAGTAAACATTCTATAAGGTTCTTGGGTGCCCTTGCTAATTAAATCGTCTATTAAAACACCAATATACGCATCGCTTCTTTTTAATATAAGTGGTTCTAAATTTCTTGCCTTTTGGTGTGCATTTATACCAGCCATTAAGCCTTGGCAAGCGGCTTCTTCGTAACCTGTTGTTCCATTAATTTGACCAGCAAAAAACAAATTTGATATTAGTTTTGTTTCTAATGTGTGTGTTAATTGTGTTGGTGGAAAATAATCGTATTCGATTGCATAACCTGGTCGAAATATTTTACAGTTTTCAAAACCGGGCACGGATCTTAAAGCTTTTATTTGAACATCTTCTGGTAAAGAAGTTGAAAAACCGTTGACATAAATTTCTACCGTATTCCACCCTTCTGGTTCTACAAACAATTGGTGGCGGTCTCTTTCTGCAAAACGATTTATTTTGTCTTCAATGCTTGGGCAATAACGTGGGCCAACACCTTCGATTCTTCCTTGGTACATTGGGCTTCTATCGAACCCTGTTTTTAATATTTCGTGTACAGCAGTATTTGTATAAGTAATGTGGCAACTTCTTTGTTGCTCGGGTTTTATTCTTTCTACATCTAAAAAAGAGAAGCCCACTATTTCATCATCTCCTTTCTGTTCTTCCATTTTAGAATAATCCAAACTCCTTGCATCAACCCTTGGCGGGGTTCCTGTTTTTAATCTGTCTGCTTCAAAGCCATGTTCTACCAGTTGTTCGGTAATGCCAGTTGCTGCAGTTTCGGAAATTCTACCTCCGCCCAGCCTCTTCTCTCCTATGTGAATAATGCCATTTAAAAAGGTTCCACTCGTAATTACTACTGATTTTGCATAAATCTCATGACCCAACCCTGTTATAACACCACAAGCTCTGCCATTTTTAATAATGAGGCTTTTAACCATATCTTGGTAAAAATCAACATTGGGTGTTTGCTCCAACATTTCTCTCCAAGTTGTGGCAAACAACATTCTATCGTTTTGTGTTCTTGGGCTCCACATTGCTGGGCCCTTACTTCTATTCAACATTCGAAATTGAATCATGCTTTTGTCGCTTACAATTCCACTATAACCGCCCATAGCGTCTATTTCTCGTACAATTTGACCTTTTGCAATTCCGCCCATAGCTGGATTACAGCTCATTTGAGCAATGGTTTGCATATTCATGGTTACCAAAAGCACCTTACTTCCTAAATTTGCCGCTGCAGCCGCAGCCTCACAACCCGCATGACCAGCACCAGCAACAATAACATCATATTCTTGAAACATGTGGCAAAGATAGATTAAGGAATACAGATAGGTTTATTGGTTTGCAAACATTTAAAATGCGGATAACAAAAATTCCGTGATTCGTGGAACATCCATTTTCTAGCAAGGTTGGTTGGTGAAGGGTCAATTCTTCCAAACTTGATAAATTGAGTTGCGTGAATCGTGGAACATTCTAATTAAAGAACTTAGTTAGATAATAATCCTCCTTTTGTCTCATCGTTAATATATCTGCCCTTTTCTTGTCTTTATACCCACACAGGTGCAGGGCACCATGAAAAACTATCCTACAAAGCTCTTCTTTGAAAGAAACATTTAGATGTTTGGCGTTATCCTTTACTCTTTCTACACTTACGTAAACTTCTGATTCTATTGGTTGCTTGGGTTCAGAAAGGTCGAAAGTGATAATATCAGTATAATAATCGTGGTTTAAGCTGCTTTTATTAATATTAAGAAGATATTCGTCTGTGCAGAAAACATACCGAATAGAGCCTAATGCTTGATGTTCCTCTTTGAAAATAGATACAATAAAAAGCTTTAGGGATGTTTTATTTGAAAAATTCAATTGAATGTCTACATAATGGAAGCTAACCTTTTGCATAGTAATAAATCTTGCTCCAAAATTCGTAACAAAAAGCCATTTGGTAAGATTAATTTTGCGTAAAGTAAAAAGATGAAAAAGTTAAGTGAGCTTGGGATTGGAAAAAAAGCAACCATACACTCGTTTGATAAGAATGAAATTTTTATCAAGTTGATGGAAATGGGATGTGTGCCTGGTGAACAGGTTAGGGTTGATCAAATTGCACCATTGGGGGATCCGATTTCAATAAGCGTTGCGGGTTATTCGTTAAGCTTACGGCTTAGTGAGGCAAGAGAAATTTTTGTAGAAGAGATTAACTAAAGTTTATTTCGTGTTAAATTATGAAAGTTGGATTGTATTTTGGATCATTTAACCCCATTCATGTTGGTCATTTATTAATTGCATCTCACGTTGCTGAGAGTAAACTAGTAGATAAAGTTTGGTTTGTTATTAGTCCGCAGAACCCATTAAAACCATCGGGAAGCCTTTTAAATGAATACGATAGGTTGCATTTATTGAACTTGGCTGTTGAGGACGATGAAAGATTCAAGGTTACAGATATAGAGTTTAGGTTACCCAGGCCATCTTACACTATAGACACCCTAGTTCATCTAAAAGAAAAATACCCTCAACACGAGTTTGTGATTATTTTGGGTGGAGATAGTTTTCAAAACATTTTAAGATGGAAAAATGCAACAATTTTATTGGATAATTATGAGCTAATAATATATAAACGGCAGGGTAATAATTTACCAGCGGTGGAGTTAAACAATAATATTAAGTTTTTAGACGCTCCTTTGTTGGAAATCTCCTCCACAGCAATTAGAGGTTGCATTCAACAAAGAAAAAGTATTCGATACATGTTGCCCAATAAGGTTAGACTTGAAATAGAAAAAAACGGATACTATAAATAAACATCGCCTTTGCTTCTTTTCACCTCTGCAACATATTCTTTAATTTCTTGTTCTTTACTTTTATTGCAAATAAGTAGAACGTCTTGGGTATCAATAACTATACAATCGTCGAGTCCTTGTAGAACAACCAGTTTTTCGGGTAAAGAACTAACCATACATTTAGTGGCGTCAATAACTATAACATTATCTCCTGCTACTGCATTGCCTAAATAATCTTTTTCCATGTTTTCATAAGCACTATTCCAAGTGCCCAAATCGCTCCAACCAAAAGAAGAGGGAATTACGTAAACATTATTGGCCTTTTCCATAATGGCAACATCTATAGAAATATTGGTACACAGAGGATAAATTCGATTAATGGCCTCTTGTTCGTGAGGTGTATTGAAGTTAATCAGCTCATTATCAAACAGTTCGAACATTTCCGGTTGAAGTTGTTCAAATGCTTTTATGATGTTTTTAACTTGCCAAATAAAGATTCCTGCATTCCATAAAAAATCTCCACTTGCGAAAAAGGTTTTAGCTAATTCTAAATTGGGTTTCTCAGTAAATGTTTTTACCTTGTATATTTCTTCTGCAACACTTAGAGAATCGTGTTGAATATAACCGTAACCTGTATTAGGGTAGGTTGGGTTAATTCCTAATGTTACAAATGCTTTTAAATGAGCAACAAAATCTAAAGCTTTTAATGTAATAAGCCGAAACGCATTATTATCTAAAATAATGTGATCGCTGGGAGCTACTATTAGAGATGCTTCTGGGTCTTTTTGTAGAAGTTTAAAAGATATATAAGCAACACATGGGGCTGTATTTTTTCGGCTAGGTTCACATAAAATATTGGCCCTATTTAGTTCTGGCAACTGATCTGCAACAATAGATTCATAGTCGGAGGAAGTAACAACAAAAATATTTTCTTTGGGAATAAAAAGAGCGTATCTGTCAAATGTCCATTGAATTAGCGTTTTACCAGTATGTAAAATATCTAAAAACTGTTTAGGCAGTCCTGTTCTGCTTTTGGGCCAAAACCTACTACCAATTCCACCAGCCATAATTGCTACATAATGATGCTTATTCATATTATTTTTTGTTATAGTATGCGAAGTAATGAAAATTTTGTTACATAATGCCTTCCGTCAATAAATCGTGAATGTGTAGAACACCTAAATATTGGTTATTTTCAACAACTAACAATTGAGTAATATCGTGAAGTTTAAAAACCTCTAATGCATCAACAGCGAGGGCGTTGGGAGAAATAGTCTTAGGATTTATTGAATAAATATCGGTTGCGGTTAATGAAGCTAGGTTGTCAATTTTTTCTAACATTCTTCTTAAATCACCATCAGTTATAATTCCCAATAGATTATTAGAATCGTTAACCACAGCCGTTACACCCAATCGTTTAGAAGTAATTTCCAAGATGATATCTTTGAGAGTAGCAACAGGAAGTACGGAAGGAGATTGATTAATCGAATAAACATCTTTTACTTTTAAGAATAATCGTTTGCCCAAGTTACCACCAGGATGAAATTTAGCAAAGTCAAAACCCGTAAAGTTGTTTTGTTCCATTAAACAAACAGCAATGGCATCACCGATAACCATTTGAGCGGTTGTACTACTTGTTGGAGCTAAATTATTGGGGCAGGCTTCTTGTGATACGGTAGAATTTATGAAAAAATTGGATTCTCTGGCCAAATAACTATTGATGTTACCAACTATACCAATAATAGTGTTTTTAAACCCTTTCAAGATGGGTATTAAACTTTTTATTTCTGGGCTTTCGCCGCTTTTACTAATTATAATAACAATGTCATCTGGTTTAATCATACCCAAATCGCCATGAATGGCATCTGCAGCATGCATAAATAAAGATGGGGTTCCTGTAGAATTTAATGTGGCAACAATTTTTTGGGCAACAATGGCACTTTTACCAATGCCTGTAATTACAACCCTTCCTCTGTTTTTTGATATGAGGTTTATTATGATTTCAAACTCGGCGTTAATATAATTTGACAGATTAGCAATTGAACTAGCTTCTAAATTAATTGTATTTATTGCAGTATTAATAATATTTGATGCCATAATAAATCAAAGGTAAAGTTTACTAACTAATCATTGTAAATCAAAAATGGCTACTATTTTTAACTTCTGTTGAAAAGGTGAATAAATTTTGTGGTATTGAAAAAAATAATTACCTTTTATGCTCAAAATTTAGAAATATAAGGAAAAAGAAAAAATGTCTACTAACATAAGAAAGAAACAACCTGTGAAAAAAAAGTCTGTTAAAACAGGTAAGAAAACTACAGAAAGTGTATTAAATACTATTGATTACGATATACATACAGCACTTGAAAAATATTTTGGCTTTAAAAATTTCAAGGGTACCCAGGAAAAAACCATAAGGAGTTTAATGAGTGGTCATGATACTTTTGTAATTATGCCTACTGGTGGTGGCAAAAGTTTATGTTACCAATTACCTGCAATGATGATGGGGGGTTGTGCAATTGTTGTATCTCCGCTAATTGCTTTAATGAAAAATCAGGTGGATCTTGTTAGAGGATATAGTGAACAAGATGAAGTTGCTCACTTTTTAAACTCCTCGTTAAATAAGGGACAAATTAAAATAGTTAAAGATGATTTGGTGGGCGGTAAAACAAAATTATTGTACGTAGCTCCAGAAACATTAACAAAAGAAGAAAATTTAGATTTTTTTAGTGATTTAAAAATTTCGTTTTTTGCAGTGGATGAAGCACATTGTATAAGTGAATGGGGGCACGACTTTAGACCAGAATACAGGAGATTAAGAGAAATGATGGATATTATTAATCCGGAAATACCTGTAATTGCATTAACGGCAACAGCAACACCAAAAGTACAAAGTGATATAGTTAAAAATCTTGGGCTAAGAGATCCTAAGATATTTATATCCTCATTTAATAGAGATAACCTGTTTTATGAAATACAGCCCAAACTTCAAAAAGAAGCAACTATAAAACACATAGTGAAATTTATCACCCACCATAAAAACAAGAGTGGTATTATTTATACACTGAACAGAAAAACAACAGAGGAGTTAGCGGCTGTATTAATGGCAAACAATATAAAAGCAGTAGCGTATCATGCTGGTTTAGATCAAAAGTTAAGAGCAAGAAGGCAGGATGAATTTTTAAACGAGGAAGTACAAGTAATTGTCGCAACTATTGCTTTTGGAATGGGAATTGATAAACCAGATATCCGTTTTGTAATACATTACAATATTCCTAAATCTATAGAAAATTATTATCAAGAAACAGGAAGAGCTGGAAGAGATGGCTTAGAGGGTATTTGTGTTTTATATTATTCTCACAAAGATGTATCGAAGCTAGAACACTTAATGAGAGATAAACCTTTAAGTGAAAGAGAAGTGGGTGCTCAGTTGATTAATGAAACAGTGGCCTACGCAGAAAGTAGTGTTTGTAGAAGGAAGATTTTGCTTCATTATTTTGGGGAGGATTGGGAAACTACCAATTGTGGAAGTTGTGACAATTGTAAAAGTCCAAAAGAAAAAATTGAAGCAAGGGCGGAGGTTATAAATGCACTTGCTGCAATAAAAGACCTAGACGAGAGATTTGTAACCGATTACACTATAAATATTATTATGGGTAAACTAACACCCCAAATAACTATGTATAGGCACGAATCTTTACCAAGTTTTGGAATTGGCAAAGACCATGACAGTCATTTTTGGAACAGCTTGTTGCGACAAATGATGTTAGCAAATTTAATTAAGAAAGATATAGAAGAATACGGATTGTTGAAGTTTACAGAACACACAGAAGGGTGGTTGAAAAACCCGCAGAGCTTTAAAATTGTATTAAATAATGTTTTCTCTGACCCAGATAGCGACGATGAAGAAACAGATACAACTGAAGAAGAGGGAGGAGGAATTGATGAAGAGTTATTAAAGTTGTTAATAGATTTAAGACTAAAAGAAGCAAAGAAAAAACAATTGCCTCCGTTTGTTATTTTTTTAGAAAATTCTTTGCAAGATATGAGTACTGTGTATCCTACAACATTGGAGGAATTGGAAAAATGTCAAGGTGTTAGCAAGGGTAAATCTATAAAGTACGGCAAACCATTTGTTGAATTAATTGGAAAATATGTTGAGGAAAATAACGTAGAAAAACCAGACGACTTTATAATGAAGAGCGTTGCAAACAAGAGCAGTAACAAAATATTCATTATACAAAATGTAGATAAAAAAATTAGCTTAGAGACTATTGCTAGAACCAAGGGATTATCATTAAATGAGTTATTAGAAGAAATGGAAACCATTGCAGCAAGTGGTACTAAACTAAATTTAGACTATGCAATAGACGATTGGTTAGATGAAGAAGATCAGGAAGAAATAATTACTTACTTTAAAAGTTGTGATACCTCATCGCTAGATATAGCCCAAAAGGAATTAGCAGAATTTGATTATAATTGGGAACAGCTAAAAATAATGCGAATTAAATTTTTAAGTGTATATGGCAATTAATCTAAGACCCAACTTTAAATAGTTGGGTTTTTTTAGTCTCGTTTCTTTTTATAAATGGGAACAGAACTGCATGGTTCACCATACATAATACTTTTAACTACCGGTCTAAGCAAGTTTGTAATAAAAACAAAGCCTATTTCTGGAATAAGAACATCTCCACAACCTTTAATTACAACCCTTTTATCTATATATTCTTTGGTATCAATGGAGTCAATTAAATTTTTAACAAGTAATTGTTCTAATGTTTGTTTTTCATTCCCGATAGTAACAAAGTGTACAAATGGCTGTAAATAACTAGTTACCAACATATATGCCCACATTGGAATAATTGCATCAGCCGAGCAGGTGATACCAACGTAATTGTCCTTGTAATCCATCCAATTAATTTCGAGCAATGCTGCTCTAAAATCTTTTTCTTTTAAGATTAAACCCATAAATAAATAATCCTTTAAATCAAATATTTTTTGGGTTTGTTTTGGATAATACAATTCTAGATCAATGCTAATAATACCACTCTCGGCCACTTTGTTAACAAATACTTCAGACATATTTTAAATTATATTGCAAAATTAATTAGAACTAATACAAACCAGTTTCGTATTACGTAAAAGAAAAAAGCCAATCATTTTATTGATTGGCTTTTTAAAAAGATTTGAAATTATTAATAGAACATAATTCTGTTGTCTTTAATGATTGCGGCAGCTTTTAATGCACCACTAGCTCTATTAATTGCATTTTTTTGTGATTGCAATAATTGTTGTTTGATGGTTTCAACATCTTGAGTGACTGGCTTGGCACCAATGTTTTTTACACTTAAGGCAATAACTCCAGATGTTCCAGCAATTACGTTGGTAACTTTACCAACATTATCCTTGTTAAAAGCTGCTCCAGATATCTTTAAATCATAACCAAGTGCAGGTATTGAAGGGTTTATAAAACTTAAACTATCAGCACTTAAAATGGTAGTATTGGTAGATTTAGCATAATCTGCTAAACTTGTACCCTTAAATTTTTCAATTAATTGTTTTGCTTTCTTTTCGTTTCTTACAAAACCCTCGGCCTGTGGCCTTGCAGAAGTTGCATTGGATAAACCAATTTTATTAATGTTCGTAACAACTGCAACAATAAACTTATCACTTAAATCCGTTGGTTCACTAATGTCATTTACATCATGTTCATATAACCAACGAACAAGTCCTCTAGTACTAGCTTGACCTAAAGATGCTATACTAAAATCGCTTTGTTTTACCTCTTGGCTTGTAGCAACTTGCTTATTTAGCTTAGTAGCAGCTTCATCAAATTGCTTTTTATTTTTTATAGAAACAGCAAATTGCGAAGCAGCAGTATTTGCAGCACTAACAGTTTCGTTACTTGCAGAAATTCCTTTAGCTAAATACCCAACTTTTACTGCTTCTCCAAAGTTTTTTTGATTAAGCACTTCAATATAATGGTATCCTGCGTAAGAATCATTCTCAACCCTTACAACTACTTTATCACCCGTTTTACCATAAAAAATAGCATCTGCAAACTCTTTGCTTATACCACTGTATTGTTGTAAAGCAAAGTCATATTCTCCTTTTGTTGCTTTACTTCCTCCATCGTCGCTATATTTTTGAACCAAAGCATTAAAATCAGCACCAAGTTGTGTTGCTAGAGATTTTACGCTATCAATTCTCTTTTTGGCTAAACTATCAGCCAATGCAGGGCTACGCTTGTCTTCTGTTTTTACCAGTATATGTCTTACTTTAACACTATCGGGTAAACTTCTTTTGCCTATCATTTTAGCAATTACATAATTAGAACCATCTAAATAAGGCCCAAAAGTTGCACCATCGGCTAAATTTTTTATACTATCGGCTTGCTGCATTTTTAAAGAAGATTTCAGTAAATAACCATCTAAATATTCTAATTCTGTTCCAACTCTAGCTAAAAAAGATTTTGTATCTGGTGCAGCAGAAAAATCGCTTTTTAAAGATAAAACTTGATTCAATGTATTAACAGAATCTAAAGCAGATGGCTTAGAATCAAAAGTTACATAAGAAAATAATCTAGTTTCTTCTTTCTTTTGAAAAGCACTAGCATTTTTCTTTACATAACTCATAATTTCATCATCAGAAACTTTAATTGTGCTATCAACAATTGTAGAATATGGAACATATACATATGATATGTTAGAAACTAAATTGGTTTCGCTTTTTTGTTTTTCTACTAACCAAGTTGGCACATAAGCAGAATTTTTTAATAGAGCCTGATATTTAGTATTTAAAGCTTGTTGTTTAATTGGCTCTATATAACCATCTATAATACCTTGAATTTGTTTATCATTCTTGCTTTTTTTAATTTGAGCAAAAGCTTGACGTGCTTCTTCAACTTTAAATTGTCCATTTTCATCAACAAACTGTTGTTCTCTAGATAAGGGTGATTGTGGTGAAAAAAGAACATCTGCTACTTCTTTGCCAGTTACAATTAATCCTAATTTTTCAGCTTCAGCTTCTAGCAAAATTCTATCAACTTCCATATTCCACAACTGTGAAACTAGGTTATTTCTATCTTGACCCGGTTGTGTATAAAGCGTAACTTTATTCTCAAACTCCTCTCTACTAATTTTTTTACCATTAACCGATCCTAGAGTAGTGGTATTACCAAACATACTACCTCCTCTGCTGCCCATTCCATCTTGTAATAAAAAAGCAATTAAGGCAAGCCCGATAACTGCAAAAATTATCCACGTTCCTTTATCTCGAATACTTTGAATAACAGACATAATATAGTTTTTGTATTATTTTTAAGGATGGCAAAAATAGGGGAATATAGTTATTGAACAAATTGTGGAAAACATTATAAAGTACCTAAATTAAATTACTATATAAAAAACTGCCGAAATAGAGAAACTAATTATACAATCAAACATGTGAATAAGCATAAATATGGGTGAATAAGTAGTAAAAAGTAATTTTAATTTGTTAAAATAAAAAGAATAAATACCTTAAAAATTTACATCCTTGACTAAATTCTAAAATTTTAAACCAATTACAATCTCTTTATAAACAGTGTAAAAGCTGTGAGTTTAGTTTTGTTAATTAAAATACCAAAATTATTAAGGCACCTTAATAAACTAGTTTAATTGAATGATGAAGCTATTATGTGGTGTTAATTAAAATGTTAGTTAGGGTTAATAAACAGGTAAGTAATTAACTTTGTTGGTTGTGGGTAATTAACTTATCCCGATATACACACTCGTAATAATAGTAGTTGTTTATATAAATATGTATTATTAAATACTATTACAATGGATATTAACATAGCAAAAAAAGAAGTTTCACAAAAAGGATTTTTAGATATCGAAGTTCCAGCAACATTAGATTTGTTTGCAGAAATAGAAAAATTAAAGAAAGAAAAGAATATTGTGTTATTGGCACATTATTATCAAGAACCAGATATACAAGATGTAGCAGATTATATTGGAGATAGTTTAGGCCTTGCACAAGCAGCTGCAAATACCAATGCTGCTATTATTGTATTTGCAGGAGTACATTTTATGGCAGAAACAGCTAAAATTTTAAATCCATCGAAAAAAGTATTATTACCCGATTTAAAAGCAGGCTGTTCATTAGCCGATAGTGCACCTACTGGTTTATTTAAATCATTTAAAGAAAAGCATCCTAATCATTTAATAATCAGCTACATTAATTGTACAGCAGAAATAAAAGCATTAAGTGATATTATTTGTACCAGTGGAAATGCTGAAAAAATTATTGAAAGTATTCCAGAAGATCAACCTATCATTTTTGCACCAGATAAAAACCTAGGTGCTTTCCTCAATAAAAAAACGGGCAGAAACATGCTTTTGTGGAATGGGGCATGTATGGTACATGAAATTTTTAGCTTAGAAAAAATAACCAAATTAAAAATTAGGCATCCCCAGGCAAAATTTATTGCACATCCCGAGTGTGAAGAAGCAGTTTTAAATATTGCGGACTTTATTGGTAGCACAACACAATTATTAAAGTTTACCAAACAAAATGAGGCAAATCAATTTATTGTAGCTACCGAAACAGGTATTTTACACCAAATGCAAAAAAATAGCCCAAATAAGAGCTTTATTCCTGCACCACCTACAAACAGCTGTGCATGTAACGATTGCCCCTACATGAAGCTAAATACCCTAGAAAAACTGTATTTATGTATGAAGTATGAGACACCAGAAATTGTAATGGATGAAAGTTTGCGTTTGGGTGCTCTAAAACCCATGCAAAGAATGATGGACATTAGTAAAAAAGCCGGTTTAATTGGTTAATAGAGGCTAAATTTATTGCCAATACAATTTTATTGAAACATATTTCAAAAACAGTTTGGATAATTTCTTTGATTAGCTTTTTTACAGATATAGCTAGTGAAATGTTGTATCCAATAATGCCTATTTTTTTACAATCTATTGGCTTTTCTATTCTAGTAATTGGTTTTTTAGAGGGATTTGCCGAAGCACTCGCTGGTTTAAGTAAAGGCTATTTTGGTAAACTTTCAGATTCTACTGGCAAAAGATTGCCATTTGTACAAATTGGTTATGCATTAAGTGCCCTTTCAAAACCAATGATGCCATTGGTATTAAATCCAATCTGGATTTTCTTTTCCAGAACGGTTGATAGGTTAGGAAAAGGAATAAGAACGGGTGCTAGAGACGCTATTTTATCAAATGAATCAACGGTAACGAACAAAGCTAGGGTTTTTGGTTTTCACAGATCAATGGATTCTTTTGGTGCAGTAGTTGGCCCATTATTAGCCTTATTGTTTTTATATTATTATCCTAAACAATATACCTATTTATTTTATGTAGCTTTTATACCAGGGTTATTAGCAGTAATGATAACTTTTTTATTAAAGGAAGATAAAAAAACAAATAACACATTAAAACCAAAAATTTCATTTTTTTCTTCATTTTATTACTTTAAAAAAAGTACCATACATTACAAAAAACTAGTAATAGGATTGTTTTTTTTTGCATTGGTAAATAGCTCTGATATTTTTTTATTGTTAAAAGCTAAACAGTTTGGATTAAGCGATGAATATGTAATTGGTTTATATATTTTTTACAACTTAGCTTATGCTATTTTAGCTTATCCAATTGGAATTATGGCAGATAAAGTGGGTATAAAAACTATTTTTATAATTGGACTCTCCTGTTTTTGTTTCGTGTACTTTTCTATTACAATGGTTAATAATTTTTATTTTTTTATTTTTATTTTTTTCGTTTATGCTGTTTATGCAGCAGCTACAGAAGGTATATCAAAAGCATGGATTGCTTTAATAACACCAAAAGATACAGTTGCTACGGCAATTGGCACATTTGCTAGTTTTCAAAGCATTGGTGCAATGTTGGCAAGTTCTATAACCGGTGTAATTTGGTATAATTTTGGTAGCAATTATGCTTTTATAATTACAGCAATAAGTACTAGTTGTTTAATACTTTATTTTACACAACTTAGTAAACCAAATAGTATAAAAATTGAAGAATAATTTCTTTAGTTTGCACAAGTTAAAAATACAAATACTCAACTTTTACAATTAATATTCTTTATAACATTAATCTTCATGCAAGAAAAAAAACTGTTTTTATTAGATGCTTTTGCTTTAATTTTTAGAGCATATTATGCCTTATTGCGTAATCCTAGAATTACCAGTACAGGCATGAACACAAATGCACAATTTGGTTTTACCAATACTTTAGTAGAATTAATAAATAAAGAAAAACCCACACATATTGCTGTGTGTTTTGATGTAGCAGGTAAAACAGAAAGACATACCGATTTTGCAGATTATAAGGCTAATCGCCAAGAAACACCAGAAGATTTATTAGCTGCCGTTCCATATATAAAAAGAATTATTGAAGCTTTTAATATACCAGTTATTGGTATCGAAGGCTATGAAGCCGACGATGTAATTGGAACCCTTGCTTGGCAAGCACACGACGCAGGTTATGAAGTTTTTATGGTTACTCCCGATAAAGATTTTGGTCAATTGGTACGTGAAGGAATTAGTATGTATAAACCAGGTTACCAAAGCGGCGATGTTGTAATAATGGGGCCAAAAGAAATTTGTGAAAAATGGGATATTGAACGTGTAGATCAGGTAATTGATATTTTGGGATTAATGGGCGATGCAGCAGATAATATACCAGGCATAAAAGGCGTAGGTGAAAAAACGGCAGCCAAACTATTGAAAGAATATGGTACATTAGAAAATGTTTTAGATAATGCAGATAAAATAAAAGGATCATTGGGTGAAAAAGTACGTGCAGGAAAAGATGCTGCTGTGATGAGTAAAAAACTTGCAACCATTATCACTAAAGTCCCAGTTGAGTTTCATGAAGATAATTTTAAAATAAAAGAATGGAATAAAGAAGCACTAAAAGATGTATTTGCAGAGCTAGAATTTAAAACTTTAGGAAAAAGATTATTGGGCGATGAGTTTAATGTATTTACTCAAGCACCAGTAGGTGTGCAAACAGATTTGTTTGGTAACGCTGTTGTAAACATCGAAAAACCAAAAGCAAAACCATCATACAATTCACAAGGTCCAGTTTTAATTGCAGCAGATGATATTGATAAAGGCTATCAAGTTGAAAAAAACATAAACAATGTTCAACATGCGTATCATTTAGTAAATACACCAGAGCTCGTCAACCAATTAACCAATCAACTAATTAACTACACAGAAATTTGTTTTGATACCGAAACTACAGGCATCGATGCCAACGAAGCAGAATTGGTTGGCTTAAGCTTTTCGGTAAAACCACATGAAGCCTATTACATACCTTGTTCTACCAACAGAGAAGAGACGTTGAAATTGCTCAATCAACTCAGTCAACTTTTTAACTCAACTACAATTACTTGGATTGGGCAAAATATAAAATACGATATGCTGATGCTTAAATGGTATGGCATAGAATTAAAAGGAAATATCTATGATACCATGTTGGTTCATTATGTGGTAGAGCCAGACGGAAAAAGAAGTATGGATGTGTTAAGTGCTCAATATTTACAATACGAGCCAGTTCATATCGAAGAATTAATTGGTAAAAAAGGAAAAGGCCAAGGCAGTATGAGAGATGTTGAAATAGAAAAAATAAAAGAATACGCTGCCGAAGATGCAGATATTACTTTACAGTTAAAACAAGTATTACATCCACTACTCAAAGAAAAAGAAGTAGAAAAAGTTTTTTATGAAGTAGAAAATCCGCTGGTAAAAGTGTTAACCGATATGGAGTTTGAAGGAATTAAAGTGGATGAAAACTTTTTAAGAGAGTATAGCAAGGTTTTAGAAGTGGATGCAAAACAAGCAGAAGAAAGTGTGTATAAACAAGCAGGTGTTCGTTTTAATTTAGCTTCCCCTAAACAATTAGGAGAGGTGTTGTTTGAAAAACTGCAATTAGATAGTAGTGCAAAAAAAACTAAAACGGGTCAATACCAAACTGGTGAAGATGTATTGCAAAAACTAGCAGTAAAGGGCCATTCAATTGTAGAAGACATTTTAACTTTTAGAGAATTGACCAAATTAAAATCTACTTATGTAGATGCATTACCAGAAATCATTAATAGTAAAACAGGTCGAGTTCACACATCCTATGCACAAGCAATTGCAGTTACAGGAAGGTTAAGCAGCAACAACCCCAACTTACAAAACATACCTATAAGAACGAATAGAGGAAAAGAAATACGCAAGGCATTTATAGCAAGAGAAAAAGGTAGAGTTTTAGTTAGTGCCGATTATTCTCAAATAGAATTAAGAATTGTTGCAGCTATAAGTGGCGATGAAAATATGTGTGAAGCATTTAGATTAGGAAAAGATATTCATACAGCAACAGCAGCAAAAGTTTATGGTATAGCAGAAGCGGAGGTAACCAAAGAAATGCGATACAAAGCAAAAAGCGTAAATTTTGGAATTATTTATGGGCAAGGAGCATTTGGATTAGCCGATAATTTGGGTATTAGTAGAACAGAAGCAAAAGAAATTATTGATAATTATAAACGAGAATTTTCGGGTATTCAAAAGTATATGGATACCACCATAAATTTTGCTAGAGAGCATGGGTTTGTAGAAACATTAATGGGGCGAAAAAGATGGTTAAGAGATATTAACTCATCCAACTTTACGGTACGAGGATTTGCCGAACGAAATGCCATTAATAGCCCAATACAAGGTACAGCTGCCGATATGATAAAATTGGCGATGATAAAAATTCATGCTGCACTAAAAGCATCTACCCTGCAAAGCAAAATGATTTTACAAGTGCATGATGAACTGGTTTTTGATGCCTTGGAAAGCGAATTAGAATTACTAAAACCTTTAATTTTAAATAATATGAAATCTGCTCTAATTTTACCCAACGAAGTACCCGTAGAAGCAGAAGTTGGTGTAGGTATTAATTGGCTGGAGGCTCATTAGTTTAACCACAGAGCAAAGAAGCAATGAAGAAAATTTTTATATATTTTTTGGGGTTGGCTCCTTTTATTTCAAAAGGTCAAATAAGCATTTCTAATATCAGTTTAAGAGATACAACAAAAAATGAGCTTTACTGGGGATGTGAAAATATCATTCGAATAAAAGGATTAACAAAAAGTAATGACAATTTTGTTGTTAAAACATCAATTGGTAAAATAGAAGAAAAATCAGGGGATAAGTATTATTACGGAAGAGATCCGAATGTAAAGAACGAGATGAAAACAGATACCATTAAAATCTTTAAAAAAGGAAAAGTTGTTTACTCTACTATTTTTGAAATGAAAGCAATTCCATACGATAAATTTTATTTTCAATTTGGTGGAAAAAAAGATTCTGTTTTGTCTGTTAATGAAATTCTGTTAACCCCATTTTTAAAATTTACCACCCCGTCATCTAACTATAAAGACTATAAAAAAATTGATTATCCTACGGTTAAAAAATTTGATCTCACAATACTTTCGGGAAGCCAAAAAGAAAATACATATTCAATAACTGTTTTTGGTGGGGTTCTTAACGAAGAGCATAAAAGAGAAATCAGAAAATTACAAGAAGGAGATAAAATAGTATTACATGACATTGTTATAGAAAGTAAACTATTTAGCAGCCCAAAAACATATGATAAAAAGATTGAAATAAATATAAAATAAAACATGATTCTCACCATAACACTCAATCCTTGTATAGATAAAAGCTCTAGTATGCAAACATTAGAGCCTGAAGCAAAACTACGATGTACAGATATCATTAATGAACCTGGAGGTGGTGGAATTAATGTGAGTAAAGCATTAAAAAAATTAGGAGCCGAATCTGTTGCACTTTTTCCGGCAGGAGGGCATAATGGAAACATGTTATGTGCCTTATTAGATAAAGAACAAATACCATTTCATGCAGTAGATTCGGTAGTGGAAACTAGAGAAAATTGGGTGATGTTAGAAAACAGCAGCAACAATCAATTCAGGTTTACATTCCCTGGTATTGGTGTAGCAGAAGAAACGATAATAACATTGGTAGATCACATACGAACCTTTTCTCCAACGTTTGTTGTGGCAAGTGGAAGCTTACCCCTAGGCTTGCCAGCTTATTTTTATGGATTAATTGTAAAAAACGCCGCTGCGGTTGGTGCAAAATGTATTGTTGATACCAGCGGCCCAGCATTACAAGCCTTAAAGGGAAAACATGCTTTTTTATTAAAACCAAATATTGGTGAACTGTGCAAAATGTTGAACATTGAAAAATTAGAGAAAAATCAAGTTGACGATGCAGCACAACAAGCAATAATAGATGGCTATGCAGAAGTGATGGTAATAAGTATGGGACCCTTGGGAGCTTGGCTAATTACAAAAGACGAAAAACATTTTGCTGCTGCACCAAAAGTTGAAAAGAAAAGTACAGTTGGTGCTGGCGATAGTATGGTTGCTGGAATAACTTACATGTTACAACAACAAAAAAGCTTAAAAGAAGTAATTGCTTTTGGGGTTGCTTGTGGTAGTGCAGCAACAATGAATACAGGCACACAATTATTTAAGAAAACCGATGTAGATAAACTATACAAAATATTATTGTAAATAATTACCAAGCAACGTTACTGTAAAACTGCAATCCGCCCTTCCCTAAAACAGTAAAGCTTTTACCATTAATCGAAATAATATTTTCGCCTTTTTTTAACGGTATTCGAACATATTGAATAAAGGCTGGCAAACTTTGCCAACTACGAGTATCAGCTTTTTCGGTAATATTATTAATGATGTTTACCAATAAACCAGCTACTTCACCAGTTTTTTTTGCTTTTTCTTCCGTCTTTTTTTTATCAGCATCTTTGCTATCTTTTTCTTCTTTGCCTTTGGCAATTGCTTCAGCACTTTTTTTAGCAGCAAGCTCGGTAAGTCTTTTGGTAATTTGTCTGGCTAAGGCGTTGGTAATTTCTTTTAATAACCTTTCTTTTAAAACAGCAGTACTAATGTAATTAATATCTTGAGCTGTTTCGGTAGTATATTTTTTATTATTTACAACAACTTCTTGTGCGTTGTTATTATAGCTCCTGATTTCATAGTAAGGCATGGCAACCCTAAAACTTCTAAAGCTTTGTAAGCTTGCATTATTGTTAAGGTTTAAGTTGTATTGATTAGCATCAAAATTTAGATTGTTTCTATTGCCTATTTCATCAAAAAAATAAAAACCATTTAAGCCATTTTCATCTTTGGTAACAATATAATTTCTTTCTCTTTTTATGGGTGCAAAACCTTTTTCAAAAAACACAATTAAACTGCCCGAAATTGAAGTATCATCTAAAAAATTGGTATTAAATAATTTTTCATATCGATGTTGCTCAGCAGAAAAGCCCATAAGATTTGCTGTTCTTAAAACATCTTGCATTAACTGTTTTGGTAAAGCAACATTGTAATAGGTACTATTGTTATTTAAATACACATCCGCAGCATTTCTATAAGCAATAAAAGCATTGTTCATATCACCTGCCGCTTCATACAACATGCCTTGTAAGTTTAAAGCAAAAGCGTCTTTACTATACCTGTTTTGTTTGTTAGTAAACTTATCTTGTAAAGCATTATTGGCTAAAGAAATTCGCCTTGCTTCTACCAAAGCTTCATTGGGTTGGTTTAATAAAGTGTAGTTTAAACCTTTGTAATAATGCATCATAAAACGCTCCACATCTTCCCCTAAATATGCTGCCATCATTGGGTTAATGGTATTGCTTTTAATAATATCGGCAACCGATTTTTTTTCGGTGTCAATAAAGCCATCTGCTTTATTTAAATAGATATTACTACTATCGTATTCGTGCATTAAATGATAGAGTTTACCCTTTTCAAAAAAACACAATAGTTTATTTCTATCTCTTTGAATAAATGAGGTTTTATTCAATGTGTTCATTGCCTTATTGTACTGTTTATTTTCAAGCTGATGATAATACGTAACCATTCTTTTATTATAGCTGGCACAAGACAACAATAACATGCTTAATAAAAGCAGCAAAAGCGACAAGTTTTTATAATGTAAACGAAAAACCATGAACAGTATTTAAAGAAATACAAAAAAGCCTGTTAAACGAATAATTTAAACAACAACAATAAGTTGAGTTAACAAACAATTATCAGGAAAGAAAAAATGGAAAAGCCGCTTTTTATAACAGCGGCTTTTAAGGAAGAATTAATTTTTAACGTACTTAGCAATTTTTTTATCACCAATCCAAACTACTTCATTGGTTTCTATATTCGTAAGCTCAAGGTTTATTTGATATGTTACCGTTTTCTTTCTTTTAAATGCATCTACAATGCTGTTAATACTGCCTTGCAAAATAAAATCTGCACCCTTTTCTAGTCCAAACTTTTTCATAGTACTAACACTAGTATTGCTCTGCATATCAGCTTTTTCAGCCCTCATTTCTTCACGTTTTTTTCCGCTTTGTACTAAGCCAACTTTACCAGTAGTAATAAAGCTTCTCTCTAAATCTTTCATAAAGGTTTCTGCCTCTATATGTTCATGACTTTTATTAGTAACCATACCAACAATAACCACAGGTTTTTTCCCTTTTTGTGAACTATATTCTGATAGCCACTTTTCCGATAAAACTTGTTTGGTTAATTCTTCAGCAGTTAACCTACTATCGTTATTATTCCAACTGCCATTAATATCAGGTGTTTCGGCAGGGTCTATTCTTGTTACTTTTCTGGCACAAGACGAAAAAATAATAATTGAAAAAAGAATTGATAAAAGTAATAAACGTTTCATGTTTTAAATTTTTTGTTTGTTATTATTTGGAATAAAAAGTAATATACATTATGCTAATGATTCTAAGTATTCATGGATAAGTTAAAACCAAAAAAACCAATTGCCAGATCTAAAACCAATAGATGAAAAAAATCGGTTGTTATTAAAACCATTATTCCAATTGTTATTATTATTCCGGCGGTTATTGTTCCACCTATTGTTATTAAAACCACTATTATCCCAACCATTGTTATTAAAATCAAAACTGTTCATAGATCTATTAATGCGTATTTGTTGGCGGGTATTAATTCTATTTTGTTTGCGTTCTTGTTTAAACTGGTACCAATCAAACGCTTTATAGGTTTGTTGAACTGTAGTGTTCATGGTATTTTGCAAAGAATCCTCTACTAGTATATATTTATTTTGGCTGGTTAAGTAACTTGGGTTTTGATCGGGTGCCAAGTTTTGTGCTTGTATTTGTACAAAAAACAACAGGCATAAAATTGTAATAATTGTTCTCATATTATGTGGTTTTGTAATTGTAAAACAATAACTATACCAAATTTTGAAATTTAAATTTCAAAATTTTCCAAGAGGCTTTATAAGGGGCAGTTTTCGTGGTAATTAATTAGTTCTATGGGTTCTTTAGCAATCTCAATGCCTTCGTAGTATTTATACACTTCATCTAACACTTCAAGAACCTCTTCTTGTAACATTTTGGTTACTAATTGTCCTCTAAATTCTTTTATATTGGGCAATCCTCGTAAATAGTTTGCATAATGCCTTCTCATTTCAAAAATACCCACTTTGGGACCTTTCCACTCAACCGATTTTATTAAATGCTTTTTACAAACGTCAATCCGTTCTTCTAAAGTAGGGGCAGCCATTTCTTGACCAGTTTGTATAAAATGTTTTATTTCTCTAAATATCCAAGGGTAACCAATGGCAGCACGACCAATCATAATACCATCTACACCATAACGCTCTTTGTACAACACTGCTTTTTGTGGGCTATCTATGTCGCCATTGCCAAAAACAGGTATTTTTATTCTGGGATTGTTTTTCACTTTTGCAATTAAAGTCCAATCGGCTTCGCCTTTGTACATTTGGCTTCTTGTTCTACCATGTATTGCCAAAGCCTTAATGCCAATATCTTGCAAGCGTTCGGCTACTTCTTCAATATTTTTAGTGTTATCATCCCAGCCCAAACGTGTTTTAACAGTAACTGGCAAGTTGGTTGCTTTTACAACCGCATCGGTTAGCCGAATCATTAAATCGATATCTTTCAATACGCCAGCACCAGCACCTTTTAGAGCAACTTTTTTCACAGGGCAGCCAAAATTAATGTCTAACAAATCGGGTTGTGTAACATCTACAATTTTAGCGGCCAAAGCAAGGCTGTCTTCATCGCCTCCAAAAATTTGAATACCCACGGGGCGTTCATAATCAAAAATGTCTAGTTTTTTACGGCTTTTGATGGCGTCTCTAATTAATCCTTCACTGCTAATAAACTCGGTATACATTAAGTCTGCACCATTTTCTTTACAAACAGCCCTAAACGGAGGATCACTAACATCTTCCATAGGAGCCAACAGTAAGGGGAAATCTGGTAATTGTATTTTATCGCCTATTGTAACCATTTATAAAAAGAAAATATGTTTGAATGATAAAGAGTTGCAAATTTACAGCCTAATTGTAATAGTATGACAAACAACAAACCACAAATCAGCTATTTTGGTCAGTTTGGTATTTTAATTGGGTTAATTGGCGTTTTTGTAGTTATTGCTAGCCTAGTTGCAGTTACCATTTGGATGGTAACAACAGGAGGAGGGTTTATGAGTATGGAAAAAGACATGCTAAACCCGGCTAATACCAATGCAGCAAGATGGGTGCAAATGATTGCTGCTTTTTTTATGTTTTTTATGCCAGCCATAATTTTTGCTAAAATTGTAAATAGGCAACCAGCGGCATATTTAGGTTTTAATAATAAACTGAATGTGCAACAAATAACCATTGTTTTCTTTTTAGCTTTTGCTGCACTGGGCTTAAGCGGTGCATTGGGTACGTTAAATGAACTAATTCCGATTTCGGCGAGCCTTACAGCTAAATTTAAAAAAGCCGAAGAAGTATATAACCAACAAGTAATGATTTTGGCTAAAATGAATAGTTGGAAGGAGTATATTTTTGCATTGTTTGTAATAGCATTGGCACCAGCCATTTTTGAGGAAGTTTTGTTTAGAGGAGCATTACAAAAGCTGTTTCAAAACTGGCTTAAAAACTATTGGGTAGCCATTTTAATAACAGCGATTATATTTAGTTTAGTACATCTTAGTTATTATGGATTTTTGGCCAGGGTTGGCTTGGGTGTAGTATTGGGTTTATTGTACTATTATGGTAAAAACATTTGGTTGTGCATATTTGCTCATTTTTTAAACAATGCTGTTGCTGTTACGGCTCTTTATTTATATACAAGATCTGGTAAAAAAGGAGAAGATGTTTTAAAAGAAAACTTTCCAATCTGGTATGGTGTAATTGCTTTGGGCTTAGTAATAATATTTCTTTTTTATTTTAAGAAGGAAAGCGAAAAAAATGGTGCAAACGAAATTACAGATGGCATTCCTAAATTACAAACAGATAATAATCCCTTTGCCTAATGCAACAATGGTTTTTACTACATCAAACAAAAAGTATTTCTGAAGCCAGTATTTTACAAGGCATGTTAGAAGAAAACGAAATACCTACACAAATACTAAATAAACAAGATAGTAGTTATTTGGCTTTTGGCTATATTGAATTGTACGTGCCTACACACTTAAAAGATTTAGCCAAAACATTGCTAGAACAATCCTTAATGAATTAAAAATTACAAAACAGGCTTGTTTTGCTCTACTTAAAAAAGCAATAAAGAAGCAATATAGCAGCCAATTTTTTAACTAAAAAATATACTTCGTTTTGTTGCTTAATGGCTCAACAACCGTTAACCTACTAGAATATATTGGCACAAACCTTATCTTCGCTTCATGGAGCAATTGCAACTACAAGTAAATAATTACAAGCAAGAAATAAATACTTTTGAAGCAACAACAACCGATGCGGTAGAGGCTTTTCGAATAAAATATTTAGGCACCAAAGGATTGGTTAAAAGCATAATGGGTTTAATGAAAGATGTACCAGTTGAGCAAAAAAAAGAAGCTGGTCAATTGTTAAACGAGTTTAAATTGTTTGTTGAAGAGAAATATCAAACATTGTTAACCAACAACACATTTACCAAAGACGATACCTCTAATTTAATTGATTGGACATTACCCGGAAGCCCAACAACTGTGGGTTCTCGTCATCCATTGAGTTTAGTACGCAATAAAATTGTTTCCATTTTTCAACGCTTGGGTTTTGCAATTGCAGAAGGACCAGAAATAGAAGATGATTGGCACAATTTTGGGGCCATGAATTTACCAGAAGATCATCCTGCAAGAGATATGCAGGACACGTTTTATATAAACCAAAATCCAAGTTGGTTATTAAGAACACATACGAGCAGTGTTCAAGCAAGGGTGATGGAAAACCAGAAACCCCCAATAAGGGTTATTTGCCCAGGACGTGTTTATAGAAATGAAACCATTAGTGCCAGGGCCCATTGCTTTTTTCATCAAGTAGAAGGGCTGTACATTGATGAAAACGTAAGCTTTGCCGATTTAAAACAAACCTTGTATTTTTTTGTACAAGAAATGTTTGGTAAAGATGTAAAAGTGAGGTTTCGCCCATCATACTTTCCGTTTACAGAACCAAGTGCCGAAATGGATATTAGTTGTTTGATATGCGACAGCAAAGGCTGTAATGTTTGTAAACATACCGGTTGGGTAGAAATTTTAGGAAGCGGAATGGTACACCCAAAAGTGTTAGAAAACTTTGGTATTGATAGCAACAAATACACTGGTTTTGCCTTTGGTATGGGTGTTGAGCGTATTTGTCAACTTAAATATCAGGTAAACGATTTGCGTTTATATAGCCAAAACGATGTTCGTTTTTTAAAACAATTTACAGGGGTTGTGTAAAGTGAATAATAATACAATATTCAGAAAAGGCAGATAATATTTTATAAGGTTATCTGCCTTTTTTCTAGAGTGAGGCTATAAACAACAACCCTATTTAAAAGAATAAATCAACATATTTGAAAAACCAGAATTACAAAAATGAATTTTAAAAACTTCTTCGGCAAGCCTATTTTCTCAAACGAAAAATTGTTGTTTTCGCTTTTTGGTATAATATGTGTTTTTGTAAGCATAAAGTATGTTTTTTTTGACATTTCCAATAACTACAGCATTTTTTATTATTCTTTACAGCATTTAAAAAATGGCGAAAGTTTATATACAGAATATCCTAATTTATATTTCGACCATTACCATTATGCTCCAACATTTGCGGCTCTAATGTCGCCCATTTTTTTATTACCTTACAAACTGGGTTTATTTATTTGGAGCTTTCTATTTACAGGTATTTGGGTATATGCGGTTTTTAAAATGCCATTTAACCACAAGCAAAAAATTTTTATGTATTGGTTCTGTATTCAAGAACTACTTACATCAATAGATAATTCACAAACCAACCCTTTAATAGCAGCAATTCCGTTTTTAGCATTTATTTGTTTCGAGAAAAACAAATCGTTTTGGGCGGCAGCATTAATTGTGTTGGGTTTCAATATTAAAATTTATAGTTTAGTAACAGCAGCGTTGTTTTTATTATATCCCGGAAAATTAAAGTTTCTTGCATCAATGATATTTTGGTTTGTAGTAATGGCTATAGCACCATTACTTTTTACAACACCCGAAAAATTAATATGGCAATACGAGTTATGGTTTACACAATTGTTTATTAAATCCGATCACGATAAGTGGCTTAATCAATCAATACATAGATTGGTGCATTTAATTATTTCTCCCAATTTAACCAACGCAACAATAATAGGCATGGGTGTAATACTATTTTGTACAGTATATCTGCAAACAAAGAAATATTGTACAGAAAACTTTAAGATGCTTTTATTGGCATCTATTTTAATTTTTCATGTAATTTTTAATCCTGCGGCAGAGTCTGCCACTTTTATAATTGCAATTACTGGAGTTGGTATTTGGTGGTTATACTCACCAAAAACAAAAATTGATGTATTGCTAGTAATTGGCACCTATTTTTTTACAACTCTTTCACCAACAGATTTGGTACCAAAAAGTATTCAAAAAGGCTTTATAGAACCTTACGTTCTTAAGGCACTACCCTGTGTGTTGGTTTGGTTTCGAATATTATATTTAATGAACTTTGGAAAAACGGTTAACGAAACCAAAGAAAAATAAAGAACGTATGCCTCAAAACTGGCTTGAATTTTGGCAAAGAAAAAATGAGTTCGACAATAGTATGTTGGACAACTATACCTGTTTTTTAAAAAAAGTAGATAACCATATTCAGGTATTGCCAAACCACATTGTGTTGGATATTGGCTCTGGCCCAGGACATTTAGAAGATGCCTGGCACAATAGGGTTGCAGAAATACACGGTTTAGATATTTCTGAGAGATATAATACCTTGGGGAAAGAAAAACATAAAAACAATCCGAATGTTTTTTTTCATCAATTAAACCCAAACGACTATTTAAACTTTTCTGTTGTAGAAAACACAAAATTTGATATTGTTATTTTAATGAGTGTACTACAATATTTTAAAAGTAAAAATGAAGTTTTTACCTTATTACAAAATATCAAAAACATTACTAAAAAGGGTTCGCAAATATTGATTTGCGATTTAATGGTTCATCAAGGAATGCTAAGTGATGTGGTGAGCATTTTATGGAAATCCATTTTTACCGGTCGCTTTTTTTCAATACTCATCTTTTTTTATAAACTAAGGTTTTCAAAGTATTATCAAATTAGAAAAAAACAGGGGCTCTTAATTATTCCAGAAATCGAATGGTTAGAAATGTGCAACGAACTAAATTTAAACGCCGGTTTTTTAAAAGAATCGATTACCCTACAAAAAGATAGAAAAAGTTTGTTGATTAAATTGTAACAAAAGTTAGCTTAACTAATTTGTTCTTCCATTTCTCTCTTTTGTTTATTGTAGAGGATAATAATTACACCCAAAGAAAGCCAAAATAAGCTACCAATTTTATCGGTTTCAATCATATCGCTTGTACAGTTAATGGCTAGTATCATTACAATAATTACACCTGTAGCTATGGAAACGTTTTTGTAAAACCTGTCTTGTAAATTATGATACAGGTGTTGTATTTGCATTAGCATGCCAAAAACTAAAACACAGAAAAGAAATAAACCAACAACGCCTTGTTCTAGAGCCAATAACAAAAAATAATTGTGAACGCTGCTGTGTTCGGGGTTGTTACTTACATAGGTTTTAAATTGGCTAACCGTATAATTTTTATAGTTGCTATAAAATGTATTGGGCCCAAATCCTGTAATTGGTTTTGCTACAAGCATGTTTGCCCCAGCCACCCATCTATAAAACCTTTCTGCATTACTTAAGTCTTTTAACGAAGTAGTACTTTTTAAGTGATCACTTAAATCATCATGGTAAATAGTTTGCTCAAAGTTTGGGGCAAAACGTAAATAGTGATTATTGATGCTTAGCCAGCCAATCATAACTACTAAAGCCATTAATGAAACAATTATTGCTTTAGCCATTAGTTTTTTCCGAATGATATAAACAGCAAAAGTACCAGCAAACAAAGCCAGCCAAGCCCCACGTGAATAGGCAAAAAACAAAGCAACCAACCCAATCGATAAGCCAATGTTTATATATTTTTGTGAGCTACTTGTTTTAGGAGTTAAGGTTTTTACGCACCACAAAACAGCCAATAAACACACCAACATGGCCGAATAATTAACATGGTTTCTAAAAAAGGGGGATAGGGTTTGCTTAATACCATCAAAAGAAAAACCGGTTAAAGCATGCCTAAACAAACATAGCACTACAACAAAAAGCATGGGCAACAAAAAACAAAGGGCTAGTTTTTTAAAACGGTTTTTATTGATTAACACAATTTGTGGTACTATAACAAAGGGTATGATGAACCAAACTTTAGCCAAAACATATTTAGCAGATAGCAAAATATTACTAGAAAAAATGGTACAGATTATCAGCCAACATAATTGCAATACAACAATTAAAAATAAAGGGTTTTTAAGAATTTCTATTGGCAAAAAAGAGGGTTTATAAACTGCTTTTGCAAGAAATAAAAATGTAAGTAATAATAACAAGAACTCATCTGGCAAATCGATGCCTAACGAAGGTGTAATATTTAATTCGGTAGATAATGGCAACACAATAATCAATAGCCAAAACAAATTTTCTGTATAGTCAATGGCTTGTTTAAACAAATACGGTAGGCTAACCAAAAAAATTGAAACCAGCAGCCACAAAGGTTGTTGGTTAACAACAGCAACACAGCCAATTGCCATAAAAGCACTGGCTGCCAACCAAAATTTTTTATTTAAATTTTTGCTGCCAAGCATTGTTTTAAAAAAATGTTTTATGTAAAAACTAAATTATTAATCTTCTATTTTTCTTGCAAATAACAAAGCAATAAAACAACCAAAAAGGAGGCTTGCAAAAGCCGATGCAATAATTGTTGTAAGTTTTTTTGGTTTATCGTGTTTTGCTGCAGGGCTAGCTATTTCGCTAATGTATAGTGCTGGTGTATTGTTACTTATGGCCAACTTAAACTCATTAGCGGTAGTGTAGTATTGTTTTAATTGTTGCAACAAAGCATCTCTTTTATTAATAATGGTAAAAGCAGAAACAGTGGCAATTTCTTTATTTAGGCTGTCAACTTCTGTTTCCAAATCTTTAATGGAGTTGTTTATTTTACTTAAAGAAGTGGTGTAATTGGATTGCCAAATTTTTTCAATCATATCTTGTACAATGGCTACCATTTTATTAGCAACATTGGCCGAAAGTTGTTTGTTTTTTGTACTAACAATAATTTTATATTGACCCAATTCAGTTTTTTGCAAAATAATATCGTCTCTTAAATTTAAAACAGCTTTGCTACTTTTTAAAGCAATACTATCATCGGTTAATTGGTAGTATTCCGTTAAGTTAAATTCTTTAACCAGCAACTTAAAAGTGGTATCGAGGTTGGCAAGACCATCAATTCTATCTAAATCATCCCCGCTTCCAAAATTTGAGTATAAGCCCTGTATATTATTGTTAAAAAGCCTGGCCTTATCGGCCAAAGCAGGGTTTGCAGCAACAACAATAGCGGTACTTTTATAATATTTGGGTAGTATAAAAACCAATGTTGTGGTTACCAAAACACAAATACAAACAAATAAAGCAATTTGCTTAAATTGTTGTTTTATTACAGCGGATACATCTATTAAATTAAAATTGGTTGCTTGCATATTTGGCTAAAGTACAAATAATACCAATTGTGTGGTGTAAAGAGTTTATCAAGTAGAGACAGGCCAATCAATTTCCTATTTATTTATGGCATCAAATATGCAGCCCTTATTTTTGCAATTCTTAAAAATAAAATATGAGCCAGCATTTAAGCGAACAAGAAATTGTACGACGAGAAAAATTAACAAAAATTCAAGAAGCAGGTGTAGATGCTTTTCCAGCACCTTTATTTCCAGTAAACGCCTATTCAACAATAATTAAGGGCTCTTTTTCAGAAGAAACAAAAGAACAGTTTACCAATATTTGCCTAGCTGGGCGTATAATGAGCATTAACGATAAAGGTAAAGTGTGTTTTATAAAAATACAAGACAGCAAAGGCATTATTCAGCTCTATGTGAAAAAAGATGAGGTTTGCCCTACAGACGATAAAAGCCTTTGGGACAATGTAATTAAACATTTAGACCTTGGCGATATTATTGGGGCTACCGGCTATGTATTTATTACTAAAACCGGCGAAACAAGTTTACATACACAAACCATTACCTTACTTACTAAAAGTTTAAAACCATTACCTATTGTAAAACGAGACGAAGAAGGTAATGTATTTGATGAAGTAACAGATCCAGAATTTAGGTACAGACAACGGTATGTTGATTTAATTATTAACCCCGATGTAAAAGAAACCTTTATTAAACGCACCAGGCTCATAAACACCATTCGTGATTTTTTAAATGAACAAGGAGCTATAGAGGTTGATACGCCAGTTTTACAAGCCATTCCTGGTGGGGCTGCAGCTAGGCCTTTTATTACACACCACAATGCATTAGATGTTCCTTTTTATTTACGCATTGCCAATGAGCTATATTTAAAAAGATTGATTGTTGGTGGATTTGATTGGGTGTATGAGTTTAGCAGAAACTTTAGAAACGAAGGAATGGACAGAACCCATAATCCTGAATTTACAGTGTTGGAGTGGTACACAGCTTATAAAGATTATTTTTGGATGATGGATATTACAGAGCAATTAATAGAAAAAATTGCATTGGCATTACATGGTACAACCGATGTACAATTGGGCGATAAAATTATTAATTTTAAAGCACCATTTAAACGGATTAGCATACACGATTCCATAAAAGAAAATACAGGTATAGATGTTAGCAGTTTAGATGAAGCAGGCTTACGTGATGTTTGTAAACAATTAAAAATAGATGTTGCACCAACAATTGGCAAAGGCAAGTTGATTGATGAAATTTTTGGAGCCACTAGTGAACATACTTATACGCAACCCACTTTTATTATTGATTACCCAATTGAAATGAGCCCTTTAACTAAAAAGCACAGGAGCAAACCTGGTTTGGTAGAGCGTTTTGAGTTAATGGTAAATGGTAAAGAAATTGCTAATGCATATACAGAGTTAAATGACCCAATTGATCAGCGTGAGCGTTTCGAAGAACAAGCCAAATTAATGGAACGTGGCGATGATGAAGCCATGTTTATTGATTATGATTTTTTACGAGCATTAGAATATGGCATGCCGCCAACTAGTGGTATTGGTATTGGTATAGATCGTTTAGTAATGATGATGACCAACCAACCAAGTATTCAAGATGTATTATTATTTCCACAAATGAGGCCCGAGAGTTTTGAGGCTTAGTTTAAATGATTTATACAATAAATTTTATTTTACTCCCGGCAAACGCTGGGAGTTTTTTTAAAACTAGATAAATGAAAAATACCCACTTTGGGGTATTTGGTGCAACATCTCCTTTTTTAATTTTACCAAAATAAAAAAATGAAAAAAATCCTTACCTTAATTGCAATTTTCTGTACCATTAATTTTAGTTTTTCAAACACCCTAATAAAAGGAAAAGAAAAATATTTTGCCAAAGTTGTTTCTGTAATGGGTAATTACGAGGGCTACATTAAGCTAAACATTAACGACGAAAACGCAGACATGTTAGAAGTGGTAACGGAAATTATAACAGAAAAATCAAAGGGAAAAAAATCCACAACAAGTTCTGGAATATCTCTTAATATAAAAATTGTAAGAAGTATTACCATAGATAGCACAACTTATGAAATAAAAGACATTGAATATAGCGAAGGAAAATTTTATAAAAATTGCTGTGTAAAAAAAGTAAACACCAATGGGTTAATTGCCATGTATAGTTGGGGTACAAAAACAGATGCATCAAGTTATTTTTTGCTACCAAAAAATTATAATCAACTTAAAGCAACGCAATTGGTAAGAACAACAACGTCGTTTTTATATTTTAAAGGATGCTCAGAATTATTAAGTAAAATACGTAAAAAGGAAACGGGCTATACTATTGTAGAAAATGCAACCAACGATGAAGTGCTTACTTCTTGGACAAAATGGATAGAAGAATCGAAAAGCTGTGTGGTAGTAAACTAACGAAACTAACTAAATTCTAAACTCGGTGTTTACCTCACCACCATCACCCAACCAGTAAAAGGTTTGTTGCGTAAAACAGTGTTTAAATTAATTACATAATAATAGGTACCCATTGGTACAGGTTTGCTGTTCATTGTTCCGTTCCAAGCAGCAATAGTGTTGCCTCTAGCA
>JANOZK010000061.1:0-12323 GCA_031429335.1 Chitinophagaceae bacterium | reverse complement strand
TTGATAATAATATTATCAATCATATTTGAAGGAATCAAATCAAAAGAAAAAGCTTTTCTGTCGGGTTCTGTTGTACCCAATAAAACACCATTCAGTGTTGCAGAATTATATCTATCGGCCAAGCCACGAATGACTAAAAATTTTCCGTCTTGTATACTTGCACCAGAGGTACGTTTCAACACTTCACCAGTATTTCTATCAGGAGAACGTTTAATAGCTTCTGCAGATATTACTGATGCAACGGTATTGGTATTTTTTTGAAAAGAAATCATGGCATTCACCGTTTCGCCTTTACTGCCTGCCCTTGCTGTAGATTTAACGGTTACGGCACTAGTAGTTTTTTTGTTTTCTTCTAATACAATATCTACTATTTCATCGGCACCAGCTTTTGTAGCTGTTATGTCTGTTATTGTTTTGGTAGTGTAGCCAATATAAGATACAGTAAGATCGTATTTTTTAGCAACATCTATAGTTAATGTAAACCTACCTTCTACGTTGGTTACTGCAGTACCCCTGCCAGCACCACCTAATTGAATGGTTACACCAACCAATGCTTCATTTCTTGTATTGATTACTTTACCAGAAATTTTTGCCCTTTGTGCAAATGAGAAAGTAAAGGAAAATAAAGTAATGAGCAGTAATATAAAGTTTTTCACTGTGTGGTTATTTTTAATGGTGCGAAACTAGAAGTACAGTGTTACGGAATTGTTAAGCCAATATTAATTGGATGTTAACAATTGGTTTTACAGATGAAAATGCATGGGGGTTGAGTGAAAAAATTAAAATCGCTAATACAGTCTTCATTCATTTTTTGCTATATACTGATCAAAATGTTGTGACCAAAAAACAAAAAGTGGATGTTAAGAAATTATTACCATTTTTGTATACCCTAATTATGCTTAAATAAAATTAACCTTTGCTCACTTAAAAAATATACTATGGGTTTAAACAATATTGGCAAGCTTTTTATGCCAAAAAACAAAGTGTTTTACGAATTATTTGAAGATGTGGTTGATAGAGTTAGCGAAATGGGCTATAAGCTAAAAGAAATGGTGAATGAGCCCGATATTGATAAAAGAGCCAGTTTGTTATCGGTACTTGAAGATTTAGAACATAAAAATGACGATACTACCCATCAAATTTTTACTGAATTAGGCCGAAACTTTATTACCCCTTTCGATAGAGAAGATATACACTACCTAGCATCTGCCTTAGACGATATTGCAGACTATATATATGCTACAGCCAAAAAAATAAACTTTTATAAGGTTAATCCCAATGACAGTGGAATTCAAAAATTGGCTGAATTAATTTTACAAGGTGCTATAGAAATTACTAAAGCAGTTAAAGGACTAAGAGACATGAAAAATCTTAGAGAAATGACTGAGGCTTTGGTAAAAGTAAATAGTATTGAAAACCAAGCAGACGATGTGTTTGATATGAGCATTGAAATGTTGTTTAACCAAGAAAATGATTTTAAAGAAGTAATTAAGAAACGAGAAATTTATCAAGTAATGGAAACTGCAACCGATAAAACAGAAGATGCAGCTAACGTTATTGAAAGTATTATTATTAAGTATGCTTAATTAAAAATCGAAAAAATAAACATCGATTTACGCCAAACATTTAATATGAATTTTCCTACACTGCTTATAATTATAATTGTTTTAGCTTTTATATTTGATTACATTAATGGTTTTCATGATGCTGCAAACTCAATAGCTACAATAGTTTCAACAAAAGTACTTACCCCGTTTCAGGCAGTAATGTGGGCTGCGGTTTTTAATTTTGCTGCATTTTTTATTTCAAAATATTTAATTGGTGAATTTAAAATTGGTAACACCATTGCTAAAAGTGTAAACGAAAATTTTATTACCCTCGAAGTTATTTTTGCAGGCTTAATAGCAGCGATTATTTGGAACTTAATTACTTGGTGGTTTGGTATTCCATCTTCCTCCTCACATACCCTTTTAGGTGGTTTTATGGGTGCAGCTATTGCACATGCAGGTGCTATAAGCAAAGATGGTATCGACGTTATTAATTATGCCAAAGTAATTCCTACTTTTTTATTCATTTTTGCAGCTCCCTTAATAGGTATGTTTATTGCCTTTTGGATAACCATATTTATTGTTCATTTATTTAAACGAAGTAACCCCTACAAAGCCGAAAGTTGGTTTAAACGCTTACAGTTGGTATCGAGTGCTGCTTTTAGTTTAGGCCACGGTGGTAACGATGCACAAAAAGTAATGGGTATTATTGGTGCTGCCATTATTTACCACGAGTCAACTCAAGGTAGATCAATAACGTTTAATCAATTTGTTACCGAATATAGTTGGGTACCATTTTGTAGTTTTTTAGCCATTGCCATGGGTACTATGAGTGGTGGTTGGAAGATTGTAAAAACAATGGGCACAAAAATTACCAAAGTAACCCCACTCGAAGGTGTAAGTGCCGAAACCGCTGGTGCAATAACGCTTTATTTATCAGAACATTTGGGTATTCCTGTTTCAACTACACACTCTATAACAGGCTCTATTATTGGTGTTGGTGCAACCAAACGCTTAAGTGCAGTACGTTGGGGTGTTACGATTAACTTACTTTGGGCTTGGATTTTAACCATTCCCGTTTCAGCTGCAATGGCTGCCATTTTTTATTATTTGGTTAGGTTATTTATGTAATGTAAAAAATGCATTAAATAGCATCTTGCTTTAAAAAAACAACTTACTTTGCTTCTATAATTTATTTACTATGCCAACTATTTTAGTTACTGGTGGTTGTGGCTTTATTGGCTCACACACCATTGTAGATTTAATTGAAAACGGATTTGATGTTATTTCTATCGACGATAACTCACGTTCTACAGATATTGCAATTACTGGAATTGAAAAAATTACAGGCAAAAAAATTAAAAACTATAGTGTTGATTTAAAAATTTATGACGATACCAGAGCCGTTTTTCAAGAAAATGAAAATATAGCTGGTATTATTCATTTTGCAGCCTACAAAGCAGTGGGAGAAAGTGTTGAACAACCTTTAAGCTATTACGAAAATAATATATTTGGCTTAATTAATTTATTAAAATGTGTTACCGAATTTAATATTCCCAATTTTGTTTTTTCTAGTTCTTGTACGGTTTATGGAAGCCCAGATTCTATTCCTGTTACCGAATTATCGCCAACCAAAGATGCAGAAAGCCCCTATGGTGCAACCAAACAAATGGGCGAAAGAATTATTAAAGATTTTACCAATGTACAACCCAACAATGCCATTTTATTAAGGTATTTTAACCCAGTAGGTGCACACCCAAGCAACCATTTAGGCGAATTGCCTTTGGGTAAACCTATGAATTTAGTACCTGTAATTACACAAACTGCCATTGGCAAATTACCCAAAATGTTTGTGCATGGCACCGATTATGATACAAGGGATGGTAGTTGTTTAAGAGATTATATTCACGTTTGCGATATTGCTCATGCCCACACTTTAGCAATAGAATATTTAATGAAACAGAAAAATAAAACAAGATGCGATGTTTTTAATTTAGGCACAGGCAACGGTGTAACAGTATTAGAAGCCATTAATATGTTTGAACAAGTAAGCGGCGTAAAACTAAATTACGAAACTGGCCCAAGACGAAATGGAGATGTAATAGCCATTTATGCCAATAATGAATTTGCTGTTAATGAATTGGGTTGGCAAATAAAATACGACTTAGAGGCTATGATGAAAACTGCATGGGATTGGGAAACCAAATTAAAAAAAGACGAAGATTTTATTAAGCATCAAAGTTTGTTGAATTAGTATTTCCTATTTGTTTTATTCAACACATTTGGGGTTATCTACTAAGGAACAAATTTCAACTTTAGTTGGGGCTATTCGCAAGTAGTCCTGCTAACTAGCAGAAGCTACTTTGCTGCTATCCCCCAGCCTTTCAACAAAGGAACATAATTGAGCTTTTAAAAATACATACCCCGAGGGTTTTAAAAACCCTCGGGGTATAAGATGGTGTTTTATTACAACCGCCGACAAGGTTTTGTAAACAGTTGTCGGGCTGGATCAACTTTAAACTATCTACACTTCGTAAACTCTTTAAACTTTTTCTTGCATAAAAACGGTTCAGTCCGCTTCCAGCGTTCCGACCCTAACTTTAAACCTTAAACTTTTAACTTTTAAACTTCTTAAATTATCTACCAAACATTCTGTCTAAATAATCTTCTTTAAACTCTAAATAAGTTGGGCTGCCTGTGGGTGTAATATTGGGTGTTGTGCAGGCAAATAATTCTTCTAACAAAACTTGCATTTCTTGTTGGCCTAGTGTTTGTCCGGCTTTAATAGCTTGCTGTCGGCTCATACACCTCACTAGTTTTTCACGTTTACTATATTTCATTTCGTTGCTAAAATGTTTAAACTGTTCTAGCAATAATTCAATAGAGTTTTTTTCGTTGCCTTGGGTAACATCGGCAGGAGAGCCTTGAATAACAAAAGTATTATTACCAAAGGGTTCTATTTGGTAACCTAAGGCTACTATTTCGGGCAATAAATCTTCTAACAAAACTGCATCGGGTGTGGCCAACTCTAATGTAACCGGAAATAAACTTTTTTGTGTGGCAGGTAATTTACTATGGGTTTGTGTAGTATAACGTTCGTACAAAATACGTTCGTGTGCATGTTGTTGGTGTACCAACATAAACCCAGTATTGTTCGAAGCAATAATATAGGTATTGTGTAATTGTATATACGGATTATTAGAGGCCAATTTTATGCCCAAAGATGCTTGAGTATTAGCTTTTGGCTGCCAACTGCTATTAATAAATTCGTTATCGGTATTTACTTTTTGCGATGATTTTGTTGCATCGTTAGAGCTTGTAAAAAACTCTTTCCAATGCCTTAATTCACTTTTTTCGTTGGGTTCAATTTTGTGGGCCTGGTGTTTGCCAGTAAAAGTTTTATATAAATTAGACGATGAGGCTGCATCTTTATTTTCTGTGGTAAATGGTTTGCTTACTGCATCTAAACCTTGTATTTCGGGGTTTAGGGTAAAATCTAAACTTGGGGCAATACTAAATTGAGCCAACGCATGTTTTACTGCAGCCTGAACAAAGGCGTACACAATTTTTTCGTCCTCGAACTTTATTTCTTGCTTGGTTGGGTGCACATTAATATCTATAAAAGAGGGGTCTAGGTCTATAAACAACACATAACCAGGATAACTATCTTTAGCTATCATACTATCAAAAGCATTGTTTACTGCATGGTTTAAATAAGCACTTTTTATAAACCGGCTGTTTACAAAAAAATATTGATCACCACGGGTTTTTTTAGCAGTTTCTGGTTTGCCCACAAAACCATAAATATCCATATAATCGGTTTGCTCTTTAACGCTTACCAACTTAGCATTATAATTGGCCCCTAAAATTTGTACAATACGTTGTTTTAAGTTACCCACTTCTAAATGAAATACTTGTTGCCCATTACTGGTTAAAGAAAAAAATACTTCAGGAAAAGCCATTGCCACACGAATAAACTCATCTATAATATGCCTTAATTCGGCAGCATTGCTTTTTAAAAAATTTCGGCGAGCTGGTACATTAAAAAACAAATTTTTCATGCTAATGGTAGTACCATCCAATGCTGCACAAGCCTCTTGTTTAACTACGCTGCTGTTTTCAATTTCAATAAAAGTACCCAATTCATCCTCGGCTCTTTTCGTTTTTAGTTCAACTTGAGCCACAGCAGCAATACTTGCCAAAGCTTCGCCTCTAAAGCCCATGGTTTTTATGCTAAATAAATCTTCAATTTTAGCAATTTTGCTGGTTGCATGACGCTCAAAGGCCATTCTAGCATCGGTTTCGCTCATTCCTTTTCCATTATCTATTACCGATATTAAGGCCTTACCAGCATCTACTACAATTAATTTAATATTGGTTGCCCCGGCATCAATGGCATTTTCTAATAACTCTTTCACTGCACTGGCAGGACGTTGAATTACCTCACCAGCTGCAATTTGATTGGCAATATTATCGGGCAATAAATGAATGATATCTAGCAAAATGATTCGATTTTAGAAAGGCTGTAAAAATAACAGTATCTAGCTAATTCTACAGTTTATCATCCAAAGCTTTCAGTTTTTCGTAAATAAATAGATAAATTCACGCTCTCATCTTACACAATGCAAATTAAATCAAGTAATTTTTTTAATACAATCCTCATATTTTTTGTAGGTTGTTGCTTAATTGTGGGTTGTGCCAAAAAAGAAATCATTGTGGTGCCAGATAACAACAATGGCAACAATAATAACCCAACACCACCAAGCTTTATTACTTATACCATTAAAAAAGGGCTAAACTTTAGCGATTTTAATTTTTTTAAACCAGTGAATATTACCGAACAAAAGTTTGTGGTAATTTTTGATAGTTCGGCAATTTATACAACAATAAATCCAATAAATCAGCTTGATATTAATAAATTATATGGCTTTTCTGATAACGATAGTGCACATCATGTATTTAGTGCAAGATTTGGTTGGTATTGGGCAAACAATAAATTAACCCTACATGGGTATGTGTATAATAATGGAGTAGTAATAAAGCAAGCGTTAAGCAGCATACCCTTAAAAACAGAAATTACTTGCGGTATAAAAGTAAACCCAACCACCTACACATTTACCGTAAATGGTGTTGCCACCAATATGCCCAGAGCTAGTAAAACCCTTACAGGCAAAGGCTATCAACTATACCCCTATTTTGGTGGCGATGAAATGGCCCCACAAGATATTAGGATTAAGATTAAAGAGCTGTAATGGTGGGTGATGATGTAAAATTGTGTTTGGGGACTGTGGGTAATAATATACAGCCATTAGACAGCAGTAAATTTATTTAGCAGTAATAATTAATACATTCAATGGTATTACACATTCGAAACTGCAAATGCAAAAGAATAATGTATTTAAAATTTCATTTCTGGATTCATGATTGCTTTAATAATTCTATTCTTAACATTTTCAAAATATAAAGTATTTGTAAGTATAGGTTTGTCAAAATCGAAATTAATGTCTTCAAAATAGCCAAGCCCTTTTAATGCAATAATAGCATTAGACTTAGGGTATTTAAAAACAAATGCTTCAATCATTTCACTTAAAGAAAACGTTTCAAGTAAAAAATAAATATCAATAAAATCTTTGTAACGTGTACCATTGTGTGCAATAGCATTCAGCTTCATTGCTACTATATCTTTTAATGAAGCCAGCCTAATATTTCCAACAATTATGAAGGGTTCAATTAAGGGATAAGCATGTGTTATAAAGTCTAGCTTAACGCCTTTTACCGAGCCTTTCAAGGTGTTGTTTGCAACAAAATCGGTTTCAAAAAAGTACTTTTCCTCCAAATAAGTTTGAAGTGTTTCGTTGTTGAATGGCTCATTTGAAAACAAATCAAGGTCAATAGAAAAACGATGGCCAATTTGTAGTGCAAGTGAAGTTCCACCTACTAAATAGAATTGCTGTAAATGATTGTCCTCCATTAATTGTTCAAGCAGCAACAGTGTTTGAGGCAGAATAATATTGGAATTGGTAAACATTAATTAACCAGTGGTGAGTTGATAATGAGTTCTGTAAAATTTTTGTCTTTGAGGCCTAGTTGCCTACTTTTTTTCGAAATTTCAAGTACGGTTGGCTTGCTATAAAAATGAATTATGGCTTTCCAATCTTCTAAGTTGCCTCTCTCTATCACTCTTTCAATTACCAAAGATGCACCTTGGGTAAAGTTGAAAGTGGCCATATCAAAATCCCACAATAAATGCTTGCGAATGTTTGGCTGCATAGTATGTGCAATGTACAAAAAACAAGTGATACTTTTTTTAATGAGAAATTAAAGATAGATGCTGTGCTTGCTTACAAAGATTCCTTTGCAGAAATAATGTACATAATTGAAGTATGAGTAGGCCATTTGTTATACCTTAAAATAAATTTTAAATTTCTTACTTTTTCATTGGTTACAATGCCTCCGCTTGCATCGGTGGTATAAAAAATATATGGCTTTAATTCGCTTTTGGCAGCATCAAAGTAGTATAGTTTTTTGTGGGAGGAAAACTCTAATACTACTGTATTTTCTTTTTTAAGTGCTTGTTTAAAAATGAAAGTGCCTTGTAAGGCTTCATCGTTAAAAGCGTTGCAGAAAAAAGACAATAAAAGAAAGCAGATAAGCAATAGTTTGTTTTTCATGGTTGGGGTTTAAGAATAAAATAATCTGCCAAAAATGTTGTTCGTCATTTTATTCTTTTGAGACTTCTTTCGGTTGAAGCTTATTTTTTCTTTTCTCCATTGGTGTGGTTGTTTGTATAGAGAAAATAAATGGCTCACTCCTGCTTTCGCCATTGCCATCTGTTTGCACTGCAGGCAATCCTTGTGCATCTAATGTTTGAATAGTCCAGATAAATTTTGCAGGTATCGAATCGGTAACATTAAAAGCCAATTGTGGCCGCCAGATATATTGTGTGCTTCCTCTTAAATTTATATCAAGCAAAGGTTGGTTACTTCTAAGGGCTTGTATAGGCTGTTGATTATCTAAAACTTCAAATACTTGCAATCTATAGGTTGGCAAGGGTAATGCTGAAGCATTACCAACCAAGGGACTCCATCTAAAAATAATAGCATTTTGTGCTGCAGCTTTTGGTATAAAACTTTTGTTAGCTGGCATAAATAAAATAGGCAACTGTAAAGAAGCGACATTAAAATTTCTACTTCTTACAGGGCTAATTTCTATAAATGTGCTAGGTCGTAATAGCTGAACATTTAACTGATACATGTTAGCCGGTAATTTTCCTGTTTTTTCTAAAATAGTTTTAAAACTTCCTGCAAACTGCATAATTTCTAAAGGCAAAACATCTTTACTTACAAAAATTCTGGTGCCTATTGTTATTGAAATTGTAGGTGCTTTTGTTAAATCTGTAGTTGCCACCACAGTACCATCTAACAATTTTATTTCTGTTTTTATAATTACAGACAAAGGCGAAGGATCGGGCTTATTAACTATGTAACTTAATACAGTTGCTTGGTTGGCCCAATCACTTAAAACAGCAGTGGGATTGCTTTGTACAGTTAAGGTAGTGGTTACTTGTGCCAAGCATTTTGTGCTAAACAAAAGGATTAATAAAATATATATTGATATTTTTTGCATAAGTATGTAGTTTAAAATTTGTACTGAAACCCTGTTCTTAAAGTACTTTCTAAGTAATTAGCCCCATCTAAAGTTGTTGGAGGAGCTAATTCATTTCCATACCTGAAATAATTGGTTGTAAGAAAGCTACTCCAAGTTAATTTTTTACCCAACTTACAATCAATATTGCAAGAGGCGATTAGATTATTATTACTCGTGAATGTATTTATTTTACCAATGGTATATTGTAATTGACCTCTTAATTGAATTTTCTTTTTTGCAATAGGCATTGATAAACTAGAGCTAAGTGTAATTAAAGTATTTGCAAGTGTTGGCATAGTATTATTAAAATACATTACACTAAAATCGGGCATAATTTCTTTATTAAAATAAACAGGAATATAATTAAGCAATACGGTATGCGTATTATTAGAAGTTACAGTGCCGTTAGAAACATTCCTTTCATCGTATTTACTATAATTATAATTTAAAGTTAATAAATGAGTCATGGTAGTGGTTGACCAAGTATAGGATGGATTTATACCAAAATCATTACTTACATTTTTAATGCCATAAGGGTTAGAACCACTTGCACTTTCAAAACCAAAATTATTGTAGTTAATGTTTAAACTAAACCTGTCACTAAACTGTGTAAACCAATTTATGTTGCCAATAAATTGCGTTGCTAAGAGAGAAGTATTACTTACATTATTTACCCTTTGACCAATACTTGCTACAACATTTGTAGTGTTTTTAAAGGCATTGAAGCGAGTGTTAATGGTATTATCCCAACGATCTGGTTGTAAAAAAGGATATCCTGTGGTTTGAAAACCTGCTCCTAAATATTTGGTGGAATAACTGATGTCGAAATTTTTAGATTTTTTACCAATACTTGCTTGCCCTGCCAAATCTTTTATTGTTGAAGTTCTACCTTCTATAAAAGGTTTAAAAGATAAGTCTGACGTTAAGGCAATTGGTTGAGTAATATCTTTGGTGAAATAAGATTGAGCTCCCTCAGATGTAAAGTACCAACCATTTTCAAAGTATTTATCTACCACAAAACTAAAAGTAAATCCTTCTTGTGGTTTGATAGTAAGTGGGGGTGAGGTAACTGAATTTAATTTATCTTTTCCTGTAGAAAAATTAAAAGCCACTTTATATTTACCTTCTTTTTCTTTGCCCAATTGCATCATCCAATGAGTACGCTTAAACGCACCTGTAACACCAGGCAATGGCAAAGCAGCAAAATCAACGCCTTGTTGAGAGGTACCAGTAAAAAACTTAATTAAAAATTTACCAGGGTTAAGGTTTATACCAGCTCCAAAAATACCCACATCGCCTGTGCTTAAATCACTGTACTTGAGGTATTGAGTTCCTATTAGTATTTCTGTTTTTTTGAATTTAGGGTTGATGCTAAAATTATTCATAGGGTTAGTGAGCCACTGCCCCAATGTTTGATTTTTAATGCCTGTATATGGACCAGCAAAATTGGTTGGAAATGCAGCAAAATTAAAGTTCAGTGGAAGTGTGAATTTTTCACTGAATTTTATGGTTGGTGCAAAATTAAATCGCACCTGATTCCATGGCCTACGAGGAGTATAAAAATTACTCCCAGTTGGCTTAACATCTAAACCATAGCCTTCATAAGAAATGCCCATAGTGCCAGAAACGGTAACTTTTGGTTTGGGTTTGGTTTGAGCATTTGTTTTTACGCAACCTATAATCAAAACAATCAATAATAATTTAGATATTTTCATCTTGCGTAATATTTTTTCGGATTGAGAAATTCTAAACCTACTAATGGTACATCTATATACAGGCTATTTATATTAGAATGCGTTTTACTGAATACTGAAGTATTTTTAGCAATGGGGTCAATTCTTAAATCAGATCTATTGTAAAGCCTATCTATATTGCTTGTTTGGGCAATCTTATTTATTGGTTTATCACCAAATAAGCCAATAATACTAGTATTTGCAGTAGTTGTTATTGTAGCCCTATTTACTATTTTATAGCAAATAATCGTGTCGCAGGTTTTACAATCCACATCTGTGAAACTATATTTTATACAAACCTTAATAGTATCATCGCAGCAAGATAATGTTGATTGTTTAGGTAAAGTAATTCTAAAGATTGTAGATTGATCTCCACCACTACCAGCAGTTAAATCGAACCCAGGACCACTTTGACTACCCCAAGTTACTTCAGATGAAAGACGATTACTCCAATTTGGTGGGCAGCCTACACAAGTTACTATATTTGGATAGGTTGGATAAACCATTCCTTCTATATCATCTTTGCCACCACCCATAATATTTTGAGGAACCCGCATAGTACCATAATTGCTAATATTTTTTTCACAGCTGAGGCATTCTTTATTTTTACTAGAAGTTTCAAAGTTGACAACTGAAATTCTTACTTGTTTTGTACGTTTAGGTCCTACAACAAATGTTGGTACAAATTTTATAACATTATACCCACTAGTTGTGTTACCTTCCATAGATACTGTGGCTGCAACCTGTTTTACAAAGTTTGTACAGCAAATATCAGCAGGGGTTAGAATTGTACAACAAACCAAATCATTATTAAGCCCAGGTTTTATGCCTTGAATGTTTGGTGAAGTACCCACAGGGTCTGGTGAATTAACTACAATATTTGTGGAGTTTATAGTGAAGTTACCCGTTGCAACAATATCATATCCTTGTTGACCATTGGTGCAAGGCAAGTTTGCTGGATTTATGTTAAAACATAAGTTCCATTTGCAGTTGGAGTATAAGAACCTATTAAGCCATTACCTGAACTAAGCAGGTTACCGTTTTCATGTATCTGCCAAGATGTGATTGGTTTGCAAGAATTGTTATTTGGCTTGCACTTGTAACTGTTTGAAAAGTTTATAGGTGTATTACATTTCCAAGATAAGGTTTTGTTACAATCGTATTTAGTCCCATTTATTAAAATAGGTTTCCATGGTCTACAAAAACATGATGAATCCGTTTTGCAACATTCAATAACAAATTTCGAACTTGAAGTTGTACATTTTTGTTTATCTATAATTGTAAATGCTAAAATTCTATTTGAATCACATTTAAATCCTGCGGGTATTGTATAATTAATACTGCCTGAGTTATTATAGTTGGTTGTTACTACTGCAACAATAGAATTATTAGAAAT
>JANOZK010000060.1:0-3215 GCA_031429335.1 Chitinophagaceae bacterium | reverse complement strand
CCTGAACAAATGCATGCACAAAATGAAATACAAATGAGAACTTATAAAATAAAAAACAGAAGTAAATTTGAGCTTACTTCTGTTTAAAATTGTACTTTTATTTATTATTAATCCTGTATCGTTTTTCTAGGACTAGTCATTCATTGGGGGTGTTTTTATTCTATAACTATTTTAGTAACAATTCTATCACCTACTTTTAATAGATAGATACCTGCTGAAAGTGAACCAATATTTATCGTTTGTTGACGATTATTAATATTGCCTTGTTGTACTATTTTGCCAACAATGGTTGCAATAGAATATACCTCAGCTTTGGTAATGGTTTCTCCTAAATCAATGTTTAATTTACCATTGGTAACTGGGTTAGGATAAACCGTTAGTTCGTTTTTGGATAGTTGCTTAATCGTTCTTACTTCACTATAACTATACTTGCCATCTATATCTACTTGTTGTAAGCGATAGAATAAAGTAGGAACAGATTGGTAATTGTTGGTAAGCAAATGAGTAAACGAATACTCATTCTTGTTGGTGCTGTTATTATTTTTTACTTTACCAATAACTTCCCAGTTTAAACCTTTTTTACTAAATTCTACATTCGTAAAATTAGTATTTACTTCATTTTCTGTAACCCATTTTAAAAGAGCATTATTGTCTTTTTTAATGGCAGTAAATGAAACAATCTTTAATGGCACTGTACCCAAAGTGTGAGCTATGGCATTCGAATAACCACCTTGCCCCGTTACACTTGTTTTATCGGCCACTACTCTATAATAATAAATGGTATTGGTTGTTAGCCCAGTAACTGCTTGGCTTATACCACTATTTACTGTAAATGGAGATCCTGCTATTTGTGTAGCAAATGTGGCAGAAGTACTTACTTCTAATCTATAACCATTATCAACTGTACCACGTATTGGAGCAGTCCAATTGGCTGTAAAGCCAGTAGCTGTTGTACTAGTTGCAGCTGTGGCTGTTGGTATTGCCATGGCATAACTTTCTACCCAATTGCTGGTGCTGCCAGTTAAAGCAAAATTGTATAAAGTGCCTAATAAACTACCACCTACCCAATTAGATGCTGTATTGCTTTCTGTATTGGTGCCACCTGCTGTGCCTGCATCAAAACGATAATAAGCTATTAAACCTGTACTATTGGTAGCTACAGTATCATAAAAACTGGCTTGTATTTGTGCTTGTGATTTCGATACATTCCATAAACGAACCTCATCTATATTGCCATTAAAATATTGTAATCCTTGTACTGAGCCTATTTTTAAATAGCTAGTGGTATTAAACAACATTGCAGTTAATCCAATATTTTTTGTAGCTATTAATAACCCATTTACATACAAACTGCAATTAGTGCCACTCACTACTATTGCAATATGCATCCATTTGTTTACAGTATAGTTATAATCAAAACTTAATAAACCTGAGTTTCCAGGACCCCAAGAAATACCATTACCAAAATCTACCAATATTTTATTTCCTCCATCTAACTTGGCATCAAAAGTAAATTCTAGTGGTTCTCTTGTGCTTAAAAAACACATTGTGCTGGTGGCGTTTTTTGGCATTACCCAAGTTTCTATAGTAAAGTTGGTAGACATGGTACTACCTAATGGAGCAGTTTGTACATAATCATTGTTGCCATCAAAATTTAAAGTATTACCCGGTGGTAAAAATTCTGCATTCTCTGTGGTTAAAAAGAAACCACCAAAACCTGTAACATTAAATTTTACTTCCCAATAATTTTCACCTGCAATCCAACGAATATTAGAATCTATTGGGTTTACATAATCTGTTGCTCCACTATATGTACTTGGCAAACCTGAACCATTGCTACTAATACCAATTTTTCTCATAATACGTAAGTTGGCTTTTCCCAAACTATCGGTTGGTCCACTTGGTAAATCAATATCGCTATATGTGTTAAAATTATTAAAATCGGCTTGTGTATAATATAAATTAACAGTACCACTCACTGTATCTAAACGATTATTATTAGTAGGAACAATTTCAAAATGCCTATTTGCAACATAATTTGAAAGACGAGCATAAGATGAGAAAGCACTCCCAGGGAGCCATAACTTAACTGATGTTGGATTCTCATTAATAGGAGTTGGGGCAAAACTAACTGCACAAACCAATGAAGGTATTGGATCTGGAGTAACAACAACTACCCTGTCTGCTCCTCTTGGTTTGGCTGGAGTGGTAATTGCCACGAAAGTACCGCCATAAACACCAGTAGGCAACACTGAGTTTATGGATAACTCGTTTGAAGTTGCTGAACAACCATTAATATCTGTTGCAATTACTTTCCATTTTCTACTATTATATAAAATATCACAATCAATTACAAGGCTATCCTTTGTTTGTAATGTTAAAGTAGAGAACGCACCTCCATAATCGCTCCTCACCCATTGATGAGATACAAGAGGAGAAACAACTTTGAGCGTGTTAGTATTGCCCGAAATTGAAGTTGGACTCAGGTTTGTAATGACTGGAGTTGCAGGCAAAGGGTTTATGGTAATCGTTTTCGTTGCACTAAGGGGAGAAACACAACCACTCACAGTTGCAATAACTGTATAAACTCCTGCAGTTGTTGCACTATACGTAGTATTGGTTGCACTGCCTATTAGCACTGCATCTTTATACCATTGATTACCACTTGCTGCACTTGATGTAAGGGTTACACTGCCACCTGAACAAAATGCTGTTGCACCTGAAATAGTTGGTGTAGGCGTAGTAGTTACTGTACCAGTTACTGCAATATTTATAGTAGTTGCTCCTGTACTTGTACAAGCAATATTACCTGCTGGGCTACCTGTTGCTGTTGTTGATAAACGTGCATAAATGGTTGTAGTTGCAACAGTACCAGAGCTTGGTGTTAAGCTTACGCTACTACTATAACCACTACCTGCTGTAGTTGAAACTTCAAAACCTGTAGGTGCAGTTACCACTAAATTGGCTGTTAAAGCACTACCACCAACGGTAAAGTTTTGTGCAGCTGAAACTACACCACTACAACTTGTAAAGGCTGTAAGGCTTGTAACACTTGTTGTAATTGAAGATGCTGGTGCAGCTCTTGTAACTGTTGTTGTATATGTTTTAATGGTTGTACCATCTTGTGCGGTAACTTTTACATCAATTGTATTTGTACCCACATTTAAACTTAATGCACCCGACGCAACACCACTTGCAACTGTTGTATAAGCACC
>JANOZK010000059.1:0-2413 GCA_031429335.1 Chitinophagaceae bacterium | reverse complement strand
ATGTTGATACTTCTACTCTGTAACCATTATTTACTACGCCTCTTAATGGGGCGGTCCAATTGGCTGTAAAACCAGTAGCTGTAATACTAGTAGCTGCTGTAGGAACTGGCACTACCATGGCATAGCTTTCAACAATGTTGCTCACACTACCTGTTTTGGCTACACCCGAAATAGTAGCATGGTTGGTATTACTTACCCCATTGGTAATGGCTGTGATGCTCGTATTATCGCCACCTGCAGTACCTTGATCAAATTTGTAATACCCTACTAAATTAGCTGAATTGCTAGCTACTGTATCGTACATACCAGCTTGTATTTCTGATTGTGTAAGGGCTTTGGTCCAAATCCTTATTTCATCTACTGTTTCATTGATCCATTCGTTGCCATTGCCTCTGCCAAATTGGTAGCCAATGGTAGAGTTTCTAAATGGCGACCATGTGTTGCTACTACCTTGCAAATTGCCATTGATGTACAATTGTTGGGTATTATTAACTGCATTAAATACAGCCGCAACATGGTACCATCTATTGGGTACAATTACAGTTGAACTGGTAATTAATCCATTGCCCGGTACCGCACAGCAATTCCATAAATTTAATTTACCATCGCTTGAAACATATACCGAATTAGACCAGCCTGCACCAAAACCATCTTCTCCTCTTATGTATAGTTTGTTATTACCAGTAGGAATGCTGCCATTAATCTTAGTCCAAAACTCTACAGATTGCGATTGGGTATCGTTGGTTAAACCTACCGGCATTCTAATATAATCGTTTACACCATCTAATGTAATGGCATTACCCGGTGGTAAAAATTCTGCATTTTCTGTGGTTAAAAAGAACCCACCAAAACCGGTAAAATCAAACTTAACTTCCCAATAGTTTACACCAGGAATCCAAGTAATATTCGAATCTATAGGATTAAAATAGTCTGTTGCCCCACTATAAGTGCTAGGTGCACCTGAAGCAGTATCGCTACTAGCTCCTATTTTTCTCATAATACGCAAGTTGGCTTTACCCAAAATATCGTTAGGGCCTGTAGGTAACTGAATATCGCTAGATGTGTTAAAATTATCAAAATCGGCTTGTGTAAAATATAAGCTTAGGTTACCACTTAATGTGTCTAAACGAGTATTGCCTGAATCAATAATTTCAAAAGACCTTCTTGCAGCATAATCTGAAAGGCGAGAAACGGTGTTGAATTGTGGTTTTACTCTAGTTGTAATACGCAATGTACCAGAAAGATTTTTAGAAGATTCAAACCCAAAACCCATTTTATCAGTAGGAAACTCGTAAGGTTGTTGACCGCAACCCGAACATTCTCGACCGTCATTAACAATAGTTTTGTATGTAAACCATGTTTTCCTTTTACGGTTGAAGTCAGCTAATACAATATGTATTCTAATCTTAGCACTTATTGTTGCTTTCATCGCAGAATCTGGATATGTACCCTTTGGAATATTAAAAGTATCTGATATAGCTTCACAACCATTACTATTGGTTTCTTTTAATCTAAAGTAACTAGGCTTATCTTGATTATAATACCATAAACTATCATTGGTAGCAAGGGCTACAGGCAAATAAGGTAGTGTTAAACTATCACTTTTAAACCATTGTGGAGAGTTAAGATTTACACCAGAAATATTATACATTTTAAGAGAATCTCCCAAATTCAACCTGTTGTTAGATGCAATAATTGGTTTAACTGGCAAACTATTAACTGTAACCGTTTTACCTGCACTTGCAGCAGAACTACAACCACTTGTAGTAGCAATAACTGTATAAACTCCTGCAGTAGTTGCACTATAAGTGGTATTGGTTGCACTACCTATTAACACAGCATCTTTATACCATTGATTACCACTTGCTGCACTTGATGTAAGTGTTACACTGCCACCTGTACAAAATGCTGCTGCACCTGAAATGGTTGGTGTAGGCGTAGTTGTTACTGTGCCAGTTACTGCAATATTTATAGTAGTTGCTCCTGTACTTGTGCAAGCAATATTACCTGCTGGGCTACCAGTAGCTGTAATTGATAAACGTGAATAAATGGTTGTAGTTGCAACAGTGCCAGTGCTAGGTGTTAGGCTTACGCTACTACTATAACCACTACCTGCTGTAGTTGAAACTTCATAACCAGTAGGTGCAGTTACCACTAAATTAGCTGTTAACCCACTGCCACTAACGGTAAAACTTTGTGCAGTTGAAACTACACCACTACAATTTGTAAAGGCTGTAAGGCTTGTAACACTTGTTGTAATTGTAGATGATGCTGCAGCTCTTGTAACTGTTGTTGTATATGTTTTAATGGTTGTACCATCTTGTGCGGTAACTTTTACATCAATTGTATTTGTACCCACATTTAAACTTAATGCACCCGACGCAACACCACTTGCAACTGTTGTATAAGCACC
>JANOZK010000058.1:0-9476 GCA_031429335.1 Chitinophagaceae bacterium | reverse complement strand
TTTAAAACGCTTAACGAACTAGAAACATTTGTAGGTAACCTTACAAAAAGTCTTCCGAAGAAAAATATTATTAGTATTTGCTCATACAGTTATATTTTTTTAGATCAATTTTGGTCTGTTTTATAATTCCATTTGGTATTACGAGTTAATGTAATGAATATGAGTTAGTGCTTTGACACAAATTCCCTAATTACCAATTCCTAGCTCACCTTCATCTTCACATTCAACTTTCCCCACTCACCATTCACCATTTACCTCTCACCCTTATCTATTATCTTTGCAGCACAAATGAATAAATCAATGGACAGTAGAAAAGTTAGTGAGAGTTTTACCATAATGAACGAACTGGTTTTACCTAACGATACCAATACTTTTGGTAATTTAATGGGAGGAAGATTAATGTATTGGATGGATATAGCAGCAGGCATTGCAGCTGGCAAGCATTGCAACACCCCAAGCATGACAGCAAGTGTTGACAATTTAAGTTTTAAAAATCCTATAAAACTGGGTAATGTAGTACATATTCAAGCCAAAGTTTGTAGGGCTTTTAATACCAGTATGGAAATACACTTAAAAGTTTGGGGAGAAGATTTATTACACCAATATAAATATGAAAGTAATGAAGCTTATTTTACTTTTGTTGCATTAGACCCTAACGGTAAACCTCGAACTGTGCCAGAAGTTGTACCTGAAACAGAAGAAGAAAAAAAATTATTTGATGGTGCTTTACGCCGCCGTCAATTACGTTTAATATTGGCTGGAAAAATGAAACCCGATGATGCTTCTGAATTAAAAGCCTTTTTTAGTAAAGATTAGTAAGATAAATTGACAAGTGTATTAATTCTTCAAAAATCCCTTTGTAAAAATTGTAGAATATTTTATTGTTTTCCTACTTATCCAACGCATTCATTAAATGGTGTTTGCCTTTAAGCATGTATTTTTTACTTTGCTCAATAGCATCCATAACTTGCTCTAAGATAATTTCGGCAGGTTGTGTATAATCGATAATTAATGGTTCTTTAAAACGTACAGATAGGGTAGAACCTTTTTTCTTGAATGCTAACCCTTTTTTGTTAAATGCCCTCCAAAAACCGTTTATTACAACAGGCACAACTATGGGATGATTGTTTTTAATAATAAAGCCAGTGCCTTTGCGTCCAGGAGCAAATGGTTTTGTGGTTCCTTGAGGAAAAGTAATCACCCAACTTTTTTCTAGTGCTCGGTTTATTTTTCTAGTATCGCTGGGATCTAATCCACGTTGCACTTCTTTGCCTTCTGCCCTCCATGTTCTCTTTACAGTTAATGCTCCTGCCAAAATAAATAATCGGCTTATCCAACTGCCTTTCATGGTTTCTTCTGCAGCAACATAAAATAAATTAGTAAATGGGTTTAATAAATAATAAGGCAAACCCAACCTATTTTTTTTTCTCCATTTAACGGCAGCAAATATGTGCAAGAAAGTAATTACATCTGCAAAATAGGTTTGATGGTTGCTTACAAATAGCACATTTTTATGGGGTAAATTTTCAATATGCTCGGTACCCTCAATTTTTATTTTATTAAAAATGGTTAAACCTGGATAAGTAAATATGCCCACAACAGCATATACCAATGATTTTATAATACGAAGCTGTTTTAGTTTGTCAACTAAATTCATTGCAATTGTAGTTTATTTAGGTTAACGGATATGCAATATAATCATTGTAACTTAAACACGTGGTAATCGTAAAAAAAATCTATAAAAGTCATTCTTAAAATTACTCATAATCAATTCGAAATCCAAGCTTTACATTTGTCGTAATTTTTTAGATTATGCAATTTAATACTGTAATTTTTGATATGGATGGTTTGTTAATTGATAGCGAACCATTGTGGCACCAAGCAGCAGATGAAATTTTTAAACAATATGGTGTTAGTTTAAGTGAAGAGCAATATAAAACAACCACTGGTTTACGTACCAAAGAGTTTGTTCAATGGTGGTTTAGGCAATTTAATATTGGAGATGATGAATTGGCTAAAGCTGAAAAAAAAATAATTGAATTGGTTATTGCAAAAGTTGAACACAAGGGAGTGGTGATGCCGGGGGTTGAGTATATATTTAATTTTTTTGTACAAAAAAACTTCAATATAGGTATCGCTACATCATCGCCACAAGAATTAGTAGATGTGGTAGTTGCAATTACTGGAGTTAAAAATTATTTGCATGCTACTTCATCTGCAGAACATTTGCCTTTTGGTAAGCCTCACCCACAAGTTTATTTAGACTGTGCAGAAAAGCTAAAGGTTCATCCCCATCAATGTATTTGTTTCGAAGATTCTTTTAACGGGTTAATTGCTGCTAAAGCAGCCAGAATGAAATGTGTTATTGTGCCACATCATAGTCAATCGAAAGATGAAAGATGGGGTGCTGCCGACTTAAAACTTTCGTCGTTGCAAAATTTTGGGGAATTACACTATGGTATTTTAAGCAGATAATAGTTGGTTTAAAACGGGTGAATCAATTGCATGATTTATTCTAACAATTTATTTCTCATAGCATACATTATTAAACCTGCAATTGTTTTTGCACCCACTTTTTGCTTCATACCTTGTCTTATAGTTTCAATGGTTCGTGGGCTTAAAAATATTTCTCCAGAAATTTCTTCTGTAGTTTTATCCTCACTAATTAATTTAATGATTCGTAATTCTTTTTCATTAAACTTTATAGAACTAGGATAAAATTTTCGTACATTTTTTTTATGCTGTAATCGCAATAAAACGGCAGAATTAATTAAATCGTTGAAATAGAAGCCTTCATTCATACAAGTAACTATTGCATTATAAATTTCTTGAGGGTCGGTGGTTTTTGTTAAATAAGAGTTAGCCCCCATTTCCATCATTTTTGTAATAATCTCCTTGTCGTCGTACATGCTTATTACAATAATTTTTAAATTTTCATATTCATGTCTAATTAGTTTTATTGCTTCGATACCATCTATTTCAGGCATCCGTATATCCATTAATATAACATCGGGTAGTTTAATTTTTAATTTGTGGGTCATATCTTTCCCATCTTCAGCCTCCCATATAATTTTAATAAAATCTTTGTCCTTTAAAGACGATCTTAATCCATCTCTAAATATTTTATGATCATCGGCAATAGCAAGTTTAATAACTCTTTCTGTACTCATGGGTGTAAATATTCTATTATCCAAAAACAAATTCAATGTCCTCTAAAAAATGAAACACTTTAATTTGATGTAGAGTTTTTCAATTTGAAAAGAGTTATCCACATTTTAGCTTATAAAAACAAAATCGTAGTATTTCTATGCACATATACTATGACCGATGATAAAAATACGAACTTTGGTTACCGTAAAATTACGTACCCTAAATAGTGAAAATACGCTAAATTTTATCATTTTTATTCAATTCAAACACTTTAAAACCCTTATTGGCATTGAATTACATCAAATTTACACCTAAATGTATGTTCATACCAATACTTGTGGATAAATTCTTTTAATTGAATTTAGATGTTGAAATCATCATTAATAACCCATATTAAATTTACAAAAATGGCAAAAGAATTAATCGTTGTTAAAGGACGTGTTATAGAGCAAAATCGTTCATTTACTCCAAATGTTGGAGAAGACATTGGCTATGAGCTTGGTGCTAAAATGATTAAGCGTTGGCACACTGAAAATCCAGACGATGTATTGGCTTCTTTTACAGGTAGAAATATTATCGAAAGCCTTTTAGCACAACCAGGTTGTACTGGCTTAAGAATGTTTAATGCTATTAACGATTTAGGTGTAAAGCAATTGGTTTTGGTTGCTGCCGATAAAGATGGTAACAACATTTTAAGCTATACCACTATTGGCGATAATGGCGAATTGATTAAGCAAAAAGGGATTGTGGCTGATAGAAATACAATTTGCCCTCCAAGTTGTGGAAGCGGTACTGGTGATGTTGATTTAAGTTGGGATTAATTTAATACAATTGCAATTTTTAACTTTTAATTACTATTTTTGAGAAAATATTAGTAATTGAAAGAAATTATACAATACATATCGATATACTCAACATTTTTACCCATTTTAGTTTTTTTTGTTTTTCAATTTAACAGAAAGCAAAAACTAAAATGGGTAATTTTTTTATTACTGGTACTAAGTGTTTTAGTTGATGTACTTAGTTTAAAAATGGCTAACAGTGGCCGCAATAATATTTGGTTAGTAAGTATTTTTACCTTGATTGAGTTTTCTGTTCTTTCCTTCTTCTTTTCTCATCTTATAAAAAGAAAACGAACCCAAAAAGTTATACTGCTGGTTTTATTCCTTTTTTCCATTTTTTGGATAATACAAAACTTTTTTATTGGCAGCATTAACAAGTACGATTACTTGTCTCAAACTATTGAGTTTTTATTTTTATTGTTGTATTGCCTGCTCTACTTCTTCGAAAAGTCTAAAATTACAGAAAATATTTTTATTTATAATACCTACCAATTTTGGTTGATATCGGCTATTTTAATTTATTGTGCAGGTACTTTTTTTAGTTTTTTTACACCAATAAATACTAGTGATAAGAATACAGATGTTGTAATTTTCGAATATATATCACGTTTTGGAAGTATTATTAAAAACATACTTATTACCATTGCTTTTTGCATTAATCCAGATAAACTTCTCAAGAACCAACCCAACAAAAACAGTATGTATTATATTAAAGATTTAAAAGTTTAAGGATTAAGTATGATTAGGTTTTTATTTATTCAATCGCCACTTGCAAATATTTCACCAGTACTTTTTTTGGGTACTGTTGGTATGATTTTATTAGCTACTGCACTTATTTTGTTTATTATTTTTCATCAACGTAGGGTAATGCGTTATCAGCAGCAGATACAAGATATGGAGTCCGAGCATCAGAAAATGTTGTTAAGGGCATCTATAAAACTACAAGAAGAAGAAAGAACAAGGTTAGCCGCAGATTTACATGATGATGCAGGCCCATTATTAGCAACTGCTCGTTTATATTTAAATGAAAATTTGGTGAATTTGGATAAAACCACCCAAATGCAAAACATATTTAATGCAAAACAAATAATTGATGAAACCATCACGTTAATTAGAAATATTTCACATAGTTTAATGCCCCCAACCCTAAAAAACTTTGGTTTAGAATCGGCAGTAAACGATTTTTTTCAAAAAATAAGTAATTCGGGTTCTATAAATGCTAGTAGCCGTTTTAATGATTATAGGGAACGCTTAAAACCTGAAAAAGAATTAATTTTATTTAGAGTATTACAAGAGTTGGTTAATAACATATTAAAGCATAGCAACTCTTCTTTCATTCATCTTACCCAACATGAAGTAGAAAATAAATTAATACTTAGAATTCACCACGATGGAAAAGGATTAACCCAAGATGAATTCTTAAGGTTTACAAAGTTTAAAGATGGACTGGGGTTAAAAAATATTCAAAGCCGGCTGAGGGTTATACATGGAGATATTTTTTACGAAGAAGATACATCTCAATCTTTGTTTAAGGTTACTTTAGATATTCCAAGAGAAGAGGACGAAACTGCTAATTAGCAATTGTATACAATAATAATCATTGTACCTTTAGGTTACAATTTACTTTACCAATACTATGTTAAATGAAATAAGGGTAGCTATTGCCGATGATCATAAAATTTTTCGAAATGGAGTAATTTTATCCTTACGTAACTACACAAATATTAAGTTTGTATTAGAAGCCGAAAATGGGGAAGAGTTATTAAACAATATTAAACAAGCCGATCCACATGTAGTTTTAATGGATTTGCGAATGCCTATTAAAGATGGCATTGAAGCAACAAAATTTATTAACAAAAATTACCCTCACATTGCTGTTTTGGTTTTAACCATGCATGAAGATGATAAATTTGTATCGCACTTAATGGAGAATGGTGCTTGTGGTTATTTATTAAAAAGCACCGATCCTCAAGAAATACGAAAAGCAATTATTGAGGTTGCAACAAAGGGTTATTATTTAACAAACTTTGTAAATAGAATTTTATTAAAAAGAGCACACGCAAAAAATAAGTCTATTGCACCACTCACCAACTCGCTAGAAATTACTGAAAAAGAAAAAGAAGTTATTCGTTATATCTGTATGGAATTTACAAGCCAAGAAATTGGTGATAAAATGAATATGAGCCCAAGAACGGTTGAAAGTATAAAAGAAAGGTTAATGGAAAAATTTGGCGTAAAAAATACAGCTGGATTAGTTTTTTTTGCAGTAAAAAACGAATTGGTAGATTAGTACTATTCAGCCGAACTCATCACCTTAACCGTAAATTCTTTCATTAAGCCTGCATCGCTTGTGCCACCATCTTTAACACCCAAACTACGCAAGTTATACTGGTGTAACAATAGCAACATTTTTTCTACTCCCGAGTGGCCATAATTTCTACTTGCTTGCATATAATCTTTCATAAAAAATGGAGCAATGCCTAAAGCTGCTGCAATAGTTTTTTCATCGGTAGTGCCAACACCAAAAATACCATACACTTTACTAAAAAAGCTGTACAATGAGGGTAAAATTAATTGTATAGGGCCTGCCTTTGGATTTTTTTCGAAATAATTTATTATCCTTATTGCTTTTGCGAAATCTTTTTTGCCAAATGCAGCTTGTAATTCAAAAACATTAAATTCTTTGCTTATGCCAATATAATTTTCAATATCATCCTCCGTAATATTTTTTCTATTTCCTAAGTTAATGGCAAGTTTTTCTATTTCATTTTCTAGCCTATTTAAATCATTGCCAACATGATCTACTAATAATAACAATGCTTTTTGTTGAATACTAAGTCCGTGATTTGTAATCATACCATTTGCCCAATTGGGCAACTCAGATTCATACATTTTTTTGGTTGAAAATATTTCTCCTTTAGCCTTTATAGTCTTGGCAAATTTTGTACGAGCATCTACTTTTTTTTCTTTGTAGGCAACTACAAAAATGGTTGACGGAAGTGGGTTGTCGATATAGGATTCTAGATGCTCAATTTCTTTCATGTGTTGTGCTTCTTTAATTAGCACCACCTGTTTTTCTGAGAACATGGGGTATCTTCTGCAAGCGTTTACAACATCGGGCCAACTAGCATCTTTTCCATAAAACACTGAAAGGTTAAAACTAGATTCAGTTTCAGAAAGTATTTTGTGTTCGGCAAACTCAACAATTTTATCAATATAATAGGGTTCTTCTCCTTCTAACCAATAAATGGGTTTAAAATTTCCCTTTTTCCAATCTCCTATAATTTTTTCTACCGACATTTAACAAAAGTAAGTATCAACTATAATGCTACAAGAAATGTAATTTAATTGTTGAAAACTAGGCAAATTGGTTAGTAAACGCTACAAAAATTATTCTACAATTATCACATTGTTGTTACTTAACAACGGTAATCCTTTATATCTTAAAACGATGTTTGCACAAACTATCACATCTCTTTGGCAATATTCAACTATTCGTTTTAAGTTATTTTCTTTATAATAAACATCTTGTACCATACTTCCATCAATATCAGATTTGCTGGTAGGTATGTTTAGTACACTGGCTAATAGGTGTAAAGAAATATAATTTTTATTGTCGCCAAATTTCCACCAGTTAAGTGTATCAAACATTTTTACCTCCCAAGGTTTTCTATCGTGCAACCACAAATATTCTGGCATGGGCAACTGGTTAATCATAATTCTACGGCAGATGTATGGTAAATCAAACTCCTTAATATTGTGGCCACCAAATTGAAAATTTTTATTATGCTTGTACATTTTTGCACACAATTCTAAAAAACCTTGAATTACAGTTACCTCATCATTGCCAGATATACTTTTTACTTTAATGCATTGATTACGGTTTTCATCTTCAAAAAAGTAGGCTGTGCTTATACAAATAATTTTTCCAAATTCGGCTAGTATGCCAGCTTTTTGTTTCCAGCTTTCGGCAGGTGTTGTATTTTCAGGTACCGTTTTAGCAACTTTATCCCACCAAAGTTTTTGCCATGTTTCTGAAAGTTGATGATAATCTTCTTCCATGGGCACTGTTTCTATGTCTATTAAGAATAAATCTTTAAGCATAATATAAAATATTTTTTAGTAAAGTATTGTTTATCAATAATTTAAGTAATAAAAAATCGAATTGATAATAAGATAAAAAACTTTGATAAAGATAAATACAATTTAAATTATAAAATGTGTATAACATTTGTGAAATAATTTACATTTTTACATGGGTATATTTTGTGGAAACTTACAGTACTTTGCATTTAAACATAAAAAACAAAATATGAGTTACACCCAATTTCCGTTGGCTACGCCTGATAATTCTAATGAAACTAAGAATACCAGCGAGCCCAAAAAAGACAATAAAAATATATTTTTAGCTTTGCTTGTGGGTGCATTAATTTGTTCTTGGGGTTATTTTATTTATGATAAAAAACAAGTTAAGGGAGAAAAAATAATGTATGTTGATAGAATAATGAAAGATTCTATGGACCTATCATCTTTGCAAATACAGTTTGATATGTTAAGTGGTAAAGCAGACTCTATTACCACTAACAATCAACAATTAGAAGGAGCTTTAGCAGAAAAAAGTAGTGAAATAAAAAAACTAAGAAGCAATATAGCTGCTACTTTGAAAAAGAAAAATTTAACTGCTGCAGAGTTATTTGAAGCACAAAAACAAATAGCCGAGCTACAAGGTAAAGTTGAAACTTTATATGCTGAAGTAGAAAAATTAACTGCTGAAAACAAACAGTTAACTGCAAGCAACGATCAATTAACGACAGAAAAGGGCCAATTGACCAACGAGAAAAATAGTTTACAAACCAATTTGGATAAAACAAAAGAAGAGAAGGCTATGGTAGAAGATGTTGCATCTACCTTGCATGCTTCGAATATTGATATTGTGGCAATAAATTTAAGAGGTAGCAAAGAAAAAACCACAACAAAAGCAAAAAAAGCAGATTATTTAAAAGTTTCATTTGATATCGATGAAAATAGAATAGCATCAAGTGGCAATAAGTCGTTATTGGTATGTGTGTATCATCCAGATGGATCTTTATCTACCTCTTCAGGCAATTTTACAGATAGACAAGGAAAAACTATTCAATATACCCAAAAGGTAGATGTAAACTATGAGCAAGGTAAAAAAGTTGGTGTAAACTTTCAATGGAATCCAGGTAACAAGTTCGAAACTGGTGATTATAAAGTTGTTATTTATAACAATGGATATAAAATTGGTGAGGGTAATAAAAGAATGGAAAAATCAACTTTCTTAGGCCTATAAATCATCATTTTTTCTTAAAACAAACAAGATTATACCAAATGGAATTATAAAACAGACCAAAATTGATCTAAAAAAATATAACTGTATGAGCAAATACTAATAATATTTTTCTTCGGAAGACTTTTTGTAAGGTTACCTACAAATGTTTCTAGTTCGTTAAGCGTTTTAAA